>NZ_JBHXSU010000005.1:0-107179 GCF_042715345.1 Streptomyces sp. NPDC058697
CCCCCACCCACCCACGGTCAACCCACCCAGCCCCAACACCCCCCAGCCCCTCCGGCGTTTGAGGAGCGGGGGTTCGGGGGCGGAGCCCCTGAGGCAGGGACGGGAATGGGTAGGGGCGGCGGGGGCGAAGAAAAAGACCAATCCCCGCACACCCGTTGACCAACATACCGTCCGGTCAGTACGTTGCCGCGAACGTCCCCGCACCCACCGGAGTGTGCACCGCATGGACACCGCTCCTCCCACCCTCCCCACCACATCCACCCCCACCCAAGACACCCGAAACCGCCGCAAAGTGGCAACAGCCGCCGCCCTCGCCTCAGCAGTCGAGTGGTACGACTACTTCGTCTTCGGCATAGCGGCAGCCCTGGTCCTCGGAGACCTGTACTTCCCCGCAGGCAGCTCCTCCGCAGGAGTCCTCGCCTCGTTCGCAACGTTCGCGGTCGGCTTCCTCGCCCGCCCCTTCGGCGGAGTGATCGCGGGCCAGCTCGGCGACAAACGGGGCCGCAAGCCCATGCTGGTCCTGGCCCTGACCCTGATGGGCGTGGCCACGACGGGCATCGGCCTCCTCCCCACGTACGAGACGATCGGCATAGCAGCCCCGGTCCTCCTCGTCACGCTCCGCGTCATGCAGGGCATCGCGGTCGGCGCGCAGTGGGGCGGCGCGATGCTCCTCGCCACCGAGTACGCCCCCGAGGGCAAACGGGGCATCTACGGCAGCTTCGTCCAACTCGGCGTCCCCATCGGCGTGGTGACCGCCAACTCGGTCTTCCTCCTCGCCGGTGCGTTCACCAGCGATTCGGCGTTCGCCGCGTGGGGATGGCGGCTCCCGTTCCTGGTCGGCCTGCTGGTCCTCGTACTCGCCTGGTACATCCACAAGCACGTCGAGGAGACCCCGGAGTTCCGGGCGGCCGAACGGGCCCTGGTCGAGAAGGAGAAGGAAGAGAAGGGCGAGAAGGGTGGAGAAGGCGACGGCGCGCGGAACTCCCCGCTGCGCACCATCCTCCGCGGCCACCTCGGCACGGTCTTCCTCGCGGGCGGCTCGTTCGCCGTGAACACCGCGACCTTCTACATCCTGATCACCGGCGTCCTCGACTACACGACCCGCGAACTCGACATGAACCGCGGCGCGGTCCTCACGGTCTCCCTCTGCGTGAGCCTCACCCAGCTCGTCCTGATCCCCGCGTCCGCCGCGCTCTCCGACCGCATCGGCCGCATCCGGATCTACGGTCTCGGTGCGGCCGGCATCGCCCTGTGGGCCGTACCGATGTTCCTGCTGATCGACACGGGCTCGCTGCTGTGGCTGGCGGTCGGCACGTTCGTCGGCAGCTGTTTCCTCAGCATCATGTACGGGCCCCAGGCCGCCCTGTTCGCCGAGTTGTTCACGCCCGAGATGCGGTACACCGGCGCCTCGCTCGGCTATCAGATCGCGGCCGTCCTGGGCGGCGGCCTCGCGCCCTTCGTGATGGTGCTCCTGCTGGAGACGACGGGCACGTCGATGTCGGTGGCCGCGTACATCATCGGGCTCGCCGTGATCGCACTCGGATCGATCAAAGTCCTTGCGGACAGGGCCAGTTCACGCTGAGAAGCCGGGCCGCCTAGGCCTGCTCGCGCTGCGGCTCCGGACTCGTCTCCGGGGCCGCGGCGACCGGCCCGCCGACAGCGGCGGCATCCCCAACCTCCGCTGCGGCGACGGCCGTTCGCGGGCGCGACCGCGACACCGCCACCCCCGCCAGACACACCAGCCCGCCGACGAGCGTGATCCACCCCGGCACCTCGTCGAGCGCCACCCAGGACATGAGCACCACCAGCGCGGGCACCGCGTAGGTCGTGGCACCCATCTTCCCGGCCGTCGTACGGGCCAGCGCGAACGCCCAGGTGGTGAACGCGAGGGCGGTCGGGAAGACGCCCAGATACACCATGTTGAGAGTCGCGGACAGCGGGGCGTCGGCGGCGTCGGACACCAGTTGCCCGGCGAACGGCAGACAGGCAACCGCCCCGATCGCACAGCCGTACGTCGTCACCTGGAGCGCGGAACCGTGCCGCAGGGCCGGCTTCTGGGCGACCACACCGCCCGCGTATGCCACCGCGGCGAGCAGACAGAGCAGCACGCCGAGCACGGAGGCGCTGCCCTCGCCCGACATCGACAGGCCGACGACCGCCGCTCCCGCGAACGACACGGCCATCCCGGCGAGCAGCCGCGGCGGGAGCCCCTCCTTGAGCAGCCACCCCGCGAGCAGGGCCATGATCAGCGGGCCGACGTTCACCACGAGGGCGGCGGTGCCCGCGTCGACCTTCTGCTCACCCCAGTTGAGCACCACCATGTAGAGCCCGAACCAGAGCAGCCCGGACACCACGATGCCCGGCCACGCGGCGCGCGGTGGGAACCCCTCCCGGCGTATCAGACAGATCACGCCGAGAACCAGTGTCCCGGCGAGCAGTCGGCCCAGGGCCAGGGCGCCGGGTGCGTACGCCTCACCCGCACTCCGGATGGACACGAACGCCGAGGCCCACAACAGCACGGTTGTTGTCGCGGCTCCGGCCGCGAGTAGTTCCGTGCGGCGGGCCGACAGGAGAGGCTTCATCACTTTCCAGAGGCTAGGTGGGGTTGTGGGAAAGGGCTCGCGGTTTTCGGACCGGGCGGTGGGCTCCGCTGGGTGTCGTTGTCGTCTGCAGGCCGGTGGGGGCTCGTCGCGCAGTTCCCCGCGCCCCTTACGGGGCCCCAGGGAAGGCGGGTCAGCGCAGCGTCTCGGCCTGGATTCCCAGTAGTTCCGCCAGGGCCCGTTCGCCCTCGGCCGTGACCTTTACGGCTCGCTCCGAGCCGATACGTACGCACCAGCCCGTGTCCAGGGCGTGCCGGCACAGGGCGGCTCCCGCGACGCCGGCGAGATGGGGGCGCCGTTCCGTCCAGTCCAGGCAGGCCCGGGCGAGCGGGCGTCGCCCGGTGCGTACGAGGGGAACGCCGAGGCCGTCGAACCAGCGCACCCCTTCGTCGGTGAGCGCGAACCCCGTGTCCTGCCGGAGCAGTCCGAGCCCGGTCAGCGCATCGGTGACGGCGATGCCCAGGCGGCCGGCCAGGTGGTCGTAGCAGGTGCGGCCCCGGGCCATCGCGCTGCCCGCGCCGGCCTCACGCAGGGTGCGCGGTCGTACGGTGGCCGTCGGCGTGACCTGGGCGGCGAGGTCCTCGACGAGCTGGGCCACCCGGGCGTCGGTCAGGCGTACGTACCGGTGCCGCCCCTGCCGTTCCTCGGCGAGCAGCCCGCCCGCGACGAGCTTGCCCAGGTGCTCGCTGGCCGTCGACGCGGCGACCCCCGCATGCCGGGCCAGCTCCCCGGCGGTCCACGCCCGCCCGTCGAGCAGCGCCAGCAGAAACCCGGCCCGCGTCTCGTCGGCGACCAGAGAGGCGAGCGCCGCGAGCCCGGCGGCCCCGGTACGTGAGGAGGTCATGCACCCAGCATGCGCGACGCATGGTTCGGCGAGCACCGAAGGATGAGCGCCCGGTAAGGGGCGCGGGGAACTGCGCGACCAGCCCCCACCGGCCCGCAGAATCAACACGGCCCCTACCCGCGCAGCCCTTCAAACTGCAGCGCCAACCCGTCCAGCAACGCCCTGAGCCCCGTCTCGAAGGCCCGCTCGTCGATCTTCTCCTGCTGTTCGGCAAGGAGATGCGCCTGCCCGAGATGCGGATAGTCGGCGGGATCGTACGCGGTCTCGTCGTCCACGAAGCCCCCGGCGAACGACCCCAGCGCGGAGCCCATCACGAAGTACCGCATCAGCGCGCCGATGGACGTGGCCTGCGCCGGAGGCCACCCCGCCTCGACCATCGCACCGAAGACGGCGTCGGCGAGCCGCAGTCCGGCCGGGCGGCGGCCGGGGCCGCGGGCCAGGACCGGGACGATGTTCGGATGGTCGCGCAGGGCGGCCCGGTAGGAGACGGCCCAGTCGTGCAGCGCGGTGCGCCAGTCGCGCCCGTCCTCGAACATCGACAGGTCGACCTGCGCGCTCACGGAGTCCGCGACCGCCTCCAGGATCTGGTCCTTCGTGCGGAAGTGGTTGTAGAGGGACGGACCGCTGACACCGAGTTCGGCGGCGAGCCGGCGCGTCGAGACGGCGGCCAGGCCCTCGGCGTCCACCAGCGTCCGGGCCGCCGCGACGATCCGGTCGGTGCTGAGGAGGGGCTTGCGCGGTCTGGCCATGGCGCACATAGTAGGGCTGCGAACCAGAAACTAGCAGTGCTAATTTAACGCTGCAGAAGTCAGATCGCGGCCGTCACGTGGCCTTCGACCGGGAGGACTCGTCATGAACCTGGGGCTCAGCGAGGAGCAGACCGCCGTCCGACGGCTCGCCAGGGACTTCGTCGGCCGGGAGATCGCCCCGTACGTCGTCGCCTGGGACCGGGCGGAGGAGGTCGACCGCTCGATCGTGAAGAAGCTCGGCGACATCGGCTTCCTGGGCCTCACGGTCGACGAGGAGTACGGCGGATCCGGCGGCGACCACCTCGCGTACTGCCTGGTGACGGAGGAGCTGGGCCGGGGCGACTCCTCGGTCCGCGGCATCGTCTCGGTCTCCCTCGGCCTCGTGGCCAAGACCATCGCGTCCTGGGGGAGCGAGAAGCAGAAGCGGCAGTGGCTGCCGGGGCTCACCTCGGGCGCGTACGTCGGCTGCTTCGGCCTCACCGAACCGGGCACCGGCTCCGACGCGGGCAACCTCTCCACCAGGGCGGTGCGCGACGGCGACGACTACGTCATCAGCGGCAGCAAGATGTTCATCACCAACGGCACCTGGGCCGACGTCGTGCTGCTCTTCGCCCGCTCGACCGACGCCCCCGGCCACAAGGGCGTCACCGCCTTCCTCGTACCCACCGACACCCCCGGCCTGACCCGCCGCACCGTCCACGGCAAGCTCGGACTGCGCGGCCAGGCCACCGCCGAACTGACCCTCGACGGCGTCCGCGTGTCCGCCTCGACGATGCTCGGCCCCGAGGGCAAGGGCTTCTCCATCGCCATGTCTGCGCTGGCCAAGGGCCGGATGTCCGTCGCGGCCGGCTGCGTCGGCATCGCCCAGGCCGCGCTGGACGCCGCCGTGACCTACGCGACCGAGCGCGAGCAGTTCGGGAAGACCATCGCCCACCACCAGCTCGTCCAGGAACTGCTCAGCGACATCGCCGTGGACGTCGACGCGGCCCGGCTGCTCACCTGGCGGGTCGCCGACCTCGTCGACCGGGGCGAGCCGTTCGCCACCGAGTCCTCCAAGGCCAAGCTCTTCGCCTCGGAGGCCGCCGTGCGCGCAGCGAACAACGCCCTCCAGGTCTTCGGCGGCTACGGCTACATCGACGAGTACCCGGTCGGCAAACTGCTGCGCGACGCCCGCGTGATGACCCTCTACGAAGGCACCAGCCAGATCCAGAAACTGGTCATCGGCCGTGCGCTGACAGGGATTTCGGCCTTCTGAGTACGCGTCTGAGTACGCGAGCGGATGTGGCTGCGGCCACGTGGGCCGACTCTGGTGCGCATGAGTGAGACACCGGTCAAGCAGCAGAACACCGCCGCCTTCTACGGCCAGGCGGTCCTATCGTTCGGCGTCGCCGTCGTCGCCACCACCATCGGCATCTTCAAGCTGGAGGCCGACACCTGGGTGCGCGCCTTCCTGGGGATCGCCGTCCTCTACCTCGTCACCTCCGCCTTCACCCTCGCCAAGGTGATCCGCGACCGTCAGGAGGCCGGGCAGATCGTCAGCCGGGTCGATCAGGCCCGTCTGGAGAAGCTCCTCGCCGCACACGACCCCTTCGAGAAGCTGTGACGCACTGAGCGGGATTTCCACGCCTCTGATCGGGCACTCTAAGCGCCCGCTCAGTATCGGAGGTATGGTGTTCGTTCTGCCAGTGGAAGGGGCGAACCAGCGATGAGTACGGCGGAGGAGACGGCCGGTGCGGAGATGCCGCCGTGGGCCGAGGTCACCCCTGACGCGGCCCGGCGGCTGCTCATCGCCGCCGTGGAGGCCTTCGCCGAGCGCGGGTACCACGCGACGACGACCCGTGACATCGCGGGCCGGGCGGGGATGAGCCCGGCCGCGCTCTACATCCACTACAAGACCAAGGAAGAACTGCTCCACCGGATCAGCAGGATCGGCCACGAGAAGGCCCTGGAGATCCTGCGGACGGCGGCCCAGGGCGAGGGCAGCGCCGCGGAGCGGCTGGCGGACGCCGTGAGCTCCTTCGTCCGCTGGCACGCCGGGGGGCGTACCACCGCCCGGGTCGTGCAGTACGAACTGGACTCGCTCGGCCCGGACGCCCGGGCCGAGATCATCGCCCTGCGCCGCCAGGTCGACGCCGAGGTCCGCGGCATCATCCAGGACGGCGTGGCCGCGGGCGACTTCGACGTCCCGGACATCCCGGGCACCACCCTCGCGGTCCTCTCCCTCTGCATCGACGTGGCCCGCTGGTTCAACGTCAACGGCACGAGGACCCCGGATGAGGTGGGCACCCTGTACGCGGACCTGGTCCTGAGGATGGTCGGAGCCAGGAAATAGCCCGCTGGGGTTACTTACGCCGCGCAGGGTGCCCCGTTAGGGGCGCGGGGAACTGCGCGACCAGCCCCCACGGACCCGCAGCCCACACACGACCGGCGTCTAGAAGTAGTACCGAGACACGGACTCAGCCACACAAACCGGCTTGTCGCCACTCTCGCGCTCCACGGTGAACCCGACAGACACCTGCACGCCACCAGGCACCTCATCCACCCCCGTGATCTTCGCGGTCGCGCGCAGCCGCGACCCCACCGGCACCGGAGCCGGAAAACGAACCTTGTTCGTCCCGTAGTTGACCCCCATCTTCACCCCCTCGACCTTGATCAGCTGAGGCCCGAACAGCGGCAGCAGAGACAACGTCAGATACCCGTGGGCAATGGTCGTCCCAAAGGGACCCGCCGCGGCCTTCTCGGGGTCCACGTGAATCCACTGGTGATCCCCTGTCGCGTCGGCGAACAGATCGATCCGCTTCTGGTCGACCTCCACCCAGTCGCTGTACCCCAACTGCTCGCCCACCGCCGCCTTCAGTTCGTCGGCGGACGTGAAGATCCTCGGCTCTGCCATGTCCCTGGCCTCCCGCGTAGCAATGTCTAAGCAACTGCTTAGCATGGTAGGGCGAGGGTTCCCTGTCAACGGACCGGAAGCGTGACGCGTGACCGTGACGCATGACGAGGAGGGCGGGCGAGCCAGGTCGACGGGATGGGTAGGCTTCGAGGGGTGCCCCAGATTCCCGAGAAGATCCACGAACTCACGGTCGGCCAGCTGTCGGCCCGCAGCGGCGCCGCCGTCTCGGCCCTGCACTTCTACGAGTCCAAGGGCCTGATCAGCAGCCGCCGCACCACAGGCAATCAGCGCCGCTATCATCGCGACACACTGCGCCGGGTCGCCTTCGTGCGGGCCGCGCAGCGCGTCGGCATCCCGCTGGCCACGATCCGCGACGCGCTCGCCGAGCTGCCCGAGGAGCGGACTCCGACGCGCGAGGACTGGGCCCGGCTCTCGGAGGCCTGGCGGTCCGAACTCGACGAGCGCATCAAGCAGTTGGGCCGCCTGCGCGATCACCTCACGGACTGCATCGGCTGCGGCTGTCTCTCGCTGGAGACCTGCGTCCTGTCCAACCCCGACGACGTCTTCGGCGAACGCCAGAGCGGCTCCCGCCTGATGGTGGAACGCCCGGGCGCGAGGAAGCAGCGCGAGCAGCCGGAGAAGGAACCCGGGGACTGCGGCTGAAGCAGCCCCTGGGCTCCGGAATCCCGGGCTCCTGGGCCTCCGGGCTCCTGGAACCCTGGGCTCCGGAATCCCGGGTTCCCGGGCCTCCAGGCTCCTGGAACTCAGGGCTCCTAGGCCCCCGGGTTCCTGGACGCTCGGGTGCTGAGGCCCGGGGTTTCTGAGACCCCGGGCCCCTCCTCACTCGTACTCCGTGCCGCCCTTGCGTGTCAGGTAGGCCGGGCTGACCGCCTTCGCGACGGCCCGGCCGCCCGTCACCGGGCTGTACCGCTCGGTGGCGGGCCTGATCACGACCCCCTCACGCAGATGCAGCCCCCGCCCGGACACGGTCTCGCGCCCGGAGGCGAACTCCAGGACGCGGCCGATGTCGTACGGACCCTCGTAGAGCCGTGGCACGAGCGGCAGTTCACCCGTGAGCAGCTCCGTCGCGTCCAGCCAGCGGACTTCGCCGTCGATCTCCGCGGACACGTCGAACACCGCGTACCCGAGCGTCTCGCGGCGACCGTCGGCGCCGTAGGTGAGGTCCTGTACGCCGGCTCCGTACACCTCGCCGAAGACGCCGACCCGGCGCGCCCCGAGCCGTTCGGCGAGCCGGGCCGCGGCCGCCGCGACGCCGTGGCCGTGGACCGCGCGCCAGTACAGGTTGCGCGGATCCTCCGTCAGGGCCAGGTACTTGGCGCCGAAGCCCTTCGAGGACACCTGGGCGCGGCCGTCCTCGGCGAAGTACGTGAGCAGGCAGGCCGAGCCGTGCAGTTTCTCGGTCAGGACCACATCCTCGCCCGGGGTGAAGATGTCCGGGTAGCGCTGGATGTTCTCGATGTCGACCCAGGGCAGCAGATCGGGAGCCGACTCGACCTCGCCGTCCATCGTGGGCGGTATCGGCGGCACCCACTTGGTGATGCCGAGCCTCTCGGCGAAGTCCGTGCCGTCCGCCGCGGCCCGGGCGAGGTCGACGCCGGCCAGCGCGCTCGGCCGGCAGACGATCCCCTGCGACAGCTCGCCGCGCAGCCGTACCGCCTTCACCCGGTCCGACCTGCTTCCCGCGAGGCGTCCGGTCAGGCCCAGCTCCTCGATCAGCTCCTCGGGCAGCACGGACTGCTCGGGGATGTAGACGGCGGTCTCGCCGGTGCGGTACGCGCCCTTGGCGACGACTGCTCGGTACAGGCCCACCTGGGCCAGTTCGAGCGCGTCGGCGTTCGGATGCTCGTGGACGGTCAGCACTTCGGCGGTGACGCGCAGCGTCGACATGGCGGGGCTCCTCGGGTTCCTCAGACCGGTTTCATCGCCTCCAACTGTCCGTACGGGAAAGGGGTGGAGCGAGGGATTTTGGGGCTGGTATGTGGTCGACCGGAACCGGAACCGGGGCCGGGTCGTGACCTGCGGGCCAGGTGGGGGCTCGTCGCGCAGTTCCCCGCGCCCCTTACGGGGCGCGTCGCGCCCTCTCGTACTGGGCCAGACCCTCCGTCACCAACTCCGCGTTGGACAGCGCCCGTTGACCGTTCGGCAGGAACAGCGTGTCCTCCAGGCCTATTCGCGTCGCGAGCCCGAGGCGTCCGGCCAGTCGGAGGACCGGCCAGGTGCCGGCCTCCTCGCCGTGCAGCAGGACGGGACGGCCGTGAGTGACGGTGAGTGCGGCCAAGAGCTCCCCGGCCGAGGCCTCCGCCGTGTCGGGGTTGGGGTCCGTGACCTCTGCCAGGATGCGTAGGACCCGGGGGCCGAGTGGTGAGGCCGCGAAGAGTGCGGGGCCGTCCGTGTCGGACCAGATGCCCGCCTCCACGGCCACGCCCCGTTCCAGGAGGGCCGCGGCGACCTGCTCGGCGCCCGGCTCGTGCCAGTTGACCGAGGCGTGGTCGGGCAGGACGGTCCACTCGTGGACGCGGGCGACCCGGGCCGCGGGGTCCGGCTCGGCCCAGGCGCCGGTGGTCACGCCGACGGGGACGCCGACCCGGGAACGTATTTCCTCCAGCGTCGCCGCAACCGCTTTCGGCGACAGCGTGTCCTCTCCACAGGGGGACTTGGGATGTACATGGATGTCCGACGCCCCGACCGCGACGGCCTCCGCCGCGGAGTCGGCCATCGCCCCCGGAGACAACGGCACGAGAGCGCCGTCACCGGACCCGCGCCCCCCGTTCACACACACCTGCACCATGTCCCCGATGGTGCCAGGCGCCACTGACAACCGGAGACCGAAGGAGGAACGGGCGATGAGCCTGGCCATCTGCTCGCTCAAGTGGGAAGCCGCGCACACGGGGGCGCAGACCATCACGTACGACAGCGACGGGTACCACCTCGTGCGCTTCCCGTACGTCACGGGGAGGAGCAGTACGACCCCTGGAACATGCACGACCCGGCGAAGGGCGGCGACAGCGCGTCGACGTTCCCCGACCCCCGCTCGGGCCTGATCTGGCCCAGCCACGACGGCTGGGGCGTACTGTCCGCGATGGTCTTCTGGGAGGCGGACGCCAACGGGCTCGAATACCGGGCGCGCTACGTCCGGGACCCGCTGAACCTCTCGACGGGCTACAACTCCACGGCCACGACCGACATCGCACCGACCCGCGGCGGCCAGTACCGCACCTACATGTGGCAGATCTTCGTCCACCCTCGGACGCCGCTCGGCCTGAAGATCTCCGTGCGCGGCGCGGGGGACGTGAAGGTCCCGACACCGCTGATGCTCGCCGAGTTCAAACTCGCCATCCACACCGACGTCAAGACGCCGTAGCCAATCGCCCGGGGGTGCGATTCCGCCGGCGCACCCCCGGCACGCCTAGCTCGCCACCGACACCAATAGACGCCCTCTTCTGGCTTCTGCCAGGGCCTCGGGCGTGAGAACCGGCCGTGGGACCACGATCCCGCAGGCCGTGCAGACCGGGCCCGTGGACGGTTCGTGGGCCAGGTCGTACTTCCAGGTGAGGCGCTCGCCCGAGCAGACCGGGCAGACGGTGCCCGGCTCGCGCTCCAGGGCGGCGATCAGCCGGCGCAGCACCTCGGCCATCGGCTCATGGGGGTGGACCCGCGGGTCGTCGCACCAGGCGACCCCGAAGCCGCCCCAGGTGAGCCGGTGCCAGTCGTCCACGCTGCCGGGGCTGCGCAGACCGTCGTGCTTCTCCTTCTTGCGGCGCTGTGCGAACTCGACCTCGTAGGCGAGCCATACGGAGCGCGCCTCCTCCAGTTCGTCCAGTGCGGCCACGAGCCGCGCTGGATCGGGGGACCGGTCCTCGGGGCCGAACCCGGCCCGGGAGCACAGATGGTCCCAGGTCGCCCGGTGACCGTAAGGAGCGAACCTCTCAAGGCACTTGCGCAGTGAATAGCGCCGCAGTGCCAGATCGCTCCTCGGGTCGCGCACCTGTCTCGCCAGACTCCGAAAGCCGGCCATCGCCCTGCACCTCCGTCACACCTGCACCTGTACTTCGGTCACTTCGGCGTCGTCGAAAGGACGTCGCCGAATAGACGTATCGACACGCGATTCGGCTCCATCTGTTTTTCGGCGACCGTCGGAAAGCCGCCAATCGGACGATTTCGGACCGTCCGTCAGACGGTTCTCGGCCGTCCACCGTCTGCTTCTCGCCGTCGGCCCGTGCGGCCGGCGGTGCCTCGGGGGATCCGTCGACCCCTCCGACGCCAAAAGTGACGCATGTTCATCTTCAAACGCGGGGATACCGGCGGTAACGTCCGGCTCACCCCCGTCGCGAGGAGCCAGCCATGCACCGGCGTACCCCACGCACCATCCTCGACAGACAGAGAACTCCCCGCAGATTCACCAAGTTCCTCAAGGGCGCATCCATATGCGCACTCGTTGCCGGTCTTTTGTCACCGCTTTCCCAGACGGCCACCGCGCAGCCCGCCTCGGCGACGGCCGCGGCAGCCGCGAACGACTACTGCGGCGGCCGGTGCTCGGACATCCTCCCGGCGGGCCAGAACGGCAACGCGACCCTCGCCGAGATCCTCCTGAACCAGGCCTTCGGAATTCAGCCCGCGCACGCGGACGACCAGCTCGCGCCCTACGGCAACCTTGCGTCGGGCTACTCCGGGCTCACCGACGCCAAGATCAACGACTTCTTCAGGGACGCCTCGTTCGGGGTCCCCGCCGACCAGGTCGAGTCGACCCTGAAGCCCGCCGGACGCACCGACGTCACGATCGTCCGCGACAAGAAGACCGGTGTGCCGCACATCACAGGCACCACGCGTTACGGCACGGAGTTCGGCGCCGGGTACGCGGCCGCCCAGGACCGGCTCTGGCTGATGGACGTCTTCCGGCACGTCGGACGCGGCAAACTGACCCCCTTCGCCGGCGGCGCGCCCTCCAACCAGGGCCTTGAGCAGGAGTTCTGGCGCCACGCCCCCTACACCGAGGCCGATCTGCAGGCCCAGATCGACAACACCGTCGCCACGAACGGCGCCCGCGGCCAGCAGGCCCTCGCCGACGTCAGGGCCTACATCGCCGGGATCAACGCCTACATCGACGCCTCCGACAGCGGCCGCTACTTCCCCGGCGAGTACGTCCTGACCGGCCACAAGGACTCGATCACCAACGCCGGGACCATCGAGCACTTCAAGGAGACCGACCTGGTCGCCCTCGCCTCCGTCATCGGCGCGCTCTTCGGCTCCGGAGGCGGCGGCGAGGTCAACAACGCCATCTCACTCCTCGCCGCCCAGTCCAAGTACGGCGTGGAGGAGGGCACCAAGGTCTGGGAGTCCTTCCGCGAACGCAACGACCCCGAGGCCGTGCTCACCGTCCACAACGGCGAGAGCTTCCCGTACGCCACCAAGCCGGCCGACCCCCAGGGCGAGGCCCTGCCCGCCGCGGGCTCGGTGGCCCAGGAGCCGCTGGTCTACGACCGCACGGGCAGCGCGGCCACCGCCACGGCCACCGGGACGTCCGCCGCGGCGACGGCGAGCGCCCTGAGCTCGGCCAGGCGCGGCATGTCCAACGCCCTCGTGGTGAGCGGCAAGAGCACCGCGAGCGGCAACCCGATCGCCGTCTTCGGACCGCAGACCGGCTATTTCGCGCCACAGCTGCTGATGCTCCAGGAGATCCAGGGCCCCGGCCTCAGCGCCCGCGGCGCCTCCTTCGCGGGCCTGAGCATGTACGTCGAACTCGGCCGCGGCCAGGACTACGCGTGGAGCGCCACGACCTCCGGCCAGGACATCATCGACACCTACGCGGTCGAGCTCTGCCAGGACGACACGCACTACCTCTACCGCGGCACCTGCACGGCCATGGACAAGGTCGAGCAGACCAACGCCTGGAAGCCCACCACCGCCGACGGCACCGCGGCCGGCTCGTACCGCATGCAGGTCTGGCGCACCAAGTACGGCCCGGTGACGCACCGCGCCACGGTCGACGGCAAACGGGTCGCCTACACCACCCTGCGCTCCTCCTACATGCACGAGGCCGACTCGATCATCGGCTTCCAGATGCTCAACGACCCGGACTACGTGAAGAGCCCCCAGACCTTCCAGTCGGCGGTGCAGCACATCAACTACACGTTCAACTGGTTCTACGCCGACTCGCAGCACACCGCGTACTACAACAGCGGTGACAACCCGGTCCGCGCCAATGGTGTCGACGCCGAGTTCCCGGTCTGGGCGCAGCCAGCGTACGAGTGGAAGAACTGGACGCCGACGACGAACACCGCCGACTACACCCCGGCGTCCGCCCACCCCAACTCCATCGACCAGGACTACTACATCTCCTGGAACAACAAACAGGCCAAGGACTACACCACGGCTCCCTGGGGCAACGGCTCCGTCCACCGCGGCAACCTCCTGGAGGACCGGGTGAAGAAACTGGTCACCGCGGGCGGGGTCACCAGGGCCTCGCTCACCAAGGCGATGGCCGACGCGGCACTGGCCGACCTGCGTGCCGAGGACGTACTGCCCAAGTTGCTGAAGGTGGTGAACAGTTCGCCGGTCACCGACACAGCGGCAGCGGCGGCCGTGACCAAGCTGTCCGACTGGGTGACGGCAGGCGCCAAACGCAAGGAGACCTCGGCCGGTTCCAAGGCATACGCCAACGCCGAGGCGATCCGCATCCTGGACGCCTGGTGGCCGATGCTGGTGAAAGCCGAGTTCGAGCCCGGACTCGGCAGTGACCTCTACACCGCCATGACCAACAACCTCCCCGTGGACGAGCCCCCGTCGGCCGGACACGGGCCCACCGGCTCGCACGCCGGAAGCTCCTTCCAGTACGGCTGGTGGAGCTACGTCCACAAGGACATCCGGGCGGTGCTCGGCGAGACCGTGGAGGGCGGACTCGCCAAGCCGTACTGCGGCGGCGGCAGCCTCGGCGCCTGCCGGACCATCCTGATCAACACCCTCAAGGAAGCCGCGGCGAAGACCGCCGCCCAGGTCTACCCGGGCGACGACCTCTGCTCGGCCGGCGACCAGTGGTGCGCCGACTCGGTCAACCAGCGCACGCTGGGCGGCATCAAGCACAACAAGATCAGCTGGCAGAACCGGCCGACCTACCAGCAGGTCGTGGAGTTCGCCTCACACCGGTGACGACAGGCACCAACTGGCGGCGGGTCACTTGATACGGCCCGCCGCCAGCACCACCTGAGCCAACTCCCGGTGACAGATGTCGCTGTGGGCCCCCGCAGGGGCCCCGCCGCGCTTCACCACCGCGGACGCGTCGATGTTCACGCACCCCGACACGGGCAGCTTCGCCCGCAGCGCGTCGGCGAGCTTGAACGCCTTCGTGCCCGCCACCGCCTGCACCCCGTCGAACCCCAACGCCCCCCACTTGCTGCCGAGAAGACGCGGAAGACGGAGGTCCACGGCGGAGTTGCTGTCGCCCGCCATCCGGGAGGCCATCGGGTAGATCGTCCCGAGGGCCGAGTCGAAGCGCGAGAAGCAGCAGACCAACGGGCCGTCGACACGGTCCTGTTGGCCGTGCAGGACGCCCTTGCCCCGTGCGTCGTGCGGCAGCCGCGCCGCGAACGCGTAGTGGGAGAAGGCCGCTTGAAGAAGCGTCACCGACTTCACGTTCCGCACGCCCTTGGGCAGCCCGCGCAGCGCGAACGACACCAGACGCCCGCCGAAACTGTGCCCCACGAGATGCACCCGCAGCCCGGGCGTCACCTGAGCGAGCCGCCCGACCAGCGGACCGAGACCGCGCTCACCGACCGTGCCCGCGCGCCGCTTCATGGCGAAGTACGTTGCCTGCCGCAGCAGTTCATGCGCCCCGTCCCAGACCCGGGGAAGCCCGAACGAGGCCTGGACTGCCTCGGTCCCGGTCCCGGCCCCGACTCCGACCGCGAGTTCGCCGTCGGCGCCGGCCCGTTCCTCCGCCAGCGCCCGCGCGAACTCCCGGCACATCTCCGCCGTGTCCCCGAGGAACATCTCCGGGTCGCACTGCGGTCCGGCCTCCGCCACGGTGTCCGCGGCGAACGCCGTCCCCGGCGCCTCGGGGTGCAGCTCGACGAGCAGCCGTACGAGCCGTCCGTACTCCTCCAACGCCGCTTCCTCGTCCGGCTGTTGGTCGAGCATCCGGGCGATCTGGTCGACCAGGGTGGCCCGGCCGGGGAAGACCTCCAGCAGACCGCTTCGGGTGCCCTTGTCCAGAGCCGGCCCCACGGTCGCCGCCGTCACCGTCCGCTCGAAGTCGGGGATCGGCTCGTCCGAGAACCGCATCGACGGCCACACCACCCCTGCGAACCCGAGCCGGGCGTTCGGCACGAGCCCGGGGAACGGTTCGAAGAACCGGCTGTAGAGCCGTGTCGCCCCCGACCGATCACTGTTCCAGCCGTGCGCGAACACGATCAGATCCTTGACGCCCCGCTCCGGCGCCTCCCTCAGCAGCCGGTCGCGCTGCCCCGCGTTCACATCCCCGTCCGCGTCGAACGTCAGCTCCCAGTAGGGAGTCACACCCACTTCCGGCTCCGCCATGACGAGCCCCCTTCGGCCCCCGTAACCCGCTCATATGCGGGCATCGTCCCGCCGCGGAGGGAAGTTGGCCATACGTCAGGTGCGGTCCGCCCATCCCGAACTCATGTCTCAGCGATAGAGGAGGTGCTTCCCGCGCATCCGGCGGAAGGCCGCCAGCTCGCCCTGCCAGGCCGCCACGACCTCGTCGGCGCCCGCACCCGCGTCGATCATCGTGCGGACCTGCGTGGACCCCGTCAGCTTGTCGATCCAGTTGTCCGAGCGCCAGGCGAACCCGCTCCACACCTTCTTCGCGGTCACCAGCAGCGCGATCCCGGTGCGTACGGGGTCGTACGCGCCCCGGTCGTGCACATGGATCTGTACGCCCCCGACCGTCTTGCCCTGGAACTTGGAGAAGGTGGGCGCGAAGTACGCCTCCCTGAAGTGCACACCGGGCAACCCGAGTCGACCGACCTCCGCGGCCCACCGCCGGTCGATGCCCTCCGCGCCGAGCAGTTCGAACGGGCGGGTCGTGCCGCGCCCCTCCGACAGGTTTGTCCCCTCGAAGAGACACGTCCCCGAGTACACGAGCGCGGTGTCCGGCGTCGGCATGTTGGGGCTCGGCGGCACCCAGGGCAGGCCCGAGGCGTCGTAGAAGTCCGACCGCTTCCAGCCCGACATCAGCACGGTGTCCAGCGGAACCGGCGCCGCGAGGAACTCCTTGTTGAACAGCCGGGCCAGCTCCGCCACCGTCATCCCGTGCGCCTGCGCGATCGGCTCCCGGCCCACGAAGGTCGCGAACTCCTTGTGCAGCACGGGTCCTTGAGCGCTCCGGCCGGTCACCGGGTTCGGCCGGTCGAGCACCACGAAACGCTTCCCGGCGAGCCGGGCCGCCTCCATGCAGTCGTACAGCGTCCAGATGTACGTGTAGAAGCGGGCGCCCGCGTCCTGGATGTCGAAGACGACGGTGTCCACACCGGAGGCCGTGAAGATGTCGGCCAGCGGCTGCCCGCTCTTCAGATACGTGTCGTAGACCGGGAGGCCGGTCGCCGGGTCGTCGTAGCGACCCTCGGAGCCGCCTGCCTGGGCGGTGCCGCGGAAGCCGTGCTCGGGGCCGAAGACGGCCACCAGGTTCACCCGGTCGTCCGCGTGCATGACGTCGACGATGTGGCGGACGTCGCGTGTGATGCCGGTCGGGTTGGTGACGATTCCTACGCGTTCGCCTTCGAGGAGGGTGTAGCCGTCCGCCGCGAGGCGCTCGAAGCCGGTCCGTAGGTGGCGGGCGCCCCTGTGTTCCTGTGGTTCCTGTCGTTCCTGGGCAGCTGCGGCCGTGGTGGGCGGGTTTGCCGAGAACGCCGCCGCGGCGGTTGTGGCGGCGAGGAGACTTCGTCTGGACAGGCGGCGCATGTGGTGACCTCCGTTGCTGACGCGGAAGGCTGGCATCGAGCACGCTAAGGGCTCCCGCCTGTTGTTTGTAGGCTGCGGGTGATTCGTGGCTTGTCGCGCAGTTCCCCGCGCCCCTTGAGGGGCATGCTGCCGTCGCCCTTCCCCGTTACATACCGACTGGTTAGTCTGTCTATGCAGTGGAGCTGAATCTCGTCGTGTCGAAGGAGACCGAAGGTGGAAGCCGTGCAGGGTGCCGGAGTGGTTGTCACCGGAGCTGGAGGGGGCATCGGGGCCGCGTTGGCGCGGCGGTTCGCTGCCGAAGGGGCCCGGGTCGTCGTCAATGATCTGGACGCCGGGAAGGCGAAGGCCGTTGCCGAGGAGATCGGGGCCATAGCCGTTCCGGGGGACGCCTCCGCGATCGTGGCCGAGGCGCGGGACGCCCTCGGGGGCACGGTCGACGTCTACTGCGCCAACGCCGGGCTCGGCTCCGGAGGGTCGGAGGCGGCTCCCGAGCAGGTGTGGGAGCTCGCCTGGGACGTGAACGTGATGGCCCACGTCCGGGCGGCCAACCAGCTGCTCCCCGCCTGGCTGGAGCGCGGCAGCGGCCGTTTCGTCTCCACCGTCTCGGCGGCCGGACTGCTCACCATGGTCGGCGCGGCCCCGTACAGCGTCACCAAGCACGGCGCGTACGCCTTCGCCGAGTGGCTCTCCCTCACGTACCGCCACCGCGGTCTCAAGGTCCACGCGATCTGTCCGCAGGGGGTCCGCACCGACATGCTCGCGAGCACCGGCAGCGCGGGCGACCTCGTGCTCAAGCCCACCGCCATCGACCCCGAGGACGTCGCGGACGCCCTCTTCGCCGGGATAGAGGAGGACCGCTTCCTGATCCTGCCGCACCCCGAGGTCGCCGACTACTACCGGGCGCGGGCCGACGACCCCGACCGCTGGCTGACCAGCATGAACCACATCCAGCAGAAGTGGGAGGCGGACGGCCGGTGACCACCTCCCTGTACGCGGCCCAGCCGTGGCTCGCGCTTCTGAACGACGCCCAGCGCGGGCCCATAAGCCCCGTCGACTCGCCGGTGCACGCCCTGCGACGGGCCGTCGCCGAGGCCCCCGACACCACGTTCCTTGCCTACTTCGACGGACGGCTCACCTATCGCGAGGTCGACGAGCTGAGCGACTCCGTCGCCGGGCACCTCGCCGCCCGCGGCCTGGAGCGCGGCGACCGGGTCGCCGTCCTGTTGCAGAACTCCCCGCTCTTCGTCCTCGCCGTCCTCGGCGCCTGGAAGGCCGGCGCGACCGTCCTGCCCGTCAACCCCATGTACAAGTCGGGCGAGGTCACCCACGTCCTGCGGGACGGCGAGGTCGCCGCGCTGATCTGCTCCGATCGCGCCTGGGAGTCGTACCTGCGCGAGACGGCCGCCGACTCGCCCGTACGCGTCGTACTGACCGGCTGCGAACTGGACCTCCAGACACGGGGCGACGCACGCGTGCTGAACTTCGAGCGGCTGCCCCAGGCGCCGGACGCCGACGATCTCGTGACTGTCGCGAGGGCCGGTCACCGGGCCCCCGAGGGCCGCGACCCCCGCCCCTCGGACGTGGCGCTGATCAGCTACACCTCGGGCACCAGCGGCGCCCCCAAGGGAGCCACCAACACCCACGCCAACATCATGCACAACGCCGAGCGGCAGCGGACCGGCCTCGCGCTGCCCGAGACGCCCGTGTACTTCGCGATGGCGCCGCTGTTCCACATCACCGGGATGGTCTGCCAGTTCGCCGCGTGCCTCAACAGCGCGGGCACGCTCGTCCTCGCGTACCGCTTCGAGGCGGGCGTCGTCCTCGACGCGTTCGCCGAGCACCGGCCCCACTACACGGTCGGCCCCTCGACCGCCTTCATGGCACTGGCCGCGCACCCGTCCGTCACGCCGGACCACTTCTCCTCCTTCGTGAACATCTCCTCCGGCGGAGCGCCCGTGCCGCCCGCGCTCGTCGAGAAGTTCCGGGCCGGCTTCGGGCCGTACATCCGCAACGGATACGGACTCACCGAGTGCACCGCGCCCTGCGCCTCCGTGCCGCCCGGCCGCGAGGCCCCCGTCGACCCGGTCTCCGGGACGCTGGCCGTCGGTCTGCCGGGGCCCGACACGGTCGTCCGCATCGTCGACGACCAGGGCGCGGAGGTCCCCTTCGGAGAGCAGGGCGAGATCCTCGTACGAGGTCCGCAGGTCGTGCCCGGCTACTGGCGCCGGCCCGAGGCCACCGCGGAGACCTTCCCGGACGGCGAGCTGCGCACCGGCGACATCGGCTTCATGGACGCCGACGGCTGGCTCTACGTGGTCGACCGCAAGAAGGACATGATCAACGCGTCCGGCTTCAAGGTGTGGCCGCGCGAGGTCGAGGACGTCCTCTACACCCACCCCGCGGTCCGCGAGGCGGCTGTCGTCGGGGTGCCCGACGGATACCGCGGCGAGACCGTCAAGGCCTACATCAGCCTCCGGCCCGGCGCCGAAGAGGACCCCGCCGCACTCGCCGCATACTGCAAGGAGAGACTGGCCGCCTACAAATACCCGCGTCAGGTCGAGATCCTGCCCGACTTGCCGAAGACGGCAAGTGGGAAGATCCTCCGTCGGGAGTTGCGTTCCCGGTCGCAGGACGGTCAGTAGACCGCCGTCGGGCGGCCGGGAGACGACCGGCGGACCACGCACACAGAACTGCACATAGAACACTGGAAGGCAGGTGGCGGCAGTGCCCAGGACGACGGACGGGGACGGCACGCCCGTCCCGCGGCGGCTCTTGGCGGCCGCCACCCGGCTCTTCGCCGAGCGCGGCTACGACCGCACCTCGGTCCAGGAGATCGTCGAGGCGGCCGGTGTCACCAAGGGGGCGCTGTACCACTACTTCGGCTCCAAGGACGACCTGCTCCACGAGGTGTACGCACGTGTGCTGCGGGTTCAGCAGGAGCGGCTGGACGCCTTCGCCGACGCGGACGCGCCGGTCGAGGAGCGGTTGCGGGGAGCCGCCGCCGATGTCGTCGTCACGACGATCGACAACCTCGACGACGCGGCGATCTTCTTCCGCTCCATGCACCACCTGAGCCCGGAGAAGAACAAGCAGGTGCGGGCGGAGCGGCGGCGGTACCACGAGCGGTTTCGTGCGCTGATCGAGGAGGGGCAGGAGGCCGGGGTCTTCTCGAAGGCGACTCCGGCGGATCTCGTTGTCGACTATCACTTCGGGTCCGTGCACCATCTGTCCACGTGGTACCGGCCCGACGGTCCGCTCCCTCCGCAGGAGGTCGCCGACCACTTGGCGGACCTGCTGCTGCGGGCGCTCAGACCGTAGCCAGGGGTAGCGCCGAGTTCCCCGCGCCCCTTTTCAGGGGCGCGGGGAACTGCGCAGTCCTTTACGGGTCAGACGTACCGCTTCAGTTCCCGGCGTGCCAGTGACCGCTGGTGGACCTCGTCCGGGCCGTCGGCCAGCTTCAACGTGCGGGCCCCGGCCCAGAGTTCGGCGAGGGGGAAGTCCTGGCTGACCCCGCCCGCGCCGTGCAACTGGACCGCCTTGTCGATGATGTCGACGACCGTACGAGGCGTGGCGATCTTGATGGCCTGGATCTCGGCGTGGGCACCCTTGTTGCCGACGGTGTCCATCATCCAGGCCGTCTTCAGTACGAGCAGACGCAACTGCTCGACCGCCACCCGCGCGTCCGCGATCCAGTTGTGCACGACCCCCTGCTGGGCCAGCGACTTCCCGAACGCCGTACGGGACACCGCCCGCCGGCACATCAGCTCGATCGCCCGCTCGGCCATGCCGATCAGCCGCATGCAGTGGTGGATCCGGCCCGGGCCCAGCCGCGCCTGCGCGATGGCGAAGCCGCCACCCTCCTCACCGATCAGGTTCGCGGCCGGAACCCGCGCCCCGTGGAAGACCACCTCGGCGTGACCGCCGTGGGAGTGGTCCTCGTAGCCGTAGACCTGCATCGCACGACGCACCTCCACACCGGGGGTGTCCCGTGGCACCAGCACCATCGACTGCTGGCGGCGGATGTCCGACCCGTCAGGATCCGTCTTGCCCATCACGATGAAGATCTTGCAGTCCGGGTTCATCGCCCCGGAGATGTACCACTTGCGGCCGGACACGACGTACTCGTCGCCGTCCCGCTCGATGAGCGTCGTGATGTTCGTGGCGTCGGACGAGGCCACCTCCGGCTCGGTCATCGCGAACGCCGAACGGATCTCACCGGCGAGCAGCGGCTCCAGCCACTGCTTCTTCTGCTGCTCGTCGCCGAACTGCGCGAGCACCTCCATGTTGCCGGTGTCCGGCGCCGCGCAGTTCAGCGCCGTCGGCGCCAACTGCGGGGAACGACCCGTGATTTCGGCCAGCGGCGCGTACTGGAGGTTCGTCAGCCCTGCCCCGTACTCGGAGTCCGGGAGGAAGAGGTTCCACAGGCCCTGACGGCGGGCCTCCGCCTTCAACTCCTCCACCACGGCCGGGGTGTCCCACGGCGAGGCGAGCTGCTCGCGCTGCTCGTGCGCGACCGCCTCCGCCGGATAGACGTACTCGTCCATGAAGGCGAGAAGCTTGGTGCGCAGCTCCTCGGTGCGTGCGTCGAATGCGAAGTCCATGGCCGGTCAGCCTTCCTGAAGAGTGGTCAGGCCGTGCTCGATGAAGACGGGGACCAGGTCGCCGATGCGGTCGAAGCCCGCGCCGACGGTCTGGCCGAGTGTGTAGCGGTAGTGGATGCCCTCCAGGATCACGGCGAGCTTGAACCATGCGAACGCCGTGTACCAGGCGACGGCGGACACGTCGCGCCCCGAGCGCGCGGCGTACCGCTCGATCAGCTCCGCCGGCTCCGGGTGCCCGGCGGCCCTGGCCGTCGTGGAGACCGGCGAGTCGGGCATGCCGAGCGGGATGCTGTACATCACCAGCAGCCCCAGGTCGGTGAGCGGATCGCCCAGCGTGGACATTTCCCAGTCGAGGATCGCCTTGATCTCGTCGTCCTCGCCGATCAGCACGTTGTCGAGGCGGTAGTCGCCGTGCACGACCGTGGGCGTGGGGGAGTTGGGCAGCTCGCGGCCCAGGGCGGCGTGCAGTTCGTCGATCCCCGCCAGGTCGCGGTTGCGGGACGCGTCCAGCTGCTTGCCCCAGCGCCGCAGTTGCCGGTCCAGGAAGCCCTCCGGCCGGCCGAAGTCGGCCAGGCCCACCTCCGCGGGGTCCACCGCGTGCAGCTCGACCAGCGTGTCCACCAGGCCCAGCACCGCGCCGCGCGTGCGCTCCGGGCCGAGCGGGGCCAGCTGCTCGGCGGTCCTGTAGGGCGTGCCCTCCACGAAGTCCATGACGTAGAACGGCGCGCCCAGCACCTCCACGTCCTCGCACAGCAGGCGCGTGCGCGGCACCGGTACGGCCGTCTGGTGCAGGGCGCTGATCACCCTGTGCTCGCGCTTCATGTCGTGTGCTGTTGCCAGGACATGGCCCAGCGGGGGCCGGCGCACGACCCACTTCGAGGTGCCGTCCGTCACCGCGTACGTGAGGTTCGACCGTCCGCCCTCGATCAGCCGGCCGGTCAACGGGCCGTCGACCAGTCCGGGCCGCTCGCTGTCGAGCAGGCCGCGCAGCCGGTCGAGATCGAGACCTGGCGGGTGGTCTGAACTCATCGTGTTTCCTCCGTACGCCGGAAATCAGGACTTCCCCCACATGATGCCGACCGGTCGGTATGCAGTCCAGTGCGGGGACAAAACGTGATCGGCGTCTCGGGCACGAAGAACCCCCCGAGTCGTCGTCGACGACGACTCGGGGGGTCCCTGTTCTTCCGCGCCCGCGGTCGCCTAGTGGTCGTCCCAGTGCCCGTCGTGCTGGGCGTGGCGATGACCGTCATGAACGTAGTCCACGTGGTCGCCGTGCGTCACGGCCGGGTGCCCGCAGTCCGCGCCGTGCTCGTGGCCGTGCCCCTCGTGGGCGACGTGCCCGCCCGGCTCGCACTCGTCCCAGTGTCCCGAGTGCCGCCTGTGCAGATGCCCGTCGTGCGCGTAGTCGACGTGGTCGCCGTGCGGCACCTCGGCGTGCCCGCAGTCCGGGCCGTGGGCGTGCTCGTGGGCGGTGTGTTCCTGGTGGAGGGTGGTCATGGTGCTCACCTTCGGAGGAGGTGCGGAGTGTGACGCCGGTCAGGGTAGCCATATGAAAGCCGCATATCATCCCAAACTAGCGCGCGTGTTGTTCGGATGCCTCGGAGGGGCGAGTGGGTGGGCGCCTCAGAGGACCAGGGCCACCGCGCATGCCGCCAGCGCGACCGTGCAGAGTGCGGCGGCGCCGGCGTGCCTCGGTGTGAGCGTCGTGGGCTCGCCGCCCTCGGCCAGTACGCGGATCCTCCGGTGTGCCACGGTGAGGAATCCCAGCCACAGTGCGCAGGAGAGCGCGGCCACCGTGATGCCTGCCGCGTCCGCCCCGCCGCTCAGCGCCGCCTTCACGGCCAGCACGGTCGCTACGGTCCCCGCCAGGGTCGTACGCCGCCATGCCAGCCGCGTACGTTCCGGCTGCAGGCCGGGATCCCGGTCGTCCCCCGAGCCCTGGTGGGGCTGCATCACCCCTCCCACCCGAACAGCACGACCACGACCATGGCGATGGCGACGATGGCCACGCCGATGCTCAGCAGTGCCGGAAACCGCGAGACCGGCAGGTCCTCGCCGCGTCGCATCGCCTGCTCGCACCGCACCCAGTGGTTCACGGCCCGCAGCGCGCACAGCACCCCGGCGCCGAGCAGTCCGAGCGCAAGGCCGGCCCGCCAGGCCCACCGCAGATCCGGCAGGAACTGGTCCACGGCGAAGCCGCCGCCGATCAGTGCGAGCGAGGTCCGCAGCCATGCCAGGAACGTCCGCTCGTTCGCCAGCGAGAAGCGGTAGTCCGGGGTGCGGCCGTCTTCCTTGATCCGCTCAGGTGCGAACCACAACTGGATGTTCCGCCTGAATTCGATCACTTGCAGGACCTTACCCATGGCCGGGGTACGCCTGTTGTCGGTGGGTGGGGCGGGGCCGTGCCGGTATGTCACGTTCGCGACTGCCGTGCATACTGCCCTGGGTTTCATCGGTGGACGTTTCCAGCGGGAGCCGTACGTCGCGAACGTTGACATACCGGCACGGCCCCGCCCCGCGCGCGTCGGCGGCTTGCGGCCCGGTGGGGGACGGCCGTCGGCCGCCGTACGGCCCGAGGGGACGTGGCGGGGTGTCCGCCCGCAGCGGATGGCGCGTCCGCACCGGGCACCCTGTTCGAAACTTACGCAGTCGCGCCAGACCGAGGACGGATACCCCGCCACGTCCCCGCCCCCCCGGCTCCTGGGCAGGCGCACGACCGGGACCCGCAGACGACCGACGGCATCCGGCCCCACCCACCCAGGGGCGCGGGGAACTGCGCGACCAGCCACGACCCACCTGCAGACACACGCCAACCTCAGCCCCTCCCACCCAGGGGCGCGAGGAACGGCGCGACCAGCCACGACCCACCTGCAGACACACGCCGACCTCAGCCCCTCCTACCCAGGGGCGCGGGGAACTGCGCGACCAGCCCCCACTGGCCCGCAGAGAAACTCAACCCCGTTCCCGCAAAGCCCGCAGCCGCGAATACGCTGTCAGGCCGTCCGGGACCCACTCCCATTCCGTCAGGCGCCGACGTACCTCCGCCTCCGGCAGGAAGCCGTGCCAGGCGACCTCCTCCTGTTGAGGTTCGACCGGCAGTTCGCAGAGCACCTCGTACACCGCCGACCACCAGGACTTTCCGGCCCCGTCGTCGTACAGGAACTTGAAGAGGAAGGTCGGGTGGGGGAGGCCGGAGACGCCCAGCTCCTCCTCGGCCTCCCTGAGCGCCGCCTCGTCGTACGTTTCGCCCGCGCCGACCACTCCGCCCACGAACATGTCGTACAGGGAGGGGAACACCAGTTTGGTGGGGGTGCGCCGGTGGACGAACAGCCGGCCTTGTGCGTCTCTGACCTGGATGAAGGTGCAGCGGTGGAGCATTCCCCGTGTGTATACGTCGCCGCGTCTCGCCTGCCCGACGACCTCGTCGTGTTCGTCGACGACGTCGAGGATCTCGTCGGCGGAGCTCATACCTGGACCCGGACTCGTTCCTTGGGTGCCGCGCCGCTCGGCATCGCGGGGTGCATGCCCAGCAGCACCACGCCGACCACGATCCCGGCAAGGCCCAGCGCCTCCCAGGTCAGAGCGCCCGCGTCGGTGCGCAGGCGGTCCCCCAGGAAGCCCACCCCGCATGCGATACCGGCGAGCGGCTGTGCGGCGGTGAGTGCGGGCAGGGACATGCGCAGGGGTGCCGTCTCGAACGCGCTCTGGACCAGTACGAGGCCCGTGATTCCGAGTGCCACGACCCCGTAGACCTGCCAGCTCGTGGCCAGTGCGATCCAGCCGCCGTCGGAGAAGCGTTGGCCGCTGACGCGGGTGAGGGCGTCCTGGACGCCGTAGAGAAGTCCGGCGGCCGCACCGAGGAGTACCGGCCCGGCGCTCAGCAGCGATCGCTTGGCGTAGGTGGTGAGCAGGAGGGCGAGTCCGAGGACCACGCCGATGATCAGCCACTGGCGGAACGGGTCCGTGCGGGCGTCGCCGCCCTGGGGCTGGCCCGCCACGATGAACGCTGCTACGCCGCCTGCGAGGAGGAGCAGTCCGGCCCAGCCCTGTCGGCCGAGCGGCTGTCGGGTCTGGCGGCGGGAGAGTACGAGTGCAAATACCAGGTTCGTCGCGAGCAGCGGCTCGACGAGGGAGATCTCGCCGTTGGAGAGGGCGATCGCGCCGAGCACCATGCCGACGACCATCAGCCCGATGCCGCCCAGCCAGCGGGGCACGCGCACCAGGTCGAGGAGCAGGCGAGGGGAGAGGAAGTCGCCCAGCGGAGCGTGCGAGGCGGCGTTCTGCTGGAGGACGAAACCGAAGCCGAGACAGCAGGCCGCGCCGACGGAGAGGAGGAGAACCAGAACCGACACGCTGCGTACCTCGGGGATTTCGGACGGTGGCGGGGCGGGGTGCGGGTATCGACCGACTGTAGCCCGAGTCCACGTAACCCGGCAGTTGACTGGGTCACTCCGTTGCCCAAGGATCTGACCGACCAGTAACAAGGCCGAGGAGGACCTGCTCATGGCGTACGACGCAGATGTGATCGTGATCGGGGCGGGCCTCGCAGGGCTCGCGGCGACCGCGGAGCTCGTCGACGCGGGGCGCAAGGTGATCCTTCTCGACCAGGAGCCGGAGCAGTCGATCGGCGGCCAGGCGCACTGGTCGTTCGGCGGGCTCTTCTTCGTGGACTCTCCCGAGCAGCGCCGGATGCGGATCAAGGACAGTCACGCGCTGGCGCTCCAGGACTGGATGGGCACCGCGGGCTTCGACCGTCCGGAGGACCACTGGCCGCGGAAGTGGGCCGAGGCGTACGTCGACTTCGCGGCCGGTGAGAAGCGGTCCTGGCTGCACAAGCAGGGCGTTCGATGGTTTCCCGTGGTGGGGTGGGCCGAGCGTGGGGGCTATGACGCCAATGGGCATGGGAATTCCGTGCCTCGGTTTCACATCACTTGGGGTACCGGGCCCGGGCTTGTCGCGCCTTTCGAGCGGCGGGTGCGGGCGGGGGTCGCCCGTGGGCTCGTGCAGCTCAAGTTCCGGCATCGGGTCACCGGGCTGTCGCGGAGTGCGGGTGACGTCGACACCGTGAGCGGTGAGGTGCTCGAGCCGTCGGACATCCTGCGGGGCCAGGCCAGTGGGCGCGCTGTCGCCGGAGCCTTTGAGTTCAGGGCTCAGGCCGTGATCGTCACATCGGGTGGCATCGGCGGCAATCATGATCTCGTGCGTGCCAACTGGCCCGAGCGGCTGGGTGCTCCGCCGGAGCGGATGATCTCCGGGGTGCCTGCTCATGTGGATGGTGAGATGCTCGGCATCGCGGAGGGGGCGGGTGCGCGTCTCATCAATCGCGACCGTATGTGGCATTACACCGAGGGCATCCAGAACTGGAACCCCATCTGGGAGAAGCACGGCATCCGCATCCTGCCCGGGCCCTCGTCGTTGTGGCTGGACGCGCGGGGCAAGCGGCTGCCGGTCCCGCTCTTCCCCGGCTTCGACACCCTCGGCACACTTGAGCACATCATGAAGACCGGGTACGACTACACGTGGTTCGTGCTCGACCAGAAGATCATCGGCAAGGAGTTCGCGCTCTCGGGTTCCGAGCAGAACCCCGATCTGACGGGCAAGTCCGTCAAGGGTGTGTTCCAGCGGGCGCGGGCCGATGTGCCGGGGCCGGTGCAGGCGTTCATGGACAAGGGCGTCGATTTTGTTGTGGAGAGGGATCTTGGTGCGCTGGTGCGCGGCATGAACGCGCTCACCAAGGAGTCGCTCATCGATGAGGGCGAGTTGCGGCGTGAGATCACCGCGCGGGACCGGGAGATCGCCAATCCGTTCACCAAGGATCTCCAGGTCACGGCCATTCGCGGGGCCCGTGCCTATCTCGGCGACAAGCTGATCCGGACGGCCACTCCGCACCGCATCCTCGACCCCAAGGCCGGGCCGCTCATCGCCGTACGGCTCAACATTCTGACCCGCAAGACGCTCGGCGGTCTGGAGACCGACCTCTCGTCCCAGGTGCTCACCGAGGGCGGTGACCCGCTGTCCGGGGTGTACGCGGCGGGGGAGGCGGCTGGGTTCGGCGGCGGCGGAGTGCACGGATACCGGTCCCTGGAAGGGACGTTCCTCGGCGGATGCCTGTTCTCGGGGCGTGCGGCGGGGCGTGCGGCGGCGAAGGCAGTCGGCTGACAGTGGGGTTACGGCGGCCTCAACTCGGGGCCGCCGACAGGCCGTTGACGCGTGTAAAGCAATGTCCGGGCTTGACGCGAACCATTGGCTGGGGGTTGGCTGTCCGTAATTGGCCCCTGACAGAATCCAACCTCCGGTAAATGTCAACCGGTTGCACAAAATGCCCACTGAATTACCGCGTCGTGTGAGGAAGTTCCGCGGTGTCTCCACCCCCGCCACCCCTGGGACGCGGCCGCAAGCGTGCGGCCCAGGCCTTCGACGCCGCGCTCGACGACGCCGAACTCGTCGCCGCCCGCGCCGCGTTGGCCCAGGGCCGGTGGACAGCCGTACGCGGTCTGCTCGTCGCGACCGGCGACGACTGGGACCGCCGCGGTCATCGCGTCACCGCCCTCGCGCAGGAGTCCAGTACCCAGGCCTGGGCCCGTGACTGGCTGCTCGCCGAGCCCGAGTCGGGCGACGCCTCCGTGCTGCTCGCCCTCGCCACCGTGCAGCGTGCCCTGAACGGCAAGGACAAGCCCGCCCGGGCCCGCGAGGCCTGTCGTGCCGCGGCCGCCCTGCTGCCCGCCGACCCCACGCCCTGGCTCGGGCTGCTGATGCTGGAGCGTGTGCTCGGCGGTGAGCAGGAGGTGGTCCAGCTCTTCGACGAGGTGCGGCACCGGTATGCCGACCACCATCACGCCCACCATCTGATGGTGGCCCGGCTCGCCGAGCGAAGACCGGACGCCGGGCAGGACCCGCTGCACGAGGTCTACGACTTCGCGACCTGGTCCGCCGAACAGGCGCCCGCCGACTCGCCGTTGGCCGTCCTGCCCGTCGTCGCGCACGCCGAGCGCTATCGCGTCCTGGCCGCCGCCGGGGTCGAGCCCGCCGATCCGGTGGCCTCCGGGCACTGGGTCGGGCGCCGGGCCCGCCAGGTGATGAAGGCGGCCTTCGACTGGTGGCTGGAGTGGGAGCGCGACGACCATCCGCGCAGCCGGATCGACCTCAACTTCCTTGCCCACGCCAAGTTCTGCGAGGGCCGGGGCGCGGAGGCCGCCGCCCTCTTCCATCGCATCGGACCGTACGGGACCCCGGTGCCCTGGTCGTACCCCGACCGCGACCCGCACAAAGCCTTCCGCGCCGCACGCGACAGCGTGCTCGGCACGGTCTGAACAAACGCTCCTGTACACCGCAGCCACTGGAACATCCGAAAGGACAACCCCGCCATGACGACGGGCAGTTCGCACACCTCAAGTGCGTCGAGCACGAGCAGACAGACCACCGCCGACGCCGGAGGCATCAGCACCTTCAAGGGTCAGGACCGCGCCCTGCGTTCCGACCGGCTCGGTACGGGGGGCCTGCTGCTCTCCGTTCTCGCGGCGACCGCCCCGCTCATGGTGGTCGCAGGTGTCATGCCCACCACATTTGCGGTGATGGGCATCGTCGGCCAGCCGCTGCTCTTCGTCCTTCTCGGCATCGTGCTCGTCCTCTTCAGCGTCGGGTACGCCGAGATGAGCCGCCACGTCCACAACGCGGGCGCCTTCTACGCGTACATCTCCCGAGGGCTCGGCGGCACCGCCGGCTCGGGTGCCGCGGCGGTCGCGCTCGTCGCGTACAACGCGCTGCAGATCGGCATCTACGGCATCTTCGGCTTCGAGGTGTCCGGCCTCTTCGCCACCTATCTCGAAGTCGAAGTCGCCTGGTGGATACCGGCGTTGGTGGCGGCCCTCGTCGTCGGCGCGCTCGGCTGGCTGAAGATCGACGTGAACGCGCTGGTCCTCGGCGTACTGCTGGTCATCGAGGTCGCCCTCGTCGTCATCTTCGACATCGCGGCCGTCGCCGACCCCGCCAAGGAGGGCCTGTCGCTGCACGCCTTCAACCCCGACACCCTCACCGGGGCCGGCCTCGGCACCGCCCTGTGCTTCTGCATCGCCGCGTTCCTCGGCTTCGAACAGGCCCCCGTGTACGCGGAGGAGACCAGCCGCCCGCACGTCCTGGTCCCGCGCGTGATGTTCCTCGCCATCGGCTTCGTCGCCGTCTTCTTCGCCATCAGCTCCTGGGCGCTGACCGTCGCGGCGGGGCCCTCCGCGATCGTGGGCACCTCCCAGAAGCAGAGTGCCGGACTGCTGTTCTTCCTCACCGACGAACGGCTCGGCGGGACGTTCACCGATGTGCTCCATGTGCTGTTCGTGACCGGCATGTTCGCGGCGATGCTCAGCTTCCACAACGTCGTCGCGCGGTACGCCTTCGCCATGGGCCGGGAAGGTCTGCTGCCCTCGGTCTTCGGCCGGACCACGGGGGCGAGCGGCGCGCCCGGCACCGGATCGCTGCTGCAGACCGTCATCGCCGTGGTCGTCGTCGGGGCGTTCGCCGTCGCCGACGACAAGCCGACCGGCGACCCCACCGCGCCCGTGCTGCAGCTGTTCACCTGGATGGGCAACGTCGGCGCCCTCGGCGTGATCGTCCTGATGGCCGCGGCGTCGCTCTCCGTCGTCGTGTTCTTCGCCCGCCGGGGCGCCGCTGGAGCCCAGGCCTGGCGCCTCGTGGCCTCCGTGATCGCCGGTGTCTCGCTGCTCGTCATCGCCTTCTACACCGTCAAGGACTTCGACGTCCTCGTGGGCGCGGGCCCCGACTCCTCGCTGAGCTGGGTACTGCCCGGCATCATCGTGCTCGCCGCCGCGGCGGGCATCCTTCAGGGCCTCTTCCTGCGCGCCCGCAAGCCCGAGGCCCACGCCAGGATCGGGCTCGGCAACGAGGCGTTCCAGCTGGAGAAGGCGGCCGAGGAGGACGCGTGAGCGGTTCCCGTCGCCCGGGCGTCTCACTGACGCCTCCGGCAGGCTTGTGTGCCGCGCTGCTGAGAAAGCCGTAAGAAGTGATTACGGAACTCTGACGGACACCCTTGGCCCCTGGCTTCCGGGGGCCAAGGGTGTTCGAATCAATGAGTGAACACGGAACAACCGACCCCTTCGGATCCGGAGGAGAGCGGCACCCCCGTGGGGCGGCGGCTCATGCTCGGCATGCTCGGGCTCGGCGCACTCGGCGTGGCCACCGCGCCCACGCTCCAGCGCGGCCTGGAGTCCTTCCTCGGCGGCGCCGCGGACAAGGACCCCACCGGGCTGACCGGCCTGCTCCCCAACGGCGGCGGCTTCCGCTACTACTCGGTCGCCTCGTCCGTCCCGCACAAGAACGAGGACACCTACCGCCTCAAGATCGACGGCCTGGTCGACCGCCCGGCCACGTACACCCTGGCCGATCTGCGTGCCCTGCCGCAGACCCGGATGGTGCGTGACGTCCAGTGCGTCACGGGGTGGAGAGTGCCCGACACACCCTTCGAAGGCGTACGGCTGTCCCAGTTGCTGGATGCCGCGGGGGTGCGCTCCTCGGCCGGGGCCGTGCGGTTCACGTGCTTCGACGGTGCGTACTCGGAGAGCCTGACCCTGGCCCAGGCCCGCCGCGCCGATGTCCTCGTGGCGCTGCGTATGCAGGACAAGGATCTGAACCACTCCCACGGCGGTCCGGTCCGTCTCTATGTCGCTCCCATGTACTTCTACAAGTCCGCGAAGTGGCTCTCCGGCATCACCCTCACCTCGGACGTCCGCCCCGGCTACTGGGAGGACCGGGGGTACGACGTGGACGCGTGGGTCGGCCGATCGAACGGACGGGACGATGACGCGACCTGATACCGAGCTCCCGGGGGTGCCCGACCGGGCCGCGAACGCCGGGGAGCGGTTCGCGGGTTCCGTGCGGGTGCGGCGGTTCTCGCCCGCCGAGCGGTGGGTGCACCGGGTGACGGCGGTGCTGATGGGGGTGTGCGTGGTGACCGCGGCCTGTCTCTACCTGCCGCAGCTCGCCGAACTCGTCGGGCGGCGCGAACTGGTGGTGCGGCTGCACGAGTGGTCGGGGCTGTTGCTGCCGGTGCCCGTCCTGGCCGGGCTCGTCTCACGGGCCTTCCGGAAGGACCTGCGGCTGCTCAACCGGTTCGGGGCGCACGATCGGGTGTGGCTGCGGGCGGCGCTTCGGCGTGATGCCCGGCCTCGGTCGCGGCCCGCCGGGAAGTTCAACGCCGGGCAGAAGGTGTACGCGGCGTGGATCGCGGGGGCCGTGCTGGTCATGCTCGGGACGGGGTTGTTGATGTGGTTCACGCATCTTGCGCCGCTCGTGTGGCGCACGAGTGCGACCTTTGTGCATGACTGGCTTGCTCTGACCATTGGGCTTGTTCTTGCCGGGCACATCGGGATGGCCATGGCCCGTCCGGAGGCCCGGCGGGGGCTCCGGACGGGGTCCGTCAGTAAGGAATGGGCGGAGGAGGAGCATCCGCTCTGGCGTCCCTAGCGGGGGCCTCCGGCGGTTTGGCGGCTTGGTGACGGTCGTTTGACACGTGCGGGTTCGATGTGGCTTGTCGCGCAGTTCCCCGCGCCCCTAAAGGGGCGCCCCCGCTTCGAAGTCCAGGAGTACCTTGCAGGATTCTGCTCGGTTTGCTGCCAGGGTGAAGGCTGATTTCGCCTCGTTGAGCGGGATCACCGCGCTGATCAGGTGGTCGAAGCGGGGCTCTCGGGTCAGGAGCGTGAGGGCGTCGTCGAACTCTGTGTCGAAGCGGAAGGCTCCTCGGAGTTCGATCTCGCGGCTGACGACGAGGTTGCCCGCGAAGGGGGACTGGCCGGGAGGCAGCATGCCGAGTTGGACCACGACCCCGCCACGGCGTACGAGGCGGAGGCAGGTGTCGAGGCCGGCGGCGACGCCCGAGGCCTCGATGGCCGTGTCCACCTCGGAGGGCCAGGCGGGAGCGGACGGGTCGTCGGCGCGCAGGGCATCGTCCGCGCCTGCCGCCACCGCGTACTCCAGCGCGCGGGGGAGCAGGTCCGTGACCGTGACCCGTGCGGCACCCGCGGCCTTCGCCGCCGCGACGACCAGGCAGCCGATGGGTCCCGCACCGGTGACGAGTACGTGCTTGCCGGTCACGTCACCTGCTCGTCGTACCGCGTGGAGTGCGACGGAGAGCGGCTCCGCCAACGCCGCCCGGCGCAGGGGGAGTCCGGCGGGGATCGGCCGCAACTGCTCGGCGGGTACGACGACCTGGGCCGCGAAACCGCCCTGGACGTGGGGCGTACGGGCCGCGCTGCCGAGGTAGCGGGTGTCGCGGCACACGTTCCGGCGGCCGTCGGAGCACTCGGGGCACACCCCGCAGGGCGTCGCGGGGTGCACGGCAACAGGCGTACCGGGGACCGGGCCTGACGTGCCGTCACCGTAGAGAAGTACCGTCCCGACCACCTCGTGGCCGAGGACCATCGGCTCGCGGAGGCGGAAGTCGCCGACCCCGCCGTGCCGCCAGTAGTGGAGGTCGGATCCGCACACCCCGCCGTACCGCACGGCGACGAGGGCCTCGCCGGGGCCGGGGGAGGGGACCGGGAGTTCGTCCACGCGCAGGTCGTCCTGGCCGTGGATCACGCAACCGAGCATCAGCACACCCTTCGGAGAACTCAGACTTTCGGAGGAGCTGGAGGACTTTCGGAGGAGCTAGAGAACGCTGGTCATGCCGCCGTCGACGTACAGGATCTGTCCGCTGACGAAGTTCGCCGCGGGGGAGGCGAGGAACAGGACTCCGCCGACCAGGTCCTCCGTACGGCCCCAGCGGCCGGCCGGGGTCCGTCGGCGGACCCAGGCGCTGAACTCCGGGTCGTCGACGAGGGGTTGGGTCAGTTCGGTCTCGATGTAACCGGGGCCCAGGCCGTTCACCTGGACGCCCTGCGGCCCCCAGTCGGCGCACATGCCCTTGGTGAGCATCTTCAGCGCGCCCTTGGTGGCGGCGTACGGCGCGATCCCGGGCCGTACCACCTCGCTCTGCAGCGAGCAGATGTTGACGATCTTGCCGTGGCCGCGAGCGGTCATGCCGCGGGCGGCCTCGCGGCCCACGAGGAAGGCGCTGGTGAGGTTGGTGTCGAGGATGCGGTGCCAGTCGGCGTCGGCGAACTCCAGGAGTGGGGCCCGCAGTTGCATCCCGGCGTTGTTGACGAGGATGTCCAGCGGGCCCACCCGCTCCTCGACGTCCGCTATCCCGGCGGCCACCGACGGGCCGTCGGTGACGTCGAAGGCGGCGGTGTGGATCTCGCCGGGCAGTTCCGCGGCGGCCTTGGTGAGCCGGTCGGTGTCGCGGCCGTTCAGGACCACCTTGCAGCCTGCCTCGGCGAGTCCCCGGGCCAGCGCGAGGCCGATGCCCCGGCTGGACCCGGTGACCAGTGCCGTACGGCCGCTGATGTCGAAGAGAGGGTGAGTCATCGCCGTACTCCCGGGGTGCGAGCTAGATCACTAGGGACAGGAGGAGGACAAGGGCGCCTGCGACCACCGAGATGATGGTCTCCATGACCGACCAGGTCTTGATGGTCTGGCCGACACTGAGGCCGAAGTACTCCTTGACCAGCCAGAACCCGGCGTCGTTCACATGGGAGAAGAACAGTGAACCGGCGCCGATGGCCAGCACGAGCAGTGAGGCGTGCGTGGTCGACATGTCGGCCGCGAGCGGGGCCACGAGACCGGCCGCCGAGATGGTGGCGACGGTCGCGGAACCGGTCGCGAGCCGGATCGCCACCGCGATCAGCCAGGCGAGCAGCAGCGCGGGTATGGACCAGTCCTTGGAGATGTCCAGGATCATCTGGCCCACGCCGGAGTCGATCAGCGTCTGCTTGAAGCCGCCGCCCGCGCCGACGATCAGCAGGATGCCCGCGATCGGGCCGAGGGACTTCTCGACGGTCGAGGAGATCCGGTCCTTGGTGAACCCGGCCGCCCGGCCGAGGGTGAAGATGGCGACCAGCACGGCCGCGAGCAGGGCGATCAGCGGCGAGCCGATCACGTCGAAGACGCGCTGCACCATGTTCTCGGGGTCGTCGATGACGATGTCCACCAGCGCCTTGGCCAGCATCAGCACGACCGGCAGCATCACGGTGGCGATGGTGACGCCGAAGCCGGGGCGCTTCTCCAGGTCCTCGGAGGCGCGCTGCGGGATCATCTTCTCCGGCGCCGGGACGTCCACCCAGCGGGCCGCGTACTTGGAGAACACCGGGCCCGCGATGATCACGGTCGGGATGGCGACCAGGATGCCGAGGGCGAGGGTGACGCCGAGGTTCGCCTTGACCGCGTCGATCGCGACCAGCGGGCCGGGGTGCGGCGGGATCAGCCCGTGCATCACGGACAGGCCCGCGAGCGCCGGAATGCCGATGCGCATCAGCGAGTAGTTGCCGCGCTTGGCGACCATCAGGACGACCGGGATGAGGAGCACGATCCCGACCTCGAAGAACAGCGGCAGTCCGATCACCGAGGCGATCAGCACCATCGCCCACGGCATCGAGCGCCCGCCCGCCTTGGCGAGGATCGTGTCGACGATCTGGTCGGCGCCGCCGGAGTCCGCGAGCAGTTTGCCGAGTATCGCGCCGAGGGCGATCAGGACGCCCACACCGGCGACGGTCGAACCGAGACCGGCCGAGAAGCTGGTGATCGCCTTGTCGAGGGGCGCTCCGGCGAAGGCGCCGAGCGCCAGCGACCCGATGGTCAGCGCGAGGAAGGCGTGGAGCTTGAACTTGGTGATGAGCAGGACGATGACGGCTATGCCCGCCAGTACGGCGATGCCCAGCTGAGCGTGGCCCGCCGAGGTGATCGGCTCGACGGGGTCCGCTGCCAGCATCTCGACGCTGAGTCTGGTCACGGTGGTTTTCCTTGAGGGGAGGGGAGGACTGTGGGGTGGGGCTGATCGGGGGCTGCGGGGGTTACCCGTCGAGGCCGCGCAGCGCGGTCACGGCCCGGTCGGTGATCTCCTCGGGGCTGCCGGTGACATCCACGGCGACACCCGTCTCGTCCGCCTGGAGCGGCTGGAGGGTGGCGAACTGGGAGTCCAGGAGCGCCGTCGGCATGAAGTGGCCCTGGCGGTGCGCCATCCGGTCCTCGATGAGCTGCCGGTCGCCCGTGAGATGGACGAAGACGACCCCGGGGGCGGCCGACCTGAGCCGGTCCCGGTAACTGCGCTTCAGTGCGGAACTGCTGACCACCCCGCCGAGGCCGGCCCGCCCGTGCGCCCAGGCGCCGATGGCGTCGAGCCAGGGCAGGCGGTCCTCGTCGGTCAGCGGAGTCCCGGCCGTCATCTTGGCGATGTTGGCCTCGGGGTGGAAGTCGTCGCCCTCGGCGTAGGGAACGCCGAGCCGCTGGGCGAGCAGGGGACCGATGGTGGTCTTGCCCGTGCCTGCCACTCCCATGACCACGACGACGTGGGGGGTGTTCATCACTGCCTCGCTGTCTTCTTCGACACCCGGATTCGGCTTCCCGGTGTCGACATCTCGATGCCGGATGTACGTCAGGTGCCGCATCCGTCACGACACTGAAACCCATAGGTCAGATGAATTCAAGAGTCTGTGACGTATAAGTCTGACTTTTTGTTCCCGTCGTCGGGCTCGTAGGGTGAACCCCATGAGCACACCGGGCCGGGGGCTGCACGGCCGTGTACTGGAGAGCCTCGGTCCCGCCATCACCGCGGGTGAGTATCCGCCGGGCAGCGTGCTGCGCACCGACGAGCTGGCGCAGCGTTTCGAGGTGTCACGTTCCGTGATGCGCGAGGCGGTCCGGGTCCTGGAGTCGATGCACCTTGTCGAGTCCCGTCGCCGGGTCGGCGTCACCGTGCGTCCCGCGAACGAGTGGAATGTCTACGATCCCCAGGTCATCCGGTGGCGGCTGGCGGGCGCCGACCGGCCGCGGCAGCTGCGCTCGCTGACCGTGCTGCGCTGCGCGGTCGAGCCGGTCGCGGCGGGGCTTGCCGCCAAGCACGCCACCGCCGAGCAGTGTGCCGAGCTCACCGAGTGCGCCCTCGGCATGGTGGCCAACTCGCGCGGGCACCGGCTGGAGGGGTATCTCGTCCATGACGTGGCGTTCCACCGGATCGTGCTGAACGCGTCCGGCAACGAGATGTTCGCGCGGCTCGGGGACGTGGTTGCCGAGGTTCTCGCCGGTCGTACTCACCATCAGGTCATGTTCGAGGACCCTGACCCCGCGGCCGTCACGCTTCACGTTCAGGTCGCGGAGGCGATTCGTGGGGGTGACGCGGTTCGGGCGGAGGAGTTGACCCGGGAGATTGTGGTGGGTGCGCTTCAGGAACTGGATGTTCTTAGTCCGGAGGCCTGAACTTCCGGGTCTTGGTGGGTGGTTGGTCGGCTGCGGGTGCGTGGGGGCTGGTCGCGCCCACGCGGCGGAGCCGCAAATGTGCACAGCCCCGCGCCCCTATTGGGGCGCTACTCGGTGATGTCGCCGTCCACGTACACCCATGCTCCGTCCACCCGCTCGAAGCGGCTGTGTTCGTGGAGTGAGCCGCCCTTGTACGACGCTCGGAAGGTCACCGTTCCGGTGGTGTGGAAGGGGGTGCCCTCGCTGGTGGCGAGGATCTCCAGGGCGGTCCAGCGCATGGCGGGATCGAACTCGACGCGGGGCGGGCGGGTGCGCGGATGCCAGGTGCGCAGCAGGTATGCCTCGTCGCGCTTCACGAACGCGCAGTAGCGCGAGCGCATCAGGGCCTCGGCGGTGGGGGCCGTGCCCTGACCCCGATGAAATCGGCCACAGCACTCTTCGTACGTCTCCGCAAGTCCGCAAGGGCAGGAGGGGTTGCCTGCGGGGGCGGAACGGCGCTGGTTGCGGGATTGCGGGGTGCGTCGGGACATGCGCTCCATTCTGCTGCACCACGCGCTATGGGGAATCCGTGAATCAGCTGCCCCGACACGAGTACATCCTCCCGCGAGAACGGCTCCGTGGTCTTCCCGGTCGACGAACTCGACGGCACCTGGGTCCAGTTGGCGTCCGTCAGCCGCCGGTCACCTTCGGTGCCCACGCGCACGCCTCGACCGCCGCCGCCAGTACGGCCCGCTCGGTGGCGGTGAGGGCGTACGTGCTCGGCGTGCCGGACGGCGCGTCCAGGTGCGGGCGGACCCGGTCCGCGTCGGCGGCCGTGAGGGTCGAGAGCGGTTTCATCAGCAGGTTGAGCGGGTGCTCCAGGTCCTGGACGACCGTCGAGTAGAAGTCCGTCGACGAGTTCCTCGTGGGCACCGCGAGCATGCCCTCGTACACCGCCAGCCGTCCGTACGGCGACGACGCGAACTTCCCTACGGCGCGCGGGAGTCCCAGCTCGTCGTCCTTGCTGTCGGGCCCCGCCTGCACCAGGAAGGGCGGGGCCGGGCTGCGTTCGAGAGAGGCGATGTCGTAGTGGTAGTTGACGTTGCCGCCCTCCGCGACCAGGAGGTTCCACGGCGCCACCGGGTTGAGCCGGAAGAACGTACGCGGTGACGAGTGCCAGCCGTCGTGCAGTCCGCGGAGACGGCCGCCGATGACCTGCCAGCGGTACAGGCCCTTGTCGTAGCCGGCCGTGACGATGGAGTCCTCGGTGAAGGTGATCGCGTTGATCGAGCCGTGCCGCAGTGACTCCACGACGATGTCGTGCATCGGCTGCAGTCTGCTGTCGGTGACGAGGATCCTGGTGTCGTCCGCGAAGGCGATCCGGGTACCGGTGGCGTCGACGGCGAACAGGTCGGCACGCCGGAGGCCGAACTCCCGCAGGTTGAGCTGCTCCTGCTCGCCGTCCGCGAGGGCGAAGGCCACGCCGTTCAGCTTCGTGCCCATCACGAAGCCCGTCGCGGTCGCCTCCACCACCGCGTCCAACAGGCCGCTGCCCTGGGCCAGTACGGCCTCCCGGCCGGGTGTGTACTCGACGACCTCCGTGTCGCCGCGGTAGCCCCCGCTGTCGAACTCCCGCCGGGCCACGACCGTTTCGCTGTCGATGGCGCACAGCGACCAGTGCTGCGCGGGCCCTTCGTACAGCGTCGACCGCACGCCCGTCCGGTCGACGGTGACGACGCGCGAGGTGTGTGCGTCGCGGCCCCTGAGGGAGAGCGCCACGACCGGGTGGCGCACGGAGAAGCCCACCGGACTGGCGAAGTCCAGCGTGTCGGACAGCCTGTGGGTCGTGCGGTCGAACAACTCCGTCCCGAGCCTGGTCGTCTCCTTGGGCGAGAGCCCGGTGAGCACGTCGGCCAGGCGGGCGTCGGCGTCGGACGGCGGGTCCCACTTGCGGCGTTTCAGATGGGCCGCCGCGCCCGCGGCCTGGGGCAGCGGCAGGGAGAGGATCAGCCACCACAGGGTGCGCCAGTCGCCCTTGCGCGCCACCTTTCGCGCCATGCCGACCGGATCCGGACCACCGTCGATGCGCGGGATCACCGTGTGCCGCCTCCCCGTTGGTGAGCTTCCACCCCTGGTCACCGTCCGGACACATTCTGTCGCAGGTGTCACGGCGAGAGCCAGCGTGTTGTCACGTGGAGAACGTGGAGAACCGGCAACGGGCAATCAGCAACGAGCAACCGGCAACGACCAACCAACAACGAGCAACCGGCAACCAGCACGTTGTCAGGTCAGGTGGAGAACCAGCCGCCCGGCTTGATGTCCACCCCGAGCCTGCGCAGCGTCGCGTCCTTCAGCCGCGGATCGAAGTCGCCCATGGCGGTGGCCGCACGGACCTGTACGGAACGGCCGGCCTCCGGTGACTCGGCCAGCTCCCGCAGCAGCCGCAGCCCCTCCTCACGGTCCACGTCCGCCAGGGCACGCGCGGCGACCACGCGGACCTCGCCGGCCGACTCGACGGCGTACGACCGCAGAAGGGGCAGCCCCGCCTCCCGGTTGCGGTCGGCGAGCAGCGCGGCCGCCCGGATGCGCGGGCCTTCGTCCCAGCCGGGCTCCCGGGCGAGCGCGGCCAACCGGGCCTCACCGTCGGCCGGTTCGTAGTGGGCGAGCTCGACTGCCGCGCGCAGTCGGTGCTGGGGCTCCTGGCCGGCGGCGCGGGCGATGGCGTCCAGCGCGCGAGCCCCTTCCGCGTGGTCGTGCTGCGCGAGAAGAACCGCGGCGTCGCAGCTGTAACGGCCGTGCAGGGCGCCGTCGGCGAATTCGCGCAGGAGGAGCGTGCCCGGGTCGGCCCGGTAACGGGCGAGGCGGTGCGCCGCCTCGACGCGGTAGCCGGCGTCCACCCGTTCGTCGCGGGCGATGCGCTCCAGGAGCAGGGTCGCCTCGGCCCGGGTCCGGTCGTCGCCCTCGGCCGAGGCGGCGAGCGCGTCGGCCGCGTACACCCGGCTGTCCGCGAAGAACCGACCGTCGGCGGCGAACCGCCGCAGCCAGTCCGTCCCGGCCGTCAGGTCGTGGGCGCACAGCGCGATGGCCGCGTCGACCTTGGCCACGTCGGGGCAGCGCGGGTCCGCGACCAGGGCGCGCAGCCGGGACGTGCCCGCGGAGGTGTCGTGGTCGGCCAGCCGGGCGGCGGCCACGGCGCAGTGGCGGGACGGCGCGTCGTCCGCGAACCGGGCGAGCAGCTCCGTGCCCGCCTCCCGGTCGATGTGGGCCAGGTACCACGCCGCGGCGATCCGCAGGTCCAGGGGGTACGAGCCGTCGTGCGCGAAGGTCCGCAGCAGGTCCGTGCCGCGCGCGTCGTGACCGGCCAGGGCCCCGGCGGCGTTGATCCGGTCCACGGGCACGGAGCGGGGGTCCGTCGCCATGTCGTGCAGCCGGCGCCGCTGCTGCGGCAGATGCGCGAGCGAGGAGTGGGTCCCGCGCCAGTTCCGGACGACCGGGGCCGTGTCGCGCTCCTGCTCGTCGGGGCGGCGCCAGAGGAGTTCGAGGATCCGGCCGCGGGTGTCGTCGTCGCACATGCCCTCCGCCAGCAACGACGCCGCCTGCTCGACCCGTTCGGGATCGGCGGCCAGCTCGCTCGCGATCCCGCGCCGTACGTCGGGCGGATGACGGTCGAAGGCGAACAGCGCGGCGACCCGGGTGTCGGCGTCGGCGAGGGCGTCGCCCCAGGTGGCGGGATCCGTGCCGTAGCGGTCCCGGAGGTGCTCCGCGGCCAGGTACTCGGCGAACGTGCGGTGCAGGAACCGGGGATGAGCCGTATGGACGTCGACGACCACCCCGGTGGCTTCCAGCAGCGCGGTCACCGCCCGATGCCGGTACGGGTCGCCGTCCGCGGGTTCGGCCGGATCGGCCAGCAGTCCCGTGGCGGCGCCGACGATCGGTGTGCCGTGCCGCAGATACGTGTCGGCGAGATCGCCGAGGAAACCGCGCAGCGCGACGGTGACGGCGGTGTGCCGCGGGGCCTCGCGCGCGTGCCGCTCACGCAGCCCGCCCAGCAACTCCTCGATCCGGTCCCGCAGATGGGGTTCGTACGGGCTCTGCCGCTGCGGGAAGCGGCCGAGGAACTCCGCCACGGCGCGCGCGTACAGGTCGACCCGGCGGTTCTGCACGCGCGGTTCGCCGCCCAGGTCGAAGTACTGGCCGACCGCGAGATGCGCGAGCAGCGGAAGCCGCACCAGGTCGAGCATGCCGTTGCCCCGCACATACGCCACGAACTCCGCCGCCCGCGCCGCGGCCCGCTCGTGGACCTCGGGGTCCAACAGCCGTTCGGGGCCGCCCGTCTGATGGGCCATCACGAATCGGTGCAACTGCTCCACGGTGAACGGCTGCAGCCGGAACTCCGTGGCTCCGGCGCCGGCCAGGCCGCGCCAGGCGCTGTCGTGCAGGCTGCGCGCGGACAGCAGCAGACGCCGCTCCATGCCGGGCCCGCTCGCGCTCTCCCGGGCCGCCGCGAGCAGGACCTCCATCACCTGGCGCCAGTCCTCGGGCCCGGTCACCTCGTCGAGCGCGTCCACCAGCACCAGCACCCGCGCGCCCGGCACCGGCGGCCCCGCGTCCAGCAACGCCCGCGCCCCCGGCCCCGCGGCCGACGCGATCGAGTCGTGCCCCACGAGCTCGCGCGCGGCGATCCGCAGCGGGAGCAGCGGCCCGAACGGCGCCCCGTCCGGCCCGTCCGCCCGCGTCGCGCCCCGCCACCACTGCCAGGCCGTGGCCTCCACGTACTCCAGCAGGCTGGACTTGCCGACCCCCGCCTCCCCGGTGACCACGATGTGGCGCACGGTCGGATCGGTGAGGAGCCGCTCGACGGACACCGGCTGCCCGGTGACCCGCAGGGGCCCGGCCGGGGCCTCGGCGTCCCGGTCGGCGGTGGTGTCGAGGCGCTGCTGGGTGTAGACGCGGGCCAGTTCGCCGGGCTCGGCGGCCCGGTAGGTGAGACCGCCCCGGTCGCGTACCTCGTCGGGCGCGGGAGCGGCGGCGAGCAACTCGGGCGGCAGCAGCGGACGGTGGCGCCGGCGCCAGGGCCATCCCGTGGTGCCCGGCAGCCTCGGCGAGGTGCTCCGGCGACCGTCCGTGCCCTGGAGCCGCGTGCCGTCACCGGAGTCGGCCCGCCCCGGATCCCGCTCCGGCCGCTCGATCCGCCCGTACGCCCAGGCGCCCGCTCCGCCGGCCCACCGGATCCACTCCGCCAGCAGCGGATCGTCCGCGAACGTCCGCGCGGGCACGGCCCGCAGCTCGGCTACGGCTCCGGAACCGCCACCGGCGTCGGCGGTGACAAGTCCCACCAGCCGGTCCCCGGCGAACAGCGCGGCCCCCGACATCCCCGCCCAGCCGCTGCCGGGCGTGGGCCGCGCGAGCGCGCCGGTCGTGATGACCCAGTGCCCGGACCGCACCCCCGACAGCGGATGCACGACCCCGCCGAACTGCCGGGACTCGCGCACCCTGCCCACCACATCGTGGTCGGGGAAGCCGACGGCTGTGACCTCGACCGGGTCGGCGGAGACGAGATCGGCCCAGTACGTCGTCGGCCACCCGGCCGACGGCGTCGCCCGGTCGGCGTCCTCGGTGACCAGCAGCAGCGCCACATCGCACTCGGGCCGCCACCACACCGTCACCGCGTCCCGGAACGGCCGCCCCGCGGTGGCGTCCGACAACGCCCTTACCCGGCACGGCTCGCGGCCCTCGGCCAGCTCGTCCAGCGCCGCCGGGGACAGGGCGCGGCGGGGCGGCGGGGCACCGGGAGTGGCCTCGCCGACAGGTGCCGTGCCCTCGGCCGCGTGCCACACCGTGAGTACGAGCTGCGGCGTGACGAACCACCCCGAACCCACCACGCCGGCCCGGGGGTTGAACACCTCCGCGACACGCTGAGCGGTCAACGGCACGTCCAGGTCCTCCTCAGCGCGGCTCGCCGTCGACGTCGGCGGTCACGCGCACGGGGCCTTCCGCGCCCGCCGCCACCGGGTTGAGCGTGAGGGAAAGCCGGTGCGTCGTCTCCGACGCGGCCTTTCCCGCCGCCCCGAACGACACCACTCCGAAGCTCAGTCCGCCGCTGCCGGAACCCTCGCGCGTGATGGCGAGCGCCAACTCGACGTCCACCTGCCCGAGTTCGAACTGCAGCGGCTCACCGCTGCCGCGCGCCATCGCGGCCGTCAACTCGGCCCGCAACGCCTCGATCGTCTCGGCAAGACCACCGGCAACAGCCCCGCTCTCACTGCCCATCGCACGACCCCCGTGACTTCGCTGCGGCACCGTGAACACCGTCCATGATGACACCCGCGTCTCCCGGCACCCCCGGCCCGGGCGGCGAGCCGGACCCCGCCGGGCGCTACACGGAGTCGGCGTTCGAGGGCGGATACGGAGGCCGCGCCGGAATCGCCCTGCCGGGAGACGGCAACGGCGGCAGGGCAGTGTCATGCAGCCACGACCGGAACAGGTCGTCCAGCGGCTCGGTCGCGAACCGGGCCACATGCGTCGTGAAGGCCGCCGTGGTGACCGTGCCGCCCCGGTGCACCGACGCCCACCCGCGGAGCATCCGGAAGAACGCGTCGTCCCCCAGCGCACACCGCACCGCGTGCACCAGCAGCCCGCCGCGCTCGTAGAGCCGGTCGTCGAACATCAGCTTGCGGCCCGGGTCGGACAGCCTCAGGTCCTGCGGCAGCGCGGACAGCTTGCGGTGCGAGAGGTCCGCGAGCGCCTGGGCGTTGCGCCCGCCGGACCGCTCCGACCACAGCCACTCCGCGTACTTCGCGAAGCCCTCGTTCAGCCAGATGTGCCGCCAGTCGGCGATGCTCACACTGTTGCCGAACCACTGATGGGCCAGCTCGTGCGCCACGAGCCGCTCCGAACTCCGCGCCCCGTCCACGTGGTTGGCGCCGAACAGGGAGAGCCCCTGTGCCTCCACCGGGACGTCCAGCTCCTCCTCGGTGACGACCACCGCGTACTCGCCGAACGGGTACGGGCCGAAGAGCTCCTCGAACAGCTGCATCATCGAGGGCTGCCGCGCGAAGTCCCGGGAGAACTCGGTGAGCAGGTGCGCCGGAACGTGCCCGGCCTGCGGGACACCGCCGAGACCCGGATCGCCGAGCAGCACGGTCTGGTACTTCCCGACGGACAGCCCGACCAGATAGCTGGACGTGGGCGCCGACTGCTCGTACACCCACGTCGTCGTGGACGCCTTGGTCGTACAGGTCAGCAGCCGGCCGCCCGCGACCACTGAGTACGCCGAGGGCGTGGTGATCGAGATCTGGTAGGAGGCCTTGTCGGCCGGGCGGTCGTTGCACGGGTACCAGGACGGCGCCCCGACCGGCTGGCTGGCCACCAGCGCCCCGTCCTCCAGCTCCTCCCAGCCGAGCCCGCCCCACGGGCTGCGCACCGGCTTGGGGTTGCCCGACCAGTGCACCTCCACGGTGAACGCGGCGCCGGCCCGGACCGGCTTCGGCGGGCGGATCCGCAGCCTGCCGCCGCGGTGCGTGTAGTGCGTCGCCCGTCCGTCGACCCTGACCCGGCCGATCCTGAAGTCGGCCAGGTTCAGCTGGAATTCGGCGACCGGCGACCGCCCCGCTATCGCGTTCAGGCGCGCGGTGCCGGACAGCCGGTTGGGTCCCGGACGGTAGTCCAGGGCGAGTTCGTACCGATGCACCCGGTAACGGGGATCACCGTTCGCCGGGAAGTACGGATCCGCTCCCACTGTCTGCTGAACCACTGAAGTGTCTGCTCCCTGCGCTGTGCTCGTACGGCGTGCCGGTGTTCCCTCCCCGGGCGCCGTACGGGCCGCGCCTAGGGACGCCATGCCTCGATCGGGTTGCCCAGCCAACGGGTGTCGTCGGGAACGGATTCCGCCGCCATGACGAGGGACGCGGGTCCCAGTGTGCTGCGCGCCCCGACGGTGCTGCCGGGCAGAACGATTCCGCCCGGGCCCAGCGTGGCGCCCTCACGGAGGACCACAGTATCCGTCCGCAAGATCCGGTCGTGGAAGAGGTGGGTCTGCAGCACACAGCCACGGTTCACCGTCGCCGCGTCCTCAAGTGTCACCAGATCCGTCTCGGGCAGCCAGTAGCTCTCCACCCAGACGCCCTTGCCGATACGGGCACCGAGGCCGCGGAGCCACAGGTTCATGACGGGAGTACCCGGCACGGACCCGGCCAACCACGGCACGGCGACGACCTCGACGAAGGTGTCGGCCAGCTCGTTGCGCCACACGAACCCGCTCCACAGCGGGTGCTCACCGGTGCGGTGGCGCCCCACGAGCACCCACTTGGCGATCACGGAAAGCAGCCCGGCGGCGGCCCCGGCGCCCAGCAGCACGATCCCGGCGAGCGCCCAGGCCCAGGCCCCGAGTGCGCTCAGCGCCGCCACCGTCAGCACGGCCAGCGCGGCCGAGCAGAAGACGGGCACGATCCGGCACAGCTCGACCAGACCGCGCGCCCACAGCAGCCGCGCCGGCGGGTCGTACGTACGGCTCTGGTCGCCGCCCTGCGTGGAGCGGGGCAGCTTGACCGGCGGCAGGCCGAGATAAGAGCTGCCCTTCTTGGCCTTCTTCGGCGTCGCGGACAGCACCCCGACCAGACCGCCGTCCGGCACGGAACGGCCCGGCGCGGTCATCCCGGAGTTCCCGAGGAAGGCGCGGCGCCCGATCTCCGCCCGCCCGATCCGCATCCAGCCGCCCCCGAGCTCGTACGGCGCGGTCAGTGTGTCGTCGGCCAGGAACGCGCCCTCGCCGACCGTCGTCAGGCTCGGCAGCGCGAGCACCGTCGACACCTCCGCGCCCCGCCCGATCCGCATGCCGAGCAGCCGCAGCCACACCGGTGTGGCCAGCCCGGCGTACAGCGGGAACAGCGTGTCACGGGAGCGGTCCATCAACTGCGTGACCGTCCAGGCCTGCCAGCCGATCCTGCTGTGCGTCGGATGCGTACCGGGCCGCAGCCCGAGACTGAGCAGCCGTACGTTGACCAGCAGGATCAGCGCGTAGGCGAGACCGAAGGCCAGCGTCGCCGGCACCAGCGCGACCGCGGCACCCCGCAGCGCGTCGCCGAGCCCGGCGTCCGGCGAGACGAAGACGCTCGCCACGAGCAGCGCGGCCAGACCGGCGACCAGCGGCAACGCGGAGAGTGCGAAGCCGGTCGCGCCGTACATCACGCGCCAGTACGTACCCCGCTGCGGGCGCTCCTTGGGCCAGTCCCGCTTGGCCTTGCCGAGCTTGGCCGCGGGCGCTCCGGCCCAGCGCTGGCTGGTGGGGATGTGTCCGGACACGGCCGAACCGGGGGCCACCTCGGACCGCTTGCCCACCCGGGCGCCCGGGAAGAGGATGCTGCGGGTGCCGACCACGGCGTGCGCGCCGACCTTGACCGTGCCGATCTCCAGCCGGTCACCGTCCAGCCAGTGCCCCGACAGGTCCACCTCGGACTCCACGGCGGCACCCCGGCCGAGCTTGAGCATGCCGGTCACCGGCGGCAGCGAGTGCAGATCCACCTCGGAACCGACCTTGGCGCCGAGCGCACGGGCGTACCGCTCCAGCCAGGACCCCGTCAGCGAGGTCGCCCCGCTGAACTCGGCCAGCCGCTCGGCCGTCCACAGCCGCAGATGCACGCTCCCGCCCCGCGGGTACCGTCCGGGCTTCAGACCGCGCAGCAGCAGCCGCGCACCGCCGGCCGCGATCGCGAGCCGCCCCGGCGGACTGAAGAGCAGCCCGGCCCCCGCCGCGACGACCCACCACGAGGCGGTCGGCACCCACGGATACGGACCGAACCAGTGCAGTACGTTGCCCAGCGCGGCCAGCGCCACGGTCCAGCGCAGCCCGAGCAGGGTGAACAGCGGGACGAGCACCAGCAGCTGAACGATCTTGGCGCGCAGGGGCACCGGCGGGATCTCGCGGGTGGCCCCGTCACTCTGAGCGGACTTCTCCAGATGCCGGGCAAGCTTGCGCAGCACGGGCTGCTGGTAGATGTCGACGACGGCGGCGCTGGGGTAGCGGGTGCGCAGCCGGGTGGTCAGCTGGGCGGCGGCGAGACTGCTGCCGCCGATCGCGAAGAAGTCGTCCCGCGCCGATCCGACGGGGATGCCGAGCACCTCGCTCCACTGCTCGGCGAGCCATGCCTCGGTGCCGTACAGCTGCTCGGCGGGTCCGCCGGTCTCCAGGCCCTCCAGGGGCCAGGGGAGGGCGTTGCGGTCGACCTTGCCCGAGGTCCGGGTCGGCAGGTCGGCGACCGGCGCGAGCAGCGGGACCAGGGCGGCGGGCAGCTCGGCGCGCAGCTTCTCGACGGCCGTCGCGTGGTCCCAGCCCTCCTGGGTGACGACATAGCCGACGAGCAGCTGGTTGCCGCTGCGGGCGGTACGGACCGCGGCCGCGGCACCCGCGACGCCGGGCAGTCCCTGGAGCGCGGTGTCCACCTCGCCCAGCTCGATCCGACGGCCGCCGAGCTTGATCTGCTCGTCGGCCCGCCCGAGGAAGACCAGCCCCTCAGGTTCGGCCTTGACCAGGTCACCGCTGCGGTAGGCGCGCTCCCAGCCGAGCGACTCGAGCGGGGCGTACTTCTCGGCGTCCTTCTCGGGGTCGAGATAGCGGGCCAGGCCCACTCCGCCGATCACCAGCTGGCCGCTGCCGCCCATGGGCACCGGTTCGCCGGAGTCGTCGACGACGGCCAGCTCCCAGCCGTTGAGCGGCAGCCCGATACGGATCGGCTCCTCGCCGGTCATCAGGGAGGCGCAGGCGACGACGGTGGCCTCGGTCGGCCCGTAGGTGTTCCAGACCTCGCGGCCCTCGGTGACCAGCCGCTGCACCAGCTCGGGCGGGCAGGCCTCACCGCCGAAGATCAGCAGCCGGACCTCGTTGAGAGCCTCAGGCTCCCACAGGGAGGCCAGCGTCGGCACGGTGGAGACGACGGTGATCTCCTGCTCGACCAGCCAGGACCCCAGATCGGCGCCGCTGCGCACCTGGGAGCGCGGCACGGGCACCAGACAGGCCCCGTACCGCCAGGCCAGCCACATCTCCTCGCAGCTGGCGTCGAAGGCGACGGAGAGACCCGCCATGACCCTGTCACCAGGGCCGATCGGGTCGTCGGTCAGGAACAGCTCGGCCTCGGCGTCCACGAAGGCGGCGGCGCTGCGGTGGCTGACGGCCACGCCCTTGGGCTTGCCGGTCGAACCGGAGGTGAAGATGATCCAGGCGTCGTGTTCGACACCGGGCCGCGCGGCAGACGTCTCGCTGCGGCCGTTGACGGTCAGCTCGTGCCCGGCGCCGACGACGGCCCGTACCCCGGCCTCGCCGAAGACCAGCTCGGCCCGCTCGTCCGGGTCCTCGGCGTCGACCGGCACATAGGCGGCGCCCGCCGCGAGGACGGCCAGGATCGCCACGTACAGCTCGTTGGTGCCCGAGGGGACCCGGACGCCCACGCGGTCGCCGAGGCCCACCCCGGCGGCGCTCAGCCGCCGCCTCAGGGCCTCGACCTCGACGGCCAGGGCGCGGTAGCTGAGGCAGCGGTGACCGTCGTCCAGCGCGGGCTCGTCGGGGTAGGCCCGTACGGACGCGTCGAGGATGTCGACGAGGGTGCGGGGCGAGGCGGCGGAAGCGGCGGTGAAGCGTGCCGGGTCGCCGAACTCCGCGCGTACCTCTTCGTCGAACAGCGCTAGTGCGGGTCCTTGCTCGAGGGCTGCCATCGGGTCCTCACGTGTCGTTCCCGGAATGTCCGGGGGAGCCGTCGGGCCCGCAGGTATGCCTGGGGATGTTCCGGTCAGCTCCGAACAAGCGTGTAATTTTAGTACGACGCTAGCCCCGGACCTGCGGCTCAGCCATGCGAGGAGGCCCCGGGAGGGGCTGGAGGGCCTGTGCGCCAAGGCTCTGACGTGGGGGTATGTCATCCTGACGAGATCTGCCCCACACATGGCCGTAACACCGTTGAGCCAGGGGTCGTAGACAATGAGTGAGGGCCGCGACCAGCCGGTCGCGGCCCTCACTCGTGCGATGTGTCCGAGGGGGGACTTGAACCCCCACGCCCGATAAAGGGCACTAGCACCTCAAGCTAGCGCGTCTGCCATTCCGCCACCCGGACAAGGTGTCTGTCGCGCGGGTTTCCCTCGCGGCGACGGAGGAAACATTACCAGGCTTTCGAGGGCCCCCGATCACGGGCCGGCGGGCGTGAACGACGTGTGACGGGCCTGGTCCGCCCTTGGGGTGGGCAGGGTCGGAGAGGGAGGATGGACGGACCGCCGACGGGAACACCGCCGGCAGGCAGCGTGGGAGGAAGCAGCGTGAGTGAGCCGGACAGGACCAGGAGCGTCACGGGTGAGGACGAGGTCGTCGACCTCTGCCGCGAGCTGATCCAGATCGACACCAGCAACTACGGCGACCACTCGGGCCCGGGTGAGCGCAAGGCCGCCGAGTACGTCGCCGAGAAGCTCGCCGAGGTGGGACTCGAACCGCAGATCTTCGAGTCGCACCAGGGCCGCGCCTCCACGGTGGTCAGGATCGAGGGCGAGGACCGCTCGCGTCCCGGGCTGCTCATCCACGGCCACACCGACGTCGTACCGGCCAACGCCCAGGACTGGACGCACCACCCGTTCTCCGGCGAGATCGCCGACGGCTGTGTCTGGGGCCGCGGCGCGGTCGACATGAAGGACATGGACGCGATGACCCTCGCGGTCGTACGCGACCGGGTGCGCAGCGGCCGCAAGCCTCCCCGGGACCTCGTGCTGGCGTTCCTGGCGGACGAGGAGGCGGGCGGCAAGTTCGGCGCCAAGCACCTCGTCACCAAGCACCCGGACCTCTTCGAGGGTGTGACCGAGGCGATCGGCGAGGTCGGCGGGTTCTCCTTCACGGTCAACGAGAATCTGCGGCTGTATCTCGTGGAGACCGCCCAGAAGGGCATGCACTGGATGAAGCTGACCGTGGACGGCACCGCCGGACACGGTTCGATGATCCACCGGGACAACGCGATCACCGAACTGTCCGAGGCGGTCGGCCGGCTCGGCCGCCACAAGTTCCCGGTGCGCGTGACGAAGACGCTGCGGCACTTCCTCGACGAACTCGGGGACGCGCTGGGCACCGAGCTCGACCCGGAGAACATGGACGCGACGCTCGCCAAGCTCGGCGGTATCGCCAAGCTCATCGGCGCCTCGCTCCAGAACACCGCCAACCCGACCCAGCTGGGCGCCGGTTACAAGGTGAACGTGATCCCCGGCCAGGCGACCGCCCACGTCGACGCCCGCTATCTGCCGGGCTACGAGGACGAGTTCCTCGCCGACCTGGACCGGATCCTCGGCCCGAACGTGAAGCGCGAGGACGTGCACGCCGACAAGGCGCTGGAGACCACCTTCGACGGGGCGCTGGTGGACGCCATGCAGACCGCGCTGTCCGCCGAGGACCCGATCGCCCGGGCCGTCCCGTACATGCTCTCCGCGGGCACCGACGCCAAGTCCTTCGACGACCTCGGCATCCGCTGCTTCGGCTTCGCCCCGCTCAAGCTGCCGCCGGAGCTGGACTTCGCCGGCATGTTCCACGGTGTCGACGAGCGGGTCCCGGTCGACGCCCTCAAGTTCGGAGTGCGGGTCCTGGACCGCTTCATCGAGGCGTCCTGAACCCCCGCTTCCTCGAAGCGTCCTGAATTAACCCGCTGAAACGACACTCCAATAATCGCCAGCGCGTACGGAGTCGACTGAGAAGAGTGAATGGGCTCATAAGCTCGTAGCCCTATTACTCCCTCCTCGTTACAGGTGATGCGATCCGCGGCTGGGATCGCATTGCCAACAAGGAGGAATAATGATCAAGAAGATCGTCGCCGCTGCTGCTGCCACTGGTGGCATCGTTCTCGCCGGTGCGGGTATCGCGGCTGCCGACTCCGGTGCTCAGGGTGCTGCCGTGCACTCTCCCGGTGTGCTCTCGGGCAACGTCATCCAGGCGCCCATCCACGTGCCGGTGAACGTCTGCGGCAACACGGTCTCCGTGATCGGGCTGCTGAACCCTGCCTTCGGCAACACCTGCACCAACGTCTGACGTTGTGCCCACCTCATGAGGGCCTGCACCCCATGAAGGCCTGAAAACCCATGAGGGTCTTGAGTCCGCGGCCCCGGAGCGCACGCCATGCGCTCCGGGGCCGCCGACATTCCGTGTTCGGCATTCCGTATTCCGCGCCCGCGCATCCCGGCGCGTGCGCGTTCCTGAAGCCGCAGGGCTCACAAGGATCACAAGGCAGGGAAAGCTATGCGACAGGTCACCCGCAAAGGCCTGATGACGGTGGCGGCCGCGACCGGCGTCCTCGCCGCCACCGGCGGTTACGCACAGGCCGACTCGGGGGCGCACGGCAGCGCCTCGGACTCCCCGGGCGTGCTCTCGGGCAACTCGGTGCAGGCGCCGGTGCACGCGCCGGTCAACGTCTGCGGCAACACCGTGAACGTGGTCGGGGCGCTCAACCCGGCGGTGGGCAACAAGTGCGCCAACAAGGGCGGCGGCTCCGGTCACCACCACTCCGGCGGCGGATCGCACGCCGGGGGGCACACGAGCAAGTCACCCGGCGTGGGCTCGGGCAACCACGTTCAGGTTCCGGTGGACGTGCCGGTCAACGTCTGCGGCAACAGCGTCTCCGTCGGCGGTGTCGGCAACGCGGCCACGGGCAACGACTGCTCGAACACCGGCCGGGGGCACGGGTCGACGCCGCCCGGCTACGGAGAGCCCAACCCTCCGGGAAAGCCCGGTCAGCCGGGTGACCCCGGGGACCCGGGTCAGCCGGGCAAGCCGGGGGAGCCCGGTCAGCCGGGACAGCCCGGGGACCCGGGCAACCCTGGTGACCCGGGTCGGCCCGGTGGACCCGACGGCTCCGACGGCTCTGACGGCTCCGACGGTCCCGGTGGACCGGGCCGGAACGGTGACGTGGACCTGGGCTCCTCGAACCCGAACCACCCGGGCGCCCAGGCCGTCTCGCAGCCCAAGGGCTCCGAGCAGCTGGCGCAGACCGGCAGTGAGCTGCCGCTCGGTCTCGCGCTGCCGGTGGGCGCGGGCGCGCTGCTGACGGGCGCCGTGCTCTACCGCAAGGCACGCGCCTCCGCGTGAGACGAGGCCATGACACGACAAACGGTGTCATGGCACCACAAAGGCCCCCAGGAGCAGGCGAACCCGCCCCCGCGGGGGTCGACGGAGCGGGCCCCGCACGCGCGGGGCCCGCTCCGTTTCAGCCGTCCCTCGTCACCACGTGGCACGCACCTGGCGGATGATCCGCCGGCGCAACCGCACTCTGCGGCTGCCGTCCCGGTGGAGGCTGAGGCGGTCCAACTCCCAGTGTCCGTACTCGGCATGGTCCGTCAGCAGTCGTGTCGCTTCCTTGCGGGAGACCCCGCGCGGCACGTACACGTCGACAAATTCGTATTCCGGCATCGCATCTATTGTGCGTGCGGAGGCCGTGTACGGATAGCGTCTGCACTATGTCTGATGCTGCGCAGCCCACCGCTGCCGAGGTACGCGCCGCCGCCGAGGCGGTCAAGGCCGCGCTCGACCGTCACCTGGCGGCGGTCGAGCGCAGGACGGGTGAGGACGACCCGGCCGTCTACGAGGCGTTCAACGAGCTGGCCGCGGCCGCCGAGGAGTACGACGAGCTCCTCTACGACCGCTATGACGAGGTCACTCCCTTCGAGATCCCCGGCACCGAGGACGCGCTGCCGTACACCGGGCCGGAGGAGCCCAACGCGCTGAGCGTGCTGATCCGCCGGGACTACACAGTGGTGGAGCCGCAGCGGCTGCTGGCGCAGGCGCAGCGGGTGGAGGCCGTGGAGGAGTCCGGGGCCGCGGCCGCGGGCTTCGACGCCGCTTCGGGGACCGTGCACGGTGCCCTGGGCGTCCTCTTCGGCGAGTTCGAGCCCGACGAGATCGCCTCCCGGCACAAGGAGTTCGGTCTGGAGGAGGCCGACTCCACGCTGTGGGTCACCGCGGCGGACGAACCCGCTGAGCCGGGCGAGTGGCTGGAGGCGCCGTTCGACCACGCCGATCCGCATCAGGTGGTGTGCCGCTTCGACGTCAGCGCCGTCTTCGACGAGGAGGCCGGGGCCGACCTCGACGACGACATCGAGGACGCCGCCGAGCCGGAACTCGACGAGGACGAGGACCTGGAGCCGCTCGACGCGGACCGCTGAGACCCCAGCCGGTTCACACCGGTTCACACCGGTTCTTAGGGTGGCGGTCGTCGGGCGAGGAGCCCGGTGACCGCCACCGGTGTGTCCGGGGCCCGGAGTTCGGGTTCGAGGCTGGGGCCCCGGACCCGTGGGCCCGGCTCGGAGCGGGGGCGTCAGCCGGCGGCCGGGGACCTGGGCTCTGAGCAGGGCCGGCGGCTGGGTGGTACGCGGCTTGGCGGCCACCTCGGCCACCTCGGCCACCTCGCGGTGTCCGGGCCCGGAGGTCGGGTTCGAGGCTGGGGCCCCGGACCCGTGGGGCCCGGGGCGCGGGCGTCAGCCGGCCGCCGGGATCTGGGTTCTGAGCAGGGCCGGCAGCCGGGTCGTGCGTGGCTTCGCGGCGACCTCCGCCACTGCGCGCGGTAGTGCCTGGTCCACGCCGTGGACCACGGAGAGGTGCTGCTCGGCGCGGCCGAAGGCGGTGTAGATCCAGGGCCGGGTGAGCGCCTGGGCGGCGTCCCCGGGCAGGACCACGACCGCGGCGGGCCAGCGGACGCCGACCGCCTGGTGCGCGGTGAGCGCCCAGCCGTGCCGCACGGTCTGCTCCACCCGCTCCTTCGGTACGACGACGGGGGCGCCCGCGCACTCCAGGTGCAGCCCGTCGGCGTCGGCCTTCACCACATGGCCCGGGACCGTGTGGCCCGGCGCGGGGGAGTACGCGATCCGGTCACCCGGGTCGAAGCCGCCGAAGCGGCCCGGGCCGGGGTTGAGCCGCTCCTTCAGCGCGGTGTTGAGCGCGCGTGTGCCCACCGCGCCGCCGTGGCCCGGGGTGATCACCTGGGTCTGCTCGGCCGGGATGCCGATGGCCCGCGGCACCGAGTCCGCGATCAGCTGCACGGTCCGGTGGACCGCCTCTCCGGCGTCGCGCACCGGGACGATCACGACCTCCTTGCCGGGGGCGGCCACCTGGTTCAGCTCGCCGATGCCGATGCCCGAGACCAGCTCGCCCACAGGGCCGGGGTCGGGAGTCCGCGAGGCGACCTGCGGGCACGCGCGCGCGGCGAGGAGATCCGCGAAGACCCGTCCGGGGCCCGCCGACCACAGCACCCCGGGATCCCCGCTCAGCACGAGCCGGGCCCCGTCGGGCAGCGACTCCGCGAGCATCGCCGCGCTCTCCACGTCGAGCTGCGGCGCGTCGAGCACGATCAGGAGGTCGGTCCGCAGCATGCCGTCCGTGTCCCGCCCCGGGCCCTCGGCCCCGGAGAGCAGTCCGCCGACGGTGGTCACGGCCTCGTGGGTCGCGGCGCCGCCGACCGTGCTGTCGTGCGGCTCGTCCGTGCCCCGCGCTTTCTCCCCGCTCGCGAGCAGCGCGGCGAAGCGGCGGCGGCCGTCCGGGGTGTGGGCGGCGGCGCACACCCGCAGGCCGAGGGACCTGGCGGCCGCGGCCAGGGCCGCCGGTTCCGCGCGGGACGCCTCGCCGCCGGTGTGCAGGACGAGGCCGTGGCCCGCGACCGCGCGGATCAGCTCGGCGGCGGAGCCGGTCGCGGCCGACTCCCAGTCCGCGGCCGAACCGTCTTCCTTGGGCAGTGCGTTGACCACCCGGGCGAGACCGTCGGCGAGGCTCTCCTCGGCGAGCGCGTACCGCTCAAGGCCGATGAGGACGCGGACCGGACGCTCCGCCTCGCCCTCTTCGTCCTCGCTCTCGTCCTCGCCCGCGGAGGGCACGGGAACCGGCGGTGTGCCGGGCTCGTCCAGCGCGTCCTGGAAGACCAGGGCGTCGCCCTCGGCGAGGGCGCTCTGCACGGCGGCATCGGGATCCGGCACCGAGCGCTGGGCGAGCGCGGTGTGGAGCGCCTGCGCCTCCAGGGCCGTGTGTCCGGCGAGGGCCGCCTGCTCCAGGAGCCAGACCGTGACCGCCCGGCCCCGCCGCTCGTCGTCGGGACCGCACTCCGCGCCGAGCAGTGCCCGGGCGAACCCGTCGGCCTGCTCGGGCCTGACCCCGGCCACGCGCAGCAACTGCCAGGGGTCCTCGCGCAGTTGCGTGTCGGCCCCCTCGCCAAGGGCGGCGGCGACCTGCGCCGCCAACGCCTCCGGGGCGCCGCCCTCGACGAGCACGGCCCGTACGGAGTCGACGGCCTCGGAGGTCACCGGCGCGGGTGTGGCGGAGGGCATGGCCTGCGGCTGCCGCACCGGCTCCGGCGCGGACCTGCGCGGCGCGGGCTCCGGCTCGGTGAAGACGCTCGCCGGGGGCTTCTCCCCGCTCTCCACCGCGCGTACGGCGGCGAGCAGCTCGGCGGCCTTGCCGCTCAGGCGCGCCCCGGCCTGGACCGGCCCCTCCTTCTCCGCCTTGCGCCGCTCGATCCGCTCCCGCAACTCCCGCTGCGCGGCCAACTCGGCCTCGGCCTCGGACAACTGGGCCGCGGTGTCGGCGGCGGCGGTGCCGTCGCCTGAACCGCCGTCCGCGGCCGGACCTTCCGACTCCGCCGGCCCGTCTTCACCGCTGCCGGTGTCCGTCGCGTCTGTCGTGTCCGTCGAGCCTGCGGCGGTTTCGTCGCCGGGGTCGGCAGTCGCGCGGCTCCCGTCCGCGGAACCCCCGTCGTCGTCGGCCCCCGGCCCGGCCCCGGGCCCCCCGGGCTCCGGGCCGGTCACCGGCTCGGTTTCCTCCGCGGCAGCGGGATCCGTGGTCACAGCGTGCTCCAGTCGTGATCGGGATAGTGGTGCACGGGCGCTGACACATCGTCGAGCGCTCGGCAGATCTCGTCAGGAAGACTAAGGGTCTCCACTGACAACGCGGCCGTGAGCTGCAGCGCGTTGCGCGCGCCTATGATCGGGGCGGCCACGCCGGGCCGGTCGCGGACCCAGGCGAGGGCCACCTGGAGCGGGGTCACCGCGAGGCCGTCCGCGGCCGTCGCCACCGCCTCCACGATGCGGCTGGCCGCGTCGTCCAGGTACGGCGCGACGAACGGCGCCAGCTGCTCCGACGCGCCCCGTGAGTCCGCCGGCGTCGCGTGCCGGTACTTGGCCGTCAGCACACCCCGGCCCAGCGGAGAGGACGGCAGCAGACCGATGCCCAGGTCCAGCGCCGCGGGCAGCACCTCGCGCTCGACACCGCGCTGCAGCAGCGAGTACTCCATCTGCGTACTGGCCAGCCGCGTGCGTGTTCCCGGCGCCGCGAGCTGCCAGGTGGCCGCCTTGGCGAGCTGCCAGCCGCAGAAGTTGGAGACCCCGGCATACCGTGCGCGGCCGCTGCTGACAGCGATGTCGAGAGCCTGGAGGGTCTCCTCCAGCGGCGCCTCGGGGTCGAAGGCGTGGATCTGCCACAGGTCCACATAGTCGGTGCCGAGCCGGGCCAGTGAGGCGTCGAGCGCGGAGAGCAGATGTCCCCGCGAGCCGTCGAAGCGCCGGTCCGGGTCGGGCACGCTCCCCGCCTTCGTCGAGATCACCAGATCCCGGCGCGGCACCAGCCCCTCCATGAGCTGCCCGAGGAGGTACTCGGCCTCCCCGTCCCCGTACACATCGGCCGTGTCGACGAGGGTCCCGCCCGCCTCCCAGAACCCCTTCAACAGGTCCGCGGCGTCGTGCTCGTCGGTGTCCCTGCCCCAGGTGAGGGTGCCGAGTCCGATGCGGGACACGCGAAGGCCGGTACGGCCGAGATGCCTCTGCTCCATGTGGGCTGAGATTACTGGCCACAAGTCGGTGTGTGGGGCCCTGTGGACAACCAGGATCACATGATCCCCAACCCGGTCCCTGCCACTGGGCCCACCGGCGCGCTAGGGTGCCGCACAAGGGACGTTACTGATCAGTAAGGGGAATCGGCCATGCAGCTCGGGATCAACCTCGGCTACTGGGGTGCCGGAATGGACGCGGACAACCTCGCCGTGGCCAAGGAGGCCGACCGGCTGGGCTACGCGGTCTGCTGGGCCGCCGAGGCGTACGGATCGGACGCGGCCACCGTGCTCACCTGGGTCGCCGCCCAGACCGAGCGCATCGACGTCGGCTCGGCCATCTTCCAGATCCCGGCCCGCCAGCCCGCGATGACGGCGATGACCGCCGCCACCCTCGACTCGCTCTCCGGCGGCCGTTTCCGCCTGGGCCTCGGCGTCTCCGGACCGCAGGTCTCCGAGGGCTGGTACGGCGTCAAGTTCGACAAGCCGCTGGCCCGCACCCGCGAGTACGTCGAGATCATCCGCAAGGCCATGACTCGCGAGCGCCTGTCGTACGAGGGCACGCACTGGACCCTCCCGCTGCCGGGCGGCCCCGGCAAGCCGCTCAAGCTGACCGTGCACCCGGAGCGCGAGCACATCCCGCTCTACATCGCCGCGATCGGCCCGAAGAACCTGGAGCAGACCGGCGAGATCGCCGACGGCGCCCTGCTGATCTTCCCGTCCGCCGAGCACCTGGAGGACACCGCGATCAAGCACCTGCGCGCGGGCCGCGAGAAGGCCGGGCTGACCATGGACGGCTTCGACGTCTGCCCGACGCTGCCGCTGGCACTGGGCGAGGACAAGGACGTACCGGCCCTGGCCGACATGTTCCGGCCGTACACCGCGCTCTACGTGGGCGGCATGGGCAGCCGCAAGCAGAACTTCTACAACCAGCTCGCGCAGCGCATGGGCTACGAGAAGGAGGCAGCCGAGATCCAGGACAAGTACCTGGCCGGCGACAAGGAGGGCGCGGCCGCCGCCATTCCGCAGCAGCTCATCGACCAGACCACGCTGCTCGGCTCCGTGGACCGCATCGCGGACCGCATGAAGGCCTACGCGGCCGCCGGGGTCACCACGCTGACGCTGGCCCCCGCGGGCTTCACGCTGGACGACCGGATCGCCTCGCTCCGGGCCGGGACCGACGCCCTGGAGCGGGCCGGACTCGCGTAACACCGCCCGCGGCGGGACGGGAGAGGTTCTGCGGCCGTGGTGGGGGCTCGGGGGGTCTTCCCCGCCACGGCCGTCACGGAGAACAACGCGCCACGGCCCGCTCGGTTACGCGCCTCTCATACCCCCTGCGTCCACCGTTCGGCGGAATTGTCCGACACAGGTGTTGCCGCGCCCCTGGCTGCCCATTTGACTCGTTCTTTGCGGAGTCCCGCACAGAGGTGGGAGCCCGCATGGAGGTGGCACACATGCTTTCGGCCAAGAGTCTTTTCCAGGAGATCGTCGACAACGACGAGTCGTTCCGGCTCTTCTGTTCCATCGCCGCCAGCGGGGAGACCCAGGGAGGCTGGGAGAACGCGCGGATCGCGGCCCTCGTCCCGGAGAGCGAGCGCGCCCTCGCACCCAAGATCACCCGGCACGGCGCCGACGAGGACAAGCACGGGCGGATCTTCAACGCACTCATGAAGAAGCGGGGCGTCACACCGGTGGAGGTGCCGCCCGAGACCGACTACACGATGCTCCTGGAGAAGCACGGCATCGGCCTCGCGCACGACAAGCTCAACCGCGACGAGCCGCTGACCGTGCAGGACATCGTCACGTATCTCTCCCACAGCAGGGTCACCGAGCAGCGTGCCGCGGACCAGATGGTGATGCTGCGCAAGGACTTCGGTGACCATCCGGAGATCGGCAAGGCCGTGCGGATGATCTCCAACGACGAGGACAACCACCTCGCGTACTGCCACGAGGAACTGCTGCGCTTCGCGGCCGCGGGCCACGGCCGGACCATCCAGCGGACCCTGCGCGACTGCGCGCTCGCCGAGATCGGCATCTACCGGGACGTCAGCCTCGCCGTGATGGGCCACATGGGGCGCATCCTCGGCTGGTCCAAGCCCAAGGCGGCGCTGCTCGCCGCGGGCATCCACGCCATGTACCTGTACGAGCGGGTCCTCGGCTGGCGGCGCATGGTCTCGCTGGCCCTGCCGGAGCGCCGCGACGCCCTGGGTGGCCCGGCGTCGGCGGCACCCGAGTTCGCGTGAGCGTGGCCCACGCGCGCGTGCTGCCTCGTACGCGGCACGCGCGCGTGGAGCCCGACGAGCGCGGCTACAGCCAGCCGCGCCGCTTGAAGAGCCGGTAGAGGAGCACTTCGAGCACGGCCATCAGCAGGATGACCGCCGGATAGGCCCACACCCAGTGCAGCTCCGGCATGTGGTCGAAGTTCATGCCGTAGATCCCCGCGATCATCGTGGGGACCGCGGCCATGGCCGCCCACGCGGAGATCTTCCGCATGTCGTCGTTCTGCCGGACGCTCATCTGCGCCAGATGCGCCGACAGGACGTCCGAGACCAGCCGGTCCAGGCCCTCCACGGACTCGTTCACCCGGGTCAGATGGTCGCTGACGTCACGGAAGAAGGGCTGTGCCTTGTCGTGGACGAACGGCACCCCCGGGCCGGAGACGCCCGAGCCCGCGAGGCGGGACAGCGGCACGGCCAGCGGTCCGGTGGCCCTGCGGAACTCCAGGATCTGCCGCTTGAAGGTGTAGATCCGGGACGCGGTGTGCCGGGAACCGCCGTCGTTCGGCGAGAACACCTCCGCCTCGACCTCCTCCAGGTCGGTCTGCAGTTCGGTCGCCACCTCCAGATAGTGGTCGACGGTGTCGTCGGCGATCGAGTAGAGCACCGCCGTCGGGCCCAGGCGCATCATGTCCGGGTCCTGCTCCAGACGGCGCCGTACGGCCTTGAGCGGCGAGCCCTCGCCGTGCCGCACGGTCACCACGAAGGAGTCGCCCAGGAAGAGCATGAGCTCCCCGGAGGAGACGGCGTCGCTGTCCGGCTCGTACGTGACCGGCTTGAGCACCACGAACAGGGAGTCGTCGTACACCTCCAGCTTGGGCCGCTGGTGCGCCTTCAGGGCGTCCTCGACCGCCAGCGGATGCAGCCCGAACTCCTCGGTCACGAGATCGAACTCCCGCTCGGTCGGCTCGTACAGCCCGATCCACACGAACGCGTTTCCCGAGGCACGCGCCGCGTCCAGGGCGTCCGAGAGGTCCTCGGGGCCCTCCGTCCGGTGCCCGTCGCGATAGATGGCACAGTCGACGATCACGGAGCGTATTCTCCCGCCGCCGACGACCCGGCGCACTCGGGCCGCGGCCTAGGCCGTGTCCGCAAAGTCCCGCCTGCCCGGCGACGCCTGGCACGCACTCTCGCCGCACCGGGCGCAGACCCAAGTACGTCCAGTACGAGGGACTCCGCCCGGCACACCGAGAGCACGCACCAGACGCCGCCGGGCCCGCCCTCCGGGCGGACGACGGGACTTTGCGGACACGACCTAGGCTGGGCCGCATGCCCACCTTGATCCTCGTCCGGCACGGACGTTCCACCGCGAACACCGCGGGACTGCTCGCCGGGTGGACGCCCGGCGTGGCCCTCGACGAGCGAGGGGCCGCGCAGGCCGCCGCGCTGCCCGGGCGTCTGGCGGAACTGCCGATCGCCGAGGTCGTCAGCAGCCCCCTGCAGCGCTGCCAGGAAACGATTCGGCCGCTCCTCGACGCCAGGCCCGACCTGCGGGTCCACTCCGACGACCGGATCGGGGAGGCCCACTACGGCGACTGGTCCGGGCGCAAGCTCGCCGAGCTGTCGGGCGAACCGCTGATGGAGGTCGTGCAGACGCACCCCTCCGCCGCCGCGTTCCCGGGCGGCGAGTCGATGCGCGCCATGCAGACCCGGGCGGCCGAGGCGGTACGGGAGTGGAACGCGCGCGTGGAGCGCGACCACGGCGGTGACGCGGTATATCTCATGTGTTCGCACGGCGACATCATCAAGTCTCTTGTCGCGGACGCCCTCGGACTTCATCTGGACCTCTTCCAACGGATCTCCGTAGAACCGTGTTCCATCACCGCGATCCGTTACACACGACTGCGGCCATTTCTCGTTCGCCTCGGCGACACCGGCGATTTCACCTCGCTCGCGCCGCGCGAGGAACCCCCGGCCGGGGACGCCACGGTCGGGGGCGGTGCGGGCGCACCGTGATCGTCGGCCGCAGTAGGGTGAAGCGGTCGAAGAAGCGCAGCAGTTGTCAGCAGCAGACGCAGTCGACGGCATAAGCAGTCGATCGATCCAATGGAGACAGGACGTGTCCCGTCAGGTGTTCCTCTACGATCCGCCGGACCGTTTCGTGGCCGGCACGGTCGGGCTGCCAGGGCGCCGTACCTTCTTCCTGCAGGCCTCCTCAGGACCCCGGGTGACCAGTGTGGCCCTGGAGAAGACGCAGGTGGCGGCGCTCGCCGAACGGATGGACGAGCTTCTCGACGAGGTCGTACGGCGTACCGGGGGCAGCGCTCCCGTCCCGGCGATGGCCCCGACGGAGGTCTCCGACACCGCCCCGCTCGAAGCTCCCGTCGAGGAGGAGTTCCGGGTCGGCACCATGGCGCTGGCCTGGGACGGTGACGAGCAGCGCATGATCGTCGAGGCCCAGGCGCTCGTGGAGCTGGACGCCGATTCGGAGGAGGACCTGGCCGAGGCCGAGGAAAGGCTCCTGCAGGACGAGGAGAACGGTCCGCCGATGCTGCGGGTCCGCCTCACCGGCGCCCAGGCCCGTGCCTTCGCCAAGCGCGCCCTGGACGTCGTGAACGCCGGCCGGCCGCCCTGTCCGCTGTGCAGTCTCCCGCTAGACCCGGAAGGACACGTATGTCCGCGCCAGAACGGATACCGCCGCGAAGCGTGACCACGGCCGAGCTGCTCGCCGAGGGTGAGCTTTCCGTGCGCGGACGCATCCGTGAGGCCTCCAACGCGGTGCTGCTGTGCGATGTGACGTACGAGGGACAGAAGGCTTCCTGCGTCTACAAGCCGGTCGCCGGCGAGCGCCCGCTGTGGGACTTCCCCGACGGCAACCTCGCCCAGCGGGAGGTCGCCGCCTACGAAGTGTCCGAGGCGACCGGCTGGGGGCTCGTCCCGACCACGATCCTGCGGGACGGGCCGTACGGCGAGGGCATGTGCCAGCTGTGGATCGACCCGGTGTCCGAAGGCGCGGAGCTGCTCGCGCTGGTCGACAACGAGGAGCCCGGCGAGGGCTGGAAGGCCGTCGGGTTCGCCGAGGTCGGCGAGGGGCGCACCGCGCTGCTCGTGCACGCCGACGACGAGCGGCTGCGCCGGCTGGCCGTCCTCGACGTGGTGATCAACAACGGTGACCGCAAGGGCGGGCATCTGCTGCCCGCGCCAGAGGGCCGGCTGTTCGGGATCGACCACGGGGTCACCTTCAACGCCGAGAACAAGCTGCGGACGCTGCTGTGGGGCTGGGCGGGGGAGAAGCTCACCCGCGAGGCCGTGGAGGTCCTGGAGCGGCTCAGGGGTGCCCTGGACGCGGCGCTGGGCGTGCGCCTGGGGGAGCTGATCACCGCGGCCGAACTGGACGCCACGCGCGCGCGTGTGGCCGGTCTGCTCGCCTCCGGGCGGCACCCGGAGCCCTCGGGGGACTGGCCCGCGATCCCCTGGCCGCCCGTCTGACGGAGGGCGCACATCCCGGAACCGTACGCAAGAGGGCCTTCCCGGCCATCTGGCCTGGTCCGGTTCGTATACGGAACATCCGTCCGGTTAGGCTCATGACATGCATGCCTGGCCCGCTTCCGACGTCCCTGCCCTGCCCGGCAAGGGCCGCGACCTCCGGATCCACGACACCGCGACCGGTGGCCTTGTGACCCTCGACCCCGGTCCCGTCGCCCGTATCTACGTCTGCGGCATCACTCCGTACGACGCGACCCATCTGGGTCACGCGGCGACCTACAACGCGTTCGACCTCGTTCAGCGCGTGTGGCTCGACACCAAGCGGCAGGTTCACTACGTCCAGAACGTGACGGACGTCGACGATCCGCTGCTGGAGCGCGCCGCGCGGGACGACGTCGACTGGGTCTTCCTCGCCGAGAAGGAGACGACCCTCTTCCGCGAGGACATGACCGCCCTGCGGATGCTGCCCCCGAAGCACTACATCGGCGCCGTCGAGGCCATACCCGGGATCGTCCCGCTGGTCGAGCGGCTGCGGGACGCGGGTGCGGCGTACGAGCTCGAAGGGGACGTCTACTTCTCCGTCGAGTCCGACCCGCACTTCGGCCGGGTGTCCAACCTGGACGCGGCGGCGATGCGGCTGCTGTCCGCCGAGCGCGGCGGCGACCCGGACCGTCCGGGCAAGAAGAACCCCCTCGACCCGATGCTGTGGATGGCCGCCCGCGAGGGCGAGCCGAGCTGGGACGGCGCCTCGCTCGGGCAGGGCAGGCCCGGCTGGCACATCGAGTGCGTCGCGATCGCCCTCGACCACCTGGGCATGGGCTTCGACGTGCAGGGCGGCGGCTCCGACCTCGCCTTCCCGCACCACGAGATGGGCGCCTCCCACGCGCAGGCGCTGACCGGCGAGTTCCCGATGGCCAAGGCGTACGTGCACGCCGGCATGGTCGCGCTCGACGGCGAGAAGATGTCCAAGTCCAAGGGCAATCTCGTCTTCGTGTCGACGCTCCGGCGCGAGGGGGTCGACCCGGCGGCCATTCGGCTCGCCCTGCTCTCGCACCACTACCGGGCCGACTGGGAGTGGACCGACCAGGTCCTCCAGGACGCCCTCGCGCGCCTGGAGCGCTGGCGGGCCGCCGTGTCGCGGCCCGACGGCCCGTCCGCCGAGGCACTCGTCGAGGAGATCCGTGAGGCCCTCGCGAACGACCTGGACGCGCCGGCCGCGCTCGCGGCCGTCGACCGCTGGGCCGTGCTCCAGGCCGAGAAGGGCGGCACGGACGAGGGCGCCCCCGGCGTCGTCTCCCGTGCCGTGGACGCCCTGTTGGGCGTGGCCCTCTAGCAACGCCGGGCGCCGGACGGGTCGTTGCCCGTCCGGCGCCCTCTGTGCGGTGGGCCGGCCGTCCTGCTGCTCGGCGCTACTTGCCCACGACGACGGCCTACTTGTTCACGATGACGGCCTGGATCGTGTTGCTCGTGGAGTCGTAGATCCCGATGACCTGCTGGCCGAACGCGAAGGCCTCCTGGACCTCGTCGTGCGTCACCTGGTTCGGGTTGACCAGCGGACGCCAGCCCTGGTCGATGTACAGGTAGAGGATCGACGGCTGGCCCGGCAGCGGTGTGACGACGTCCCAGAAGTGCTCGGCCACACCGCTCGTCAGCGCCGCGGCCTCGACCGCGCTGCGCACGATCAACGGCTGGCCCTGGCCCTGCTGCTGCCCCGGCTGTTGCTGACCGCCGAGCTGGTGAAGCAGCTGCTGGAACGGCTGCTGCTGGCCGAGCTGCTGGAGCTGCTGCTGCAGGTGCTGCGGAATCTGGTGCTGCGGGTGCTGGGGAATCTGCTGCTGGCCGATGCCCTGCTGTCCGAAGCTCTGCTGGCTGGTGCCCTGTTGACCGAAGGGCTGCTGCTGGCCCATGCCCTGCTGGCCGAACGGCTGCTGCATCTGCTGTCCGAAGGGCTGCTGTTGCTGCTGCCCGAACGGCATCTGCTGGCCGTAGCCCTGCTGTTGGCCCTGCCCCTGCTGCGGGGGAGCCGTGCTCGGGCCCTGCTGCTGACCTTGCCGGCCCTGGAGTTGGCCCTGCTGGCCCTGTTGGCTCATCTGCGGGGTGGTGCTCATGCGGGTGCCACCTTCCCTCAATCGTTGAGCGATGGTCGGTCGTTGAGTGTTGGTCGTTGCGCGATGGTCGGTCCTGTGCGGGACGCCCGGTCCGCGGAACGGCCGGTCGCGTCAGCCCGTGACGACCAGGCCGACGATCTCGTCGTCCGAGAACCAGACACGTACGTCGGGCCGTCCGCCCGCGAAGGCGGAGTGCACCGCCTGGCGGATCTCGGCGGACGGGTTGTTCAGGCTCCGCCAGCCGCCGGCCACGAACAGCCGGAGCCTGGGCGGGAGTTCACGGGGATACGGCAGCAACTCGTCCCAGTACCGCTCGGCCTGGCCCGAGCCGACCGCCTCCGGCAGCAGATGGGCGACCGCCGCCTTGATGTCGGGCCGGTTGCCGATCCGCTGCGACGCGGGCCGGCCCGGCGCGTCCTGCTGCGGCGAGCCCGTGGCCCGCAGCAGCCGGCGCGCCCGCTCCGGGTCCATCGGTTCCTGGCCGACTGCCCTGAGCATGCCCTGCAGCGCGGCCAGGGCGCCCACCACCAGCGGGGAGGCGGAGGAGGTCCCGGAGAACGTGTCGGTGAACCAGGCGATCTCCTCGGCGCCGCCCTGCAGATCACCGGGCTTGTCCCAGAAGCCGCCGGTCGTGGTGACCTCACGGCCCCAGCCCTGCGCGTCCACCCGCGCCCCGTAGTTGGAGAACGCAAGACGCGAGCGGTCCGGGCCGTGGTCGCGGCCGTGGGTCCCGGGCGGCGGTGCGCCCGCGCCGACCACGATCGCGCCGGAGGACTGGTTGGACGGGTTGAACGGGTTGCGCCACCACTCCGGGAACTCGTCGGGCCGGCGCTCGTACACCGCGTCGTCCAGCGACTCCCCGCCGTTGCCCGCGGCCTCCACCACCAGGACGCCCTTGGCGGTGGCGTACCGGATGGCCGCGAAGTCGTCCGGCCACCATTCCAGGGCGACGTAGCCGCGCTGGTCGTCGCGCACCGCGAAGTCGAACCGCGGTCCAGGGCTGTGCAGTTCGATCAGGATGATGTCCCCGGCGCCGAGCCGGTCGGCCGCCGCGTGGATCGCGGCCGCGGAGCCGATGCCGTGGAACGACGCGGCGGCGGTCACCGCGTCCGGCACGATGCCGGTGATCCCGTACTCGTTGCGGTCGCCGCCGATCACACCGATGACGGCGGTGCCGTGGTTGCGCCAGGCCAGGTCCTGGATCGGGGTGCCGACCACGACACCCGCGAGTTTCGCGGCCAGGTCCTCGTGGCCGAGCTGCCAGGCGCCCTCCACGTCGATCACGGTGACGCCCTGGCCGGAACCGCCGGGCCGCTGCCAGGCCCAGTGCGCGTCGACGCCCTCGGGCGCGGGGCGCAGATAGCCCTGGCGGCTGGTGAAGTCGGGGGTGACGGGGGCGCCTTCCTTGCGCCGCCGGCTCTCGTCGGTGCTGTGTCCCACGGATCCCACCGAGGCCGGTACGGCACCCGGTTTCACATACGCCGTGGCGATCTCGGGCAGTGCCGCGATCCGCGCACGCAGCTCCTGGGCGCGGCTCTCGACGCCGCGTACCCGGTAGAAGAGTCCCAGGTCGGGAAGTGTCTCGACGCCCGGGGACGAGGGCTGGGCCGCCGACTGCAGGCGCTCCTCGCTGCCGAACAGCGGTTGGAGGGCGAGCTGTTCGTCGCTGAGGAACATGTTCAGTGCCGACACGTCGGCGCCGGCCGCCGAACGGACACCTTCGGCCTCGGCGCGGAGCCGGGCCTCGGGCCGTGCGACGACGATGAGTTCCTGCTCGGCTCCTCGGTAGGTGAATCCCGCTCCGTCGGGCCCTGGCCCGGACGCTCCCGGGCCCTGCGCGGGCTGTGCCTGGTCGGTCATCGCGTGCCGCTCCCTTCGGTCCGTGCGGGTGCAAGTGCAGGCTTCGGGGCACACCTTGCTCCTCCCGGACCCACTCGTCCACCCCCGAGTTCGCCAACTGCGTTTGAAAACAAGTTGAATTGGGTACCGTGCGCAATCCGTCCTGAAACAGATGTCACGCCACAATCCGGCCAAAGACTGCGGAGACGGTTGTCGTGTGATGGGGTGACAGCGTCTGTTGACCGTCGGGCCGGCCCCGCGTCGGCCTCTCGTGGAAGGACGCACAGTGGCACTCGCAGACCGTTCCTTCGCACGTCGAAGACTCCTCACCACGGCCGCCGCCCTGGGAGGAGCGGCACTCCTGGGCGGCACGGCACACGCGGCCGAAACGCCGGAGCAGGGACCGCAGCAGGGAGCGCAGAAGGGGCCGGAGCAGGGACCCGGGAAGGGGTCGCGGAAACCCTGGCCGGACCGGTTCCCGCTGCCCAACGGCTTCCAGCCGGAGGGCATAGCCATCGGCTCCGCCCCGTTCGCGTACTTCGGGTCGCTGGCCAACGGCGACATCTACCGCGCGAGCCTCGCCACCGGGCGCGGCTCCGTCATCAGCAAGGGCCCCGGCGCCGGACACCCCAGCGTGGGACTGAAGATCGACCGGCACGGCCGGCTGTTCGTCAGCGGCGGGTCCGGCGGCGATCTGCGTACCGTCGACGTCCGTACGGGAAGGATCGAGAAGACGTACGCCGTCGGGGGCACGTTCGTGAACGACGTGATCCTCACGCCGGGCGCCGCCTGGTTCACCGACTCCTTCGCGCCCCGGCTCTATCGGCTCGCGCTCGACCGGCACGGGCGGCCGGGGGCAGTCAGGACCGTGCCGCTCGGCGGCGACTGGCAGCAGGGCACGGACTTCACCGCCAACGGGATCGAGCGCACACCGGACGGCAGCGCGCTCCTGGTGGTGAACGCCTTCGCCGACGGCGGCACGCTGATGCGGGTCGACCCGCGCACCGGAGCCGCCACCGCGGTCGACCTCGGTGCGGCCAGGATCCCCAACGGCGACGGGCTGTTGCTCCTGGGCCGGACTCTCTACATCGTCCAGCAGCAGCAGAACGCGATCGACGTGTTCCGGCTGAACTCCGCCGGTACCAAGGGCACGGTGATCACCCGGATCACCGACCCGCGCTTCCGGATCCCGACGACGGCCGCGGCGTGGGGCGACCGTCTCTACCTGCCGAACGCACGCTTCGACGTCGAGCCGGCGCCCGACACGGAGTACGACGCGGTGGCCGTGCGCCAGGTCTGACGCGCGAGGGGCGGCGCGCCCGACGCGCGCCGCCCCTTCGCCCGGTCAGTCCTCCGAGGAATCCGAGGAACTCGAGTCCGATGGGCCTGATCCTGATCCTGGCCCTGATCCTGAGGAGCCGGAGGATTCGGCGTCCGAGGATTCGGAGTCCGCACCGTCCGAGGGACGGGACGTCCCCGTCGTACCGGACGAGTCCGTTGCCTCCGACGTCCCCGACGCGTCGCCGTCCGAAGAGTCCGAAAAGTCGGAGGACTCGGAGGTGTCGTCCTCGGCCGCCCCGTCCGTGGTCTCCGGCCGCTGCTGCGGCTTCGGTGGCCGGACGCGGCCGCCCGGGCCGTCCCTGAGGTACGTGGCGGGATCGCCGCTCTCCGTGGCATGGCCGCCGGGCGGCGAACCCGGACCGCCCCCGTCCCGTCTGCGCAGATACCGCTCGAACTCGCGGGCGATCGCCTCGCCCGACGCCTCCGGCAGCTCGGCGGTGTCCCGGGCCTCCTCCAGCGTCTGTACGTACTCCGCGACCTCGCTGTCCTCGGCGGCCAGCTGGTCCACGCCCAGCTGCCAGGCCCGCGCGTCCTCGGGCAGTTCGCCCAGCGGGATCCGCATGTCGATGAGGTCCTCAAGACGGTTGAGGAGGGCCAGCGTCGCCTTCGGGTTCGGCGGCTGCGAGACGTAGTGCGGCACGGCCGCCCACAGCGAGACCGCCGGTACGCCCGCGTGCGTGCACGCCTCCTGGAGGATGCCGACGATGCCCGTGGGGCCCTCGTACTTGGTCTCCTCCAGGTCCATCGTGCGGGCCAGGTCCGGGTCGGACGTGACGCCGCTGACCGGGACCGGACGGGTGTGCGGGGTGTCGCCCAGCAGGGCGCCCAGGATGACGACCAGCTCGACGCCCAGCTCATGGGCGAAGCCCAGCAGTTCGTTGCAGAACGAGCGCCAGCGCATCGACGGCTCGATGCCCCTCACCAGCACCAGGTCCCGCGGCTTCTCGCCGCCGACCCGGACCACCGACAACCTTGTCGTCGGCCAGGTGATCTTGCGGACTCCGCCGTCCAGCCACACGGTCGGGCGGTTCACCTGGAAGTCGTAGTAGTCCTCGGCGTCGAGCGCCGCGAACACCTCGCCCTTCCACTCCCTGTCCAGATGCGCGACCGCGGTCGAGGCGGCGTCGCCGGCGTCGTTCCAGCCCTCGAACGCGGCCACCATGACCGGGTCGACCAGCTCGGGAACCCCCTCGAGCTCGATCACCCAGCGCCTCCTTCCGACGTTCCCTCGCGTACGCCCCAACCTTACGGCTTGCGTGGGGACCGCCCGCAGCCCCCTCGCATGGGGGAGTGACCGCATCACTGCCCCGTTCGTCACTTCCGGACACCCCGCAGTCGTCCGAGCTGTCCGCGGCCAACTTCCACCATGGGCCCGGACGTTGTTTCGAGGCGGTGCCATACGTCGGACGACCGCCAGAGGTCCGATGTCCCGGGCCGCCCGAGGGAACGAGGCCGCGCATGCGGGTGACCGCCACCGGCGCTGCGGACCATGTGATGCCGGCGGTCGCGCGATTCGTGATCGGGGACAAGCGGGACCGACCGGGAAATTCACCCACTCGTGTGGGGCGGGCGCCGATTCCGTGCCGGGCCCGGCGCCCGTACGGAACGCTTCGTCGGGTGATTCGTACGGAACTCTTCGCCGGGTGAGCCGAGTTGCCCCCAGGGCGCGTGTCCGGCGAGCCGGGGCGGTGTATCTGGCCCTGCTGGCCTTCGGAGCCGTGGGAGCGCTGCTGGTCGCCCCGCATCTGGACGACCCGGCGTCGGTGCCGGCCGCGCTGCTGCCGACCGGCGCCGCTGCCTACCTCGCCTGGAGCACCTACCGGGCCGACCGGACCGAGGCGGCCGGAACACAGGAGCCGGGCACCGTCGCCGACCGGCTCGCCACCGCCGTACGACGCCAGTGGGAGGCCGAGGCGCAGGTGCGGCGCCTGGAGGATCCGTACCCGCTGCCCGTCGCCTGGCGGGCCGCCGATCCCGACCTCGCGGAGGCGACGGAGCCCGGCCGGCTCGACGGCCGTGACGGGGAACTCGGCGACGTCTTCACCGAACGGGTCCCGACCCGCCGGCTGCTGGTGCTCGGTGCCCCCGGGGCGGGCAAGACACTGCTGCTCGTACGGCTTCTGCTCTCGCTGATCGAGCGGCGGCAGCCGGGCGAACCGGTGCCCGTCCTCTTCCCGCTCGCCTCCTGGGAGCCCGCCGCCCAGGACCTGCGGAGCTGGATGGAGCGGAAACTCGTGCAGGACCATCCGGAACTGGGAGCGGCCGCGCCCGAGGAGTACGGGCCCCTCACCCGCGCCGGAATGCTGCTGGACCAGCGGCTGGTGCTGCCGGTCCTCGACGGGTTCGACGAGCTGCCCGCCACCGTGGGCGCCACCGCCCTGCACGCCGTCAACGAAGCCCTCCCGTACGGGTGCGGAATGGTGCTGTCGAGCCGCCCCGACGAGTACCGTGCGGCGCTCCGGCCGAGGACCGGGGTGCCCGCGAGACTCGCCGGGATGGCCGGCATCCGGCTCGAACCCCTCGGCGGAGCGGATGTCGAGGCCTATCTGCTCCGTGACGCGGGCGGCTCGGACACCCCGGCCGCCGCGCGCTGGAGGCCGGTCGTCGAGGTGCTGGGTACGGACGCGCCGGTGGCGGTGGCGCTGACCCGCCCGCTGATGGTGTCGCTGGCCCGGTCCGTCTACAACCCGCGTCCGGCGGAGGGGCACGAGGAACTGCCGGACCCCGCCGAGCTGGCGGAGTGTCCCACACCGGCCGCGGTGGAGCACCATCTCTTCGAGGCGTTTGTCGGGGCGGCGTACCGGCCCCACCCGCGCCGTCCCTGCCGGTGGACGGCCGGACAGGCGCGCACCGCGCTGCGGTATCTGGCCCGCCACATGGAGCGCGGGCTCGACGGGGCGGCGGAGGTCGCCTGGTGGAAGCTCCATCACGCCGTGCCCAGCGCGTTTCCGCCGGTCCTGGTCGGGGTGCTGCTGGGCGGCCTCGCCTGGCTGGTCGAGGGCGCGGCCATGGAACTGACCCATCAATCCGCACCGAACCCCGTGTTCCCGTCCCACTGGGAGGAGCGCGGCGGGCTCGGCGCGGTGGCCGCGGGCCTCTGCGGAGGCCTGATGTGCGGCCTCGCGGCGACCGTCGTGATCACCCTGCTGTGCGCGGCGGCCGCGGCACCCGACATCTCCGCCGGGCTGGTGCTCAACCGCCTGGCCGACGGTGCCGCGCTCACACTCGTCGGAGTGATCATTTCCGGGTTCGCCTTCGGCAGCCGGCCGTACCTGCGCCGACCGTCCCACTGGGACCGGCGGGCACTCCTGACCGGAGTCGCGGCGGCGGTCCTCTACGTACTCGCGTTCGGCAACGCCTGCGGAACGGTCAGCGCACTCCTCTACGGAGTGGTCGCGGGCGCCGTCGGCGCGTACGGCGCCCGAGCGGATCCCGCCTCGCCCGTCACCCGGATCCGCTGGCACTGGAGCCCGCGGGGCATCCTCACCGGGCTGCTGGGCGGCATGCTGATCGCGAGCGGCGTCCTGCTGGAGGGCCTGCTCGCGGACGTGCTCTCGGGAGGATCGAGCCGTGAGTACCTCGAACCGGCCGAGCCCGTGGAGGCGTTCTGGGCCGCCGAACAGGTCGCCGTGGTGTACGCGGTGTCCTGCATCCTCGTGCAGGGCCTGCGGACGGTGCCCGTCGACCTCGGCACCTCCGTCGACGGCCGGACCCTCCTCGGCAACGACCGGCGCACGCTCGGCACCTGCGTGTTCACCGCGGCGGTGCTCGGCGCCGTGGTGATCGGCACGCAGGGCTGGTGCGCGAAGCTCTGGGGCTCACCCCGGGTGTGGGGAGCGGGCGCGACCGGCCCCGGCCTGTGGATCTACGTCGCCGGGCTGGTCCCCGCCCTGCTCACGGGCCTGGCCCTCGGCATCCGCCAGGCGGCCTGGAGCCACTACGCCGTGGCCCGCTGCCATCTGGCCCTGCGCGCGAAGCTGCCCTTCGACCTCATGGGCTTCCTCGCCGACGCGCACGAACACCATGGCGTACTGCGCAGGGTCGGCGCGGTCTACCAGTTCCGCCACATCGAGCTGCAGCACCATCTGGCGGGCCCGGAGGGGGAGTTCACGACGCCGGTCCAGACGCGGACGACACCGCCGGTCACAGCGTCGAGCGCAGCCACTGTTCCACGCTCGCGATGTGCACGGTCGCCCAGGAGCGGGCGGCCTCCGCGTCGCGGTCGCGGAGCGCGCTGAGGATGGCGCGGTGCTCGTGGAGGGTGCGGCTGACCGCGTCCTCCTGGGTCAGGCCGCGCCAGATACGGGCGCGGGTCGTGGGACCGGACAGGCCGTCGAGGAGGGAGCAGAGCACCGAGTTGCCGGAGGACTGGACGATGCCCCGGTGGAACTCCAGGTCGCAGGCGACGAGCTCCTCCACCGAGGGCGCGGCGCCCAGCGCGTTCAACTGGGCGCCGAGCGCGTCCAGTTGCTGCTCGCTGATCCGCAGCGCCGCCATCGCCGTCGCGGCCGGCTCCAGGATGCGGCGTACCGCGAGGAACTCCAGGACCGTGTCGTCGCGGTGGAAGTCCACGACGAAACTCAGCGCTTCGAGGAGCAGCTGCGGGTCCAGGCTCGTGACGTACGTGCCGTCGCCCTGCCGTACGTCCAGGATGCGGATCAGGGAGAGCGCCCGCACCGCCTCCCGCAGGGAGTTGCGGGACAGACCGAGATCGGCGGCGAGCTCGCTCTCCTTGGGAAGGCGGTCGCCGGGGCGCAGTGCGCCGGAGACGATCATTCCCTTGATTTTCTCGATCGCCTCATCGGTGACTGCCATGGCGGGCCTCCCTGTCGATCAGATATGTCGCTCAGACATCCGATGTCTCATTATGCGGCTTCCGTCGCCCCGGGGAGCCCGGCTGTGACGATCACGATCACACAAGGTCGGACGGTGACACGAGGGCCGCCAGGTCCGCAAGCGCGGCGGCCTCGTCGAGCGTCGTGAGCCCCCGGTCACGCATCAGGATCCGTCCGTCGACGACCGTGTCCCGTACGTCCGAGGCCCGCGCCGAGTACGCGAGGGTCGACCACGGATCGTGGCGGGGCGCCAGATGCGGACCGCCCAGGTCCAGGACGATCAGGTCGGCCCGCTTGCCCGTCTCCAGCGAACCCAGGTGGGCGTCGAGGCCCAGCGCGCGGGCACCCTCGATGGTGGCCATCCGCACGGCCTGCTCGGCGCCGACCGCCGTCGGGTCGCCGACCGCCTTGTGCACCAGGGCGGCCGTGCCCAGCGCCCGCAGGACGTCCAGCGTGTTGGAGCTGACCGCGCCGTCCGTGCCGAGACCGACGGTCACGCCCGCGTCCAGCAGCCGCGGCACCGGGGCGATGCCGCAGCCCAGCTTGAGGTTGGACACCGGGCAGTGGGCGACCGAGGTGCCGGTCCGGGCGAGCGCCGCGATCTCGGGGCCGGTCAGGTCCACGGCGTGGGCCAGCAGCAGATCCGGGCCGAGCAGCCCGAGCGAGTCGAGCAACTCCACCGGGCGCTTGCCGTAACGCTCCTCGACGGTCGCCACCTCGGCGGCGTTCTCCGCCGCGTGGATGTGCAGCAGCGCGCCGAACTCCCTTGCCAGCGCGGCGATTTCGGTCAGCTGGGCGGGGGAGAGGGTGTAGGCGGAGTGCGCGAAGAGCACGGGACGTGTGCCGGGGCGCCGGGCGCGGCCGGCCAGGTCCCGGCGCGCCCACTCCATCCGGTCCCCGTACGCCATGCCGTCGGGCGGGGTCGGTACGTCCATGAAGGTCGGCCCCGTGTGCAGTCGCCAGCCCGCCTCGTGCGCGACCCGCTCGGCCGCCTCGTGGAACCAGTACATGTCGAGCGCCGATGTCACCCCGCCTCGCACGCTCTCGGCGATCGCGACCCGGATCGCCGCCGCGACGTTCTCCGCCGACAGCAGCTCGCTCTCCCAGCGGATCACCCGCTCCAGGAAGCCCTGCAGTGTCACGTCGTCGGCGCGGCCGCGCAGCAGCGTCATCGCCAGATGGGTGTGCGCGTTGACCAGACCGGGGAGCACCAGACAGCCGGTCGCGTCGAGCTCGGCGGCGGCCGTGTAGCGGGCCCGCAGGTCCGCGGCCGGTCCGACCGCGAGGATCTCGCCGTCGCGGACGGCCACGGCTCCGGCGGGGACGACCGTGCCGGCCGCGTCGACGGTGAGGATGTCGCCGCCGTGCACCAACAGGTCGGCGGGGGCGGTCCGTTGGGTGGGAATGCTCACAGCGCTTCCCCTTCCGCAAGCAGTCGCAGGGCTTCGAGGGAGACCACGCTGCCGCGCTCGACGCCCGCGGCGACCACCTCGCGGTGCGGGTTGTAGCCACCCGTGGCCTTCTCGTCGACGAGCTCGTCGGCGTTCGCGCCGTCGATCACGAGGACACCGCCCGCGGTCAGCCCGCGCAGCGAGGCCGTGACGAGCAGTGCCGACAGTTCCATCTCGATGGCGGCGAGTCCCGCCCCGTCGTACGAGGGCAGCGGTATCAGCCCCGGCTGGAAGGCGGCCCGCGTCCACACGAAGCCCCGGTGGTGCGGGGCGCCCTGCTCGCGCGCCGCCCGCTGGAGCGCGAGCACCGCCTCGGGCGCGGCCACCGCCGGATACTCGGGCGGCAGCAGCTGCTGGGTCACCCCGTCGTCGCGCACGGCCGCCTCCGCTATCACCAGGTCGCCGTCCCGGATCCCGGGCCGCATCGCACCCGCCGTGCCGAACCGCAGGATCGTGCGCACCCCCGCGTCGGCCAGCTCCTGGAAGAGCAGGATCGCCCCGGGTCCGCCGACGCCGTGCGAGGCGACGACGACCGGCAGGCCCTTCCAACTCCCGCTGAACACACGGTATTCGCGGTGGTACGACACCTCCTCCGCACCTTCGAGCAGCGCGGCGACGGCCGCGGCACGCGCCGGGTCGCCCACCACGACGGCGTGCGGGGGCAGCCCGGTTCGGGGTATCCGGGTGATGGGCAGCAGGTCCTGCGTCATGAGACGACTCCAGTCGTACGGCCGGTGCGGCGGCGGCGCTGCGCCGTGCTGAGGAAGAGGGCGCCGAGCGTGACCACGTACGGCGCGGCGTCGGTCGCCTGCTGGGGCAGGCCGAGGCCCTGCAGCCGGAAGCCCGCGGCCTCGGCGACACCGAAGAGCAGGGCGGCGAGCAGGACACCGAAGGGCAGGGCACGCCCGAGCATGACCGCGACGACGGCGATCCAGCCCCGGCCCGCCGTCATGTTCTCGGAGAACAACGTGACGTTCCCCAGGGCCAGTTGGGCCCCGGCGAGCCCGCACAGCACACCGGACACGAGCACGGCCGCGTACTTGTACCGGGCCGGGCTCACCCCCAGCGTGGCCGCGGCCTCCGGCGCCTCGCCGACCCCGCGCAGCCGCAGCCCCCACACATGCCGGGACAGCATCAGCGCGGCCACGGCGACCGCCGCCCACGCCAGATATGCGAGCGGCGAGAAGCCACCGACCAACGGGAGCCCGGCGAGTGACGGATCGTCAAAAGTGCCCTGCACACCGAAGATCGTACGCAGCAGGAAGCTGGTCAGTCCCACCGCCAGGAGGTTCATCGCGACGCCGAGCACCACCGCGTCGCCGCGCAGCGTGACCGCGCCGACGGCCAGGATCAGCGAGTACGCGGCGGCGGCGAGCGCCGCCGCCAGGACGCCGAGCCACGGGCTGCCGGTGAACCAGCTGGTGGCCACGGCCGTGAAGCAGCCCATCAGCATCATGCCTTCCAGGCCGATGTTGAAGACGCCCGCACGCTCGCACACGGCACCGCCGAGCGCGGCGAGCAGGATCGGGGTCAGCGCGCGCAGCGCCGACATGAGGAGATCGGAGTCGAAGAACATCAGGCGAACTCCCCCTGGGCGATGGGCTCCTGGACCGTCTTCCGTCGCCTGCGCGGGAAGCTCAGCCGCGCCGCCAGGAACACGATGACGATGGCCTGCAACACCTGCGTCAGCTCGCGCGGCACCTCCGTGGTGCGCTCCATGGAGAGCCCGCCGACCTGCAGCACGGCGAAGAAGAACGACGCCAGCACGGTGCCCAGCGGTGCCGCCGCCGCGAGCAGCGCCGCGGTCAGCCCCGTCCAGGTGTAGCCGGGCGCGGTCAGCGAACCGTCGAGGAAGCGGTACGGGAAGCTCAGTACGCCGATCGCGCCGACCAGTCCGGCGAGCGCGCCGGAGGCGGCCATCAACCGGAGCGTGAGCCCCTTGCGTTCCACGCCCGCGTACGCGGCGAAGCGGGGATTGAGGCCGGTCATGCGGATCTCGTAGCCGATGGCCGTGCGCCGGTCGGCGAACCAGTACGCGGCCGCCGCGAGCACGACGAGAACCAGCCCGAACGTCACGGTCGACGTGCCGAAGGCGGGCAGCGCCACACCGTCCGGGAGCCGCCGCGTCTGGGGCAGGCTCGATCCGGGCTCCTTGAGCGGATACCGCACCAGATAGGAGGCGAACGAGGTCGCCGGATAGCTGAGCAGCAGGCTGCTCACCAGCAGTGGCACCCCGAACCGGTTCTCGCAGAGCGCGGCCAGCGCGGCGTACGCGGCACCCGCCGTGATCCCGGCGAGGAGCGCGAGCACGACAGTGAGCGGTGCGGGCAGCGGCGAGTACAGCCCCGTGACGGCGGCCGCGATGCCGCCGAGCACCATCTGCCCGTCCCCGCCGAGGTTGATGAGCCCGGCGCGCAGCGGAATCGCCAGCGCGAGCGCCATCCCCAGCACGCTGGTCCCGGTACCGAGCGTCGCGCCGATCCCGTCGGCCCCGAGCGAGCCGGTGACGACGGCCCCGTACGCGGCGAGCGGATCGGCCCCCGTGCCGACCAGGAACAGCGCGCCGATGACGAGCCCGGCGAGCACGGAGAAGGTGACGGGGGAGCGGAGGGCCCCCGTGATGCGGTCCGTCGATGGGCGGGCCATGTCAGTCTCCGTCCGGCGCGGGGGTGTTGGGCGCGGCGGCCGTCGGGGCCGGTGTCGCGACGGCGTCTGCTGCTGCGGCGGCTGCGGTTGGGGTCGCGAGTACGGGCTCGGCCTCGGGCTCGGGCTCGGCGGTGCCGCCCGCCATCGCCAGGCCCAGCGTCGCCTCGTCCGCGTCCGACTTGGCGTACGAAGCCGTCACCCGGCCCTCGTACATCACCAGGACCCGGTCGGCGAGGCCGCGGATCTCGCTGAGTTCGGCGGAGACGAGGAGGACGGCGTGGCCCGCGTCGCGATAGGCGACGAGCTCGTCGTGGATGGCCTGGATCGCGCCGATGTCCACGCCACGGGTGGGCTGTTCCACCAGCAACAGCGGTGCCCCGTGGGCGAGTTCGCGGCCGATCAGCAGCTTCTGGAGGTTGCCGCCGGACAGTGCGGAGGCCGGCACGTCGGGCGTGGACGCCTTGATGCCGAAGCGTTCGACGAGTGCGCGCGCGTGGGCACGTACCGCCGAGGGCGGCAGCAGTCCGCGCGGTGAGGAGAGCGTGGTGCGGTGGTGGCCCATCGCGAGGTTGTCCGCGACGGTCGCCGCGGGCGCGGTGCCCACCGCGTGGCGGTCCTCCGGCACGTACGCGAGGCCTTTCGCGCGCCGCTCGGTCGCCGAGGCGTGCGTGATGTCCTCGCCCCGAAGACCGACCCGCCCGGTGGTGACCGGCCGCAGCCCGGCGAGCGCCTCGACGAGTTCGCTCTGGCCGTTGCCCGCGACCCCCGCGATGCCGACGATCTCCCCGGCACGGACGGCCAGTTGGACATCTCGCACACCCGCCGTGCTCAGCTCCTCGACGTCCAGCACGATCTGGCCGGGGCTGCCCTGCGGGTGGACCCGGTCCAGGTCGACCGCGCGGCCGGTCATCGCGGTCGCGATCTCGGCGGCGGTCGTGTCGGCGGTGCGCAGCCGTGCGACCACCCTTCCGTCCCGCAGGACCGTGACGTTGTCGCTGCCTTCGAGCACCTCACGCAGTTTGTGCGTGACAAGGATCACCGTGCGGCCTTGCGCGGTCAGCGACCGGAGGACCGCGAACAGGGCGTCGGCCTCGGCGGGCGTGAGCACGGCCGTCGGCTCGTCGAGGATGAGCGTACGGGCGCCGCGGTGCAGCAGCTTCAGGATCTCCACCCGCTGCCGCAGTCCGACCGGCAGGTCGCCGACCCGGGCGTCCGGATCGACGGCGAGGCCGTGCTCCTCGGCGAGTTCACGCACCCGGCGCCGCGCGGCTGCCCGGTCCAGCAGGCCGAAGCGGCGCGGCTCGGCCCGGTAGACGACGTTCTCGGCGACCGTCAGCGAGTCGAACAGCTTGAAGCTCTGGTGGACCATGCCGAGCCCGGCGGCCATCGCGGCGCCCGGGCTCCCGAAGGACACCTCGCGCCCCTCGATCCGTATCGACCCCGCGTCCGGCCGCTCCATCCCGTACAGGACGGACATCAGCGTGGACTTGCCCGCGCCGTTCTCGCCCATCAGCGCGTGGATCTCACCGCGCCGGACCGTCAGATCGACCGAGTCGTTGGCGAGGGTGCCGGGGAAGCGCTTGGTGATGCCGCGCAACTCGACGACCGCCGGTGCGCCAACTGCGGGAGCGTCGGCCGCGGGCGAGTCACCGGAGGTGTCGATGCCCGCGGCCGGTCCGTCACTTGGTCGCCGGGTCATCGACCGTCAGCTCTCCGGACACGATCCGGTCGCGCAGTGCCTCGACCTTCTTCAGTACGTCCTCGTGCTCGGCGATCACGCACTTGGAGGACTCCACGCCGTCCTCCAGGCCCGTGAGGCTGATGCCGCCCTCCTTGAGGCCGTACGAGATCGTCTTGCCGCCCTTGCCGGCGAGGACCTGCTCGACGCCCTCCCGCACGGCGACGTCCGTCTTCTTGATCACGTTGTCGACGACCGTGCCGGGCGCGGCCGTGCACTGGTTGACGTCCACGCCGTACGTGTACGCGCCCTTCGCCTTGGCCGCCTCGAAGACGCCGTAGTTGCCGGCCGCGGCCGCCGCCATGATCTGGTCGGCGCCCTTGGCTAGCAGCGAGTTGGCCTGCTCCTTGGCGCGCGCCGAGTCGTCGAAGGGCGACTGGCCGCCGACGAACCGGGTGCTCGCGGACGTCTTCGCGGCGACCTCCTTGGCGCCGGCCGCGAACGGGTCGCTGTAGCGCCGGAACTGCGGGGTGTCGAGGACGTCGACCGCGCCGACCTTGCCGCTCTTGCTGAGCAGCCCGGCCTCGGCGCCCGCCAGATAGACGCCCTCGTGCTCACGGAAGACGGCGCAACTGACGTTCTTGAACGTCTTCGTCGTGCACGCGTCGATGACCAGGAACTGCTGCTCGGGGTGCGCCTCGGCCTGCTGCGCGACCACGTCGGCGAACTCGAAGCCGACCAGCACGATGACGTCCGGCGCGGCGTCGACCGCCGCCTGCACGTTCTGCTGCTGCGAGGCGGTGTCGGAGGACTGGTAGACCTTCTGCGTCCCGTCGTGCGCCTTGGCCGCGGCCTTCACTCCGTCGACAGCCAGCTTCAGGAACTCGTTCTGCCCGACCGGGTCGGGCGTCACCAGGGTGAAGGTCTTGCCGCCGCTCGCGGCGGCCGCGGAATCGTCGTTCTTCGCGGCGGCGTTGCAGCCGGTGGCCGCGGTGGCGAGGAGCACCGTGCCGGTCGCGACGGCGGCGAGATGGAGCGAACGGGGTCTACGAGGCATGGGAGTGCCCTTCCGGGAAGGTGCGTGCGGCGGCGCGCGCTCAAGCGGGAAACGCTTCAGAGGTGAAGGCTGCGAGCAGAGGGTGGAGCGAGGGGGAGAACACGGTGGACGCCCGGTGGGGGTCCGGCGTCGCGGGCTGTCAGCGCCGACAGCAGTCGCTGGCGCACCGGCCGTAGTCGAGGAAGCGGCGCATCGTCAGCAGCACACGTCCTCCTTCGCGTAGGCCTTCCGGCTGCGGGTGCTGGACTGTAACACCGGTTTCCGGACACCCGCTCGACTGTCTCGAACTGTGGTTCTCCGAGGTCATGTACGGTGTCGCGCATCTTCGGAACATCAGGAGTGTCCCGCTATGCCCCAGGAACTGCGCGCTGTCGACTGGACCGGAAACAGCCTCGCGCTCATCGACCAGACCGTGCTCCCGCACCGGACCGAGACCCGCTGGATCCGCGATGTGGACGACCTGGTGGACGCGATCCAGCGGCTCGTGGTGCGCGGGGCGCCCGCGATCGGTGCCGCGGGGGCGTACGGGGTTGCGCTCGCGATGCTCCAGGGGCAGCGCGAGGGGTGGTCGCGCGAGGAGATACTCGCGGCCGTCGCTCGGATCCGTGCGGCGCGGCCCACCGCGGTCAACCTCATGGTGAGCGTCGACCGGGTGCTGACGCGGTTCGACGACGGGCTCGACGCGGTGCTCGCCGAGGCGGCGGAGGTGCAGCGGGAGGATGTCGCGGCCAACCGGGCCATGGGCGCGTTCGGGGCGGACTGGCTGCTCAAGAGGGTCGGCGTGGACCGGCCGTTGCGGGTGCTGACCCACTGCAACACCGGGGCGTTGGCCACGGCGGGGTGGGGCACCGCGCTCGGGGTCATCCGCGAACTGCACGCTCGGGGGCGGCTCGAGGTCGTGTACGCCGATGAGACGCGGCCCCTGTTGCAGGGATCGCGCCTGACCGCCTGGGAGTTGGTGCAGGAGGGGATCCCGCACTTCGTCCAGGCGGACGGGGCTGCCGCGGGCACGATTCTGCGGGGTTCGGTGGACGCGGCGATCGTTGGCGCCGATCGGATCGCTGCCAACGGGGATACGGCCAACAAGGTGGGCACGGTGGGGGTCGCACTGGCGTGCGCCGACGTGGGGGTGCCGTTTCTGGTGGCTGCGCCTACTACGACGGTTGACCTTTCCACGGCCACGGGGGCTGACATTCACATCGAACTGCGGGGTGAGAGTGAGGTGTTGGAGTGGGCCGGGGTTCGGACTGCTCCCGCCGGGTCCCGCGGGCACAACCCTGCTTTTGATGTCACCCCGGGACGGTTGGTGACGGGGCTGGTGACCGAGCGGGGTGTGCTGGAGGTGTCTGCGGGGGAGTTGCCGGGGGATCGGTTGAAGTAGGCGCGGTAGGGACGGTTTGTCGACCGCGGGTGTGTGGGGGCCGGTCGCGCAGTTCCCCGCGCCCCTGAAAGACGAAAGCGCTGGGGCGCAGCCCCGCAGCTTTCAGGGGCGCGGGGAACTGCGCGCTCAGCCCTCACACACCCGCAGGCGACGAACGGGCGAACTCCCTCAGTGACCCGAAAGCTCCAGTTCAAGCAGCCACTCCACAACCTCCGTGTGGTGGCGCGCCTGCCGAGGCGTGTCGCCCCACACATAAAGACCGTGGCCCGCCACGACCACCGCGGGCATGCGTGGGTCGCGGGCCGTCTCCAGGCGGTCGCCGAGGACCTTCATGTCCTGGCTGTTGGCGATGACGGGGAGGGTGACCTCGACGTCGTGGGCCGACTGGCCGATGCCCTTGAGCATCTCCAGGTCCTTGAAGGGGATGCCGCCCGGCAGACGGCGGCCCATCGCCACGGACGCCACCGTGTGGACGTGCACCACGGCACCGGCGCCGGTCAACGCGGCCACCCGCGCGTGCAGTTCGGCCTCGGCGGACGGCTTGCCGCCGTTCACCGCGGCGCCCTGGCCGTCGACCAGCACGACGTCCGAGGGCGTCAGTTCGCCCTTGTCGTGGCCGCTGGCGGTGACCGCGAGCCGCAGGGGATCGCGGGAGACCACCACGGACAGGTTTCCGGAGGTGCCCCGCATCCAGCCGAAGGAGGCGAAGCGGGCGGACTCGGCGGCGAGGACGGCCCCCGCCTCCTCCAGGTCGAGTGTGCTGATGTCGGTGCTCACGTGGTGCTCCCGGAAGTGCTGATGGTGATCTCGTCGAACGTCCCCGCCTGCGCGTGGTCGCCTACGCCCTGCTCGTGGTACGGCTCCCCGGGCCGCCGGATTCCGACCGAGTGCCAGCCGGCCGCACGGGCCGCGTCCAGCTCGCCCGGCCGGTCGGAGAGGAAGAGGAGACGGCCGGCCTCCACACCGGTCGACCCGGCGATACGTCGGTAGGAGTCCGGTTCCTGCTTGGGCCCCGCGTTCTCGGTGTCGTACAGGGCCGAGACGAGCGGCAGCAGATCGCCGTCCGGGCTGCTCGTGAACCACGCGCGCTGCGCGGCCACGGACCCGGACGAGTACACGTACAGCCGTACGCCGTCGCCGTGCCAGCGGCGCAGCACCGGGACCACGTCGTCGTAGAAGTGGGAGACCAGATCGCCGCGGGCGAACCCCTCGGACCAGATGAGGCCCTGAAGGGTCTTCAGCGGGGTGGCCTTCACGTCCTCGTCGAGCCACTCGTGCAGTGCCTTCTCGACGCGTACGGCGTCGGCGTCGGGCTCGCCGAGCAGGTCCCGTACCTGGGAGACCGCCCGCACGACGTCGGGATCGGTGCTCCGCTCCGAGAGCACCGCTCCGAAACGAGAGCGCGAGTACGGGTACAGCACGTCCACGACGAACCCCGTGGCGCTCGTGGTGCCCTCAATGTCGAGCACCACGGCGTCCACTTCGAACCGCAGGCTCACGCCGCGGCCCGGTCCCGCTCGTACCCTGCCGCGATCGTGTCGTAGTCGGGGAAGCGCCCGGCGATGGTCGAACCGGTGAAGGAGCCGATCCAGCCGTCCTCCTCGTGGAAGAACCGGATCGCGGTGAAGCCCGGCGTCGTCCCCATGTCGAACCAGTGCGTCGTCCCGCGCGGCACGCCCAGCAGGTCGCCCTTCTCGCAGAACACGGCGTGCACCTCGCCGTTCACGTGCAGATAGAAGATCCCGGAGCCCGAGACGAAGAACCGCACCTCGTCATCGTCATCGTGCGTGTGCTCCTGGAGGAACTTCTCCCGCGCGGCCTTCGCCTTCACCGGGTACTCCGGGTCGTCGCTCGGGTGCAGCCCGAGGACGTCGACGGTGGTGAAGCCCTCCTCGGCGTTCAGCCGGTCGATCTCCGGCCCGTACGCGGCGAAGACGGTGTCGCTGTCCGCGTCCGCGGGGACGTCCTCGCGGACGGGCCACTGCTCGTAGCGCACCCCGAGCGGGGCGAGCGCGGCGGCGATCTCGGCGGGGTCGGAGGTACGACGCACGGTGGTCTCGGGACCGGACTCCGGCCACGTCGTCAACAGGGTCATGGGAGCAACTCCAGTGAGTGAAAGGGGAGTCCGGATACCGAGACGGGCATCGGGACCGGGTGTCGAGCCGGGGGAGAGAGGCGGCGCCCACGGGGCGCGGAAGGCGGGAGAAGCTGCGGTCAGCCGCGACACGCCGCGCCGGTACAGCGTCGTGTCGCTGTCGCGCATGGTGTCGTCATCGGAAGCCTCGCTGTCCCGGGTCGTTCGCCGATGGTAACTCCACGCCGGTGATCGGCCGAGTGTGACGAAGTCGTTGTCTCAACCCCTGAGAAACCGCTTCCCCTGCTTTGACGGTTGGCTGGAATCGTTCCCATGATCTGCGTATGAAGACGCTGCTGCTCGTGCGGCGGCTGTACGTGGACTTGCTCCGGTCGACCACAGCCCGCTGTCGCTGACCTGACCTGGAGTGCCCACCGCGCCCGTGCCCACCGCGAGTTCCCCGGGAACCGGTGAGGCGCATCCCCGCGCGACCATGGCCTGATTCATGCCCCGGCGCTCCGGGCTCCGCACGCCCTCCTCGCTACTCCCCTTCCTGCCCCTTCCTGCGCCTTTCTGCGCCACTCCTGGAGCCCCTCATGTCCCGTGCCCGTCTGCCCCTGGCCGCGCTCTCGCTGGCCTCCGCCTCCGCGCTCCTCCTCGCGGGCTGCTCGCAGTCCTCGGACGCCTCCGAGACCGCGGGTGACAAGGCCGCCCCCGCCGCTGCGGCCACCGGCACGAAGCCCGCACCCTTCAGCAAGGGCAAGGTGAAGGTCGCCCTGGTCCGGCAGAGCGGCGCCGGCGACTACTTCGAGCAGTGGGGCAACGGCGCGAAGGCACAGGCGAAGGCCCTCGGCATCGACCTGACCGTGTACGACGCCCAGGCGGACAACGCCAAGCAGGCCACCGACCTGTCCTCGGCCATCAACTCCGGCGCGCAGGCGATCATCGTCGACCACGGCTTCCCGGCCACGATCCAGCCGGAGATCGACAAGGCCGTGAAGAAGGGCGTCAAGGTCGTCGTCTACGACGTCGAGACGACGAACAAGTCGGTGATCAGCACCAAGCAGGACGACGCCAGAATGGCCCAGGCCGTCCTCGACGTGATGGGCGACGAACTCGGCAAGGACGCGAAGGTCGGTTACGTCAACGTCGCCGGGTACGCCGCCCTCGACAAGCGCGACAGCGTCTGGAAGAAGACGGCCGACGCCAACGGCTGGAAGCAGGAGTTCAAGGTCGGCAAGGTGACCGACTCCACGGCCACCGACAACGTGCCCCTGGTCAGCGCCGCGCTCACCCAGCACTCGGACGTGGCCGGCGTCTTCGCCCCGTACGACGAACTCGCCAAGGGCACCGTCCTCGCCGTCCAGAACAAGAAGCTCCAGGACAAGGTGAAGGTCTTCGGCGCGGACGTTTCCAACGCCGACATCCAGAACATGACCGCGAAGGACAGCCCGTGGGTGGCCACGGCGGGCACGGACCCGTCCGCGGTCGGTGCCGCAGTCGTCCGTACGACCGCTCTGGAGATCGCCGGTCAGCTGAACAAGTCCTCGGTGGAGTTCCCGGCCGTCGCCATCACCCAGGACTTCCTGAAGAGCAAGGGCATCGAGAACATGGACCAGCTGCGGAAGGCCCTGCCCGCGCTCAACCTCTCCAAGGTCAGCACCGCGGACTGGATCCCGAATGTCGCCCACTGAGCCGGCTCCCGCGGCGGGTCTGCCCGAACCTGCTCCCGCGGTGAGTCTGCGGGACGTCAGCATGGCCTTCGGCGGGAAGACGGTGCTCGCCTCCGTCGACCTGGACATCGCCGCGGGCAGTGTCGTCGCGCTGCTCGGTGCGAACGGCGCCGGCAAGTCCACGCTGATCAAGATCCTTTCCGGGGTGCACACCGGCCATGGCGGGGAGGTCCGGGTGAACGGCTCGCCCGCCGCGCTCCAGTCGCCCCTCGCCGCCCGCCAGTTGGGCATCCAGACGGTCCACCAGCGCATCGGCGAGGGCATCGTGCCCGGCCTCACGGTCGCCGAGAACCTCGTGTTCGAGGAACTGGCCCAGGCACGCGGCAACCCCTTCCTGAACGGGCGCCGCCTCCTCGCCGGGGCCCGCGAGATCCAGTCGGCGCTCGACCTCGGCTGGAGCGACACCGTGCTCAGACGCGATGTCACCGAACTCGGCATCTCCGACCGGCAGTTGCTGACCCTGGCGCGCGCCTTGGCGACCCGCCCCCGGCTGCTGGTGCTCGACGAACCGACCTCGGCACTCTCCGCCGCCGAGGCCAAGCGCCTGTTCGCGCTCGTCCAACGGATGCGGGACGACGGCATCGCCGTCCTGTACGTCTCCCACCGGCTCGGCGAGATCGACGCGCTCGCCGACCGGCTGGTCGTCCTGCGGGACGGTCTTCTCACCGAGGACCAGGCCAGGCCCTTCGACTGGGACAGCGCCCTGCGCGCGATGCTCGCCCAGGCCCAGGAGGCGACGGCCGCACGGCCCCAACGGGCCGGGGAGCAGGGCGAGATCGCGCTCTCCCTGCGGGGAGTGCCGCTGTTCGACGGCCATCCCCCGCAGGACCTCGACATCCGGGCGGGCGAAGTCACCGGCGTCGTCGGCCTGTTGGGCGCGGGCAAGACCGAACTCGCCCGCGGCCTCTTCGGCGCCGAGCCGTTCCCGGCCGGCGCCCTCGAACTGGACGGCAGGCCCTACGCGCCGCGCCGCCCCGCCGACGCCATCCGCAGCGGCGTACACCTGGTGCCCGAGGACCGGCACGCGGACGCCCTGGTCCCCGGCTGGTCGCTGGCCCAGAACATCTCGCTGCCGTTCCTCAAGTCCCTCGCACCCCTGTCCGCGGCCGGGCTGGTGAACCGCTCCAAAGAGGACGCGCTCGGCCGCGCCACCATCGAGCGGCTCGGTGTCGTCGCCCGCGACGAGCACAGCACCGTCGAGGAGCTGTCCGGCGGCAACCAGCAGAAGGTCGTCGTCGGCCGCTGGCTGGCGGAGAGCCCCCGCGTCCTCATCCTGGACGAGCCGTTCCGGGGCGTGGACATCGGCGCCCGCCGCGACATCGGCCGCCGGGCCCGCGCCCTGGCCGCCGAAGGAGCCGCGGTCCTCGTCCTGTCCGCCGACGTGGACGAGGTCCTGGAGGTCGCCGACCGGGTCCTCGTCCTCACCGCGGGCGAGATCCGCCTCGACGCGTACGGCGACGACGCGGAGCGCGACCGCGTGATCCAGTCCATCTCGGCGTCCGTCTGATGCGGGGCGCTCCGCGGCTCGGGCGGTTCTTCGGCCGCGGCGTCGTTGTGGCTGGCCGCGCCCCGCGGCGAAACCGCAGTTCGGCACCGCCCCGCGTCCCTTCCGGGGCGCCTGCCCGTCCCACGCCGGCCACACCGCACACCACACCAGGAAGCACGCCATGACCACCACCCAGAGCACCGAGGTGCCGACCAAGGCGGCGGTCCCACCCGCGACCTCCACCGGCCTGCGCGTCCAGAGCGCCGTCATCAAGTACGGCTTCATCTTCGTCACCGTCACGCTCTTCACGTACTTCGCGCTGAGCGAGCCGTCCTTCCGCGACTCGGCGACCCTCCTCGACACCCTCCGGTACGTCTCGGTCGCCGCGATCCTCGGCCTCGGCGTCACCCTCACCATGGCCGTCGGCGGAATGGACATGTCCGTCGGCGCGGTGGCCGGGCTCGGTGTGACGGTCGCCGCCAAGACGATGGTCACGTACAACCAGGTCGGTGTGGTCGCGATCCTCGCCGTCATCGCGGCGGGCGCGCTGGCCGGACTGCTCAACGCCCTGCTGATCGTCGTCCTGAAGATCCCCGACATGCTGGCCACGCTCGGCACCATGTTCGTCATCCAGGGCACCAAACTCATCCTGGTCGACGGCCAGTCCATCACCCCGGGCATGACGCAGTCCGACGGCACCACGGCGCCCGGCAGGTTCACCGAGGGCTTCCTGCGCATCGACCGCGGCACGGTCCTGGGCGTCCCCGTCTCGGTGCTGATCTTCGGCGCGCTCACGGTCGTCGCCTGGGTGTTCCTCGCCCGCACCCGCTGGGGCCGCGTCCTCTACGCGATCGGCGCCAACCCCGAGGCCTCCCGGCTGGCCGGCATCCGCGTCGGCGCGTACCGGGCCCTGGCGTACGTGCTGTCCGGCGTCCTCGCGTCGATCGGCGGGCTGATCCTGGCGTCCCGCATCGGCCAGGGCGACGTCTCGGCCGGTACGTCCCAGTTGCTGGAAGCGGTGGCGGTGGCCCTGGTCGGCACCTCCGTGCTCGGCCGCGGCCGCCCGAACGTGTGGGGCACCGCCCTGGGCGCCGTCCTGATCGGCATCATCACCACCGGTCTGACCATCAAGGGCCTGCCCTACTACACCCAGGACGTCGTCGAGGGCGCGGTCCTCATCCTCGCCCTGGTCTTCAGCTTCACCCTGTCCAAGCGCCGCACCGCATAAGGGAGTTCACCCATGGGCTACCGCATTCTGGAGACCGAGGACGTGCCCGCCTACCTGCGCGAGCGCGGCCACTGGGACGACACGGACGACATCCGCGTCCGCGAGGTCTCCGACGGCAACATGAACCGCGTGTTCCTCGCCTCGAACGGTGACGGCACCCGCGGCCTCGCCGTCAAGCAGGCCCTGCCCTGGGTCCGCGTCGCGGGCCCCTCCTGGCCGATGAGCCCCGAGCGCGCCGACGCCGAGGCCCGCGCCTACGAGCAGGTCGCCAGGGTCGCCCCGGACAAGATCCCGGCGGTCCACGGCTACGACGCCGACAACTACGCCCTCGTCATGGAGGACATGTCCGACCTCCAGGTGCTGCGCACGGTCCTCAACGAGGGCGGTTCCTACGGCCCGGACACCTCTCGCCGCATCGGTGAGTTCGTCGCCCAACTCACCTTCGCCACCAGCGACTTCGGCATGCCGTCGGCCGAACGCAAGGCCCTGATCGCGGCGTCCGTCAGCCCCGAGCTGTGCAGGATCACCGAGGACGTCGTCCTCTCCGAGCCGTACGTCGAGCACGAGCACAACCACTGGCACCCCGGACTCGACGACCTGGCCGCCGAGTTCCGCGCCGACACCCGGCTGCGCACCGAGGTCGCCGACCTCCGCCACACCTTCATGACCTCCGCCCAGGCACTGCTCCACGGCGACCTGCACACCGGCAGCGTCATGGTCGGCGAACGCGAGAACGCCCCCGTCGTACGGGTCTTCGACCCCGAGTTCTCCTTCGTCGGCCCGATCGGCTATGACCTCGGCCTCTACTGGGCGAACGTCCTCGTGGCCCAGGCACGGGCGCGGGCCCTCGGCACGGTCACCGACCACGCGGCCCAACTCCGGCTCACCTGGGAGGGGTTCGAGACGGAGTTCCGCCGCCTGTGGCCGACCCGCGTCGACACCTTCTTCGACGACGCGTATCTCGACCGCTTCCTGGGCCGCGTCCGGAGCGACTCGGCGGGCTTCGCCGGCACCGAGATCGTCCGCCGCGTCATCGGCTTCGCCCACCTCACCGACCTGACGACCCTGCCGGACCCGGTGCCTGCCTCACGCCGTGCGCTGCTGCTCGGGCGCGAACTCATCGTGCGCAGGGCCGAGTTGACCAGCACGGAGGACGTCGAGGCGCTGGCCTGCTGACCGGCGGGACCGGGACGGACACGCCGAAGGGCGGCTCCCCCCGTGGGAGCCGCCCTTCGGACGTGCGGTGGGCGTACGGCTACTTCTCGTCGAGCAGGCCCTGCACCTTGCCCCGTACCTCGTCCGTCGCGAGGCCGCGGATCGTCAGCGTTGTACGGCGGCGCAGTACGTCGTCCGCCGTCTCGGCCCACTCGTTGTCACGCGCGTACACGACCTGCGCCCAGATCTCGGGAGCGTCCGGGTGGACGCGCTCGGCCAGCTCCGGGTTGTCGTTGGCCAGCCGCGCGATGTCGAAGGCCAGCGAACCGTAGTGCGTGGAGAGGTGCCTGGCCGTGTCGGCCGCCATGCGCGGACCGGGCGCAGGACCGTCGACCAGGAGCCGGTGGGCGACCGCGCGCGGGTTGGCGACACCCGGCAGCGGCAGCTTCTTCGGCAGCTCGGAGATCGGCTCGAAGTCCTCGCCGAGCGGACGGCCCGGCAGCGATTCCAGCTTCTTCATCACCGTACGGCCGATGTGCCGGAACGTCGTCCACTTGCCGCCCGCGACGGACAGCATCCCGCCCCGGCCCTCGGTGACGACCGTCTCCCGCTTGGCCTTCGACGTGTCGCCCGGACCGCCCGGCAGCACGCGCAGACCCGCGAAGGAGTACGTGATCAGGTCACGGGACAACTGCTGGTCGCGGATGGAGAACGCGGCCTCGTCCAGGATCTGGGATATGTCCTTCTCATTGACCGCCACGTCCGCCGGGTCGCCCTCGTACGACTCGTCGGTCGTGCCGAGCAGCAGCATGTCCTCCCACGGGAGGGCGAAGGTGATGCGGTACTTGTCGATCGGGGTCGCCAGCGCGGCCTTCCAGGGGGAGGTGCGCTTGAGGACCAGGTGCGCGCCCTTCGACAGGCGGATGGACGGCGCCGCGTGCTCGTCCTCCATCTTCCGCAGGTGGTCGACCCACGGCCCGGTCGCGTTCAGCACGAGACGGGCCGACACGCCGAACTCCTCGCCGGAGAGCCGGTCCCTGAGCTCCGCGCCGGTCACCCGTCCCCGCGTGAAGCGCAGGCCCGTGACCTCGGCGTGGTTGAGCACGGTGGCACCGGACTCGACGGCCCCGCGGACCGTCATCAGCGCCATCCGGGAGTCGTTCATCTGGTCGTCGCCGTACACGGCCACGGCCTTGAGGTTGTCCGTACGCAGCTCGGGCACGTCCTGCGCGGCCTTCGACGGCGAGAGCAGATGCCCCACGCCGTCACCGAAGGCCGAAAGCGCCGAGTACGCGAAGACACCCGCGCCCAGCTTCGCCGCGCCGTGCGGCCCGCCCTTGTACACGGGGAGGTAGAACGTGAGCGGATTCGCCAGATGGGGGGCCACCTGACGGGAGACCGCACGGCGCTCGAAGTGGTTCTCCGCCACCAGCTTCACCGCGCCGGTCTGCAGATAGCGCAGACCGCCGTGGAGCAGCTTGGAGGAGGCGGAGGAGGTCGCGCCGGCGAAGTCGCCGGCGTCGACCAGGGCCACCCGCAGGCCCGACTGTGCGGCATGCCAGGCGGTGGAGATGCCCAGAATCCCGCCACCGATCACCAGGAGGTCGTATGTCGCCTTGGACAGCTGCTCCCGGGTCTCGGCACGGCTCACTGCCTTGAAACCGTAGGCGGCTGAGCCGTTGGCCGGGCGCGTCCCAAGAGCCGGGACACTCTGCAGGGTGGTCATTGCGAATTACTCCTCGTCCTCGATCCAGCCCATGGTCCGCTCAACGGCCTTGAGCCAGCTCTTGTACTCACGGTCGCGGGTCTCCGCGGCCATGTTCGGGGTCCACTCGGCGGCCCTGCGCCAGTTGGCGCGCAGGTCCTCGGTGTTGGTCCAGAAGCCGACGGCGAGACCGGCGGCGTAGGCGGCGCCGAGGCAGGTGGTCTCGGCGACCATCGGACGCACCACGGGGGCGTCCAGGACGTCGGCCAGGGTCTGCATCAGCAGGTTGTTGGAGGTCATGCCGCCGTCGACCTTGAGTGCCGTGAGCTCGACGCCGGAGTCCTTCGTCATGGCGTCGCTGATCTCACGGGTCTGCCAGGCCGTGGCCTCCAGGACGGCGCGCGCGATGTGCGCCTTGGTGACGTACCGGGTCAGACCGGCGATCACACCGCGGGCGTCGGGACGCCAGTACGGGGCGAACAGACCGGAGAAGGCCGGCACGAAGTACGCGCCGCCGTTGTCCTCGACCGACAGCGCGAGCGTCTCGATCTCGGCGGCGGACTTGATCAGGCCCATCTGGTCGCGCATCCACTGGACGAGCGAGCCGGTGACGGCGATCGAACCCTCGAGGGCGTAGACCGGCTTCTGGTCGCCGATCTGGTAGCCGACGGTGGTCAGCAGCCCGCTGTAGGAGTTGATGAGCTTGTCACCGGTGTTCATCAGCATGAACGTGCCGGTGCCGTACGTGGACTTGGCCTCGCCCTCGGAGAAACAGGTCTGGCCGAAGAGGGCCGCCTGCTGGTCGCCGAGCGCGGAGGCGACCGGGATGCCGCCGAGCAGGTCGCCCAGCTTGCCGCCGGTGACCTCGCCGTAGACCTCGGCGGAGGAGCGGATCTCGGGCAACATGTTCAGCGGGACGCCGATGGACTCGGCGATCTTCTCGTCCCACTGCATGGTGTGCAGGTTCATCAGCATCGTGCGGGAGGCGTTGGTGACGTCGGTGACGTGCCGGCCGCCGTTCACACCGCCCGTCAGGTTCCAGATGACCCAGCTGTCCATGGTGCCGAAGAGGATGTCGCCGGCCTCGGCGCGCTCACGCAGGCCCTCGACGTTGTCGAGCAGCCAGCGGGCCTTCGGACCGGCGAAGTACGAGGCGAGCGGCAGGCCCGTCTCGCGGCGGAAGCGGTCCTGGCCGACGTTGCGGCCGAGCTCCTTGCAGAGCGCGTCGGTGCGGGTGTCCTGCCAGACGAGCGCGTTGTGGACGGGCTCACCGGTGTTCTTGTCCCACAGCAGCGTCGTCTCGCGCTGGTTGGTGATGCCGATGGCCTTGATGTCGTCGCGGGTGATGCCGGCCTTCTCGATGGCCGAGGCGACGACCTCCTCGACGTTGGTCCAGATCTCGGTGGCGTTGTGCTCGACCCAGCCCGGCTTCGGGAAGATCTGCTCGTGCTCCTTCTGGTCGACGGAGACGATACGTCCGTCGCGGTCGAAGACGATGCAGCGGCTGGAGGTGGTGCCCTGGTCGATGGCGGCGATGAACGGCCCGGTGCCGTGGGAATGCGTGGCGGCGGTGTGCGCGTCGGTCACGGTGTGCTCCTGAAAGTCCGTGGGTAAGGGGCTGGCTTACGGCGTATTGCTCTCGGCTCCGAGCCGGCGTACGTCCCGTACCGGACGTACGCCGACTCCGAGCGGTCGTACGGCTCTAAGCAAAAGCGACGTTGTAGAGGCCTGCGGCGATCGCTCCGCCGATCAGCGGACCGACGACCGGGATCCAGGCATAGCTCCAGTCGGACCCGCCCTTGTTGGGCAGGGGCAGGAGGGCGTGCACGATACGCGGGCCGAGGTCACGGGCCGGGTTGATGGCGTACCCCGTCGGGCCACCGAGGGAGAGGCCGATGCTGACGACCACGAGGGCGGTGATCAGCGCGCCCAGGGTGCCGAGACCCTTGCCGCTGTCGTTGAGCCCCTGCGTGAGCACCGCGAGCACCAGCACGACCGTGCCGATGATCTCCGTGGCGAGGTTCTGCCACGCGACCCGGACCTCCGGGCCGGTGGAGAAGATGCCGAGCACCGGGCCGGCCTTGGCCTCCCGCGCCTCCACGGACTTGGTGTCCTGTGCACCGGGACCGCCCACGATCTCGCGGTCGGTGAGGTGCGCGTGGAACTGCCCGTAGTAGGCGACCCACACCAGCGCCGCGCCGATCATGGCGCCGAGGAGCTGGCCCGACCAGTAGGTCAGGACATTGCTCCAGGCGTCGTCCTTGATGGCGATCGCGAGGGTCACGGCCGGGTTCAGATGGGCGCCGGAGAGAGGCGCCGAGGTGTACACGGCGGTCAGTACCGCGAAGCCCCACCCGAAGGTGATGGCGAGCCACCCGGCGTTGCGTGCCTTGGAGGCCTTCAGCGTGACGGCGGCACAGACACCGCCGCCGAGCAGGATGAGTATGGCGGTACCGATGGTCTCGCCGATGAAGATGTCGGAGCTGGACACCCGCGACTCCTTTGTCCTTCGTCCAGGGGAAGCCGAACCCCGGGTCCCTCCGGTGGTTCGCGACCTCAGGTGAGGTCGTTGCCGGCCCTTGGCGTTGTCACACTCTAACGCTTATTGCCGGTAGGTGTTCGACAATGCCGACCGATGGACGCGAGTCTCGCTCTCCCGTTACCACCCCGTCAAGGCTTCCGTTGTCGAAAACGCGATCGTTATTCATTGCCGCGAAACATCGATCTTGAAACGGCCGCGCACCGCGTGCGAGCTGGCACGTTGTGTGGCCGCGGGGGCATGACAAAGGGCCGGTACGTCGTCGACGTACCGGCCTTGTTTCCGTGCGAAGTCCCCGCGAACCTCAGAACCGCCCGGCGCCCAGATCGCGGGACACCGCGCGGGCGCAGTCGCGGACCGCGGCGATCAGGTCGGGGCGCAGCTCGCCGTCCTTGCAGACGCGCTCCACCGCTCCCGTGACGCCCACCGCGCCGACCGGCATCCGCCGCTGGTTGTGGATGGGCGCGGCCACCGAGGCCACGCCCGTCCAGGTCTCCTCCACATCGGCCGCGTACCCGCGCGCGCGGGTGAGGTCCAGGACGGTCTCGAACGCGTCCGCCGCGCTTATCGTGCGGACCGTGAACTCCTTGCGCTCGGCCTCCAGGACCTCGCTGTGCGCCACCGGGTCGTAGGCCGACAGCACCTTGCCCAGCGCCGTGGAGTGCAGCGGCTGCATGGCCCCGACCTCCAGCACCTGCCGGCTGTCGTCGGGCCGGAAGACGTGGTGCACGATCAGGACGCCCTGCTGGTGCAGGACGCCCAGGTAGACACTCTCGCCGCTCGACCGAGCCAGGTCGTCGGTCCACACCAGGGCGCGCGCCCGCAGCTCGTGCACGTCGAGATACGTGGTGCCCAGGCGCAGCAGCTCGGCGCCCAGCTGGTAGCGCCCGGACGCCGCGTCCTGCTCGACGAAGCCCTCCTGCTGCAGTGTGCGCAGAATGCCGTGGGCCGTACCCTTGGCCAGGCCGAGCGACGAGGCGATGTCCGACAGGCCGAGCCGTCGCTCGCCGCCCGCGAGCAGCCGCAGCATCGCGGCCGCCCGTTCGAGCGACTGGATGTTCCGTGCCATCGCCGTCCTGCCCTCCGTCCCCTTGGACCGTCGGTCGGCGCTTCTCTGCCACCGTTCGGCAATGTCGAACACTACCGGTCGTCGCCGATGTCCCGCTAATGGGTGGCAGGGATGTGTTGCAGTGAAGTGTTGCGACCGCAACACCCCCGGTGCCGTCGGCGGCATCCCCACCCCGGGTCACACGATCCCCACCGCGAATCCCGTACGTGTCGCCCGTCCGCCCCGTGGACTCCACTGACCCGGCGCGCCGCCGCGGGCTACCCTTGCGGCGTGCGCCTTCCATGAGAAGCGCAAAGCCGACAGCCGTCGCACTTCAGGGAGCATCTTCCATGGCCTCGTCGCCGAACCCGTCCCTTTCGTCCTCCTCCGCCTACAGCAGGACCCGAACCGATGCCCTCCGCGAGGCACTCGCCACCCGCGTGGTGGTGGCCGACGGTGCGATGGGCACGATGCTGCAGGCACAGGACCCGACGATGGAGGACTTCGAGAATCTCGAAGGCTGCAACGAGATCCTGAACCTCACGCGCCCGGACATCGTCCGTTCCGTCCACGAGGCGTACTTCGCCGTGGGCGTCGACTGCGTCGAGACCAACACCTTCGGCGCCAACCACGCGGCCCTCGCCGAGTACGACATCGCCGAGCGCGTCTTCGAGCTCTCCGAGTCGGGCGCCCGCATCGCCCGCGAGGTCGCCGACGAGTTCACCGCCTCGACCGGGCAGCAGCGCTGGGTGCTCGGCTCCATGGGCCCCGGCACCAAGCTGCCGACCCTCGGCCACGCCCCGTACACCCTGCTGCGCGACGCCTACCAGCGGAACGCGGAGGGCATGATCGCCGGCGGCGCTGACGCACTGCTCGTGGAGACCACCCAGGACCTGCTGCAGACCAAGGCGTCGGTCATCGGCGCCCGCAAGGCCCTGGACACCCTCGGCGTCGACCTGCCGCTGATCGTCTCGGTGACCGTCGAGACCACCGGCACCATGCTGCTCGGCTCCGAGATCGGCGCCGCGCTCACCGCGCTGGAGCCGCTCGGCATCGACATGATCGGCCTGAACTGCGCCACCGGGCCCGCCGAGATGAGCGAACACCTTCGCTATCTGGCCCGCCATTCCCGCATCCCGCTGTCCTGCATGCCGAACGCGGGCCTCCCCGTTCTCGGCAAGAACGGCGCCCACTACCCGCTCACGGCACCCGAGCTGGCCGACGCCCAGGAGACCTTCGTACGCGAGTACGGTCTCTCCCTGATCGGCGGCTGCTGCGGCACGACCCCCGAGCACCTGCGCCAGGTCGTCGAGCGTGTACGGGACCTGACCCCGGCTGCGCGGGACCCGCGCCCCGAGCCCGGTGCCGCCTCGCTCTACCAGACCGTGCCGTTCCGCCAGGACACCGCGTACATGGCGATCGGTGAGCGGACGAACGCCAACGGCTCGAAGAAGTTCCGCGAGGCCATGCTCGACGGCCGCTGGGACGACTGTGTGGAGATGGCTCGCGACCAGATCCGCGAGGGCGCGCACATGCTCGACCTGTGCGTCGACTACGTGGGCCGCGACGGCGTCGCCGACATGGAGGAGCTGGCCGGCCGCTTCGCCACCGCCTCCACCCTGCCCATCGTGCTCGACTCCACCGAGGTCCCTGTCATCCGGGCAGGCCTGGAGAAGCTCGGCGGCCGGGCGGTCATCAACTCCGTCAACTACGAGGACGGCGACGGCCCCGAGTCGCGCTTCGCGAAGGTCACCGGGCTGGCGCAGGAGCACGGCGCCGCGCTGATCGCGCTGACCATCGACGAGGAGGGCCAGGCCCGCACCGTCGAGCACAAGGTCGCCATCGCCGAGCGGCTGATCGAGGACCTGACGGAGAACTGGGGCATCCACGAGTCGGACATCCTCATCGACGCCCTGACCTTCACGATCTGCACCGGTCAGGAGGAGTCCCGCAAGGACGGCATCGCGACGATCGGGGCGATCCGCGAACTGAAGCGGCGTCACCCGGACGTACAGACCACCCTCGGTCTGTCCAACATCTCCTTCGGCCTCAACCCGGCCGCCCGAGTCCTGCTCAACTCGGTCTTCCTCGACGAGTGCGTCAAGGCGGGCCTCGACTCGGCGATCGTGCACGCGTCGAAGATCCTCCCGATCGCCCGCTTCAGCGAGGAGGAGGTTCAGACCGCCCTCGACCTCATCCACGACCGTCGCGCCGAGGGCTACGACCCCCTCCAGAAGCTGATGGCGCTGTTCGAGGGCGCCACCACCAAGTCCCTGAAGGCCGGCCGGGCCGAGGAACTGGCCGCGCTGCCCCTGGACGAGCGGCTCAAGCGGCGCATCATCGACGGCGAGAAGAACGGCCTGGAGGCCGACCTCGACGAGGCACTCCAGAGCCGCCCCGCCCTCGACATCGTCAACGAGACACTCCTCGACGGCATGAAGGTCGTCGGTGAACTGTTTGGTTCCGGCCAGATGCAGCTGCCGTTCGTGCTCCAGTCGGCCGAGGTCATGAAGACCGCGGTGGCCCACCTGGAGCCGCACATGGAGAAGACCGACGACGAGGGCAAGGGCACCATCGTGCTGGCCACCGTCCGCGGCGACGTCCACGACATCGGCAAGAACCTCGTCGACATCATCCTGTCCAACAACGGCTACACCGTCGTCAACCTCGGCATCAAGCAGCCCGTCTCCGCGATCCTGGAAGCCGCCGAGGAGCACCGCGCCGACGTCATCGGCATGTCGGGCCTGCTGGTCAAGTCCACGGTGATCATGAAGGAGAACCTGGAGGAGCTCAACCAGCGCAAGATGGCCGCCGACTACCCCGTGATCCTCGGCGGCGCGGCCCTCACCAGGGCGTACGTCGAGCAGGACCTGCACGAGATCTACGAGGGCGAAGTCCGGTACGCCCGCGACGCGTTCGAGGGCCTGCGCCTGATGGACGCGCTGATCGCGGTCAAGCGCGGCGTGCCCGGCGCGAGTCTGCCCGAGCTGAAGCAGCGCCGGGTCAGGGCCACCGCCCAGACGGTCGTCGAGGAGCGCCCCGAGGAGGGCTCGGTCCGCTCGGACGTGTCCATCGACAACCCGGTCCCCGAGCCGCCGTTCTGGGGCACCCGCGTCATCAAGGGCATCCAGCTCAAGGAGTACGCCTCCTGGCTCGACGAGGGCGCGCTGTTCAAGGGCCAGTGGGGCCTCAAGCAGGCGCGTACGGGCGACGGGCCGACGTACGAGGAGCTGGTGGAGACCGAGGGCCGGCCGCGGCTGCGCGGTCTCCTCGACCAGCTGCAGACCGGGAACCTGCTGGAGGCGGCCGTCGTCTACGGCTACTTCCCGTGCGTGTCCAAGGACGACGACCTGATCCTCCTGGACGAGCAGGGCAACGAGCGCACCCGCTTCACCTTCCCGCGCCAGCGCCGCGGCCGTCGGCTGTGCCTGGCCGACTTCTTCCGGCCCGAGGAGTCCGGCGAGACGGACGTCGTCGGCCTCCAGGTCGTCACCGTCGGCTCCCGCATCGGTGAGGAGACGGCCAAGCTCTTCGAGGCGAACGCCTACCGCGACTACCTCGAACTGCACGGTCTGTCCGTGCAGTTGGCCGAGGCCCTCGCCGAGTACTGGCACGCGCGCGTGCGTTCCGAACTCGGCTTCGCGGGGGAGGACCCGTCCGACGTCGAGGACATGTTCGCCCTCAAGTACCGCGGCGCCCGCTTCTCCCTCGGCTACGGCGCCTGCCCGGACCTGGAGGACCGCGCCAAGATCGCCCGCCTCCTGGAGCCCGAGCGGATCGGCGTCCACCTCTCCGAGGAGTTCCAGCTCCACCCGGAACAGTCCACGGACGCAATCGTGATCCACCACCCGGAGGCGAAGTACTTCAACGCCAGGTAAGCGCCCCTTCAGGGGCGCGGGGAACTGCGCGAGCAACCACAACGGGCCCGCGGCCGTACGACGTGCCGCGGCCCCGTTACAGGAGGCACTTCTCTCGACGGCGACGTACACTGGTCGGTCCAGTGCAGGCCGGTTCCCCGGGAGGGAACCGGCCTTCTCGTCCCTACACGGAGGTGCGCCTATGACCAGTACGGTCCCCGCACTAGGTACCCAGACGGCCGAGGGCTCCGCCCTCCAGGCCGTACTCCTGGACATGGACGGCACCCTGGTGGACACCGAGGGCTTCTGGTGGGACGCCGAGGTGGAGGTGTTCGCCCGCCTGGGCCACACCCTCGACGACTCCTGGCGCCATGTGGTCGTCGGCGGCCCCATGACCCGCAGCGCGGGCTTCCTCATCGAGGCCACCGGCGCGGACGTCACCCTCGCCGAGCTCACGGTGCTGCTGAACGACGGGTTCGAGGACCGCATCGGCCGCACCCTGCCGCTGATGCCGGGCGCCGCGAGGCTCCTCGCCGAGCTGTCGGCGCACGGGATCCCCACGGCCCTGGTCTCCGCCTCGCACCGGCGCATCATCGACCGTGTCGTGACCTCGCTGGGCCCCCAGAACTTCGCCCTGACGATCGCGGGCGACGAGGTCGAGCGCACCAAGCCGTTCCCCGACCCGTACCTGCTGGCGGCCGTCGGCCTGGGCGCGGATCCGGCCAGATGCGCGGTCATCGAGGACACGGCGACAGGCGTCGCCGCGGCCGAGGCGGCGGGCTGCCACGTGGTCGCCGTACCGTCCGTGGCACCCATCTCTCCGGCGGTCCGGCGCACCGTTGTTCCGTCCCTCGAACAGGTCGACCTGTCTTTTCTACGAGGTCTGATGACGGAAAAGCGCTAATCCTTCACCCAGGGTGCATGATTGAATGCCGGAAAAACTAGGTGGTCATGGCACCGGAGTAATTCGATCCTCTTCCGTGTGTCCCGGGTGGCCGAATTCGAGTGCTTCCTCACATAGTTGAGGATGTGACGTTCGACACGCTGTGGGCCGTCGACAAGTTGCCCCGGCTGTGTCTCGGAAGCCCTTTCGGTGCGGTTCGACGCGTCCTTGTGTCCCGATTCATGGAACGCTGCACCAATCCTTCCGCTGTCGGGTTTTCGGTGCGTCCACACCCGGTTTCGCAGCGTGATGGGAGCTCAACTCCGGTACCTGCGAACGGCCGTGCTGGTGCGGACTAATCTCATCGAGACATCGCCGTAACCCCCGTGACCCCACCGCCGCAACCCGGCCTGCCGGGTTAGCGGGACGACAGCTCTGGAGAACTTCGAGCATGAACCGTAAGACTTTGGTGCTGCCGGCCGTGATCGGTCTGCTCGCCCCGGTCCTCGCCGCGTGCGGCGGTTCCGACAGCGGGGACAACGGCGGCGACGCCATCGTCGTCGGCACTACCGACCGGTTCACCGCCTCGAAGGAGGACCCGGCGCCGCTCGACCCGGCCTCCGCGTACGACGTGGGCACCTGGAACATCCTTCGCCAGACCGTCCAGACGCTGATGGTCATGCCCAACGGCGGCGGCGACCCGGCTCCGGAGGCGGCCGAGGAGTGCGGTTTCACCGACTCGGGCAACGAGCGGTACGCCTGCACCCTGCGCAAGGACCTCAAGTTCTCCAACGGTGACCCGATCACCGCCGAGGACGTGAAGTTCTCCATCGACCGCGCGATGCAGATCAAGGCGGACAGCGGTGTCTTCGCCCTGCTGTCCACCGTCGACACGGTCGAGACCAAGGGCGACCGCGAGGTGATCTTCCACCTCAACAGCGCGGACGCCACCTTCCCGTTCAAGCTGTCCACGCCCGTCGCGGGCATCGTCAACCCCGACGACTACGACAAGAACAAGCTGCGGGACGGCTTCGACGTCAGCGGCTCCGGTGCGTACACGCTCAAGGCCGAGGTCAAGGACGACGTGATCGTCAAGGCCGTCTTCACCAAGAACCCCAACTACCAGGGGACTTCGGAGCTGAAGAACGACAAGGTCGAGCTGCGCTCCTTCGAGAGCGCCGACTCCATGGGCACCGCGCTCGACAAGGGCGACATCGACATGATGACGCGCACCATGTCGCCCGCGCAGATCAAGAAGCTCCAGAACGACAAGGGCACCGACGTCGACCTGATCGAGCAGCCCGGCCTGGAGATCCGCTACCTCGGCTTCAACACCAACGACCCGTCGGTGAAGACGAAGGCGGTCCGCCAGGCGATGGCCCAGGTCATCAACCGCGGCGAACTCACCTCGCAGGTGTACGGCTCCGGCGCCGACCCGCTGTACTCGATGGTTCCGGCCACCGTCACCGGTCACGCCAACTCGTTCTTCAACAAGTACGGCGACCCGAGCATCCCCAAGGCCAAGGACCTGCTGGCCGCGGAGAACATCACCACGCCGGTGAAGCTGACGCTGCACTACACGGACGACCACTACGGACCGGCCACCAAGGACGAGTTCGAGCTGCTGCAGAAGCAGCTGAACGACAGCGGCCTGTTCAAGGTGAGCATCAAGGGCGAGAACTGGTCGACGTTCCGCCCGAACGAGCAGAAGGGCGACTACGAGGTCTACGGCATGGGCTGGTTCCCGGACTTCCCCGACGCCGACAACTACCTCGCGCCGTTCCTCGACAAGGACAACACCATCGGCTCGCCGTACGCGAACCCGGAGATCCGCGGCAAGCTGATCCCCGAGTCCCGCCGCGAGGCCGACCGGCTCACCGCCTCCAAGAGCATCGAGGAGATCCAGACCATCGTCGCCGACGACGTCCCGGTGCTGCCGCTGTGGCAGGGCAAGCAGTACATCGCCACCCGGGACGACATCACCGGCGCCGAGTACGCGCTCAACTCCTCGGCGACGCTTCAGCTCTGGGAGCTCGGCCGCGGGGTCGGCGGCTGAGCCCGCGGCGACCGCGCCCCACCGGACCGGGCGGCTGAGCCGGAAGCGACGGCCACCGACCGGACCAGAGACAGACCAACGACAAGGCACACGCTCGTGAACATGCGCACCAAGTGGCCGGTCCTGCCCGTCGTGGCAGGACTGTCCGCCGGCCTGCTGACGGGCTGCGGCTCGGAGTCCGGGGGCTCCGGGGGCAGCGGCTCCGACGTCGTCATGGGAATGACGGACGACGTCCTGGCCACGGATCCCGCCTCCGGCTACGACCCGGGCTCCTGGCTCCTCTTCAACAACGTCTTCCAGTCCCTGCTCAGCTTCCCCAAGGGCGGCACCGAGCCGGAGCCGGAGGCCGCCAGGGAGTGCGGGTTCACGGACACGCAGGCCAAGGTCTACCGGTGCACCCTGCGCGACGGGCTGAAGTTCAGCAACGGTGACGACCTCACCTCGCAGGACGTCAAGTTCTCCTTCGACCGCATGATGAAGATCGACGACGCCGCCGGGCCCGCGATCATGTTCCCCATGCTGGACAAGGTGGAGGCGCCGAACGCCAAGACGGTCGTCTTCCGGCTCAAGGTCTCCGACGCCACCTTCCCGAGCAAGATCGCCTCCGGTGCCGGTTCGATCGTCAACCGCCGGGAGTACTCGGCGGACGGGCTGCGCGAGGACGGCCGGGCCGTCGGCTCGGGCCCGTACAAGCTGGAGTCGTTCAGCAAGGACGAGGCCGTCTTCACGGTCAACGAGAACTACGAGGGCAGCGCCGAGACGCAGAACGACGGCGTGACCCTCAAGCTGTTCCACGGCGACCAGGCCGGCCTGAAGAAGGCCCTCCTCGACGGGCGGGTCGACGTCGCCTACCGGGGACTCGCCGCCAAGGACGTCGCGGAGATCGAGGCGGACATCACCGGCAGCCAGGAGATCGACGTCGTCGAGGGCTCCAGCGCCGAGGTGCAGCACCTGGTCTTCAACATGAAGGACCCGGTGGCGGGCCAGGCGGGCGTCCGCAAGGCCATCGCCCATCTGCTCGACCGCGACGCCCTCATCAAAGAGGTCTACGAGAACACGGCGACCCCGCTGTACTCGATCATCCCGGCCGGTATCACGGGCCACAACACGGCCTTCTTCGACACCTACGGCGCCCGCCCCTCGCGCGCCAAGGCCGAGGCCGCGCTCATTGAGGACGGCATCACCGACAAGGTGAAGCTGACCCTCTGGTCGACGCCGACCCGCTACGGGCCGTCCACCGACCAGGAGTTCAGGGCGATCGCCAAGCAGCTCAACGCGAGCGGCCTGTTCGACGCGACCGTGAAGTCCGTCGCGTACGACAAGTACGAGAAGGACGTCGAGGCGGGCAAGTACGGCGTGTACGTGAAGGGCTGGGTGCCGGACTACCCGGACCCGGACAACTTCACCGCCCCGTTCTTCGGCGAGGGCAACGTGCTGGGCAACAACTACACGAACAGCACCGTCACCGGTCGGCTCATCCCCGAGACCGCCGCCCAGAGCGACCGCGCCTCGACCGAGCCGCAGTACGGCGAGCTCCAGGACATCGTCGCCGACCAGGTCCCGATCATCCCGGTCTGGCAGGCCAAGCAGTACGCGGTCGTCCGCGACAGCGTGTACGGCCTGGAGAACTGCCTCGACGCGTCGACGGTGTTCCGCTTCTGGGAGATCAGCAAGGACTGAGCCCGTCCGCGCACCACCGCCGCGCACACGCATAACGGCCGCCCCCCTCATTCGAGTTGTCCGAGGGGGGCGGCCGTTCTCCTGTCAGAGGTCCGTGGCGGGGGCGCTCACTGCGCGCCGGGGCGCACCAGACCGCTCTCGTACGCGTACACCGCGGCCTGCACGCGGTCGCGCAGCCCCAGCTTGGTGAGGACGTGGCCCACGTGGGTCTTGACCGTCGTCTCGCTGACGAACAGGTCGGCGGCGATCTCCGCGTTCGACAGGCCGCGGGCCACCAGCTTCAGCACCTCGACCTCGCGCTCGGTGAGCGTGTGCAGGGTGTCCGGCACCGGCTCGTCGCCCGAGGGCAGATGGCTCGCGTACTTGTCGAGCAGCCGACGGGTGATGCTGGGCGCGAGCATCGCCTCACCGGAGGCCACCACCCGGATCGCCTGCACCAGTTCGTTGGCGGGGGCGTCCTTCAGCAGGAAGCCGCTGGCGCCGGCGCGCAGTGCCTCCACCACGTACTCGTCGAGGTCGAAGGTCGTCAGGACCAGCACCTTCGCCGGACCGTCCCGACCGGGGCCGGTGATCTGACGGGTCGCCTCGACCCCGTCCATCCGCGGCATACGGATGTCCATCAGAACCACATCGGGCTGCAGCGCCCGTACCTGATCCAGTGCCTGGAGACCGTCACCGGCCTCGCCGACGACCGCGATGTCCTGCTCGGCCTCCAGGATCATCCGGAAGCCGGTACGCAGGAGCGGCTGGTCGTCGACCAATAGGACGCGGATGGCCACGTAAGTCTCCTTCGTTAGTCCGGCCCCATTCTGCCCTGCTCGGCACCGCCGGACTCCGGCGCCCTCACGGGGAGCGAGGTGTCTGCTCAGGGGCCGCTCCCCGGCCTTCTTCCGGGGCCGGCTCCGCCCGGCGCACCGGCAGCGGATACGGCGGGGGAGTGCCGCCGAACTCCGGACATACCGACTGGTGGTCGCACCAGCCGCAGAGCTTGGTGGGGCGCGGCCGCCAGTCACCGGTCTCCGTGGCCAGCCGGATCGCCTCCCACAGCGCGTGCAGCTTCCGCTCGACGCGCTCCAGGTCGGCGGGGACCGGGTCGTACGTCAGGACGTCGCCGCTGCCCAGATAGACCAGCTGGAGGCGGCGCGGGACGACCTGCTTCAGCCGCCAGACCACGAGGGCGTAGAACTTCATCTGGAACAGGGCGCCCTCCGCGTACTCCGGGCGCGGGGCCTTGCCCGTCTTGTAGTCGACGATCCGCACATCGCCGGACGGGGCCACGTCGACGCGGTCGATGATGCCGCGCAGCTTCAGGCCCGAGTCGAGCTGGGCCTCCACGAACAGCTCGCGCTCGGCCGGTTCGAGACGCGTCGGGTCCTCCAGGGTGAACCAGCGCTCCACCAGCTGCTCCGCCTCGGTCAGCCAGCGGGCCAGCCGCTCGCCCGCCGCCTTCTCGTCGGCGTCGGCGAACAGCTCGGCGAGCTCCGGCTTGGCCTCGCGCAGCCGGTCCCACTGGCCGGGGATCAGCGACTTCGCGCGCGGCGCGGTCCGCTCGGTGGCCGGCGCGTCGAACAGCCGCTCCAGCACCGCGTGCACCAGCGTGCCCCGCGTGGCCGCCTCGCTCGGTTTCTCGGGCAGCTTGTCGATCACCCGGAAGCGGTACAGCAACGGGCACTGCATGAAGTCCCCGGCCCGCGAGGGCGACAGGGACGCCGGCGGCACGGCGACGGTGACGCGAGCGGGCCCGGCGACCACGACCGGGTCGCCGCCCGGCACGGCGGCGGTGTCCGGCGGTTCGTGCGGGGTGTCCGTGGGCTGCGGCACCGAGGCCTCGGGCGGATCGGCCACGGGGGCGGACGGTGCCTGGGCCGGCACGTCCGCGGGCTCGGCCGGGGTGCCCGTCGGCTCGGGTCGCGGGCCCGGCCGAGTCACGCCGTCGGTGCTGGTTTCCATGACGACAGACCTTACGGGCCGCCACTGACAGTGCGACACACGGTGACCTGTCCGCGGCCGCCACGGAGTGGGAAACAGAGGGGGTGCCGGGGCCGAACACGACACGACGGCCGCATACCATCGACCACAGGACCTCTCGCTGCGTGATCGCGAGCGGGAGACGCGTCGAACGAGGGGACATCGTGGACGAGAGCGGCGGGAGCGGGCAGCCGCGATCCGGCACGGACGAGGCGGACGAGCGCCGTACGGGTCGGCCGCGCCCCGGCGATCCGGCCACCTCGACGGCCCGGCCGCACTCCGACGAGGAGCCGCCCGACACCGACGCCCAGGCGAAACCCCGGCCGGAGGCAGACACGGCAACGGCAGCGGGGCAGCCGGACCAGAACCACGGAACCCCGGAGGACCCGGCGGACGACCAGACCGCTGGAGCCGCTGGAGCCGCTGGAGCCGCTGGAGCCGCTGGAGGCGCTGGAGGCGCCGGAGCCGCCGGAGCGGGTGGGGCCGGAGGGGCTGCTGGGGCCGGAGAAGAGCGGGCGGACGGGCTGCCGGCCGACCTGCGGAAGGCGCCCACCGCGCCCACCTCACCGCCCGCCCCGGACCACCGCTCCGACACCCCCGCGCCCGGGCAGCCCCACGACGCCCACCGCTCCGAGGCACACACCCCGCCCACCAAGTCCAAGACCAAGTCCGGGCGGAAGCGGGGCTCCTCCTCCCGGCGCGGCAAGGAACCGGGTGGCGGCCTGCTCATGGGACGCCCCTTCGGCGTCCCCGTGTACGTGGCGCCCAGCTGGTTCCTCGTCGCCGCGCTCATCACCTGGGTCTTCGGCGGCCAGCTCGACCGCGTCCTGCCCGAACTCGGCATGGCCCGCTACCTCGTCTCACTCTTCTTCGCGGTCGCCTTCTACGCCTCCGTACTCGTCCACGAGCTGGCCCACACGGTCGCCGCCCTGCGCTTCGGACTGCCGGTGCGCCGCATCCAGCTGCAGTTCTTCGGCGGCGTCTCGGAGATCGAGAAGGAGTCCGAGACCCCCGGCCGGGAGTTCGTCCTCGCCTTCGTCGGCCCCCTGCTCTCACTGATCCTCGGCGGCCTCTTCTACCTCGCCCTGCAGGCCGTCGAGCCGGGCACCGTCCCGGGCGTCCTGCTGGCCGGCCTGATGATCTCGAACCTGATCGTCGCCGCGTTCAACCTGCTCCCCGGCCTGCCCCTGGACGGCGGCCGGATGCTCAGGGCCGTCGTCTGGAAGATGACCGGCAAGCCGATGAGCGGCACGATCGCAGCCGCCTGGGTCGGCCGCGCCCTCGCGATCTCCGTACTCATCGGACTGCCCCTGCTCACGCAGTCCGGCGCACTCGGCACCGACGCCGAGGACATCGGCGGCATGGACACCGTCATGGACGCCCTGCTCGCCGCGATCCTGGCCGCGATCATCTGGACCGGCGCCGGGAACAGCCTGCGCATGGCCCGCCTGCGCGAACACCTGCCCGAGCTGAGGGCCCGGGCCCTGACCCGCCGCGCGGTGCCCGTGGAGACCAACACCCCGCTCTCGGAGGCGCTGCGCAGGGCCAACGACGCGGGCGCCCGTGCCCTGGTCGTGGTCGACCCCGACGGCGAACCCCTCTCCCTGGTCCGCGAGGCCGCCATCGTCGGCGTACCGGAACACCGCCGTCCCTGGGTCGCCGTCAGCGGCCTCGCCCAGGACCTGACGGACGGCATGCGCGTCTCCGCCGAACTGGCCGGCGAGGACCTCCTCGACGCCCTGCGCGCGGCCCCCGCGACCGAGTACCTGGTGGTGGAGGACTCCGGCGAGATCTACGGAGTCCTCTCGGCGGCGGACGTGGAGAAGGCGTTCGTGAAGGCAATGGCCCGGCCCAGCTGAAACGCGCCCCGAAAGGGGCGCGGGGAACTGCGCGACCAGCCACGACGGACCGCAGTCGACCACGCTCCCAAGCTCACCGGGACCGTGGTCGGAGGCCCCCACAATCGCCGGTAGGCTGGGTCACATGTCCGAACCGACCGGTGCCGCCCGCCGACGTGGGCCCTTCAAGGTCGGGGACCAGGTTCAGCTGACCGACCCCAAGGGCCGCCACTACACGTTCACGCTCGAAGCGGGGAAGAACTTCCACACCCACAAGGGTTCCTTCCCGCACGACGAGCTGATCGGCGCTCCCGAGGGCAGCGTTGTCCGCACCACGGGGAACGTCGCCTATCTGGCACTGCGCCCCCTGCTCCCCGACTACGTCCTGTCCATGCCCCGCGGCGCCGCCGTGGTCTACCCCAAGGACGCGGGGCAGATCCTGGCCTTCGCCGACATCTTCCCCGGCGCACGCGTCGTGGAAGCGGGCGTGGGCTCCGGCTCGCTCAGCAGTTTCCTGCTGCGCGCCATCGGCGACCAGGGCATGCTGCACTCCTACGAGCGCCGCGAGGACTTCGCCGAGATCGCCCAGCAGAACGTGGAGCGCTACTTCGGCGGCCCGCACCCCGCCTGGCAGCTCACCGTCGGCGACCTCCAGGACAACCTCAGCGACACCGAGGTCGACCGGGTCATCCTCGACATGCTGGCCCCCTGGGAGTGCCTGGAGGCCGTCTCCAAGGCGCTCGTCCCCGGCGGCATCGTCTGCTGCTACGTGGCGACCACCACCCAGCTCGCCCGGACCGTCGAGTCCATCCGCGAGATCGGCTGCTTCAACGAGCCGAGCGCCTGGGAGTCGATGATCCGCAACTGGCACATCGAGGGCCTGGCCGTCCGCCCGGACCACCGGATGATCGGCCACACCGGCTTCCTGCTCACCGCCCGCCGCCTCGCGGACGGCGTCGAGCCGCCCATGCGCCGCCGCCGTCCCGCCAAGGGCGCGTACGGCGAGGACTACTCCGGTCCGAACGCCGACGGAGGCACCGGCCGCTGACCGACGCGGGCCCGGCCGCCGAGGCGGCCCTGTGCCGCGTACAACGCTCAAGCGTCGTGGGGGGGGGGGGCGGGGGGCCCCCCCCCCCACGCCCCCGCCGGCTATAAAAAAAAAAACACACCCCCCACCCCACCCCAACCCGTGGAGA
>NZ_JBHXSU010000005.1:107189-561761 GCF_042715345.1 Streptomyces sp. NPDC058697
CCGCCCGCCGCCGGCCGGGCGCCCGGGGGGCGCGGGGCCCGGGCCCGACATCCCGCCTCGTTGGCGCGGGGTGCGCGGGCCCCCCCCCCCCCCGACCCCCCCCCCACGACGCTTTTCCCTTGACACCCCGCCACCAACTCGGGACCCCGCCGTTCCCTCACGGTGTGACGTGTGGCACCATGCTGGCCACCCCCACCGGCACAGCCCTCACGGGAGACACTTCCTAGTGCAGCAATCCGCCGTTCCGGAACTGGCACACACGCACACCCGTCCGATCCACTGGCTGGCCACGGCGACCGCCCTCGCCGGAGTGGTCGCGGCCTCCGGCTTCCTGCAGCCCGACCGGGCCACCGCCGCCCAGCACGGCCCCGAGGCGAAGACGGCCCCGGCCGCCGTGGCGCCGCCCGACCCGGCCGGCGTCGAATTCCCGATCGAGTGCGGCCCCACCGAGGCCGCCGTCCAGAGACAGGCCTCCGGCGATCTCGACGGCGACGGCCGCCCCGAGACGGTCGCCGTGGTCCGCTGCGAGGCCGGCTTCGGCACCCCGCCCAGCGGTGTCTACGTCGTCACACGGTCCGCGGACGACCCGAAGCCCCGCGTCGTCGCCACGCTGGTCGACCCGAAGGACCGTATGAGCGTCAAGGACTTCGCCGTCCGTGACGCCACGATCACCGCGACCCTCCTCGGCTACTCGTCGCGCGACGTGCCGAGTTGCTGTCCGGACGTGACCGAGCGCGCCAAGTGGCAGTGGAAGAACGGCGCGTTCGTTCGCTCCACGCCGTCCGAGGCCCACAGCGTGTGAGAAGCGGGCCGGGCGTGAGAAATCAGACAGGTTGTCACGCGGAGTGGTCTTACGGTCACTCCGCGTCGGGACCGTAGACCTCGACCCTGTCCGAAACGCGACGTACATGGATGCAGTCGCCCGGACACTCCTTCGCGGAGTCGGCGACATCACGCAGAAGCGTCAGCGGTACGGGCGTTGTGGCGCCAGGGGCCTGCAGGAGCTCGTCCTGGGAACTCTTCACGTAGGCCAGGCCGTCGATGTCCAGCTCGAAGACCTCGGGGGCGTACTGGGCGCAGATTCCGTCGCCGGTACAGAGGTCCTGGTCGATCCAGACCTCAAGCCCCTCGCCGTCGACTCCGGCCTCCTGCTGCACGGTCTTTTCTCCTGCCGTTTCCTGCGCCGAGCGATCCGAGGACTTGGGAATCGGGCCAGCTCTGACGGGTGTTGAACACTTCGACCCTACCTCCGTCGGCTTCCCAATCATGTTGTGTGGGTATTCCACTGGCGTGAGGGAGAGCGCAAGGGTGAAGATCGGACACACCTCGACCGTCTTTGTGATCTAGGGGTTTCAATCGACACCCACCCAGGTAGGGTCTGGAAGCGTCCAGCTCCCCTTGGAGGAGGTGAGGACCGTGGCAGCCCACGACGACGACATGAACCGCGGCATCCGCCCGGGACGAGGGTCCGACGACCCGTCCGGGCAGATTGCCTACCTTGAGCAGGAGATCGCCGTCCTGCGACGCAAGCTCGCCGACTCTCCGCGACACACGAGGATTCTCGAAGAGCGGATCGTCGAGCTGCAGACCAATCTGGCCGGCGTGTCCGCGCAGAACGAGCGGCTCGCCAACACCCTCCGAGAGGCCCGCGACCAGATCGTGGCACTCAAGGAGGAGGTCGACCGGCTCGCACAGCCGCCGGCCGGCTTCGGTGTCTTCCTCGTGGCGAACGAGGACGGCACGGCCGACATCTTCACCGGGGGCCGCAAGCTCCGGGTGAACGTCAGCCCCAGTGTCGAGCTCGAAGAGCTCAGGCGTGGCCAGGAAGTGATGCTCAACGAAGCTCTCAACGTGGTCGAGGCCATGGAGTACGAGAGCGTCGGCGACATCGTCACCCTCAAGGAGATCCTCGAGGACGGCGAGCGCGCCCTCGTGGTGGGGCACACCGACGAGGAAAGGGTGGTGCGGCTCGCCGAGCCGCTGATGGATGTCACCATCCGCCCGGGCGACGCCCTGCTGCTCGAACCCCGCTCCGGCTATGTCTACGAGGTCGTTCCCAAGAGCGAGGTCGAGGAGCTCGTCCTCGAAGAGGTCCCGGACATCGGCTACGAGCAGATCGGCGGTCTGGGCGGCCAGATCGAGATGATCCGCGACGCGGTCGAGCTCCCGTACCTCTACCCCGACCTGTTCAAGGAGCACGAACTGCGGCCGCCCAAGGGCGTACTGCTGTACGGGCCCCCCGGATGCGGCAAGACGCTCATCGCCAAGGCCGTCGCCAACTCGCTGGCCAAGAAGGTCGCCGAGGTGACCGGACAGGCCACGGGCAAGAGCTTCTTCCTCAACATCAAGGGTCCCGAGCTCCTCAACAAGTACGTCGGTGAGACCGAGCGGCAGATCCGCCTCGTCTTCCAGCGTGCTCGTGAGAAGGCCAGCGAGGGCACCCCCGTCATCGTCTTCTTCGACGAGATGGAGTCCCTCTTCCGCACCCGTGGATCGGGCGTCAGCTCGGACGTGGAGAACACCATCGTTCCCCAGCTGCTCGCCGAGATCGACGGCGTGGAGGGCCTGCAGAACGTGGTGGTGATCGGCGCCTCGAACCGCGAGGACATGATCGACCCCGCGATCCTGCGTCCCGGCCGTCTCGACGTGAAGATCAAGATCGAGCGTCCGGACGCCGAGGCGGCCAAGGACATCTTCGCCAAGTACCTCACCGAGCGCCTCCCGCTGCACTCCGACGACGTCGGCGAGCACGGCGGCAGCAAGACCACCACGGTCCAGAGCATGATCCAGACCGCCGTCGAGCACATGTACACCGAGTCCGAGGAGAACCGCTTCCTCGAGGTCACGTACGCCAACGGCGACAAGGAAGTCCTGTACTTCAAGGACTTCAACTCCGGCGCCATGATCGAGAACATCGTCGGCCGCGCCAAGAAGATGGCGATCAAGGACTTCCTGGAGCACAACCAGAAGGGTCTGCGGGTCTCCCACCTGCTCCAGGCCTGCGTGGACGAGTTCAAGGAGAACGAGGACCTGCCGAACACCACGAACCCGGACGACTGGGCCCGTATCTCCGGAAAGAAGGGCGAACGGATCGTTTACATCCGTACGCTCATCACCGGAAAGCAGGGCGCGGACACCGGACGCTCCATCGACACGGTGGCGAACACCGGTCAGTACCTGTAAAAGACAGGGTGGCTGCGGGTGCCCTCACCGGGTACCCGCAGCCGACTGTTTTCCAGGGCACAGCTGGAGCTGAGCAATGACGCAAATGATCTCCCCACCAGCGCAAAGGCGCTCTAGGCTCTTCGGTACCGCCGAGTCGCGCAGTGCGGGGACGGGCACCGCACACGCACCGGAGCGCCAGCGGTACTTGAGCGGCGTCCCCGACCGAGGACGCCGCCGGGCAAGGAGGGCCGCATGACCGTACGGCGAGTAATGGGCATCGAGACGGAGTACGGGATCTCCGTCCCCGGCCACCCCAACGCCAATGCCATGCTCACCTCGTCCCAGATCGTCAACGCCTACGCGGCGGCGATGCACCGGGCCCGGCGGGCCCGCTGGGACTTCGAGGAGGAGAACCCGCTGCGGGACGCGCGGGGCTTCGACCTCGCCCGCGAGGCCGCCGACTCCAGTCAGCTCACCGACGAGGACATCGGCCTCGCCAATGTCATCCTCACCAACGGGGCGCGGCTGTACGTGGACCACGCACACCCGGAGTACAGTTCTCCCGAGGTGACCAACCCGATGGACGCCGTCCTGTGGGACAAGGCCGGCGAGCGCATCATGGCGGAGGCCGCGGAGCGCGCGGCCCAGCTGCCCGGCGCCCAGCCGATCCACCTCTACAAGAACAACACCGACAACAAGGGCGCCTCGTACGGCACGCACGAGAACTACCTGATGAAGCGGGAGACCCCCTTCTCGGACATCGTGCGCCACCTCACGCCGTTCTTCGTCTCACGCCAGGTCGTCACCGGAGCGGGCCGCGTCGGTATCGGTCAGGACGGGCACGAGCACGGCTTCCAGCTCAGCCAGCGCGCCGACTACTTCGAGGTCGAGGTGGGCCTCGAAACCACTCTGAAGCGCCCGATCATCAACACGCGTGACGAGCCGCACGCGGACGCCGAGAAGTACCGCCGCCTGCACGTGATCATCGGCGACGCGAACCTCTCGGAGATCTCGACCTATCTCAAGCTCGGCACGACCGCCCTCGTCCTGTCGATGATCGAGGACGGCTTCATCGCCGTCGACCTCGCAGTGGACCAGCCGGTGCGCACGCTGCACCAGGTCTCGCACGACCCGACCCTCAAGCGCCTGATCACGCTCCGCAGCGGCCGGACACTCACCGCTGTCCAGCTGCAGATGGAGTACTTCGAACTGGCGCGCAAGTACGTCGAGGAGCGGTTCGGCGCGGACGCGGACGAGCAGACCAAGGACGTGCTCACTCGTTGGGAGGACGTCCTGGGGCGCCTGGAGAGCGATCCCATGAGCCTGGCGGGCGAGCTGGACTGGGTGGCCAAGCGGGAGCTCATGGAGGGCTACCGGCGCCGTGACAGCCTCGAATGGGACGCGGCGCGGCTGCACCTGGTCGACCTCCAGTACGCCGACGTGCGCTCGGAGAAGGGCCTCTACAACCGCCTCGTGGCCCGCGGCAGGATGAAGCGCCTGCTGGACGAGCCGGACGTGGAGCGGGCCCGGACGAAGCCGCCGGAGGACACCCGCGCGTACTTCCGCGGGCGCTGTCTGGAGCAGTACGCGGACGATGTCGCGGCGGCCTCCTGGGACTCGGTGATCTTCGATCTGCCGGGCCGTGACTCGCTCCAGCGGGTCCCAACCCTCGAGCCGCTTCGCGGAACGCGTAATCACGTCAAGGAGCTCCTCGACCGCTGCCGTACGGCGGAAGACCTGGTCAGGGTCCTTTCGGGCGGCTGATCCGGCCGCCGCGGCCCTCGGGCCGATACGGCAGGGCGAGGTGGAAAGAGGCGGCGTCCGGGAATCATCGAGGTGGCCCCCGGACGTTGTAGCAACTGCGGGGCCGATGTCGGACCCTGCTTGTAGGGTCTGATCAAGAACGTCGAACCGAGCGGGGTGAGGGTTATGGCGACCAAGGACACCGGCGGCGGACAGCAGAAGGCGACGCGCAACACCGAAGAGGTCGAGGAGGCGCCCGAGGCGCAGGCATCCGAAGACCTCAAGGAGCGCCAGGAGAAGCTGTCGGACGATGTCGACTCCGTACTGGACGAGATCGACGACGTCCTCGAGGAGAACGCAGAGGACTTCGTGCGTTCCTTCGTCCAAAAGGGCGGAGAGTAACCCCGGTTGTCCGCCCCGGAGTCGGCCCGTTCCATCGGGTCGGCGCCGGGACGGATGACTGGCGTGGGTACGGGTATGGTCCGTGCACAGATTTGATGATCGGCTCGGCCGTCCCCGGCGGGCCGCCGCCTACGTGGAAGGACATCGCGTGGAAGCCAACCCTCGTAGCACCGGGCGTCTGCCGGCTGCCTTCCTGACGCCCGGCTCGTCCTCGTTCATGGACTTCCTGTCCGAACACCAGCCGGCCATTCTCCCGGGCAACCGGCAGTTGCCGCCCATGAAGGGCGTCATCGAGGCACCGCACGGGACCACGATCGTGGCCGCCACGTTCCCCGGCGGTGTCGTACTCGCGGGTGACCGTCGGGCCACCATGGGCAACATGATCGCCCAGCGCGACATCGAGAAGGTCTTCCCGGCCGACGAGTACTCGGCGGTGGGCATCGCCGGTACGGCCGGTCTGGCCGTGGAGATGGTGAAGCTGTTCCAGCTGGAGCTGGAGCACTTCGAGAAGGTGGAGGGCGCCACGCTCTCCCTGGAGGGCAAGGCGAACCGCCTCTCCACGATGATCCGGTCCAACCTCGGCATGGCCATGCAGGGCCTGGCCGTGGTCCCGCTCTTCGCGGGGTACGACGTGGACCGGGAGAAGGGCCGCATCTTCTCGTACGACGTGACGGGCGGCCGCTCCGAGGAACACGGCTTCGCGGCCACGGGCTCCGGCTCGATCTTCGCCCGCGGCGCCATGAAGAAGCTCTACAGCAAGGACCTGACCGAAGAGCAGGCCACGACGCTCGTCGTACAGGCGCTGTACGACGCGGCCGACGACGACTCGGCGACCGGTGGTCCCGATGTCGCCCGCCGGATCTACCCGATCGTCACCGTGATCACCGCAGACGGATTCCGCCGCCTCACCGACGACGAGTCCTCCGAGATCGCCCGCTCGATCCTGGAGCGGCGCCTTGAGCAGCCCGACGGCCCACGGGCCGCGCTGCTCTGACAGCGGACCTCTTGTCAAGGTGATCGAGTGACTTCCACAGAAAGGGACGGATAGCCGGTGTCGACGCCGTTCTATGTATCACCCCAGCAGGCCATGGCCGACCGGGCGGAATACGCCCGCAAGGGCATCGCCCGTGGCCGCAGCCTCGTCGTGCTGCAGTTCGCCGACGGCATCGTGTTCGTCGGCGAGAACCCGTCCCGTGCGCTGCACAAGTTCAGCGAGATCTATGACCGGATCGGTTTCGCTGCCGCAGGCAAATACAACGAATACGAGAACCTCCGGATCGGCGGCGTCCGTTACGCCGACCTCCGGGGCTACACCTACGACCGTGACGACGTGACCGCCCGCGGTCTGGCCAACGTCTACGCCCAGACCCTCGGCACGATCTTCTCCTCCGCGGCGGAGAAGCCGTACGAGGTGGAGCTGGTCGTCGCCGAGGTGGGCGAGACCCCCGACGGCGACCAGATCTACCGCCTTCCGCACGACGGGTCGATCGTGGACGAGCACGGCTCGGTCGCGGTCGGCGGAAATGCCGAGCAGATCAGCACCTACCTGGACCAGCAGCACCAGGAGGGGATGTCGCTCGCCGAGGCGCTCAAGCTGGCCGTTCAGGCGCTGTCGCGCGACACGAACGGTACTGAGCGGGAGATTCCCGCGGAGCGGCTGGAGGTCGCGGTGCTGGACCGTACGCGGCCGCAGCAGCGCAAGTTCAAGCGGATTACCGGGCGGCAGCTCGGGCGGTTGTTGGAGGAGGGTGGGGCTTCCACCGCTGCGGAGGCCGAGGACCCGGAGGACGAGGAGTGACCTCCTCGACCTGATTGGACTTGTGTGCCCTCGGCCTTTTGCAGGCCGGGGGCACACGGTGTTTGCGGGGGGCTCCGGCCGGTGGTCGTGTGCGGGTCGGTGGGGGCTTGTCGCGCAGTTCCCCGCGCCCCTTGGGGGGCAGGGGCCGGTGGTTGTGTGCGGGTTGTTCTGGGCCGAGCGCGCCGTTCCCCGCGCCCCTTGTGGGGGGCGGGTGTGCTGCCCCGTGAACCCTACGGGGCGGCTGGTGGAGCTGTGGAGGATCGGATTACCAGGTGTACCGGGATGTCCTCGGCGGTGGGCTCTCGGGCGTTGAGGACGGCCAGGAGGGCCTCCATGCCGCGTTCGCCGAAGAGGTCGGCGTCGAGGCGGACCGTCGTGAGTTCCGGGTCCAGGGCCGTGGCGAGGGCCAGGTCGTCGAGGCCGGTGACGGAGAGGTCGTCGGGGATGCGCAGGCCCAGGCGGCGGGCGGCCTTGTAGGCGCCGGCGGCCAGTTTGTCGTCGTCGCAGACCAGGGCGGTGGGGCGGGGGCCGGGAGCGGCCAGGGCCGTCTCGGCCGCGGCCAGGGCGCCCTCGATGGAGATCGGGGCCGGGGCCGTGCGGAGCTCCGTGCCCGGGACGGCAGCCAGACGCTCGGCGAGTTCGCGGGCGCGAATGTCGAAGGTCCAGGACGGGATGTCCGCCGCCAGGTGCAGGAAACGGCGGTGCCCGAGGCCCAGCAGATGCTCTGCGACCTGCCGTACGCCGTCGCGGATGTCGAGGTTGACCGTTGCCGCGCCCGTGCTGCCTGCCGGATCGCTGTCGAGCATCACCAGGGGCAGCTGGTCGCCGCGGATCGCCGTGAGGGCGTCGGCGGCCATGGAGGAGGCGATGACGCCGTCCAGGGCGGCCTGTGCGGAAGCGAACGGGTCCCTGGCCGGACCGATGCCCTCGGGGGAGGGGTAGAGCACCACTCCGAAGCCGTGCTTGGCCGCCACCCGGGCCGCGCCCGTGTAGACGCCGGCGAAGAACTCGGTCGTCAGGGCCGGGACCACCAGCAGGACCGTACGCGTGCTGCCCAGACGCAGGTTGCGGGCCGCCAGGTTCGGCCGGTAGCCGAGCTCCCGCGCGGCCTCCCGTACGCGCTCCGCCGTGCCCTCCGAGACCCGCCCGCGCCACTTGCCGCCGAGCACCAGCGAGACGGCCGCCTGGGACACTCCCGCGGCCTGGGCGACGTCACGGCTCGTGGGGCGGGGGCTGCCTGCTGCCACCGTCGACCTGTCTTTCTGCTGGACTCGCGGACAGCGCACATGGTACGTATGACCAGCGAAGTTATACGTAACACTTCCAACGCTTCCGGCGGCGCGGGTGGGACGACTCGGGCATTCTGGAGCCGAAAGGGGCGGGCCATGGCCACCGGCTATCTGGAGATTCTGCGGGCGAAACACGCCATGCGGCTGCTCGTCGGCACCCTGGTGGGACGGCTGCCGAACGCGACCTCCGCGATCGCCATCGTGCTGTTCATCCGCGCCGAGGGCGGCAGCTACAGCCTCGCCGGAGCGCTCGCCGCGGTCTACGGAGTGGCCAACGCCGTGGGCCAGCCGCTGCTCGGCCGCCTGGTGGACCTCTACGGCCAGCCGCGGATCCAGCTGCCCGCCGCGCTCGTCTCCGCCCTCGCCACCACCGTGTTCGCCCTCACCGGCACCGAGGCGCTCCCGCTCGCGTACGCCCTCATAGCCGTCGCCGGACTCTTCACGCCGCCCCTGGAGGGCGGTCTGCGGGCACTGTGGCCCTCCGTCCTCCGCAAGGAGGACCAGGTGCACACGGCGTACGCGATGGACGCCGTGGCGCAGGAGGTCATGTTCACCGTCGGGCCGCTGCTCGTGACGCTCTGCGTGGCCCTGTGGTCCGCGCAGGCCGCGCTGATCATCCTGAACGTCATCGGGGTGCTGGGCGCGCTCTCCGTGGTCGTCTCGCGGCCCTCGCGCGCGTGGCGTTCGGCGCCGCGCGAGGCGCACTGGCTCGGCGCGCTGCGCTCGCCCGGACTCATCGCCCTGCTCGGCGCGTTCCTTTTTGTCGGAATGGCGCTCGGTTCCATCACGGTCGCGAGCGTGTCGTACGCGGACGACCACGGCGGCGACGCGACGTACGGCTGGCTGATGTCCGCCATCGGGCTCGGTGCGCTCGTCGGCGGCACGGTCTACGGGGCGCGGCAGTGGGGCGGCGCGCCGGAGCGGCGACTGCGCGTGCTCGTCGCCCTTCTGGCGGTCTGTTATCTGCCGCTGATGCTCATGCCGGGTGTGGTCGCCATGACGGCGCTGATGGCCCTTGCCGGAGTCTTCCTCGCACCCTGTATCGCCTGCGCGTTCATCCTCGTCGACCGGCACGCGCCGCGGGGCACGGTCACCGAGGCGTTCTCCTGGCTTGTGACGACGTTCACCGTGGGAGCGTCCGTCGGGACGGGCCTCGCGGGACCGGTCATCGAGTGGGGCGGAGCCGTCCGGGGCTTCGCCGTATCGGCTGTCGCCGGAGGTGCCGCGCTGCTCGTTCTGCTGGCCACGGGACGGGTCCTCGCAGCTACGGGCGGGGGCACGGTGGTCGAGGGCGGTTCGGAAAATGATCGAAACGGTGCCCCCGAACCCCGTTTCAGCACAGGCCATCAGGCGTAATGTTCAGTCATGGACCGCCGCATTTTCGGGCTGGAGAACGAGTACGGCGTCACGTGTACGTTCAGGGGACAGCGACGCCTGTCTCCCGACGAGGTGGCGCGGTACCTCTTCCGCCGTGTCGTGTCATGGGGCCGCAGCAGCAATGTCTTTCTGCGAAACGGCGCCCGCCTCTATCTCGACGTGGGATCACATCCGGAATACGCGACACCCGAATGTGACAACGTGACGGAACTGGTCACCCACGACAAGGCCGGCGAGCGCATTCTGGAAGGACTCCTGGTAGACGCCGAACGACGCCTGCACGAGGAAGGAATCGCGGGCGACGTCTACCTCTTCAAGAACAACACCGACTCGGCGGGCAACTCCTACGGCTGCCACGAGAACTATCTGGTGGCCCGTCACGGGGAGTTCTCCCGGCTCGCGGACATCCTCATTCCGTTCCTCGTCACGAGGCAGCTCCTCTGCGGTGCCGGCAAGGTGCTGCAGACCCCGCGTGGTGCCGTGTACTGCGTAAGCCAGCGGGCCGAGCACATCTGGGAGGGCGTCTCCTCGGCGACGACCCGCTCCCGGCCGATCATCAACACCCGCGACGAACCGCACGCGGACGCCGAGCGCTACCGCCGGCTGCACGTCATCGTCGGCGACTCGAACATGTCCGAGACGACCATGCTCCTCAAGGTCGGCGCCACCGACCTCGTGCTGCGCATGATCGAGGCGGGCACGGTGATGCGCGACCTGACCCTGGAGAACCCGATCCGGGCCATCCGCGAGGTCAGCCACGACATCACGGGCCGCCGCAAGGTGCGCCTGGCCAGCGGCCGTGAGGCCTCGGCCCTAGAGGTACAGCGCGAGTACTACGAGAAGGCCGTGGACTTCGTCGAGCGCCGCGGTATCCGTACCGGCGTCGTCGACCAGGTCCTGGAGCTGTGGGGCCGCACACTCGACTCGATCGAGTCCGAGGACCTCGACCGGATCGGTACCGAAATCGACTGGGTGATGAAGTACAAGCTCATCGAGCGGTACCGCGCCAAGCACAACATGACGATGTCGCATCCGCGTGTCGCTCAGATAGACCTCGCCTACCACGACATCCACCGTCGCCGGGGTCTCTACTACCTGCTGGAGAAGCGGGGCCAAGCCGCGCGGATCTGCAACGACTTGAAGATCTTCGAGGGCAAGTCCGTACCGCCGCAGACCACTAGGGCCCGGCTGCGCGGCGACTTCATCCGGCGCGCCCAGGAACAGCGTCGTGATTTCACCGTCGACTGGGTCCACCTGAAGCTCAACGACCAGGCACAGCGCACCGTGTTGTGCAAGGACCCGTTCCGTTCCGTCGACGACCGGGTGGAGAAGCTCATCGCCGGAATGTGAGTCATGACGCGTCCGGGAGTGTTTCCGGAACGCAACGCGGGGCGCCGTACGTTTTCCGTACGGCGCCCTTCTCACGTCGTAGAGTTGCGCGCACGCCATCAACCAAGATCGACCGATACGAGGCCCCCACCGTGCGCCGACGCTCACTTCTCATCGCCGTCCCCGCTGGACTGGTCACTCTCGCCGGATGCGGTGACGACGACAAGTCGGACAAGGCCAAGTCCAGCGACAGCCCGTCCCCATCGGCTTCGCCCTCGGCCTCGGCGCCCCCGCCGCCGAAGATCGTCGACGGGCCGCTGCCGGGCATCACCGGTGGTGAGAAGTTCGGTGAGAAGCCCACCGTCGCCAAGGGCAGCGGTGACCCCTCGAAGGACCTCGCGGTCGAGACGGTCATCGTGGGCACCGGCCGGACGGTCGCGGAGAACGACTTCGTCCAGGCCCACTACCTGGGCCAGATCTGGTCCTCGGCGAAGGTCTTCGACAACTCCTTCGACCGCAAGACGCCGCTGGTCATCCAGCTCGCCCAGGGCCAGATCATCGACGGCTGGCGCTATGCCCTCGCGGGCAAGAAGGTCGGCAGCCGCGTCGAGATGGCCGTGCCCCCGACCTGGGGCTACGGCACGTCGGGCAACGCGCAGGCGGGTATCAAGGGCACCGACACGCTGGTCTTCGTGGTCGACATCCAGCAGGCGTTCAACGGCAAGAGCTCCGCCAAGGGGACGGCCGTCGCGCAGGACAACATCGACCTGCCGAAGGTCGGCACCAACACCGACGGCAAGGCCCCCTCCATCGAGGTGCCGAAGAAGGCCGCGCCGAAGAAGCTCGTCGCGAACTACATCCTGGAGGGTGACGGGGACGAGGTCGCCGAGAGCGACAGCCTCCTCGTCCAGTACAAGGGCGTGCTGTGGGCGGACGGCAAGGAGTTCGACTCCTCGTACAGCCGCGGGCAGCTCACGTCGTTCCCGCTCGCACAGGTCGTGAAGGGCTGGGCGCAGGGTCTGACCGGCAAGAAGGTCGGCAGCCGGGTCCTCATCGTCATTCCGCCGGCGCTGGGCTACGGAGACAACCCGCCGCAGGGCAGCAGCATCAAGAAGGACTCGGTGCTCGTCTTCTCCGTCGACATCCTCGCGAAGATGTAACGCCTTCGGGAATGCAAGACTGTCCGCGTTGCCTTGTCACAGAGGCGTCGCAAACACGTGCCGCAAACAAGCAGGAGCCAGAAAAGTGAGCATCGAGAAGCCCGAGATCGACTTCCCGGGCGGCGAGCCCCCGGCGGACCTCGAGATCAAGGACATCTGGGAGGGCGACGGCCCGGTGGCCCAGGCGGGCGACACCGTCTCCGTCCACTACGTGGGCGTGGCCTTCTCCACCGGCGAGGAGTTCGACGCCTCCTGGAACCGCGGTGCGCCGCTCCAGTTCCAGCTGGGCGTCGGCCAGGTCATCGCGGGCTGGGACAAGGGCGTACAGGGCATGAAGGTCGGCGGACGCCGTCAGCTGACCATCCCCTCGCACCTCGCCTACGGCGAGCGTGGCGCCGGTGGCGGCCGTATCGCGCCCGGCGAGGCGTTGATCTTCGTCTGCGACCTGGTCGGCGTCTGAGCCTTCGCGGCGGACCGGCCGGGGGAGACCTCCGGCCCGGTCACCACGAGAGCCCGAGTACGACCCGAGCACGACCCGATCACCACGAGGGCCCGAGCACGGCCCGGTGATCACGAAGGTCTGATCATGGTCCGGTCTTCGTACGCCGTGTGATCACGGTCCGACCGGACCCGATCACTTGGGGCCCATGCCAGTCCGGGCATGGGCCCTCGGCTTTTGCCACGACACCCCGGGGCGGTACGGTCATCGGTCGGAAGCATCATAGGGAAGGGCATCGATGGCCATTGCCAAGGCAGAGCGGCTGATGAACCTGGCGCTGTGTCTGCTCGGGACCCGGCGGCCGCTCAGCAAGCGTGAGCTCCGCGAGTCCATCGAGGCCTATCTGGAGGCGAGCTCGGACGACTCCTTCAACCGGATGTTCGAGCGCGACAAGGACGATCTGCGCGAACTCGGCCTGGTCATCGAGACGGTGGAGAACCTCGACGGCGAAGTCGGCTATCTGGCCCGCCGCGACAGCAACCGGCTGCCTCCCATCACCCTCGACGCCGAGGAGGCCGCGGCCCTCGGCCTCGCCGCCAAGGTCTGGCAGCAGGCCCGCCTCGCGGGCGCGGCGAGCGGCGCCCTGCAGAAACTGCGCGCCGCAGGCCTCCCCGAGGACGTAGATCCGTACGAGGCCCATGGCGCCCTCGAACCCCGCATCCCCGTCCACGAGGCCGCCTTCGAGCCCCTGATGCTCGCCTGCCGTGACCGGCGGCCCGTCGCCTTTGACTACCGCAAGGCCACCGCGGCCCGGCCCGAGCCCCGAGTCGTCGAGCCGTGGGCCCTGGAGTGCTGGCGCGGCCACTGGTACCTGGCCGGCTGGGACCGCGACCGGAGCGCCGAGCGGGTCTTCCGGCTCTCCAGGATCACCGGCAAGGTCCGTACACGCGGCGGAAAGTACACGGCCGAGGTGCCCGACGTCGTCACCGTGCGTGAGACCGTCGCGGGCTGGGCGGGGGACATCGCCGACCGCTCCGCGCTGATCCGGCTGCGATCGGGCTCCGGCTACCCCCTGCGGGCGAAGGCCGCCTCCGTACGGGAACTCGGTGGCGGGTGGGACGAGTTGGAGATTCCGTACGGGCACGGTCTGGATGCCTGGCTCGTCGAGTTCGGGCCCGACGTCGTCGTCCTGGAACCCGCCGAGCTGCGGGCCGACGTCGTCGACCGGCTGCGCGCCGTGGCCAAGGGCTGAGGGGGAACGTAAGAAAGTGGCAGGAAAACCGGCCAAGCCCACGAACGCGCTCGACCAGACCCGGCGGATGCTCTCGCTGGTGACATATCTGCGTGAGCGCCCCGGCGCCCGTGTCGAGGACGTCGCGCGGGCCTTCGGGATCACCGAGGACGAGCTGATCTCCGATCTCGACGTACTGCCGCTGTGCGGGACCAGCTTCCGCGGGGGCGACCTGCTGGACATCGACACCGACGGCGACCGGATCTGGTGGCACAACCCGGACGATGTCGCCGAGCCGCTGCGGATCGCCGCCGACGAGGCGACCGCGCTGCTGGTGGCCGCCCGGGCCGTGTCGACCCTGCCCGGACTGCGTGAGGGCGACCGGCAGGCGCTGCTGCGGGCCACCGCGAAGGTGGAGGCCGCCTCCGGAGAGGCCGCGGGGGCCAGCGCCCGGCTGTCGGTCACCTTCGAGTCCGAGGGCGGGGTCTTCGCCGACGTCGACCGGGCCATCTCCGAGCGCCGCAGGCTGTGGATCCGCTACTACTCGCCCTCGCGGGACGAGCTGACCGAGCGGGAGATCGACCCGATCCGCCTGGTCAGCGTCGGGCACACGTACGTGGAGGCGTGGTGCCGCCGCTCCGAGGCGCGGCGCACCTTCCGGCTCGACCGGGTCGCCGAGATCAAGATCCTCGACGAGGCGTCCGCGCCGCCCGAGGTCGAGCTGCGGGACCTCTCCGAAGGCCTTGTGCAGCCGGCCGCGGAGGATCCCGAGGTGGTCGTGGAGGTCGGCCCCGGCGGGCGCTGGGTCGCCGAGTACTACCCGCACGACAGCGCCGAGGAACTCCCCGACGGCGGCCTGCGCATCACCCTGCGCGCCCCCGACCCGGCGTCGCTGCGCCGGCTCGCGCTGCGGCTCGGCCGGGAAGGCCGGATCGTGTCGCCGGCGGAGGTCGCGGACAGCGCCCGGCAGGCGGCCCGTGAGGCGCTCGCGGCGTACGACGGACCGCAGGGCGCCGGCGAAGCAGGGGACCGGCCGCAGGACGTTCCCGGTACGCCTCGCGAGGGTGCCCCGGGTGCCCCGCTCGACGGCGGCGGGGGAGCGCAGCGCCCGGACGACGGGCCGCACGGAGTTCATGACGGGCTGTACGGCAGGCAGGAGCAAGGGCTTTGAGCGGGTCGGCGATGTCTGGTATCAGTGAAATGTCCGTGGCGTCCGCTTTCTCGGGGATGACAAGGGTGGATCCCGTGGTGTTCAAGGCCGCGTGCCCCGACTGCCGGGCCGGCTTCGAACTCTCGGCGAACGCTCTGCGCCTGGTCATCGGCGCCACACATCGGACCACTTTCTACTCCTTCACCTGCCCGGAGTGCGGCGCGGCGGTACGCAAGCCGGCCGGGGAGCGCATCGTCGAACTCCTCACCGGCGGAGGGGTCCGGGCCCTGCGGCTCCACGCGACGGTTCGCGGGGCTTAGGGTCGAGCCATGTTCTGGCCGATGTTCGCGATCGCTGTGGGTTTCCTGGGAATCTCCGTCCTCGGAGTGCTCGCCGTCCGTGTCTTTCTGGAGGCGGAGCGTCTGGGCAGGCAGGTCACCGAGTCCGCACGCAGGATCAGCCGCGCGGCCGAGGATCTGGAGCACGCGTCCGCCGGTGCGGCCCGCGCTGCGGACGCCCTCTGAGCCTTCCTGTCCGTGCGCTTTGAGTCACTCCGGCCTGTCTGGTTCGCAGGATCGGCAGGTACGCTGCTGGTCGCGGCCCGGAGAGCGAGGCGCCGACCGCAAACTGGGAGTACGCACAGGGATTGCCCCGCGTTTACCCCTGAGCGTTACGATCGCTGCCAGCACGACTGTCGGACAGACGTCCGACCGGTCGGGCAGCAACCCAACCACGCCGCCTCGGTGAGAAGGTAAAAGCTTATGTTCGGAAGGCTCGGCGCTCCCGAGATCATTCTCATCCTCGTCGTCATCATCCTGCTGTTCGGCGCGAAGAAGCTTCCGGACATGGCCCGCTCGCTGGGCAAGTCCGCCCGCATCCTCAAGAGCGAGGCCAAGGCGATGAAGACCGAGGGCAAGGACGACAGCGCCGCCCCGGCAGCCCCGCCGCACGACGACCAGTCCCAGGTCCAGCGCACCATCCAGGCCGCACCCGGTGACGTGACCAGCTCGCGCCCGGTCACCGAGCCGACGGACACGACCAAGCGCTGACGCAGGGCCGGTGACCGCCGGCCCCCTGCACGAGATGGGAACGTGGGTTGCTCAAGTCTGCCCGCAAGATCGAGGAGAAGGATCCGGAGGGGCGGATGCCCCTCGCGGAACACCTTCGTGAGCTCCGCAACCGGCTCGCGAAGGCGATGCTGGCCATCGTCGCCGTCACGGTCGTCGCCGCCTTCTTCTACAACGACATCATCAACTTCTTCACCGAACCGATCCTCGACTCGGTCGGTTGTGCGAAGTCCTTCGAGGAGTTGGCGAAGCAGCCCGACGACACCACCTGCGCGCAGATCACGATCAACGGTCTGCTCACGCCGTTCACCCTGGCGTTGAAGGTGTCCCTGATGGCGGGCGTCGTCTTCGCCTCGCCGATCTGGCTCTACCAGCTCTGGGCGTTCGTCGCGCCCGGCCTGCACAAGAGCGAGAAGAAGTACGCCTACGCGTTCGTCGCGACGGGCGTCCCGCTCTTCCTCGGCGGCGGATTCTTCGCCTACAAGGTGCTGCCCACCACCGCGAAGGTGCTGATCGAGTTCACGCCGTTCGGTGTGGACAACCTGCTGCCCCTGGACGACCTGCTCGACCTCGTCACGCGCATGGTGATCGTCTTCGGCCTCTCCTTCGAACTGCCGCTGCTCCTGGTGATGCTCAACATGACCGGGATCATCTCCGGCAAGCGCATGGCCGGCTGGTGGCGCGGCATGATCATGGGCATCACCGTGTTCGCCGCGGTCGCCACGCCCAGCACCGACCCGCTGACGATGATGGCGCTCGCCGGGCCGATCTGGATCCTCTACTTCGCGGCCACCGGCTTCTCGCTGCTGAACGACCGCCGCAGGGTCCGTCGCGAGGCCGAGGGACCGGACGACGACGAGGCCTCCGAGCTCGACCTCACCCCCGAGGACATCGGCGAGATCGAGTCCGTGTCGGCGAATCGCGCGCTCCCGGCGCAGGCGGACTCAGAGCACGACCGGATCAACGGCTACGACGACGTGACCTGACGCCGCCGGACGACCTTGTCGGCCGACACTGCCTGACGACGTTGTAGGGTCCGTGGCCGTGACCAGCGAGATCACCCTCTTCGTCAACCCCACCGCGGGACGCGGCCGGGGCGCCCGAGCGGCGCAGCCGGCCGCTTCCGCGTTGCGGGCCGCCGGCTTCTCCGTACGCACGGTCCTCGGCGAGAACGCCGAGGACGCCCTCACGCGCGCGCGTGCCGCCGTCGAGGCGGGCACGGGCGCCCTGGTGGCCGTCGGCGGCGACGGCATGGCGAACCTCGCCCTCCAGGCCGTCGCCGGGACCCGTACGCCGCTGGGTCTGGTCGCCGTCGGTACCGGGAACGACTTCGCTCGGGCCCTCGGACTGCCGGTGCGCGACCCCGCCGCCGCGGGACGGGTGGTCGCCGAGGCGCTCAAGGGGGCACGGCTGCGCGAGATCGACCTGGGGCGCGTCGGCGGCACCTGGTTCGGCACCGTCCTCGCCTCCGGCTTCGACTCACGGGTCAACGACCGCGGCAACCGCATGAGATGGCCCACCGGCCGCTTCAAGTACGACCTCGCGATGCTCGCCGAACTCGCCGCCTTCAGGCCCTTCCCGTTCCGGATCACCCTGGACGACGGCCAGGTCCGCGAGATCGAGGCGACGCTGGTGGCCGTCGGCAACGGATCCTCGTACGGGGGCGGGATGAAGATCTGCGCGGGTGCGGATCTCACGGACGGGCTCTTCGACGTCACCGTGGTCGGGGACTGCAGCCGCAGATCGCTGCTCCGGGTCTTTCCGAAGGTCTACAAGGGGACGCATCTCGGCCACCCCAAGATCACCGTGCATCGCGCGGCGAAGATCGAACTGGCTGCCGAGGGGATCACCGGATACGCCGACGGGGAGCCACTGGGGCCCCTGCCGCTGACCGCGGAATGCATACGCGGCGCGGTGCGGGTCGCCGGGCCCTGAGCGGCCGAGTACGGTCCCGAGGCGACTTCCTGAGCTGGCCGGACGCCGGATCCACAGGCTCCGATCGGATAATGATCGTCCTGTTGTCAGTGGTGGCCGGTAGTCTCGAATGCACGATGACAGAGGATCTCTCACCGGCCGAGCGGTACGCGGCAGCCCGTAAGCGTGCTGTCGAGCAGGCCACCGCGCTCGCGGACTTCCGCGAGATGTACGACTTCGGCCTCGACCCCTTCCAGATCGAGGCCTGTCAGGCCCTCGAAGCGGGCAAGGGTGTTCTCGTGGCCGCGCCCACCGGCTCGGGCAAGACGATCGTCGGTGAGTTCGCCGTCCATCTCGCCCTCCAGCAGGGCAAGAAATGCTTCTACACCACGCCCATCAAGGCACTGTCGAACCAGAAGTACGCCGACCTGAGCCGTCGTTACGGCGCGGACAAGGTCGGCCTGCTCACCGGCGACAACAGCGTCAACTCCGATGCACCGGTGGTCGTGATGACCACCGAGGTCCTGAGGAACATGCTGTACGCGGGCTCACAGACCCTCCTCGGCCTCGGGTACGTGGTCATGGACGAGGTGCACTACCTCTCGGACCGCTTCCGCGGCGCCGTCTGGGAGGAAGTGATCATCCACCTCCCCGAGTCGGTGACCCTGGTGTCACTGTCGGCGACGGTGTCGAACGCGGAGGAGTTCGGCGACTGGCTCGACACCGTCCGCGGTGACACCGAGGTGATCGTCTCCGAGCACCGGCCCGTGCCGCTGTTCCAGCACGTGCTCGCCGGACGCCGGATGTACGACCTCTTCGAGGAGGGTGAGGGCCACAAGAAGGCCGTCAACCCCGACCTCACGCGCCTGGCGCGCATGGAGGCCAGCCGTCCGTCGTACCAGGACCGCAAGCGGGGCCGCGCCATGCGCGACGCCGACCGGGAGCGCGAGCGGCGGCAGCGGTCCAGGGTGTGGACGCCGGGGCGGCCCGAGGTCATCGAGCGGCTCGACTCCGAAGGGCTGTTGCCCGCCATCACGTTCATCTTCAGCCGCGCCGCCTGCGAGGCCGCCGTCCAGCAGTGCATGTACGCGGGGCTGCGGCTGAACGACGAGGAGGCCCGGGAGAGAGTCCGCGCCCTCGTCGAGGAGCGCACGGCCTCCATCCCGACCGAGGACCTCCACGTCCTCGGCTACTACGAGTGGCTGGAAGGCCTGGAGCGCGGCATCGCGGCCCACCACGCGGGCATGCTGCCGACGTTCAAGGAAGTCGTCGAGGAACTCTTCGTACGCGGCCTGGTGAAGGCCGTGTTCGCCACCGAGACCCTCGCGCTCGGCATCAACATGCCCGCCCGCTCGGTGGTGCTGGAGAAGCTCGTCAAGTGGAACGGCGAGCAGCACGCCGACATCACCCCCGGCGAGTACACCCAGCTCACCGGCCGGGCCGGCCGCCGCGGCATCGACGTCGAGGGCCACGCCGTCGTGTTGTGGCAGCGCGGCATCAACCCCGACCACCTCGCGGGCCTCGCCGGCACGCGCACGTACCCGCTGCGCTCCAGCTTCAAGCCGTCCTACAACATGGCGGTGAACCTCGTCGAGCAGTTCGGGCGGCACCGCTCGCGCGAGCTGCTCGAGACATCCTTCGCGCAGTTCCAGGCCGACAAGTCGGTCGTCGGGATCTCCCGCCAGGTGCAGCGCAACGAAGAGGGTCTCGAGGGCTACCAGGAGTCCATGACCTGCCACCTCGGGGACTTCGAGGAGTACGCGCGGCTGCGCCGCGACCTCAAGGACCGCGAGACCGAGCTGGCCAAGCAGGGCGCGTCGCAGCGGCGCGCCGAGGCGGCCGTCTCCCTGGAGAAGCTCAAGCCGGGTGACGTCATCCACGTCCCGACCGGCAAGTTCGCGGGACTCGCACTCGTCCTCGACCCGGGGCTGCCCGCCGGGCGGTCCAACGGCCACCGGGGCTTCGAGCACCACGACGGGCCGCGCCCCCTCGTCCTCACCGCCGAGCGGCAGGTCAAGCGGCTCAACACGACCGACTTCCCGGTGCCCGTCGAGGCGTTGGAGCGGATGCGCATCCCGAAGTCGTTCAACGCGCGCTCGCCGCAGTCGCGCCGCGACCTCGCCTCGGCGCTGCGCACCAAGGCCGGACACATCGTGCCCGAGCGGCACCGCAAGCGCCGCGCCGAGGCGGCCGACGACCGCGAGATCGCCCAGCTGCGCACGGCGATCCGGGCCCATCCCTGCCACGGCTGCACCGACCGCGAGGACCACGCCCGCTGGGCCGAGCGCTACCACCGGCTGCGGCGGGACACCGCCCAGCTGGAGAGCCGCATCGAGGGCCGGACGAACACCATCGCCCGCACCTTCGACCGCATCGTCGCGCTCCTGACCGAGCTGGACTATCTGCGCGGCGACGAGGTCACCGAGCACGGCAAGCGGCTCGCCCGGCTGTACGGCGAGATGGACCTGCTCTCCAGCGAATGCCTGCGCGAAGGAGTCTGGGAGGGCCTCGGACCGGCCGAACTGGCCGCATGCGTCTCGGCGTTGGTGTACGAGTCCAGGGTCGGCGACGACGCGATGGCACCGAAGCTGCCGTCGGGCAGGGCGAAGGCCGCGCTCGGCGAGATGGTCCGCATCTGGGGCCGGCTCGACGCCCTGGAGGAGGACTTCCGCATCACCCAGACCGAGGGCGTCGGTCAGCGCGAGCCCGACCTGGGCTTCGCCTGGGCGGCGTACGAGTGGGCGTCGGGCAAGGGCCTCGACGAGGTGCTGCGCGAGGCGGAGATGCCAGCCGGTGACTTCGTCCGCTGGTGCAAGCAGGTCATCGACGTGCTGGGACAGATCTCGGCGGCGGCACCGGTCTCGTCCGGGGCGAGCTCTACGGTCGCGAAGAACGCGCGCAAGGCGGTTGATCAGTTGCTGCGGGGAGTGGTGGCTTACTCGTCGGTGGGGTGAGGCGGTGGGCGGTGAGTTGGTGGCGCGGGGCGGGGCCGGGGGTGTGTGCGGGGCTGGGCCGCCTGGGCGGGGTATGGCCGCCTGAGTGGGGTGGTTGCGCCGACGCGGCTCGCTGGCTGCCGTGGGTGTCGCGGTGAGATGGGTGTTGCCTGGCCTCTCGGGGGCGCCTCGCGGGCCTTGGAGGGCTTGGGGGCCTTGGGGGCCTTGGGGAGTGCTGGGGGCGGTCGGCGGGCTCGGCAGGCGGCGGTCGGGGCCGGCGGGGCGGCGGGGTGCTGGGGCGCTGGGCGGCCTCGGCGGGCGTGCGGGGCGCGGCTTGTGCGGCTCGTACGGATGCCTGTGCTTGGGCACGATTGGGCCGTACCGCTGCCCGTCGGGCGTGCGTCGGCCGGTGCCGTCGGGTGCGTGCCGCGCCGCTGTCGGGGGGCGTGCGACGGGCCGCTGACGTCGGGCACGCCCGGGAGGCTGCCGGAGCGCTCACCGCCACGGCCGTTCCCGTCGTTCTCCCGCAGGGCTCCAGTGGATCTCCCGGGGCGCTCCCCGGCGTAGGTGCAGGCTTCGCTCAGGAACGGCTGAGGAGTTGCCATGCGCTTCCGAGTACTGGGTCCTGTCTGCCTCGAACCCCGCACACCGTCCGCGCCCAAACAGAGGGCGGTGCTCGCGGCCCTGCTGGTACGCGCCGGAGCCGTCGTGCCCGCCGGTGCCCTCTTCGACGAACTCTGGCCGGACGGGCCGCCCCGCACCGCCGCCACGACTCTCCAGGTGTACGTCTCCCATCTGCGCAAGGCCCTCACCCAAGGAGGCCACGGCCGGGGCCCGTTGGAGACCCGGCCGCCCGGATATCTGCTCCGGGTCGAGCCCGGCGAACTGGATCTGCGACGGTTCGAGGAGCTGCTCTCGCGCGGCCGAGCCGCCTTCCGGGCCTGCGACTTCATGGCCGCGTCAGAGGCGTTGGCAGAGGCTCTCGGTCTGTGGAGCGGGCCCGCGCTGTCCGGCGTCCCGCAGGGTGAGGTGCTGACGGCGGCGGCCGTACGGCTCGACGAACTTCGGCTCGAAGCACTGGAGTTGCGGATCGAGGCCGACCTGCGGCTCGGCCGCCACCACGAGGTGACGGGTGAGCTGATGGAGCTGGCCCGCGCCCATCCGCTGCGCGAGCAGCTGCACTGTCAGTTGATGGAAGCACTGCGCCGGGCGGGCCGGACCACGGACGCGCTGCGCGCCTACCGCGCCGTACACCGGTCGCTGCACGACGAGTTGGGCGTCACACCTGGGCCGGCCCTGATGCGGTTGCACGCGCGTGTGCTCAGTGCTCACGCGTCCGAGCCGGTCACCGCCGCCACCGCCACTGCCTCCGCAGCTGTCGTTGCCGCCCCTATCGGCCGGCCCCGCGCAGGTTCCAGGCGAGCCAGCGGCGGACCGCTCCCGGATGTCCGGGCGATCCGTGCACATCGTCGATCACTTTGACGCGTACGTCGGGCACGGCGGTGCGCAGGAGGTCCGCGTCGCGGGGCGGGATGATCTCGTCCCGGGCGCTCGTCACACAGCGGACCGCCGCGCCGACCGAACGCAGTTGGTTCTCGGTGAGGGCGAACTCCAGGAGCCGTGAACGGAGTTCGGTCTCGTCCCGGGCGTCGGTCAGCCGGCGCAGGGTGTCTTTGGTGATGCCCGGGACCCGCTCCCACCACGTCGCGTCGGTGAAGAAGCCGGCGACCGGCGGGCCGACCGTCAGGATCCGGCGGACGCGCGGGTCCTCGGCGGCGGCCCGCAGTGCCATGTGCCCGCCGAAGCTGAGGGACAGGAGCGTGGCCGTGTCTGTGCGGGCCCGGGGCGACAGGTGGTCCAGGAGCCAAGGGATCAGGCGCCAGGAGTCGGCCGTGTAGCGCTGGGTGTTCTCGCCCACCCCGGGGAGCTCGGTGACCACGGCCGCGTAACCGAGCTTGGTGAGCCGGGGCAGCAGGGGTGCCCACTGCTCCTTGACGCTGACGATGCCGCCCATCATGAGGAGAAGGGGGCGGTGGGAGCGGCGGTGCGTGTCCAGGCCCGCCGCCCATGCGTGCAACGTGCCCTCCGGGTACGGGAGTTCGAGGCGCTCGATGCCTCCGTGCGTCCGCCGCCAGGTGTCGAAGGTGGCGACGGCCGTCTGCTGTGCGTGGCGCCGGGGATCGTCGTACGGGTAGGGGAAGCGGGCCAGGGTGTAGTGGCGGCAGGCCGCCAACAGGCGGCCACGGTCGGCCAGTTCGTCGCCGCGCAGCCGCCAGACGCGGGTCCAGGAGTCGGCCGCGTCGGGGGCGTCGGTGCCGATACGGGCCAGGATGCGGGCCGTTCCGCGGGCGCCGACGCCCTGGTTGCGGGCGTGGAGGCGGGCGAACTCCTTGAGCTCACCCAGGTGGTCGAGCGCGGCCCGGGAAGCACCCTGCTGTTGGAGCGGCTGGTCGAGCCGGTCCGGGGCGTCGAGGTGGCCGAGGTGGTCGAGGTGGTCGACAGGCGTGACGTGGTCGGTGGGGTGGCGGTCGGGCATGTGGTGTCCTTCCGGCGTGGGGTTCAGAGGTGTTCCAGCGCGAAGCCGGCTTTGATCCACTTGCTCGACTCCACGGCCACGGCCAGGGCCTTCTGACCGCTCGTCATTTCCCGTAGCAGGCGTTCCAGTTGGAGGAACGGCAGGGCGTTTCCGTTGTTGCCGGTGTCGGCGACGCAGGAGATCTCGCGGGCCTCGGGCACGCCCAGTTGCTCGGTGATCAGGCGGGTCATGCGTCCGGAGAGTTGCGGGGGCAGCAGGAAGTCGAGGTCCCCGGCCGCCCAGCCCAGGCTGTCGAGCAGCTCCCAGAGGATCTCGACGGCCATCGTCGGTACGGACTCCTCGATGGCCTTGTAGTCCTCGATGAGTGCCTGACGCGGTTCGTCGCGGTCGGCGAGGCCGAACCAGTCGATGATCTGGCCCGGCTCACGCCCCAGCCCCGTACAGCGGTTGAGAACCCGGCGCAGCGCCACGGCCCGGTCGCCCGGACGCGAACTGAGGACGGCGGCCCCCGCGCCGTCGCCGAACAGCACGCAGTTCACGAGGTCCCCCGGAGCCGCCTCGGAGAGGTCGCGGCGCAGGTCCAGATGCTTGGTGCAGACGTCGCCGCCGATCGCCAGACCGGTCGTGAACTCACCGCTGCCTATGAGGTGCCGGGCGACGGACAGCGCCTGGACCGCCCCCGCGCAGCCCGACTGCAGCTGGAAGGTGGGCAGTTGGTCGAGGCCGAGCTGGTCGGCCACCTGGTTGACCGTGGCCGGCATCAGATGGTCAGGCGTCGCGGTGCCCAGGACCAGGAACTCCACCTCCACCGGGTCCGTCCCGGCGTTCTCCAGCGCGTTCGCCGCCGCGTCGGCGCAGAGGTCCGCCAGGGTCCAGCGGATGTCGCCGCTCGTCAGATCGCGGGCGAAGTGCCGGGTGCGGGTGCCGATGAAGACGTCGATCCACTCCTCGTTGACCCCCAGGGCGGCGGCGAGCGCGGTGTTGTCGACAGGCTCGCCGGGCAACGCCGATCCGGCGGACATGACGTGGACGGAAGGGCCGGAAGGATCGGAAGGGGTGCAAGGAGCGGATGGGCCGGGACTGGTCATGCGGACGTCTCCTGCCGCAGGTAGCCGATGAGCTCGCCGAGGGAGGTGAGCCGGGGGAGCAGGTCCTGGACCGTCAGCGCGCCCACGGCGGGCAGGCGCTCGGTCAGGCGCTCCTTGAGTTCGACCAGGGCGACCGAGTCGAGGCCGAGGTCGTCGTGGAAGCGGGAGTCGTGCGAGAGGGCGGTGGGGTCGTAGCCGCCGAGCGCGGCGACGGTTTCGTACACCGCGGTGGCCACGGGGTCTCGGGGTGGAGTCACGGTCGCTGACACGGCTTCTGCGGGCGGAGGGTCCACCTTTGGCGCCTGCGGCTCCTCCTGTACGGCGGGTGCCTGCGGCTCCTCTTGTACGGGGATGGGGGCGCCCGGTGTCTCCGTACGCGTCGGCCCTCCCGTGTGCCAGAAGCGACTGTCCGTGGCGAAGGTGTACGGGGTCAGGCGTGCCGGGGTGTGGTCCCGGCCGGGGTGGGCCGCCGCCGTCCAGTCGATGTCGATGCCTGCCCGGTAGAGCGCGGCCACGGTTTCGGCGAGGGCGCGGCCGCCCGACTCGGAGTCCGGGAGCGGGTGCAGGGCGACCGGGTCGGCGGACCGGTCGCGGGCTTCCGGGGCGGTGGGCCGGTCGTCGAGGCGGCGGGCGAGGGCGGTGAGGACCGGACGGGGGCCGAGTTCCAGAAGGTGCGTCGGCCGTTCGTCCAGGAGCTGGGCCGCGGCGTCGGCGAACAAAACCGGGGCCTCGATGTGTTCGGTCCAGTACGAGGCGTCCAGCTGCTCGGACTCCAGGCGCTTGCCGCGGAGCGTCGAGTAGAACGGCAACCGCGGTGTCCCGCCCGCTACTTGCTCGGCCACCCGGCGAAACGCTTCGAGCGCCGGACGCATCAGCGGCGAGTGGAAGGCGTGCGAGACCTCAAGGCGGCGGAGTCGTACGCCGTCCAGCTCGCGTGACTCCGCGATGCGGTCCAGCGCGGCCAGGTCGCCCGAAATCACGGTCGAGCGGGGGCCGTTGAGGGCGGCGAAACCGACCAGTGGCTCGCGCTCGACCAGATCGCGCAGCCGGTCCGCGGAGGCGTGCACCGCCAGCATGGCGCCACCGTCGGGGAGTTGCTCCATCAGGGCACCCCGTACGGCGACCAGTCGCGCCGCGTCTTCGAGAGGCAGCGCCCCGGCGTGCACGGCGGCCGCGAACTCGCCCACGCTGTGGCCGAGCAGCAGGGCGGGGCGTACGCCGACCTCGGCGAGCGTGGCGCCGAGCGCGTGGCCGACCGCGAACAGGGCGGGCTGGGCCCAACCGGTCCTGTGCACCGCCGGGTCGCCGGTGAGGAGCAGGTCTCGGACGGAGCGGCCGGTGTGCGGGAGCAGTGCGGCGTCGGCGCCGTCGAGGTGCCGCCGGAACAGGGCGGACTCGCGGTAGAGGCGGGCTCCCATGCCCGGGTACTGGGCGCCCTGGCCGGTGAACAGCCAGGCGGTGAGGGGGAGTTCGGGGGAGAGGCTGGCGATTCCGGTTGAGCCGGTCGAGCCGGTTGAGCCGGTTGAGCCGGTTGAGCCGGAGGAGCCGGAGGAGCCGGTCGTGCTGAGCGGCTCCACAGCCTTGGCTGCCTCTCGCAGTCGTACCGCCAACTCGGCACTGTCCCCGGCCACGACCGCACTCCGGTGGCTGTGCCCGGTCTTCACCCGCTGCGATGCCCGGCACAGTGGTCCGAGCGGGGTGCGTCGCCGGCCGATGGTGTCGGCCTGCGTCAGCAGATTGCGGCGGAGGGCTCCCTCGGTGGGTGCGGTGAGGACGAACACCTCGGCGCCGAGGCCGCTGCCCGACGGCTCCGGCAGGCGGTCCGGCAGGCCGACGCCGGAGCGGTCCGGCGTGGCGACCGCGCGCCGCGTTGCGGCCGCCTTCCGGATCGGTGCCGACTCCAGCACCGCGTGCGCGTTCGTACCGCCCATTCCGAAGCTGCTCAGGCCCGCCAGCACCGGTTCTCCGGAGGGCAACCGCAGGGGAGCCTTCAGGAGCCGCAACCCTTGCTCCGCGAGGCGTAGTTGGGGGTTCTCGCGGGCCGCGTACCGGCTCACCGGGACCGTGCGGTGGTGGAGGGACAGGCACGTCTTGATGAGGCCCGCGATGCCGGCGGCGCCCTCCGTGTGGCCGAGGTTGCCCTTGACCGAGCCGAGGGAGAGCGGGCGCGGGCGGGGCCGGTCGGCGTGCAGGTGGCCCAGCGCCCTCGTCTCGATCATGTCGCCCAGGGCCGTACCGGTGCCGTGGGCCTCCAGGAAGGACACCTCGTGCGGATCGGCGCCCGCCCGGCGGCAGGCCGTCGCCAGGACCTCCTGCTGGGACCAGCGGGAGGGCGCGGTGATGCCGTTGCTGCGGCCGTCCTGGTTCACGGCGGTGCCCCGGATCACCGCGTACACCGGATCGCCGTCGGCGAGCGCGTCCGCGAGGCGGCGGAGCACCACCGCGCCCACGCCCTCGCCGCGCCCGATCCCGTCCGCCCCCGCGCTGAACGGCTTGCAGCGCCCGTCCGGCGCGGCGAGGCCGGCCTTCTCGTAGAAGAGGCCGAGCGCCGGAGTCAGCGCGAGATTGACCCCGCCCGCGATCGCCCGGTCGCACTCCTCGGTCAGCAGCGCGTTCACCGCGAGATGCACGGCCACCAGCGAGGACGAGCACGCCGTGTCGACGGCCATGCAGGGGCCGCGCAGGTCCAGGTGGTAGGAAATCCGGTTCGCGATCATGCAGTAGCCGTTGCCCGAGCCGATCTGCGGGGTGATGCGCGCCGGGTCGGTCAGCGTGAGCTGCGCCCACTCGCTGCCCATGACCCCGACGAACACCCCGGTCGGCGAACCGGCGAGCCGCCCGGGTGCCAGCCCCGAGTCCTCGACGGCCCGCCACGCGCACTGGAGCATCAGCCGCTGCTGCGGATCCATCGCGGCGGCGTCGCGGGGCGGGATCCTGAAGAACTCGTGGTCGAAGGCGTCCGCGTCCGCGAGGAAGCCGCCCTCCGCCGGGCCGCCCGTGAGCGACGGGTCCCAGCGGGGCGGCGGCACGGGGCCCGTCCCGTCGCCCGAGCGCATCAGCAACTCCCAGAACGCGCCCGGGTCTTGGGCGCCCGGGAACCGGCAGTCGATACCGGTGACGGCCACCGCGTTCACCCCTGGCCCTCCAACTCGGTCAGCAGGTGTCCGGCCAGTGCCCGTACGGTCGGGTAGTCCCAGGCCGCCGTCGGGTCGATGGTCACCTCGTAGTGGTCCTCGACATCGCCGCACAGGCTCAGCGCGGCCACGGAGTCGAGGCCGTATTCGGCGAGCGGGGTCGTCGGGTCTATCTCGGTGGGGGGCCGGCGGAGGTACTCGGCCACGCGGGTGGTGATCCAGGTGGTCAGGGTCTGCTCGGTGTGCGCCGTCGGTACGGGCATGACCGGTGGTCCTTTTCTTTTTGGCGGGGGGTTCCTGTGGTGTGTTTCGGCTGCGGGTGCGTTGTGGCTGGTCGCGCAGTTCCCCGCGCCCCTAAAGGCAGCCGTTGTACAGGTCGAACGTGCGTGACTCCTCGTAGCGCGATAGGAGTTCGTCGCGTAGGGGGCTCGCCCACCTGTCCGGCACCGGGTCTGTGCGCAGGCCCAGGCGGCATGCTGTGCGGTGGAGGGCGGCGCCCAGCCAGGCGGGGTCGGACAGGAAGCCGGAGCGTGCGGACCGTGCCACGCCTGTGGCGGCTGCCGCGCCGAGCAGTTCCGCGTAGCGCGCGGCCAGGGCGAATGCGTCCGGGGAGGCGAGCGGCGTGCGGTCGGCCGGGGGCAGGGCGCGGGCCCGGTCGCGTACGGCCGAGAGGTCGGCGGCGAGGTCGGTCAGGAGGGGGCGTACGGCGGCGGGGGCACCCTCCGGTGTCAGGGCCCCGGTGAGTGGGTCGCCCGTCGCGGACAGTGTGAGGCGGTCGAAGGGGATGCGCGGTGGTGGAGCTGTGGCGTCGGCCGGGGTGAACAGGGCGTCCAAGGGGTCGAGTTGAGGTGCCGTGGTCAGCCTTCGTAGTTGGGGGATCAGGGTGGCCAGGCATGCCGTGGGTCCGGCGTGTCCGAGGCTCAGTACCGGGAGGTCCCGTAGGTGTTTGCCGAACACCGCGTGCTCGCCCTCGCGCAGGTAGAAGCGGGCACCCAGCACCACCGAGAGGTCCCGCACTGTGCGGCTCAGCAGGCGGGGCACGAGGTACTTGACGGCGGCGGCGGTCACGCTCGCCTGCTCGGGGCGCAGTTGGACCGTACGGGCGGCGGCCAGCGACAGGCTGTCGCACAGGAGGAGGTCCGCGAACGCGGAGGTCAACGCCCCGGCCGCGTGCGGGAGTTCGAAGACCCGGCGGCGGTACAGGCGTCGGTCCAGGGCGAAGCGGAGTACCGAGCGCAGGCAGGTGTCCACCGTGCCGATCGCCATCCCCGGCAGCGCGCTGCGCGTCACCTGGAAGGAGCGCAGCGCCACTTCGCCGCCCCTGCCCTCGGCGCCGACGAGCGCCGACGCGGGCAACGGGCAGCCGTGGAAGGCGAGTCCGGTGAGCCGGCAGCCGCGGACGCCCGCGGTGCGATAACGGGCCATCCTTTGGAGACGGTCGGCGGGCACGTCGTCCGGGCCGGCGAGCAGCACCGAGTGGCTGCGGCTGCCCGGTCCGTCGCCGGTGCGCGCGAACAGCACCCACGCACCGGCCCGGTCGGCGTTGTTGATGACCTGCTTCACGCCCTCCAGCAGATAGCCGCCGGCCACCGGGCGGGCCGCGAACTCGTTGCGCAGGAAGTCGTTTCCGTGGGCCAGCTCGTGGTACGCGACCGAGGCCCGGCCGCCGTCCAACAGAAGGCCGGCCAGGTGCCGTTGCTGCTCCGCCGAGCCCGCCGTCCAGACGTTGACGGCGGCCATGAACGAAGTGATGCCGTGCCCCAGACCAAGCCCGACGTCCCGCCGGAACACCTCGCGCATCACCCGGACCAGTCCGTCCAGGTGAGTGAGCCGTCCGCCGAGCTCCGCCGGTACGTACTCGGCGGCCAGCCCGAACCGGTCGAGCAGCGCCTCCCCGTCAGCGCTGAGCACGCTCTGTTCGTCTGCAGCGAGGAGCGCCGCGGAACCGAGCGGGTTCGCCGGGTCCCAGAAGTCCCCGAAGGACCGGGCGAGTTCGGCCGCCCGGTCGGCGGCGGTCAGCGTCGAGTACGGCATCTATGCCGCCCCCCGGCGCAGTTGGAGCCGCAGCAGTGAGACCAGCCGCCCGTTCCCGTGCAGCGCGAACGCCGCCTCCAGCAGCTCCTCCTGCGCGTCGGACGACGACTGTTCGCCCAGCCGCGCGAGCAGTCGCTCCAGCGCGGCCCGCAGCCACAGCCCGTTCCGCCAGACGCCCTCCCCGCCCGGCACCCCGGAGCCCGACTCCACCCACAGCCCCAGGCACGCCGCCCCGGCGAAGCACAGGCAGTACCGGCGCGCCACGGCGAAGGCCTCCTCGGGGACGTCTGTCACCACATCCGCGTGGGCGGCCATCTCCTCGTGCACGCGGTCGGAAACGGCCAGCAGGTGTTCAGCCAGCTCGGCCGCGTCCTTCAATGCCGGTTCCTCGGCGGCCCGTTCACGCAAGGCGGCTGTCCACGCCGGGAGCGCGGCCAATGGAGCCGCGCCCCGCCGTGCGGCCAACTGAAGCTCGGCCGGGTCGAATTCGGGGAGCGGGGCCGCGAGATCGCACGCCGTGCGCACGCCGTCGGCGGGTGGCGTCCGGCGCCGCCAGTGACGTACGAGCGAACGGAACTGAAGGATCAGCGAGTTGAGATTGACGAGGGTGTTTCCGTCGAAGAGGCCCACGATTCGGTGGTCCCGCTCGACCTTCTGGAACATGCCGTACGGGCCCATGCCGGGGCCCGACACCAGGAAGGCGCGGGCGCCCAGCAGTTCTCCGAGGGCGGTCAGCACGTCCTCCGTGCCGGTCGGCAGCAGGTACTTGGTGACGGCCGCGACGACGGAGAGTTCGCCGGTCGTGGTGTGCACCATGCGGGAGGCGACCAGGGCCAGCGCCTCATGGGTCAGGACGTCCGCCACCGCTCCCGCCAACAGGGCCTGTGCTTGCGGGAGTTCGGCCAGCGGGCGACCGTACAGGCGGCGTCCGCGGGCGAAGTCCAGGGCGATGCGCAGTCCGTGGTCGGCGGCGCCGAGGGAGAGCGACGCGCACATCGTGCGGGTCAACTGGAGGGATTTGAGGACGGTCTCGATGCCACCGCCCTCCGGACCGATCAGCGCCTCCCGGTCCACGTGCGCCCCGTCGAGGACGATTCCGGAGATGTCCGCGCCCCGGATGCCGTGTGTCGGAACCTTCGGCAGCGGACGCCAACTGCCGGGCGCCAGCGTCCTCTTGTCGACGAGCAGCACGCTGAATGCGCGCGGGCCGCCCTCGGCGCCGGTACGGGCGAGGAGGCAGAGGACCGAGCCGCGGGTGGCGTTGTTGATGAGCCATTTCTCTCCGCGCAGCACGAATCCCTCGCCGTCCGCGACGGCTTCGACCTCCCCCGCCAACAGGTCGCTCCCGTGGGCCCGTTCGGTGAGTGCCAGCGCCACGGGGACCCCCGCCCGGATGTCGCTCCCGAGCCGCGCCGCCTGCTCCTCGCCGCCCGCGACCCACACGCACACCCCGCCCAGATACGTCTTCCCGTGCGCGACCGCGACCGTCAGATCGCGCCGCGCCACCGTACGGACGAGATGCAGCGCGTGCTCGTAGTCGCGCAGCCGTCCGCCGTGGCGTACCGGCACGTAGTAGTCGGGCAGGCCCCAGTCGTCCAGGAGCCGGCAGATTCCCGCCGGGAACTCCTCGCGGGCGTCCAGTTCCAGGCCGGCGGCGTACGAGAACGGGGTGCGGGCGTCCGCCGGGTCCCCGAGCGTGTGCTCCAGCTCCTCGGCGAGGCGGTAGGGGGAGTGCTCGCCGTTCACGAGGACACCGCCGAGTCGTTGGGCAGGGCCGCCGCGTCTGCCGTGTCTGTCGCGTCGCTCACGAGGTCCCGTACGGCCGGTTCCAAGACCTCGTACAGGGGGGTGAGCGAGCCGTCGAGGAACAGGTCGCGCATGGTGGTGCGGCGGACCTTGCCGCTGGTGGTGCGGCGTACGGTGCCGGGCTTGACCAGGACCACGTTGCCCGCGGGCACGGCGAACTGCCGCCCGATCGCACTCTGCGCGGCTGTCGCCACCGCCCGCAGGTCCCCGTCCCGGACCGCGGCGAGCCGCACCTCCTGGATGAGGACGAGATGCTCGCGCTCGGAGCCGCCCGAGCCGCCGGAACCGCCCGAGCCACCCGAGCCGCCGGAACCGCCCGAGCCGCCGGAACCGCCCGAGCCGCCGGAACGTACCGCGAAGGCTGCCCCCGCTCCGCGCGTGAGCGACGGGGCCGCCGACTGGGCGGCCCGCTCGATGTCGTGCGGGTAGAGGTTCCGCCCGGCGAGGACGATGACCTCCTTCAGGCGTCCGGTGACGAAGAGTTCGCCCTCGTCCAGGACACCCAGGTCGCCCGTACGCAGCCAGCCGTCGGCCCCGAAACAGTCGGCCGTGGCCGCTTCGTTGCCGAAGTAGCCCGCTGTCACGCTCGGCCCGCGCACCCAGATCTCCCCGACCAGGCCGTCCGCGAGAGGCGCTCCCGTGCCGGGGGCGACGATCCGCACCTCACAGTCGCGGGCGCTCCCGCTGCCCGCGAGTGTGCGCCCCTCGCCGACGGCCAGGACGCCCCGTTCCAGGGCGGCCGCGTCGACCGTGCGGATCGTCGGTTCGGTGGCCGGGTCCGCGCCGGTGACCAGGAGCGTGGTCTCGGCGAGGCCGTAGCAGGGCGCGAAGACCTCGCGGCGCAGTCCGGCGGGGGAGAAGCGCTCCACGAAGGCGCGCAGGGTGTCGGCGCGTACCGGCTCGGCGCCGTTGGGCGCGCACCGCCAGCTCGACAGATCCAGCCGCGCCAACTGCTCGTCCGTGACCCGCCGTAGACACAGGTCATACGCGAAGTCCGGTGCGCCGGAGCCCTCCACGCGGTAGTCACCGATCATCTCCAGCCAGCGGCGCGGCCGTTTGAGGAACGACAGCGGAGACATCTGCACCGACAGACCGCCTACGTACAGGGAGTGGAGGAGATGACCGATGAGGCCCAGGTCGTGGTAGTGCGGCAGCCAGCCGCCCACCACCATGCCCTCGTGGGTGCCCGCCCAGCGGCCGATCGCCGCCTCGTTGGCGAGCAGGTTGGCGTGGCTGACCATGACGCCCTTGGGCTCGCTGGTGGAGCCGGACGTGTACTGGAGGAACGCCAGGTCGTCGGGGGAGATGTCCGGCGCCCGCCACGCGTCGGGGTCGCCGATGTCCTCCCGGTCGGTGGCGAGGCAGTGCACGTGCGGCATGCCCACCGACTCCAGCCACGCCTCCAGCAACGGCACGTACGCGCCCGTCGAGAGCACCGCGGATGCGCCCGAGTCCCTCAAAATGCCTGCCACCCGGGCGAGTTGCTGCCCCTGGTCGGTCGGCAGCGGTGCGGGGACCGCCACCGAGCCCGCGTACAGACAACCCACGAAGGCGGCGACGAACGCCGTGCCCGGCGGGTGGAGCAGCAGCACGGGCCGCCCGACGGCCCCGTGCTCGCGCAGCCAAGAGGCGATGCCGCGGGCCCGCCGGTCGAGACCGGCGTACGTCAGGTGCTCGGGGACCGACCCCTGCCCGTCGTCCGGGAGGAAGACGAACGCGTCGCGTTCGGCGAGGGCGTCCGTGCGCTCCCGCACGACGTCGGTGAACGTCCGGGGCGTGCCCTGCGCGGGAGTCCGCGGGGTGATGGATGCGGTGGTCATGCCAGGGAGCGTGGGAGAGCGGCCTAAACGCGGCCTTGTGGCGGGGGTGTTGGCGCAAGGGGGCTACAAGAACCGTTGCGGAGGGTGGAGTTCAGCGACACGGCTTCACCGACACGGCTTCACCGAAACGGCTCCGGCACCGCCCCGCACGGACTCCCAGGAGGCAGCTGATGCACGTACCGACGCAGGTGTGCGTGGTGGGTGGTGGGCCCGCCGGGCTGACGCTCGCCGTGGAACTCGCCCGGCGATCCGTGCCCGTGGTCGTCGTGGAGGCGAGCCGGCACTTCAACCGGTCCTTCCGCGGCGAGTCCGTCTCGCCCGACTCCGTGTGGCTGCTCGACCGCCTCGGCCTGCTCGACCGGCTCGACGGCGAGTACGTCCAGATGCACCACATGCGCATCCAGGACTCCGGCCACACCGTGTTCGCCGCCGACTTCGAGCGCTTCCGCTATCCGCATCCCTTCCCCGTCGAACTCCCGCAGCCCGCCCTGCTGTCCGCGCTCGCCGAGACCGGCGCGGCCCACCCCGGCTTCACCCTCCTCCAGGGCGCGACCGCCACCGGACTGCTGCGCGATGACGACGGCACGGTCACGGGGGTGCGGGTGCGCACCGCCGAGGGCGAGCGGGAGATCCGGGCGACACTGACCGTCGCGGCGGACGGACGGTTCAGCAAGGTGCGCGAGATGTCGGGTCTCGCCTACCGGACGGTGCCGTTGGAGCGGGACGTCATCTGGTTCAAGTTGCCCTTTCCGTACGGAGATTGGGACGACCGTACGTATCGCGTCCGCATCCGGGGAGACCAGCACGGGCTGTTCATCCCGACCCGGCCCGACAGCGTCCGGGTCGGCTTCAACATTCCCAAGGGCGGCCTCAAGGAGATGCGGGGGCGGGGACTGCCACGCCTGTACGAACGGCTCGACGCGCTCGCCCCCGAACTGTCCGGCGCGGTGCGCGAGCAGGTGCGGTCCTGGTCGGACACGTCCATGCTGGACATCTTCACGACGGTCGTGCCGCGCTGGTCCGCGCCCGGCATCGTCCTCGTCGGAGACGCCGCCCACACGCTGACGCCGATCCTCGGGCAGGGCGTCAACCACGCCATCATCGACGCGGTCACGCTGGCGCCGCTGGTGGCGGACGCCCTGGACAGCGGGCCGGAGGCGCTGAACACCGCGACCCACGCGTTCCAGCGCACCCGCGAGGCGTCCGTGGCCCGCTCCAGGGCCCTCCAGCTCCGCCAGGAACGCCTCTTCACGCTGCACGGGCGCCTCGGCGGAGCCTGGCGGCGCACCCTCTACCGGGCCGTGAACCGCAGCGAGTTGCTCACCCGCCGGGTGCTGGCCGGGGCGTACTTCCAGCTCCAGGAACCGGGGGAGCGGGTTGCGAAGGTGCAGGATGCGGCGCGCTGAGGGGCCGTCGGCCGGGGCAGGGGTCGGGTTCGGTGGCGGGGGCCGGGTGCTGTACGCGGCCTGCGCGCTGAGCCAGTTCCTCGTCGCTGCCGGCGCCTCCGTGGTGACCACCATGGGCCCGGCACTGCGCGAGGCGAACGGGCTGCCCGCGAGCCGGCTGCCGTGGGCGGTCCTCGTGTACGTCCTCGCGCTGGGCCTCCTGGTCCTGCCGCTGCGCCTGCTGATCCAGCGCACCCGGCCGCTTCCGGTGCTGATCCTCGGGCTGTGGCTCTTCGTCCAGTCGTCGGTGGCGTTGACGCTGGTGTCCGGCGCGGGGGCCTTCCTCGCCTTCCGGGCGGTCCAGGGGGCGGGCGCGGCGGCGCTCACGGCGACCGCGCTCGCCCTCGTTCTTGCTCCTGTCGGGCAGCGCCCGGATCGGCTCCTCCTCGTGTGGAGCGCCGTGGTCGTCGCCGGTTTCGGTACGGGGCTTGCCGTGGGTGCGGTCGTCGGCGCCGACTGGAGGTGGGCGCTGTGGGCGAACGTGCCGTTGACGGCGACCGCCGGTATTCCGCTGGTACGGCTGCTGCGGTGGACTCCCCGGCGGGACAAGGCAGTTGGTGCGGGCGCGGGTGCGGCCTCAGGCGATGGTGACGGCTTGGGTGTCGGGCAGGGAGACGATGCTCAGGATGCCGCCGCGTGAACCGTCCCCAAGCCGCCGTAACGGCGGACCAGGGGTGCCACCTCGTCCAGCAGCCACCCCTCGTGCGTCCGCAGGAAGAAGTGCCCGCCCGGCAGGACCCGCACCTCGCAGCCGCGTGCCGCGTACCGGCGCCACGCGGTCACCTCGGGGACCCGTACGAGGGAGTCGTCCGCCCCGGCGAACAGGTGGAGGGGCACGCGGACGGGCCCGCCGGTCGGGCCCCCGCTCGCGCACAGCGCCAGGTCGTCCCGCACCACGGGCAGCAGCGCCCGCAGCCACTCCGGGTGCCCGAGCAGGGCCTCTGGCAGCCCGCCGAGTGCGACCAGCGCCCGGGCCAGGTCGAAGTCGGCATCGGACTCGGCATCGGAACCGAAGTCGGCATCGGAGCCGTCGGCATCGGAGTCGCCATCGGAGCCAAGGCGCGGCGGCGGCAGATGCGGGGCACGGTACGCGGCGAGCAGGGCCGCGCGCGGAAGGGGCGCTCCCCGCTCCTGACGCCGCCGGATCAGGGCGTACGCGATGAGGGCACCCATGCTGTGCCCGTACAGGAGATGTGGTGAGGCCAGCACCTCGTCGAGTTCCTCGTCCAACTCCTCCACCAGCGGGGCGAGTTCGGTGAAGCGGGGCTCGCCGGACCGCCCCTCGCGGCCGGGCAGCCGTACCGGCAGGACGTCCACCGAGGCGCCCCGCGTGTCGAGCTCGTGCTGCCAGCGTGCGTACGCCGAGGCCCCGCCGCCCGCGAAGGGGAAGCACAACAGCCGTACCGGCGCGTGCGGTTGCGGTGTCCGGGCCAGGTAATCCGTCATCGTCATGGCATCACCACGTGGGCCCCCGTCGCGGCGCCGCGCCACCCCGATGCCCGGTCGGGGTGCCCCTGCGCGGCGCCGCTCCACCCCCCATCAGAGTGGTCGCGGATGGCGTCCAGGGACGTGTCGCCCCGCAGGATCGCCTCGTGCAACTGCCTTACACGTACGGATGGTTCGAGTCCCAGCTCGTCCGACAGGACGCGGCGCAGACCCCGGAACAGCTCCAGCGACTGCCAGGAGCGGCCGCTGCGGTGCAGGGCGAGCATCAGCTGCGCGTGGAGGCTCTCGTGCAGGGGGTAGCGGGAGGCCAGGGCGGTGAGTTCGCCGAGGAGCGCGCGGTGGCGGCCCAGCCGGAGCTCCGCGCCGAAGCGCTCCTCCAGGGCGGTCAGCCGAAGCTCCTCCAGACGCAGAACCTCCGCACGCAGTACGGGTCCTGGCGACACGTCGGCCAGGGCGGGCCCCCGCCACAGCCGCAGCGCCCCCACCAGGAGCTCCGAACCCTCGGCGTCGGCGCCCGCCTCCAGTGCGGCACGTCCGGCCGAGGCGAGCCGTTCGAAGCGGGAGACGTCCATGGCGTCCGGCGGGGCGTCCAGGCGGTAGCCGACGGGTACCCGCCGCAGCACGTCCTTCGGACCGAGCACGTGATCGGGACCGAGCGCCGAGCCGATCATCCTGCGCAGCTGCTTCACGTACGTGTGCAGCGTGGCCTCGGCCGAGCGGGGCGGGCGGTCTCCCCACAACTCGTCGACCAGGGCCGAAACCCCCACCGGATTCCCGCGGTTGAGTGCCAGCAGAGCCAGGACCTGACGTGGCTTCCGTGCGCTCGGTACCACTGACGCCGGCCCCACCCGTGCGTTCAGCGGTCCGAGCACGGCGATCTCGATCACTCGTCCCCCCAGAGAGTGCGGCGTTCAACTGCCTTCCAGACCTTGGCAGTCGGCGTGCTGCGGTCGCCAGTGACGTGCCCACGAAAACATCATGAATCCCTCATACGCGGCACTTCTGGCACGCCCCGGCGAATGCGCCCCCTCCAAGGCCCACTGTCCGTGACCGGGTGCTTGCCCTTAGCATCCCCGCATCAGCACAGAGGGCGCTCTGGGAGACTTCTGAGGGGGAGTCGATGTCCGGTGCGGCTGAGCAGCTGACCAGCACATGGGTGGGGGAGTTCGACGGCAGGACCGCCGGTGTGCCGGTCACTCGGCATGCGTTCAGGACCGCGTTCGCGATCACGGCGGGATTCGTTCCGCTGGGCGCGGCCGCGATCGCCACTACACACCCCGGGCGGGGCGCGGCGGCAGCAGCCGTGGGAGCCCTGCTGGGGACGTACGTCCTGCATCTGGTGACGGGCCGGGTGCGGGAGCGCCGGCGTGCCCTGACGATCGCGGCACAGGGCCTACTGGGCTTCCTGCCCGCCCTGACACCCGTGGCCGTCTGGCCCGGCACGGCGGGGTACTTCGCCGGCGCGCTCCTGGTCAACTTTCCTGGCCTTGGAGGCCGTTCGCTCGCCGCTCTCGCGGTCGCCGCGACCTGTGCCGCGGCGCTTGCGGAGGGGGCGGACTGGGCGGACGGGCTGTACGCGGGGGCCGTCACCGGGGGCACGGCACTCGTCCTGCTGGGCGCGGCCCGGTTCGTGGAACTCGTGACCGCCGCGCACCACGAGCGCGAGACACTCGCTTGGCGGGCCGTCGAGCAGGAGCGGCGGCGGTACGCGCGCGATCTGCACGACCTGCTCGGCTACAGCCTCTCCGCCATCACCCTCAAGGGTGATCTCGCCCGGCGGCTGGTGCTGTTGCAACCCGACCGCACCCGTGAGGAGCTCGACGGGATACTCGGCGTCGCCCGCGAGGCGCTCGCCGACGTGCGGGCCGTGGCGCGCGGCTACCGGGAGCTGTCCCTGGCCGTCGAGGCCGAGTCCGCACGCTCGTTGCTCGCCGCGGCGGGGATCCGGGCCGGCCTCGATGTGCGGTGCCGGTGCGAGGGGCCGGTCGGGACCGTTCTCGCGACCGTTCTGCGGGAAGGGGTCACCAATCTCATCCGGCACAGCAAGGCGACGGAGTGCCGGATCGAGATCCGGGATGTCGAGGGGGGTTTCGTGCGGCTCACTCTGTCCAACGACGGGGTGGGGGCCGATGCGGGGGCGCTTCGCGGGTGCGGTGGCGGGGCTCGGGGTGGCCTCGACAACCTCACGGAGCGGATGGAGGCCGTCGGGGGGCGGTTGACCGCCGGCACGGATGGGAAGGGCTGGTATTTGGTGGTCGCGGAGGCGCCTTGCGGTGGTGTGTGACCTGCGGGCCCGGTGGGGGCTGGTCGCGCAGTTCCCCGCGCCCCTAAAAAGCCGGGGTTGCCCTCGCCCCTGGCAGACAAAGAACAGGGGCGCAGCCCCGTTCTTTTGGGGGCGCGGGGAACTGCGCGCTCAGCCCAAACGGACCGGCACCCAAGTCGCAGCATCAACCCCCACCCACCCAGGGGCGCGGGGAACTGCGCGAGCACCCCCCCACCGGCCCGCACCCGCAACCGAACCTCACATCAGCCACCCCGACTCCGCCGCAATCCGAACCGCATCCACGCGATTGCGGGCGTTGAGCTTGGTCACGACCGAGGTCAGATAGTTCCGCACCGTGCCCACGGACAGATGGAGCGCCTTGGCGATCTCGGTGGCGTCCGCGCCCTGCGACGCGAGACGCAGGATCTCCGTCTCGCGCCCCGTGAGAGGCGACTCGCCGTTCGCGAAGGCGGAGAGCGCGAGCTGCTGGTCGATGACCCGCTCACCGGCCGCCGCCTTGCGGACGACCTCGGCGAGGTAGGACGCCGGTGAGTCCTTGAGGACGAACCCGGCCACCTGCTGGGCCAGCGCCCGCCGCAGCGTCCCCGGCTTGCCGAGGCTGGTGATGATCACCGTTCGGCAACCGGGCAGCCGTTCGTGCAACTGCCCCGCCGCGGTGATCCCGTCCGTGTGCGGAAGGTCGTAGTCGATGACAGCCACATCCGGCCGTACGGCAAGTGCCGCCGAGAGGATCGCGTCGCCCCGGTCCACCTCGGCCACGACCTCCAGGTCGGGTTCGAGATTGAGCAGTGCCACCAACGCACCGCGCACCATCGAGACGTCCTCGGCCAGCAGAATCCGTATCAACCCGCCCCCAGCTCTCCTACGGGCGCGACTCCGCAACCCCCTTGCGAGGAAGTCTAGTTGGGTCATATAGCCGAGTTGTGCAGGACTTGTGTGCAGGGGTCCGTTGTAGGGGCGTACCGGGGTCAGGTCCGGCCACTCACGGGGCGCTCGGTGCGCGTGGGGATGTCCGGATACGTCGTACGCGCCTCCTCTTCGAGCCCCGCCCGCCGCTGCAGCCGTCGCAGGGGTGCCGGGGCCCACCAGGTGGCCCGCCCGGTGAGCCGGAGCACGGCGGGCACCAGGAGGGCCCGCACGACCATCGCGTCCATCAGTACGGCCAGTCCCACGCCCAGGCCCAGCATCTTGATGTTGGTCACGCGCGAGGTGCCGATCGCCACCATCACCACGGCCAGGATGAGCGCCGCCGCCGTGATGAGCCCGCCGGTGCGCCGGATGCCGAGGACCACCGCGTCACGGTGGTCGCCGCCGAGCTCGTACTCCTCCTTGATGCGTGAGACCAGGAAGACCCCGTAGTCCATGGAGAGTCCGAACGCCACGCAGAACATCAGCACGGGCAGTGCCGTCTCGATGTCCCCGGTGGGTGTGAAGCCGAGCGCGCCGGACAGGTGCCCGTCCTGGAAGACCCAGACCACGGCTCCGAACATCGCGGTCAGGCTGAGCCCGTTGACGACGACCGTGAGGAGCGGAAGCAGCACGCTTCCGGTGAGCAGGAAGACCAGGATCAGCGTTGTGACGGCGATCACCGCGAGCGCCCAGGGCAGCCGCTCGGCCGTCCCGTGCTGGGTGTCGGCGAGCACGGCGGCCGGTCCGGTCACCGAGGTCTCGAAGGAGGCCGGAACCGCGCGGATCTTCTTTACGAGACTCACACTCTGCGGTGAAGCGCTTTCCGCCGAGTGCAGTACGGAGACGTATCCGGCGGCCGGGGGCGCGTCGTCCACGCGCCTCCCGTCCACGAACCTCCCTGCGGGGCCCGCGACTTGGACGACGTACGGCAACCGCGACACCTCGCCGCTGTACTCCGCGAGCGCCTCGGGGGCCGGCTTCCCCTCGACGAGTACGGCCAGTGCGCTGCCGGGGCTGCCCGGGAACTCGTTCCTCAACTCCTCCTGCACGACCCGGGCTTCGGTGCTCGACGGCAGCTGGCGGTCGTCGGCCGTGCCGAACCGCACGTCCTTGAACGGCAGTCCGAGCGCGAGCAGCACGGCGACCGTGCCGACGGCGAACAGCGGGGCGCGTCGCATCACCAGCCGGGCGAGCCGCGCCCAGCCTGCTCCCGGATTCCCGCCGCGCCTGCCGACCGGCAGCCGCAGGGCGTTGACCCGGTGTCCCAGCAGCACGAGCGCCGCGGGCAGCGCGACGAGCGAGGCCGCGGCGGAGATGAGGACGACCGCGATACCGGCGTACGCGAGCGAGCGCAGGAAGTACTGCTCGAAGACCAGCATCGAGGCGAGACAGACCGCGACGGTCAGCGCCGAGTACAGCACCGTGCGACCGGCGGTCCGCAGGGTCACGGCCACCGCGTCCCTTGGATCACGGCCGGCGGCGAGCTCCTCGCGGTGGCGCCGCACCAGGAACAGCGCGTAGTCGATGGCGAGTCCGAGACCGAGGGCCGTCGTCAGGTTCTGGGCGTACACCGAGACGTCCGTGAACTCGGTGATCACCCGCAGTACGGCGTTCGTGCCGAGCACCGACACGATCCCCACGAGCAGGGGCAGGGCAGCCGCGACCGCGCTGCCGAACACCACGACGAGCAGGATCAACGTGACTGGCAGCGCGATGACTTCGGCCCGTACGAGGTCGTCGGCGATCACCTCCTGGGAGGCGTGCCGCACCGCCGCCGGGCCGCCGAGCCGGACGTCGACCGCGCCCTGTGCGCCCCGGTAGCGCGGCTCCAGAGCCTCCAGCGCGTCGTCGACCGCGTCCTCGTCCCCCTTGATGCGCGCGGTGATCAGCGCCTCGCCGCCGTCGCGGGCGCGCAGCGCGGTGTCCTCGCTCTGCCAGTACGAGATCACGCCCAACACGGCCTTCTCGTCGGCGAGTCGGCGGGCCAGGTCGCGCGCCGCGGACGCGACGGCTGGGTCGTCGACATCCCGTGATCCGTCGCGCGGCGACACGAGCAGCAGGAGATTCGGCTGGGAGGCGGGCCAGCGGCGCTCCAACTCGGCTGTCGCGTACGAGGATTCGGAGCCCGGGATCTGCGAGCCGCCGCTGCTCATGCGCTCGGCGACCCCACCGCCGACCACCACAGCGCCCGCGGTGAGCAGGAGTACCAGGAGGAGCAGCAGACGCGGCCGGCCGGTCACCACGCGGGCGACCCGCCCCCGCGGTCCGGCTGCGGACTGTGGTGACGAAGAGGTCGGCGAACTCGGCGATGTCTGCGAAGTCGGCGATGTCTGCGGTGTCATCGGCCCTGCCCTCCTGGACGGTCGCTCTTGCGAAAGACGATCGTCCGGTGAGGGGCTAAAGGGTCGGCTGGGGGCGTGTCCCGCCACGGCCGGCCCGGTGCAGGGGGCGTTTCACTCGCCGGGGGAGTTCAGATACGCGCGCCACCCTCCGTACGCCGTGATGTCCCGCGCGCCGTCGAGCGCGCCCGGCTCGCACAGGAAGCCGGGTACGTCGTCGCCGTCGGCCAGTTCGACCCGGCCCAGGGCCATCGGCCGGGGCAGCGCGGCGAGCAGGCGGCCCAGACCCTCGGCGGGCAGCCGCCACACCTCTGCCTCGATCGCGGCGCCGCCCTCGCCCACGTGGACGAGACCCGGCTTGGGCGGTTCGGTCGACAGGGCGTGCAGCCGGTAGACGGGCGCGGTCCTGGTCGTACGTTCCAACCAGGCACCCAGGGAGAGGAGTTGGCCGTTGAGCGGCTGGCCCGACAGGTGGGCGCCGACCACGGCGATCCGGGCCGTCGGCGCTTCCAGGGTCCGGGCGATCAGGGCGAGGCGGTCGTCGGTGAAGGCCGGGCCGATCAGCATCACGCCGAACGGGAGGCCCGCCACCTCGCCCGCCGGGACGGCCACGGCCGCCAGGTCGAGGAGGTTCGTGGAGTTGGTGAAGCGGCCGAGCCGGGCGTTGGAGCCGAGCGGGTCGGCGGCGACCTCGGCGAGCGTCGGGTGGCCGGGGGCCGTCGGGAGGAGCAGGGCGTCCGCGTCGCCGAGCTCCGCCAGCGCGCGGGTGCGCAGGGCCGCCAGGCGGTCCTGGTCGGCGAAGAGCTGGTGGGCCGGGATGTCACGGGCGCGGGTGATGATGCCGGCGACCGTCGGGTCCAGGCCCGCGCCGCCCTCGGAGAGCAACTTGTCGACAAAGCTGCCCACTGCGGTGTAGCGCTCGGCCACGAAGGCGCCCTCGTAGAGCATCGCGGCGGCCTCGGTGAAGGGGGCGAGGTCTAGGGGACGCAACTCTGCTCCCGCCGCGCGGAGTTGGGCCGCGGCCTCCTCGTACGCCTCCGCCCAGCCCTCGTCCAGTTCGCCGAGCTGTTCGCGGGGCGGGACGGCGATGCGCCAGGGGCCCGGGGTGCGCTGGGGGAGTGTGGGGAGGTCGCGGGCGGGTGGGGAGGCCATGTGGGCCAGGGCCTGTTCCGCCTCCTGGAGGGTGCGGGCGAAGACCGTCACGCAGTCGAGGGTGGCGCAGGCCGGGACCACGCCGTCCGTGGGGACGAGGCCTCGGGTCGGCTTGAGGCCCACGATGCCGTTGAAGGCCGCGGGGACGCGGCCGCTGCCCGCGGTGTCCGTGCCGAGGGCGAGGTCCACGATGCCGAGGGCTACCGCTACCGCGCTGCCTGAGCTGGAGCCGCCGCTGATTCTTTGCGGGTCGATGGCGTTGCGGACCGCGCCGTGCGGGGAGCGGGTGCCTACCAGGCCTGTGGCGAACTGGTCCAGGTTGGTGGTGCCCAGGGGGATCGCGCCTGCCGCGCGGAGGCGGGCGACGACCGGGGCGTCCGCCTCCGGGTGGTAGGCGTAGGCCGGGCAGCCTGCCGTGGTGGGGAGGCCTGCCACGTCGATGTTGCCCTTCGCGGCGAAGAGCTTGCCTGCTAGGGGGAGGTGTTCGCCTGCGGCGAGGCGGGTGTCGATGGCTCGGGCCTCCTCCTCGACCTCGGCCTGGGGGCGTAGGTCGATCCAGACCTCGGGGCGGGCTGTGGCCTCGATACGGGCGTAAGCCCTGCGGACGCGGGCCACTGCGTGGGGCTGGGTCTGGGGCGACATCTGTGCTCCTTGCTTGCGGTTCGTTGTCGGGTGCGGGCCGGTGGTCGTCTGTGCCCACCCGTTCCGCCCTGCGGAACGCCTGCCCACAGACAGACAGACAGACGGGTCGGGCGCCTGCCCACGCACGGGTGGGCGGGGCGCCTGCCCACGGGCAGACGGACGGACGGGCGGGTGGGGCTCCTGCCCACAGACGGGCGGGCGGGGAGCCGGCGCCTGCCCACAGGCGACGCGGCGCCGACGCACACGCTCAGGTCGCTGGTGGGCCCACCACCGCCAGTGCCGTCCCCGCGTTCACCTGGTCGCCCGGGCCGGCCAGGAGTTCGAGGACCACGCCGTCCATGGGGGAGGGGACCCGGGACTCCATCTTCATCGCCTCCAGGGCCAGTAGGGGCTGGCCCTGGACGACCGTGTCGCCCGGGTTGACGTTCAGCTGCCATACCGAGGCGGCGAACTCGGCTTCCACCAGGCGGGCGCCCGGCGGCACCGTCACCTCAACGGGGGTGGCGGCGGGAGCCGACACCGCCTCCGCACGGGTGAACTCGCCCGCCGCCTCCCACGCGTCGCGCTCCGCCGAGAAGGCCGCGCCCTGCCGGGTGCGGAACTCCTCGATCGCGTCGGCGTTCTCGGCGAGGAAGGCCTCGTACGAGGCGAGGGAGAACGTGCCCTCCTCGATCCTCGGGACGAAGCGGCCCGAGGTGATGTCGGAGCGCAGGTCCAGCAGCTCGTCCGCGTCCACCGGGTACCACTTGATCCGGTCGAAGAAGCGCAGCAGCCAGGGCGAACCCTGCTCGAACGCGCCCCGCTGCTGCCACCCGGACCACACCTGAGTCGTACGGCCCACGAACTGGTAGCCGCCGGGCCCCTCCATCCCGTAGATGCACAGATACGCCCCGCCGATGCCCACCGAGTTCTCGGCAGTCCACGTACGCGCAGGGTTGTACTTCGTCGTGACGAGACGGTGCCGGGGGTCGAGCGGCGTCGCCACCGGCGCCCCCAGATAGACATCACCGAGACCCAGGACCAGGTACTCGGCGTCGAAGACCGTCCGGTACACGTCCTCGACCGAGTCGAGACCGTTGACGCGGCGGATGAACTCGATGTTCCACGGGCACCAGGGCGCGTCGTCGCGTACGCCCGCCATATAGCGGGCGATGGCCTCACGCGTCGCCGGATCGTCCCAGGAGAGCGGGAGGTGCACGGTGCGCGACGGCACGACGAGCTGGTCGGCGGGCGGGAGCGAGGTGACGATCTCCCTTACCAGAGACAGGAGTTCGGGCTGCGGGAGCTCGTCCGGGTCCGTCTGGATCTGGAGCGAACGGATGCCGGGCGTGATGTCCGTGATGCCGGGCAGCGCCGCCGCCGACACCGCCTCCATCAGCGCGTGCACCCGCATGCGCAGCGCCAGGTCGAGTTGCATGGGCCCGAACTCGACGAGCAGGTTGTCGTCACCGCTGCGCCGGTACGTCACGTCGGCGTCCCGGGCCAGTACGCCGCCGTCGGCGATCTCCGCACGGTCCGCGATCGGCGCGGCAGCCGGGGTACGCCGCAGCCGCGCGGCCCCGGGCACGGTCACCGGCACGAACCGCACGGTGTCCCCGGGCCGCAGCTGCCCCAGCTTCCAGCGCTGCCCCTTCGCGATGGTCGCCGGGCAGACGAACCCGCCCAGCGAGGGCCCGTCCGGGCCGAGCAGCACCGGCATGTCGCCCGTGTAGTCGACCGCGCCGACCGAGTAGGGCGTGTCATGGATGTTGGAGGGGTGCAGGCCCGCCTCGCCACCGTCGGTGCGCGCCCAGCGGGGCTTGGGCCCGACCAGCCGTACGCCCGTACGCGCCGAGTTGAAGTGCACCTTCCACTCGGCCGCGTAGAAGTCGCGGATGTCCTCCTCGGTGAAGAACTCCGGTGCGGCATGCGGCCCTTCGAGCGCTCCGACCCACCACTCGGACCCGAACACCGGCCGCTCACCGACCGGAACGGGATCCCCGACAGGAACAGGACTCGACATCGGCTCACCTGCCGAAGGCACGGCAGCACCACCACCCACCACAGCACCCCCATGCAGCACATCCCCCGTCCGCAGCGCCCGCCCGCCGTGCCCCCCGAACCGGCCCAGCGTGAACGTCGAGGCGCTGCCCAGGAAGGCCGGCACGTCAAGGCCGCCGCCCGCGAGGAGTACGTACGTCCGCAGCCCGTGCTCCGAGGGCGCGCCCACCTCCAGCACACCGCCCGCGGGCACCGTCACTGGCTCCCACTGGGGGACCGCCGTCCCGTCGACCGCCACCGGCGCCGGCGCACCCGTGACGCACACGGTCGTCGGATGCGAGAACCTCAACGCCGGTCCCTGCAAGGTGCATTCGAGCCCGGGAGCGCCCTCGTCGTTGCCGAGTGCCCGGTTGCCGAGCCGGAACGACAGGTCGTCCATCGGCCCGCACGGCGGCACGCCCACCTGCCAGTGGCCGGTCCGCCCCGACCAGTCCTGGACCGTCGTCAGCATTCCGCCGGAGACGACCTCGATCCGCGGTGTCGGATCGCTCACCGCGGCGAGGGTGGCCGTGGAGTGCGCCGCCACGCGGAACGTCGGCTCCGACAGCGCGGCCCGCACCAGGCCGAGGTTCGTCTCGATGCCGTCCACCCGCGTCCTGGCCAGCGCCTCGTCCAGCCGCTCCAGCGCGTGCGCCCGGTCGGAGCCGTACGCGACGACCTTCGCGAGCATCGGGTCGTACGCCGTCGTGACTTCCGTGCCCGTCTCGATCCAGCCGTCCACGCGCACGCCCCGCGGGAACTCGACCCGTGTCAACAGGCCCGCGCTCGGCCGGTGTTCGCGCGAGGGGTCCTCGGCGTACACCCGTGCCTCGACGGCGTGACCGCGCGGCGCCCCGGGATCGCGTACGACATCGGAGTCGCCGCGGGCAAGGCGCAGCATCCACGCGACGAGGTCGACGCCGTAGATCTCCTCGGTGACCGGATGTTCCACCTGGAGCCGGGTGTTGACCTCCAGGAAGTACGCCTCCTCGCGGGCCGCGTCGTAGACGAACTCGACCGTGCCGGCGGAGCGGTAGCCGACGCTCGCGCACAAGTCCCGTGCGGCAGACGCCAGTTGCTCCCGCACCAGGGCGGGCAGACCAGGCGCCGGAGCCTCCTCCACGACCTTCTGGTTGCGGCGCTGGAGCGAGCAGTCGCGGTCGCCGAAGGTGACGACGCGGCCCTCGCCGTCGCCGAACACCTGTACCTCGACATGGCGGGCGTGCTCGACGAGCCGCTCCAGGAAGACACCTGCGGAGGAGAAGGAGGCCGCGGCGACGCGCTGCACCCGCTCCCAGGCGTCACGGAGGTCCTCCGCCGAGCGGCACGCGGACATGCCGATACCGCCTCCGCCGCCGGTCGCCTTGAGCATCACCGGGTAGCCGATGGCCTCGGCCCGGCGCAGGGCTTCGTCGACGTCCGCGAGCAGGCCCGTCCCCGGTGCAAGCGGCACCCCGGCCGCCTCGGCCGCCGCCCGGGCCGTGTGCTTCGCCCCGAACAGCTCCAGCTGCTCCGGCGTGGGACCCACGAACACGATGCCCGCGTCCTGGCAGCGCCGCGCGAACGCCGCGTCCTCGGACAGGAAGCCGTAGCCCGGGTGGATCGCCCCGGCGCCGGTGTCCTTCGCCGCCCTCAGGACGAGATCCGCGTCGAGATACGACTCCTTGGCGGGCGCGGGCCCCAGCCGTACGGCCTCGTCGGCGAGCCGCACATGGGGTGCCGAGCGGTCCGGGTCGGAGTACACCGCGACCGTGCGCAGGCCCAACTCCCGTGCCGTACGGATGATCCGGACCGCGATCTCGCCCCGGTTGGCGACGAGAAGCGTGTCGAAGGCCGCTCCTCCGCCGCCGCCCGATGCCCCGCCGCCGGTCCCTGCGCCTGCCGTTCCCCCGCCGCTCATTCGGGAGCCCCGACCGTCATCTCCACCGCGGTCGGCTCGAAGCCGTTGCAAGGGTTGTTGATCTGGGGGCAGTTGGAGACCAGCACGAGTACGTCGCGCTCGGCGCGCAGGGTCAGTGAGAGGCCCGGTGCCGAGATTCCGTCGACGATGCCGAGGGTGCCGTCCTTCTCGACCGGCACGTTCATGTACCAGTTGATGTTGGAGACCAGATCGCGCTTGCCGAGGCCGTAACGGGCGCCCTCCGCAAGGAAGTTGTCCACGCAGGCGTGCTGGGACCAGGTGTGCTGCCCGTACCGCAGGGTGTTCGACTCCTTGGAGCAGGCGCCGCCGACCGTGTCGTGCCGGCCGACGTCGTCCGCGACGACCGTCATCAGCGGCGTGTGCTCGTTCGACATGAGCACACTGCCCGTGGTCAGGAAGATGTTCCCCTGCGCCTGGATCGTGTCGGGCGCGCTGTACCGCACGGCCGTGTCCCCGGCGTCGTACACGAGGAAGTCGACGGCCTGGTTGCCGTGCAGGTCCGTGATGGTGAGCGTGGAGCCCGCGCGGACGACGGCCGACCAGGCGGCCCGGGCCGGAACGGTGGTCTTCTGGACGGCCTGCTCGCTCATGCGATCCCCCTGGCGGCAAGGAACTCGGCGGTGTTGAGGAAGGCGCGGTGGCCCTCGGGCGTGGCCTCCCACAGCGGATCGCCGGACCGGGTGGCCTCGGCGCGCCAGGCCAGTACCTCCAGCGGTGTGCTCGTGTAGGCCTCGCGGGGGTCGGCCGGGTGGGGCACATTGGCCAGCAGCACGGTGACGTCCTGCTCGGTGCGCAGCGTCACGCTCGCCCCGGGACCGGCCGAACCGGTGAAGTCCAGGGAGCCGTCCTCGCGTACCTCCACGCCCTGGAAGAAGGACAGCGACGGCGGCAGATCGCGCGGCGCCAGCCCGTTCTTCGCCGCCGCCAGCTTGAACAGCTCGCGCCCGGCGGGCGATGGAGACTGCGGCGCCCCGTCCCCGTACCGCTCGGTGTTCCGTACGAGGCCGGAGGTGCCGCACAGCGCGTCGTGCCGCCCGGAGGTGTCGGCGATCACCGTGGCGAGGACGCGCCCCTGGTCGGAGAGGAGCAGCCGGCCCTCGCCGAGGTAGGCGTTCCACTGCACCTTCACCGTGTCGGCCACGTTCAGGCGCTCCCACGGCCGGTCGGCTGCGAAGAGGAGCAGATGGGCGCAGGCGTCGCCCGACAGGTCGGTCAGCCGCAGCTCCGTGCCGCGCGCCAGCACCTTGTGTGTGTAGTTGCCGCCCGCCACCGTCTCGGCCCACACGAGGTGGCCGGCCTCGCACGGCGGGGCGGGCCAGGCGCTCGCCGGGACGACGGGCATGGCCTCGGCGCGGGTGCCCTCCTGGGCGCGGGCGTGCGCGCGGGCTCCGTAAGTGGTCGCTGTCGCCATCGCGGGACCTCCGGCTCGGCAGTGGTCGGTCATGGGTGCGGTCGAGCGGGTGCTCGTATTTCTGTCGCCGTATTTCTGTCGCCCGACAGAAATTAGGAGCCGGGCGGGTCGCCGCCGTTGCCCGCGGGTTGCGGCCCCGTTACCGATCCCTCACCGAGATCGCCTGGTGGGGCGGTGTGCGAGGATCGAACGCATGGGTTCCGGTGGACGACGAGTGGGCAGGCCGCGCGCCGAGCAGCGGCCGGACAGCGGCCTCTCGCCGCGCGACGAACTGCTCGTCGCGGCCGCAGAACTGTTCACGACGCGGGGGTACGCGGCCACGACCACCCGGGCCGTCGCCGAGCGGGCGGGCATGCGCCAGGCGTCCATGTACCACTACGTGTCCGGCAAGGAGGAGCTCCTCGCCGCGCTCCTGGAGTCCACCGTCACGCCCTCGCTGGCCTTCGCCCGGCAGCTCCTCGCCGAGGACGACACCGCCGCCGAGGACCGGCTCTGGGATCTGTGCCGCACGGACGTCGAACTGCTCTGCGGCGGCTCGCACAACCTCGGCGGGCTCTATCTGCTGCCCGAGGTCCACTCGGAGCGCTTCGCCGGCTTCCATGCCGTACGGGCCGAACTCAAGGACGCCTACCGGCAGTTGCTCGCCGCGACCGGGGCGGGCGGCGCGCTCGCCAAGAGCGAGCTGGACCTCCGGACCGATCTGCTCTTCGGTCTCATCGAAGGGGTGATCCTCGTGCACCGCTCCGATCCCGAGCGGCCTGTCTCCGCCTTCGCCGAAGCCACCGCGGACGCGGCCCTGCGCATCGCCGGAATCTGAGCCGGAACCAGGCTCCCGGGCGGTGTCTCACCCCTTCTGATGAGGGGTTTTCGTATGCCCGTACGCCGTCACGCACCGTGTGCGAATGGCAGCGCTGCGTGTAAATGGGGCAGAGCGTACTCCTGTCGCGAGGGTGATTTCAGGTGGTTGCTGAATATGACACGGCGATGATCCGGTCGGACTAAGCTCGCCCGCAGCGCACCGAGTTGGGGTGTATTCGTGCGCTTGTTCCAAAAGATACCGAAGATCCAGTTTGATTGGCAGACAAACCCCCAGCACGTTCCCCGACCTTCAGCCGATTCGTCTCAGAGGGCATACATGGTGAGTGTTCAATCGCCTCCCGGTGGCCGTGAACTTCCCTACGCGCGCGTACTCCTGCTGCCGGCGATACTGATGGCCGCGGTGACCGGGACCGGTGTCGCCCTGGTGACGGGGTCGGCCCGGATCGCCGTCGGCTTGTGCGGAGCCGCCGCGACACTCCTGGTGATCGCGGTCGCGGCCGTCGCGGTGCGCCGCGGCCGTATGGTCCGTGACCTGGGTGTCGAGCATGCTCGGAGAACCGCCTGCCTGGAGCAGCGGATCGCTGCCCACGACCAGGAGTTCACCCGGCTCGGCACGCAGCTCCTGCCCGCCGCGCTGGAACGCCTGCGCAGCGGAGAATCCCCCGACGAGGTGATTCGTCATCATGTCGAGGGCGACGCCGTGTGGGCCGAACTTCCCAAGTCTCAGATCGACTTGGTGCGCATGATGCTCGACATCGTCGACGGTGAGGAAGCGCTGCGCGACTCCTCGCAGCGGTCCTTCGTCAACATCGCCCGGCGTGTCCAGGCGATCGTCCACCAGCAGAACAAGGAACTCCGGGAGATGGAGGAGGACCACGGGCGCAACCCCGAGGTCTTCGACGACCTCCTGCGCATCGACCACGGCACCGCGCTGATCGGCCGCCTCGCCGACTCCATCGCCGTCCTCGGCGGCAGCCGCCCCGGACGTGTGTGGCCCAAGCCCGTGCCGTTGTACAGCGTGCTGCGCGGCGCGATGTCCCGCATCCTGGACTACCGGCGCATCGAGCTGCACTCGATCGCCAAGGCCAACGTCAACGGCGTCTCCGTCGAACCGGTCATCCACGCCTGCGCCGAACTCCTCGACAACGCGACGCGCTACTCGCCGCCGCACACCAAGGTGCACGTCACCGCCGTCGAGGTGCAGACCGGCATCGCCATCGAGATCGAGGACGGCGGCGTCAGCCTCAGCGAGGAGTCCCGCGCCAAGGTCGAGGACATGCTCGCCAAGGCCCAGGCAAGCGTCGACCTGCAGGAGCTCGGCGACAGTCCGCGTCTGGGCCTCGCCGTCGTCGGCCGTCTGTCGACGATGTACAAGATGCACATCGCGCTCAGGCAGTCCGCGTACGGCGGGGTCCGCGCCGTGGTCGTCGTACCGCGCGACATGCTCAGCATCGAGCCCGCTCCCGGGCTCGCCCACGGCATCGGCGCAGCCGCCGTACCCACCATGGACACCAATGGTGTCGAGGGCCCCAACCGCAAGCCCAAACGGCGTCGCCCGACCACCGGACCGCGGGTCCCGAGTTCCGCGGAGGAAATGGACCCGGGCATGGAGGACGACGTCCCCGTCGTCACCGAGTGGACGCCCAACGGTCTGCCGCAGCGCCGCAGCCGGGTGAAGACCCCGCTCAGCCAGCGCATGGCCGAGGCCGCGGCCGCGGAGGCCGCCGCCGAGGCCGCCATGGCCGCCGCGCCCGTGTGGCAGCCCGAGCCCGAACCGGCGAAGAAGCTGCCCCCGCCCGGCATGTGGGTCGAGGCGTTCATGGCCGGCCTCAAGCGTGACCCGGACCCGAACGCCTTCACCCGGAACCCGAACGACCCGACGGCGTCCACCGCCTCCACCGTGAACAACGAGCCGGCCCGCACCGACGCCGACGACGAGGGAGATCTCAAGTGATCCAGCAGCGAGCCAACTTCGACTGGATGCTCAAGGATCTGGCCGATGGCGTACCCGGCATCCAGCAGATCGTCGTGCTCTCCGCCGACGGCCTGCGGATCGCCCGCTTCGGCGGCGATCCGGACACCGCCGACCGGGTCGCCGCGGCCTGCGCGGGACTGCAGAGCCTGGCCGGGGCCGTGGCCGGCGAGATCCCGCAGAGCGACGGCCAGATGCGGATGGTCATCATCGAGATCAACGGCGGCTACTTCTACCTGATGGCCGCGGGGTCCAACGCCTATCTCGCGGTGCTCGCCAACGAGAGCGCGGAGCCCGGGCTGATGAGCAACCGCATGCGCGACCTCGTCGACCGGATCGGCTCCCACCTCACCAGTCCGCCGCGGCGGAACGGGCAGACCGTATGACGCCTCCGCAACGCCGACGGCGCAAACCCAAGCAGCAGCCGCCTCCCCCGCCGGTGGTGGAAGGGTCCCAGGAGGGTGCGGGGGACCGCCCGCCCGAGCGGCTCTACATCCTCACCGGCGAGGACTGCGAGCGGGCCCCCATCGACCTCGTCACGTTAATCGTGGCGCGCGCCGATCCGCCGCACTCCGCCGCTCCGGAGCAGTCGGCGCTGCTCCGGATCTGCCAGGCCCCCCTCTCGGTGGCCGAGATCTCGGCCTATCTCAACCTGCCGATCAGCGTGGTGACCGTCCTGCTCACCGAGCTGCTGACGGCCGAACTCGTACAGGCCCGCGCACCGGTCGTCAGGCAGGCGCGGGCCGACCGTTCCCTCCTCGAAGCGGTGATGCATGGACTTCAAAAACTCTGACACCATCACGGGTCCACGGACCGAGGACCACCTTCCGGGCACCGCGCAGGCCGCCGTGAAGATCGTGATCGTGGGCGGTTTCGGGGTCGGCAAGACGACCATGGTGGGCTCCGTCAGCGAGATCAAGCCGCTGACGACCGAGGAGACCATGACGCAGGCCGGCATCGGAGTCGACGACAACTTCGGCTCCAAGTCCAAGACGGCCACCACCGTGGCCATGGACTTCGGCCGCATCAGCGTCACGGACGAGCTGGTGCTCTATCTGTTCGGCACCCCCGGCCAGGAGCGCTTCTGGTTCCTGTGGAACGGGCTGTTCGAGGGCGCCCTCGGCGCGGTCGTCCTGATCGACACCCGCCGGCTGGAGGTCAGCTTCGACGTCATGGGACGCCTGGAGGAGCGCGGCGTGCCCTTCGTCGTCGCGGTCAACGACTTCCCGGACGCACCCCGGTACGCCGTCGAGGAACTGCGCCAGGCGCTCGACCTGGCCGAGGAGATCCCGATCATCCGCTGCGACGTGCGACGCCGGGCCTCCAGCCGGGACGTCCTGATGACCCTCATGCGCTTCCTGCACTCCCTGACGATGACGGGCGCGTCGGCATGAGGCCGGTACCAGTTCCGCGAGTCCCCTGAACCGCACGCCGTACGAGTCCCCAGGGCCGGGAGCCGTGTCGTCCCGCACGTCAGTCCCCTCCCGGTTTTCACCAACTCCCCAGACACCGGATCCACTTCAGCTCGGAGCGATCATCGTGACGCCTGAATCCCACTCCCTGACCGGTACGGACGACCCCTCGCTCGGTCCGCCGCCCGGCTGCCCCGCCCACGGCAAGGGCCCCGGCGGCCTGCGCCGGCTGTACGGCCCCGAGGCGGAGGACCTGGGAGCCGTGTACGAGAAACTCCGCGCCGAACACGGCGCGGTGGCCCCCGCGCTGCTCCACGAGGACGTGCCGATCTGGGTGGTGCTCGGCCACGGCGAGAACATGCACATGGTGCGCACCCCCTCGCAGTACAGCCGTGACACCCGGCTGTGGACCGCCCTGCAGGACGGCACGGTCAAGCCGGACCACCCGCTCATGCCGATCATTGCCTGGCAGCCCATCTGCTGCCACGCCGAGGGCGACGAGCACCTGCGGCTGCGCGGGGCGGTCACCAGCGCCATGTCGACGATCGACCACCGGGGCATCCGCCGTCACATCAACCGCGCGACCCAGCACCTCGTCAACCAGTTCTGCGAGGAGGGCAGGGCCGACCTGGTCGCCCAGTTCGCCGAGCACCTGCCGATGGCGGTGATGTGCGAGATCTTCGGCATGCCCGACGAGTACAGCGACCGGATCGTGCACGCCGCTCGCGACATGCTCAAGGGCACCGACACCGCCATCGCCAGCAACGCGTACATCATGGAAGTACTGATGCGGCTCACCGTCCGCCGCCGGGCCGAACCCAGGGGCGACTTCACGAGCCGGCTGATCAACGACCCGGCGGGGCTCAACGACGAGGAGGTCGGCCAGCACCTGCGCGTCGTCCTGATCGTCGCGTACGAGGCGACCGCCAACCTCCTCGCCAACGTACTGCGGGTCGTGCTCACCGACCCGGGGTTCCGCGCCCAGCTCAACGGCGGCCAGATGACGGTGCCCCAGGCGGTCGAGCAGTCCCTGTGGGACGAGCCGCCGTTCAGCACCATCCTCCCCTACGTCGCCAAGCAGGAGACCGAGCTGGGCGGCCGGCGCATCCGCAAGGGCGACGGCCTCATCCTCGGTATGGAGCCGGGCAACGTCGACCCGCGCGTCCGTCCCGACCTCAAGGCCAACATGCAGGGCAACCGCTCCCACCTCGCCTTCAGCGGCGGTCCCCACGAGTGCCCGGGCCAGGACATCGGCCGGGCCATCGCCGACGTCGGCGTCGACGCGCTGCTGACCCGCCTTCCGGACGTCCAGCTCGACTGCGAGGAGCACGAGCTGCGCTGGCGGGCGTCCATCTCGAACCGGCACCTGGTGGACCTGCCGGTGAAGTTCGCGCCCAAGCCCCAGCAGGACGTCATGGCGCGGCCCGCGTACGCCGTGCCGGCTCAGAATCCCAGCGACTGGCAGGTCAGCAAGCCACAGCCGCAGACGGCGGCTCCGGAGCCCGCAGCTCCGGCCACTGCCCCGACGCCGACGCCGGCGCCGACGTCCGAACCGGCCCCCCGGCCGGGCGTGTTCCGGCGCCTCCAGCGCTGGTGGCGCGGCATGTGAGCCGACCGGGCAACGGGGCTACCCGGCCCACTCCTCGTACGACGACCAGGCCCGCAGCACGCGCGGGCTGACGAACCGGTGCTCGCACCCCGTGAGCGGATCGGTGAACTCCAGTACCCGCGCCAGCAGTTGGAGCGGACGCCGGAAGTCACCGTCCGCCACGGGGGCGGTCACCACGGGATAGAGGGGATCGCCGAGGATCGGCACCCCCAAAGCGCTCATGTGCACCCGGAGTTGGTGCGTCTGCCCGGTGCGGGGCCTCAGCCGATACCGAGCCGGCCCGTCGTCCCGCCGTTCCAGCAACTCCACGTCGCTGACGGCATTGGGCTCGCCCTCGACCTCGCGCGCCGCCATGACCCCGCGCTCCTTCACGATCCGGCTGCGCACGGTGCGCGGCAGAGCGAGCGCCGGATCGTACGGGGCGAGGGCCTCGTACTCCTTGGATACGAGCCGGTCGCGGAACAGCGACTGGTAGGCGCCGCGCTCCGCGGGGCGCACGGTGAACAGCACCAGCCCGGCGGTGAGCCGGTCCAGGCGGTGGGCGGCGCCCAGCGTGGGCAGGTCCAGCTCCCGGCGCAGCCGGGCGAGCGCGGTCTCCGACACATGACTGCCGCGTGGTGTCGTGGCCAGGAAATGCGGCTTGTCGGCGACGACCACGTGCTCGTCGCGGTACACGACGTCCAGCGCGAACGGCACCGGCACCTCGTACGGCAGCTCCCGGTGGAACCACACGAACATGCCCGGCACGTACGCCATGTCACGCGGTACGGCACGCCCGGAAGCGTCCACGATCAGCCCCGCGTCCAGCATTCCGTCGATCACCCCCGCCCCGGCCGCGAGCCGCTCCACCAGATGATCGCGCACGGTCGCCCATGCCGTCCCCGGCGGCAGCTTCACCCGCACGGGATCGACCCCGCCACGCTGCGGCAGGGGAGAGGGAGGGATCGGGCTTCTGCGTCTCATCACGATCAAGCGTACGAGGGGGCGCCGACAGCGGGGGCCGAGCCGGTCCCCGCTCCCGCCCTCCGCCGACGTCCCGAGCGGCGCTCTGACCGTCGGAGTCAACAGCAGGGGGCGTGCACGTCCTGATCGGGCGACCGTCCAGATGTGAGTGCAACATGTTCACGTCTGGATCAAAGACGGCCACTTCCGGTCTGGACGTAACTGCGATGTGATAGATGCTGTACCGCCGAAGGCGGCACGTCCTGCTCGCGCCATCGTGGAAGGGGAGCCCGTGCCGCCACCCGTCCTGGCCCCTCCCGCCGCGGCCGCCACTGCCTCGGCCCTCTTGGAGCACGCCCGTGAGTGGGCACGCCAACAGCGCAGACGGAGATGTCCTCCCAGGACCTCGTGAAGCACCGATCGGCCACCGACTCCACGGCTTCTCGCTGCGCGAGCGGGCAGCCTGCCGAGGCCTCACCCGCCTTGGCGAACTCCGGCGCCACAGACATGGAGGACTCAATGCTCGCCATGATCCCGACGTACGCGGAGCCCACCCCCCCGGCCGAAAGCCCATACGCCCAGCGCATCGAGGAATATGTCCGCTCACTCGGAGAAAGCCTAGGACTGGCAGAGACACGGGCCGGCCGGAAACGACTGGAAGCCGGCTACGGGAAATTTGTTGCCTGGACCTATCCAGAAGCATCGTTCGAGGATCTCTGCCTCTGCGCGGAATGGCTTTTCGTCACCTTCATCCTGGACGACCTGCACACGCTGAAGGTCTACGACGATCCCGGAGCCTGGGCTCCGGTGCACCGGCGCCTGATGGGCATCATCAATACGGGGAAAGACCCTGCCCCCGCACGGGAGCAGACTCCTTTCACCGAGGCGCTCACGGATCTGTCCATACGCACCGGCGAAAGGCTCTCACCGGCGCTTCGCGGACGACTGAACCGGCACCTGGATTTATTCTTCCAGGGATTCACCGAAGAATCCATGAACCGGTTCCGCGGCACTCCCCCCGGGATTGAGAGTTTCACCCACACCAGGCGACTTTCGGTAGGAATGGAGTTCGGCTTCGATCTCGTCGAACTCAGCCAGGGCACGGAGGTGCCTGAAAGCGTCTATGAGTCAGGCCTGTTCAGGGAGATCGTCGAAGCCGCGAGCGATGTGGTCGCCTGGCAGAACGACCTGCATTCGGTTCGGCTGGACGACATGCGTGGAGACTTCCACAACGTTGTCATCGTCATGCGGCACTCCAGCGGAATCTCGCTGCAGGAAGCCATCCGCCTGGCCGTCGCCAAGGTTCAGGGGCGAATTGCCGACTTCCTGGCCGCCGAAGAGCGGCTCCGGCCCTTCCTGAAGAGCCGTGGTGTGCCGCCCGCCACCCGTGACGAGATCCTGAAGGTCACAGCGGGAATGCGCCAGTGGACGAATGGATGCCTGCACTGGTACGGGAACACCACCCGCTATGCGATCCCCACCGCCTCGGACGAGTCGGATCAGCAGCACGCTCACCTGGAGGCGATGCTCCCGAGCCAGGATCTTGCGTACCGGCACAGTTACGGGTGATCAGCAAGGAATGCGCCCGGCTTTCTCAGTGCCGGCCCGCACGATGCTCCCGCCCCGTCGACGCGACCAAGAGCGGCTCGGGGCACTGGCTCGCCAACATCCTGGATCGACAAGAAGGGCCTACACGCCATGGCAACGGACCTTGCAGGAATCACACGGGCTCCGGGGGCACTGCCGGTCGTCGGGCATCTGTTTCCCCTGATCCGCGACCCGCTGCGTTTCCTCAAAACCCTTCCCGCCCATGGTGACCTGGTACAGATACGGTTAGGTCCGCAAACGGCCGTCGTGGTCTGCCGACCCGAGCTCGTCCAGGAAGTTCTCCTGCACGACCGCACGTACGACAAGGGCGGACCCATCATCGAGCGGATAGGGAACGCGCTCGGGGACGGCCTTGCCGCGTGCCCCCACAGCGCCCATCGGCGGCAGCGACGCACCTTGCAACCGGCTTTTTCTCGCGCTTGCCTGCGCGAGTACGCCGCCATCATGACCGAGCAGATCGACACGCTGGCCGTCGACTGGAGCGACGGTCAGCCGGTCGATGTGGCCGAGCAGATGTACACGTTCGCGAGTGACACCATTGCCCGGACACTGTTCACGGCTGAATCCGCGGCACCCGCCATAGACACCGTCAAGGAATGTCTGCCGGGTATCTTCCGAGGTATCTACCAGCAGGCCGTCTTCCCGCCCGCGCTGAACCGTCTGCCGCTCCCCTCGAACGTGCGCTACGAGCGGGCTCGCAACCGGGCATGGGCCGCGGTCAGCAAAACCATCAGCTCGTACCGGCAGGACGACAAGACCCACGGCGATGTGCTGTCGATGCTCCTCAAGACGCAGGACGACGCGGGAAACGGGCTCGGCGACGCCGAGATCCACGCCCAGATCATGACCCTGCTCGTCGCCGGCATCGAATCCACCGCGGTGGCTCTCACCTGGGCGGTGCATCTTCTGTGCCAATACCCCGATGTCCAGGAGCGGTTGCGCACCGAGACAGCCAAGGTTCTCGGCACCCGAACCGCCACTTGGGACGACCTTCCCCAGCTCGACCTGGCCCGCCGGGTCATCACGGAGACGCTGCGCCTCTACCCACCCGGGTGGATCCTGACTCGGACGACCGCCACCGAAACCCGGCTGGCGGACGCCCTGATCCCCGCCGAAACCACCCTCATCTACAGCCCGTATCTCATCCACCACGATGCACGATTCAATCCGCGGCCCGGCGATTTCGATCCCGACCGGTGGCTTCCGGAGCAGCAACACGTGCGCGGCGCCTTCATTCCGTTCGGCGGGGGCGCGCGCAAGTGCATCGGTGACAACTACGCGATGACCTTGGCGACGCTCGCCCTGTCCACGATCGTGGCCCAGTGGCGCCTCTCGAGTGTCGACGATCAGCCGCCGCACATCGAACCGCGTATGACCCTGACGCCTCACGGGGTCCGGGTCCGGGCGGAGTGCCTGCAGACAGTGCCCGACTGACGGCGGATTACCGGCCTCTGTCAGGTTGGCCTGATCGACGGCCTGGAGAAGCGGGCTCGGCCGGAGTCCTCACTCCGCGGGCACTGCCGGCGGTGTCCCCTCCTCCGCGGTCTGAGTCCGATGTGCCCGCAGCCACCGGTACAGGCCTCCCAGTCCCACTGTGACCAGCAAGAACAGCACCGTGAACCACTGGAAGTACCAGTGCCCGCCCGCCGGGTCGTACACGTCCGCCCGCGGCCAGGCCAGGTTGACCGTCATGAACAGGCCGTAGAGGAGGGCCAGCGCGTTTACGGGGACGCCCCAGCGGCCGAGGGAGAAGAGCGGGCGGCCCGTCTCGTCGGTGCCCTCGACCGTGAAGTCGCCGCGCAGGCGCCGCCACAGCAGGGGGCCGGTGACCATCGCGTACGCGAGGTACAGCATCACGATGCAGGTGGTGCCGATGGCCAGGAAGGCCTCCGGTGAGGCGAAGTTGAGGAGCAGCACGGCCGCGGCGAGGACACCGACGACCAGGGCGGGGGCGCTCGGCATACCGGTGCGCGGGTTGACCTTCGCGAGGCGCCCGGAGAAGGGCATCTGGCCGTCGCGGGCCATGGAGAACAGCATTCGGCAGGCCGACGTCTGGATCGCGAGGGTCGCGACGGCGATGGCGACGACCACGTCCACGAGCAGGGCCCGGCCCACGCCGTCGCCCAGGCTGCTGGTGAGGACGTAACTCAGGCCCTCGATGCCGAGCCGGCCGTCGGTGAGGCTGGGTGCGGCGAGCAGACCGCCGAGGATGATCAGGCCGCCGAGCAGGCCCGCGGCACCGAGCGCGGTGAGGATCGTGCGGGGCGCGGTGCGCCGGGGATGGTGCGTCTCCTCGCTCATCTCGCCCGCGCTGTCGAAGCCGATCATCACGTACGCCGCTGTGAACGACCCCACGAGCAGCGCCCCGACCAGGCCCGACTCGGCGGCCGTGCCGGTGTGGAAGGTGATGCCCGGAGTGCGCTCGGAGTGGGTGAACAGGAGCACGATGATCAGGGCGGCGCCGATGATCTCGGCGGTCACCCCGATGCGGTTGATCAGGGACATCACACGGTTGTCGACGACGTTCACGAAGGTCGTCAGGACCAGCAGGAGCACGCCCAGGACCGCCGCGTTGGCCGCGCCGCTCGCCGACGTGGGCGCCGGGTCGTCGCCGATCAGCTGGAAGCCGGACCAGATCGCGGGCATGACCACCTGCAGCGCGAGCGCCGCGGCCGCGACCACCACGATCTGTCCGATCACCATGATCCAGCCGGCGAACCAGCCGAAGGTGAGGCTGGAGAGCCGGGACGACCACTGGTAGATGGCGCCGGAGATCGGATAGCGCGCGGCCAGCTCGGCGAAGCACGCGGCGACCAGCAACTGGCCGGTCAGCACGGCCGGCCAGGCCCAGAAGAAGACGGGACCGCCGAACGCGTACCCGAAGGCGAAGAACTGGAAGACGGTCGTCAGGACCGAGATGAAGGAGAATCCGGCGGCGAACGAGGCGTACCTGCCCAGGCTGCGATGCAGCTCCTGGCGGTAGCCGAACTCGGCGAGGGAGCGGTCGCCGGACGACTCCGGCGGATCGGGGCGTACGTCGGAGGGGGCGGTGGTGGTCACGGCGGCGGCACCTGCCTTCGGCGCAGGGGAGCGGGATCCTGGCGGCGACTTGGGGAACTCCGCGGCGGAATTCCTGTCGGGTGACAGAAATTAGGGAGAGCCTGTTTCGCCCGCATGACGCGGCCATGTCGAGGCCGGGCCTAAGTCCTCACGCCCTTGCGTCCGAACCTGAATCGCGATACATCGTGTGTATTGACCCTCGCCGTCGAGACGCGATATGTTCGGCCACGGATATTCGTGTACGAGGATATGAGTGGTGATCCCGGTGGCGATCAAGCGCCGCAAGCTCGGCAACCCGCTGGCGCTGGCCGTCATGGTGCTGCTCACCGAGCGGCCGATGCATCCGTACGAGATCGCCCAGACCCTGCGCAGCCGCGGCAAGGACGCGAGCCTGAAGATCAACTACGGCTCGCTCTACACGGTCGTGCAGAACCTGGAGAAGTACGGATTCGTCGAGGTCGCCGAGGTGCAGCGGCAGGGCAACCGCCCCGAGCGCACGCTCTACGGCATCACGGACGCCGGGCGTGAGGAGGCGACGGAGTGGCTGTCGGACCTGCTCTCCGTCCCGGCCAGGGAGTTCCCGATCTTCGAGGCCGCCCTCTCGCTGATGGCGGTGATCCACCCCGACGAGGTGGCGCGTCTGCTGACCGAGCGGCTCAAGGTGCTGGACGTGCAGGCGGCCAGCGCCCGCGGCGGCCTGACGAAGCTGTACGAGACGCTGCCGCGGATCTTCCTCGTCGAGAGCGAGTACCAACTGCACATGGTCGAGGCGCAGGCCGAGTGGGTCCGCGGATTTCTGCGGGAGCTCCGGTCCGGCGCGCTCGACGGGGTCAAGGAGTGGCGGAGCTTCCACGAGACAGGGGAAGTGCCCCCAGAGTTCGAGGAGTTGGAGGCCCGGCGCTTCGACGAGGAGTGAAGCAGCAGCAAGCAGAACAGACCCCGGCAGAGCTGTTGGAGCAGCTCCGCCAGGGTCTCGAACCCCGAGCCGACTCCGCGGTGAGGCAGGCCAGGCGATCGAGGTGCGGCACACCCAGGATAGCCCGGCGCTCTTCACCCGGATCGGCCGTCATCCGCTCACCCAGGAGAGCAGCCGTCATGAGCACCCGTGCGCCCGCAGTGCAGGCGCGTCAGCTGATCAAGACCTATCCCGGCGAGGTCACCGCCCTCAGCGGCATGGACCTCACCGTCGAGGCAGGAACCGTCTTCGGACTCCTCGGCCCGAACGGCGCCGGCAAGTCCACCACCGTCAAGATCCTCACCACCCTCGCCCGCCCCGACTCGGGCACCGCAACGGTCGCGGGCCACGACGTCCTGCGCCACCCGGACCGGGTGCGCCGCGCGATCGGCGTGGTCGCCCAGAAGTCCGGCGCCGACCCGGTGGCCACGGGCCGTGAGAACCTCCAACTCCAGGGCAGGCTCTACGGATTGAAGGGCACGGACCTCCGCAACCGGGTGGACGAGCTGCTGGCCCGCTTCCATCTCACGGACGCGGCCGGCCGCCAGGTCAAGGGCTACTCCGGAGGCATGCAGCGCCGCCTCGACGTCGCCCTCGGCCTCGTCCACCGGCCCGAGGTCCTCTTCCTCGACGAGCCGACGACCGGCCTCGACCCCGAGGCGCGCACCGCGATGTGGGACGAGATCGCCCGTCTGGCCGGCGACGAGGGCCTGACCATCCTGCTCACCACGCACTACCTCGAAGAGGCCGACCGCCTCGCCGGGCACATCGCCATCGTCGACCGCGGCCGTGTCGTCGTCGAGGGCACTCCGGACGCCCTCAAGGGCGAACTCCGCGGCGACGCCGTCCATGTGGAACTGCGCCACCCGGTCGGCGAGGCCGGCCGTACGCTCCTGACGGGCGCCCTCACCGCCCTGCCCGGCGTGTACGAGGCACTCCTCGACGGCCGCCGCATCAGCGTCCGCGCCGAGGACGGGGCCGCGGCCGTGCCCGCCCTGCTCGCCGCCCTGGAACGCGCCGGGGTCGCCGTCAGCGCCGCCACCGTCGCCCGCCCCTCGCTCGACGACGTCTATCTGCGCTACGCGGGCCGCCGTTACTCCGAGGCCGAGGCCGCGGCGGCGGTCACGGCCGAGGGCGCCGACCCCCTCGCCCTCACGGGAGGCACCCGATGAGCACCAACACCCTCACCCAGACCTGGTACATGACGCAGCGTCAACTGACAGCGGTACTGCGCCAGCCCGCGTACGTCGTGATGATGCTGATCCAGCCCGCGATCTGGCTGTTCCTGTTCGGCAACCTCTTCAAGGAGGTCGTCGAACTCGGCGGCTTCGGCACGAGCAGCTATCTCGACTACCTCGTACCGGGCATCGTCGTGATGAGCGCGCTCAGCTCCAACATGTGGGCCGGCATGGGCACGTTGGAGGAGATCGAGCGCGGCACGCTCAACCGGTTCCTGACCACTCCGGTCGGCCGCGGCGCCCTGATGAACGCCAACGTCGTGCAGCAGGCGCTCACCACGGCCGTGCAGTCCCTGCTGATCATCCTGCTCGGCAAGCTCGGCGGCGCGGACTATCCCGGTGGGGCCGCGGGCCTGCTCGTGCTGGTCGTCGCGGCCTCGCTGCTCGGCACGGTCTTCGGCGCGTTCTCCAACGCGCTCGGCATGCTGGTGCGCCAGCGGGAGTCGATCATCGGCATCAACACCTTCCTGCTGCTGCCGCTGACCTTCCTCTCCTCGGCCTTCATGGCCCCGTCCCAGATGCCCGACTGGATGCGCCACATCGCCGACTACAACCCACTCAACTGGGCGATGGTGGCAGGCCGTTCAGCGATGTCGGAAAACCCGGACTGGTCCGCCGTACTGACAAGGGGCGGCGCACTCCTGGCCCTGGCGGTAGTAGCGGTCTGGCTCTCGATCCAAACGTTCAGGTCATACCAACGCTCGGTCTAGAGGGGCTCCGCCCCTTAAGGGGCGCGGGGAACTGCGCGACCAGCCACAACGAACCCGCAGACGACAACGAACCCAGGACGAACCCTAGGCAACCGGCGGAGCAGTCGGCGGAGCCTCCTGCTCCGCCTCAACCTGAGCGTTCCAGTCCCGCTTCGCGGCCTGCCACCCGTCCTCGTTGTGCCCCAGCCGCCAGTACCCGGAAATGGAAAGGTCCTCCCGGGCGACCTCGTGCTCGACCCGCAGCACCCGCCGAAGCTCCTTCACGAACGCGGCCTCACCGTGCACGAACGCGTGCACCCGGCCCTCGGGGAACGAAAGGCCCCGCACGGCCTCGACCAGCGCCTCACCGATCGGCCGGTCGCCGCGGTGCAGCCAGACGACCTCCACATCGGAGTCGATCTTCTGCTCCTCCTCCGGCCCCGAGACCTCCACGAAGGCGTGCACCCGCGCACCGTCGGGCATCGCCTCAAGCGAGGCGGCGATCGCGGGCAGCGCGCTCTCGTCACCGGCCAGCAGATGCCAGTCCGCCCCGGCGTCGGGGGCGTACGCCCCGCCGGGGCCGAGGAACCGGACGATCTCGCCGGCCTGGACACGTGTCGCCCAGGGCCCGGCGAGACCCTCGTCGCCGTGGATCACGAAGTCGAGGGTCAGCTCGCGCAGTTCCGGGTCCCAGGCGCGCACCGTGTACGTACGCGTAACGGGCCACTGGTCGCGCGGGAACTCCTCGCGGATCCGGGCCATGTCGAAGGGTTCCGGATAGGTCACACCCTCGGCCCCGAACAGCAGCTTGACGTAGTGGTCGGTGCTCGTGCCCGCGGTGAATTCGGCGAGGCCGTCGCCGCCGAGGACCACACGCTGCATATGCGGCGTGAGTCGCTCCGTGCGGATCACGCTCGCGGCGTGGGGCTTGGGGGCCCTCCGTGCCGGACGCTCTGCCATGACAGCCTCCCGAAGTTCGCTTAGGCTTACCTAAGTTAGCACCTCACCGCCCACTGGCGCCCCCTTCTTGAGAACCCGATTACCGTTCCGTGGGAATCGAATTGCTGCTTCACCTGCGGAGTGTCGTCAGCAGTCGCGCCAGCGAACCACCCAGGCCCCAGCGTGTCGCGAGCTCCTCCAGAGCTGCCGGATCGCGCGGCGTGTGGGGCAGCGCGGTGGTCACGTCCGGCAAGGGTACGTCTCCGGCCACCCGGACGACCTTGGGCGCCACGGCGACGTACGGCCGGGACTCGTCCAGACGCTTGCGCTGGGACGGTGTGAGCTTGGCCCTGGGATCGTCGATCGCCGCCATGATCCCGGCCAGGTCGCCGAACTCGGCCAGCAGCTTGGCGGCGGTCTTCTCGCCGATGCCGGGCACCCCCGGCAGACCGTCGCTCGGGTCGCCGCGCAGCAGTGCCAGAGTCGCGTACCCCGCGCCGTCGACGCCGTACTTCTCGCGCAGCCAGGCCTCGTCGGTGAGCTGGAGCATGCCGACGCCCTTGAGCGGGTACAGCACGCGCACCTCCCGCTTGTCGTCGACCAGTTGGTACAGGTCGCGGTCGCCGGTGACGATGTCGACCGGGCCCGTGGCGCGGCCGGTGAACGTCCCGATCACGTCGTCCGCCTCGTACCCCTCGACGCCCACGCGCGCGATGCCCAGCGCGTCCAGGACCGCCTCGATGACCGGCACCTGGGGCGAGAGCGTGTCGGGCACCTCCTCCTCGTCCGGGCCGGTCTCGGTCTCCTGGGCGACGCGATGCGCCTTGTAGGAGGGGATCAGGTCGACCCGCCACTGGGGCCGCCAGTCCGCGTCCATGCAGGCGACCAGGTCGTCCGGGCGGTGGTCCTTCACCAGCCGGTCGATGAACTCGAGCAGGCCCCGCACGGCGTTCACCGGTGTGCCGTCCGGGGCCCGCACGGAATCCGGGACCCCGAAATAGGCCCGGAAGTACAGGGAGGCGGTGTCGAGGAGCATGGTTCGCCGGGGCTGCTGCGTCTGCTGCGTCACGCCTCGCATCATGCCGTACGGCACTGACAGTCACCGGTCGGCGCGGAGAGTGGACGAAAGCGGGTGCCCGCACCGTCCGGATGTAAACGCCCTGTGAACTGGGACACGGTCACGTTTGCGCCATCCGGTCGGGGGCAGGCGCCGAGCCGGAGCGAACCCGGTCGCATTTTCAACCACATCTGACATATGCGTACCGGACGAGCGGGCGGAACCCGCATCGCTCCACGGCCCGCCGGCGGGGGAGGCGGGCCGTCTTCGTTCGACCCGAGAGGTACTTGTGTCATCCAGGCTGCAGGCGGAACAGCTCTACAAAGTGTTCGGCAGACGACCCGGCGAGGCGGTCGAGCGACTGCGCGGGGGAGCCGACCGTGAGGAACTGCGCGCGGACGGCACCACGGCCGCGGTGATCGACGCGTCGTTCACCGTCGAACCGGGCGAGATCTTCGTCGTCATGGGCCTGTCGGGCTCCGGCAAGTCCACGTTGCTGCGCATGCTCAACGGACTCCTGGAGCCGACCGCGGGACGCGTGGTCTTCGACGGGCAGGACCTGACCGCGCTCAACGACCGTGAGATGCGCGAGGTCCGCTCCAGGAAGGTCAGCATGGTCTTCCAGCACTTCGCGCTCTTCCCACACCGCAGCGTCCTGGAGAACGCCGCGTACGGCCTGGAGGTCCAGGGCGTGCCGCGCGCCGAGCGCGAGGAGCGCGCCACCAAGGCCCTGGTGCTGGCCGGACTCGCCGGCTGGGAGACGTCCTGGCCCGACGAGCTGTCCGGCGGTATGCAGCAGCGCGTGGGCCTCGCCCGGGCGCTCGCCACCGACGCCGACCTGCTGCTGATGGACGAGTCCTTCAGCGCGCTCGACCCGCTGATCCGCCGCGACATGCAGGACCAGCTGATCGAGCTCCAGAAGAAGCTCAAGAAGACCATCGTCTTCATCACCCACGACCTCAACGAGGCCATGCGCCTGGGCGACCGCATCGCCGTCATGCGCGACGGCAGCATCGTCCAGATCGGCACCGCCGAGGACATCCTCGTCCGCCCCGCGAACGACTACGTCGCCTCCTTCACGAAGGACGTCGACCGCTCCCGGGTCCTCACCGCGGCCTCCGTCATGGACACGGAGCTGCGCGGTGACGAGGCCGACTGCGGCTGCGAGACCGCCAGGCCCGACTCCTCGTTCGGCGACCTGTGCGCCATCAGCGCGCGGCTGACGCACCCCGTGGCGGTCGTCGACAAGACGGGCAAGCTGCTCGGTGTCGTGCCCCGGCAGCGGCTCGTCGGCTTCCTCGGCGACGAACAGAGCGAACCCGTGCCCTGCGACACACCGCGCGACAAGACCGTCAAGGCGGTGAAGGCCGGTGCCTAGGATCCCCTTCGGCGACTGGGTCAATGACACGGTCGACTGGCTGCTCAACCACATGTCGTGGCTCTTCGACTTCCTGAAGACCGTCTTCCAGGGCACCTACGACATCATCAACGACGTCCTCCAGGCGCCCGAACCCCTTCTCCTCGCGGGCATCTTCGCCGTCATCGCGTTCTGGCTGCGCGGCACGTCCGCCGGTGTCCTCGCCTTCGTGGGATTCGCCTTCATCGACTCCCTCGAACTGTGGGAGAACGCGATGGTGACCCTGTCGCTGGTCCTCGTGGCGACGATCATCGCGCTCGTCATCTCCGTGCCCGTCGGCATCTGGGCGGCACGCTCGGACCGGGTCAGCGGCCTTGTACGCCCCGTGCTCGACCTCATGCAGACGATGCCCGCGATGATCTACCTCATCCCGGCGATCCTGTTCTTCGGCACCGGCGGGCCCGCGGGCATCGTGGCCACCCTGATCTTCGCCCTGGCACCCGGCGTCCGTATGACGGAACTGGGCATCCGCCAGGTCGACAAGGAACTGGTCGAGGCCGCCGACGCGTTCGGCACCACCCCCGGCAACATCCTGCTGCGCGTCCAGCTGCCGCTGGCGCTGCCCACCGTCATGGCCGGTGTCAACCAGGTCATCATGCTGGGCCTGTCCATGGCCGCCATCGCGGGCATGGTCGGTACCGGCGGCCTCGGTGGCGACGTGAACGAGGCGATCGGCCAGCTCAACGTCGGCCTCGGCGCCGAGGCGGGCATAGCCATCGTCATCCTCGCCATCTACCTGGACCGCATGACCAGCGCCCTGGGCACCCAGGTCTCGCCGCTCGGCCGCCGCACCGCGGCCAAGCTGCGTGCCGCACAGGGCCTGAAGATCTGGTCCTACCGCCCCCAAGCCTCCGTGGCCGTCGTCGGCGTCGTCGTGCTCGCGCTCGTCGCGGGCGGCATGGGCATCTTCGGCTCCAGCGACAGCGAGCCGACCGCATCGGACGGCGGGAACGTCGGCCAGGGCAAGAAGGTCAGCATCGGCTACATCCCCTGGGACGAGGGCGTCGCCTCCACCTTCCTCTGGAAGGAGATCCTGGAGCAGCGCGGCTTCGAGGTCGAGACCAAGCAGTTCGACGCCGGCCCGCTCTACACCTCGCTCGCCCAGGGCGACATCGACTTCGAGACCGACTCCTGGCTGCCGACCACCCACGAGCAGTACTGGAAGAAGTACGGCAAGCAGCTCGAAGACCTGGGCTCCTGGTTCGGTCCCACGTCGCTGGAGCTGAGCGTGCCCGCCTACATGACGGACATCAAGTCGCTGGAGGACCTCAAGGGCAAGGCCGGTGAGTTCGACGGCAAGATCACCGGCATCGAGTCGAGCGCCGGAATGATGGGTCTGCTCAAGACCAAGGTCCTCAAGGAGTACGGGCTCGACAAGGAGTACAAGGTCGTCGACAGCTCCACGCCGGCGATGCTGGCCGAGCTGAAGCGCGCGTACGCCAAGAAGGAGCCGTTCGTCGGCACGCTCTGGTCGCCGCACTGGGCGTACAGCGACTACAAGCTGAAGAAGCTCGAGGACCCCAAGGGTGCCTGGGGTTCGGGCGACGGTGTGCACACGCTCGCCCGCAAGGGGTTCACCAAGGAGAACCCGGTCGTCGGGAAGTGGCTCAAGAACTTCAAGATGACCGAGAAGCAGCTCACCAGCCTTGAGTCGGAGATCAACAAGGCCGGCAAGGGCGCGCAGCAGGACGCCGTGCGCACCTGGCTGAAGAGCAACCCCGGTGTCGTCGACAAGCTGGCCCCGGTCGAGAAGTCCTCCTCCGGCACCCCGGCCGAGGCCAAGCGCACGGTCGACGTCGCCTGGTTCCCCTGGGACGAGGACGTCGCCGTCACCTACCTCTGGAAGGACGTCCTGGCCCGTCGCGGCTACAAGCTGAACCTGAAGCAGATGGACGTCGGCCCGGTCTACACGGGCCTGGCCACCGGCGACATCGACCTCAACTTCGACGCCTGGCTGCCGTACGCGCAGGCGAACTACTGGGACAAGCACAAGGACAACCTGCGCGACCTCGGCACCTGGTACGAGCCGACCTCCCTGGAGATCGCGGTGCCCTCGTACGTGAAGGACGTCAAGTCCCTCGCCGACCTCAAGGGCAAGGGCGATCTCTTCAAGGGGAAGATCATCGGCATCGAACCGGGCACCGGCGAGATGAACCTCGCCAAGACGAAGGTCCTGCCCGGCTACGGCCTGGACAAGGAGTACGAGATCGTCGACGGCTCCACGCCCGCGATGCTGGCCGAGCTGAAGCGCGCGTACGCCAAGAAGGAGCCCGTCGCCGTCACACTCTGGTCGCCGCACTGGGCCTACAGCGAGTACGAGCTGACGAAGCTCGCGGACCCGAAGAAGACCTTCGGTGAGGGCAACACGATCCGGACGATCTCCAGCAAGAAGTTCCCCGAGCAGTACCCGCAGCTCACGAAGTGGATCAAGAACTTCAAGATGAGCGAGGACGAGCTCGGCAGCCTGGAGAGCGAGATCAAGGACCGCGGCCAGGGCCAGGAGGAGGAAGCCGTCTCCGCGTGGCTCAAGGAGCACCCGGACATGGTGGAACGGATGACTCCGCAGTAGATCCGCAGTAGACACGTCCCCAGTGGGGGCCTCCGCGAGGGGTGGGCAGCGCCATTCGGCGAGGCCCACCCCTCGCGGCGTCACCTGTGCATACGACCCGGGCAAGGGCCGCACCGGCCTTTCGGCCCCGCGCGCACACCCCGTCGGCCGCTCCGGCGCTCCCACCGGCGCGAACCGTGACGGTCGGTCACGCGATCGGTGCGGCGATGTTTACAGCGATGTGACGGGCGCATGAAACGGTTTGCCGAACACCCGTAGGGTGCAGACAAGACATCAGGAACTCGCGAGAAATCGGCGTGTACGTACAGCGAACGTGCCGCCACCGCACCGCGCGTACCGCATGCACCGAGCAGCGCACCGACGACGCACAGGGGGGAGCCGAAGCGATGGATGAAAACAAGGAAACCCTTCGAGTGGGCGCGGCCGTCAGGCGGCGGCGCCGGGCACTGGAGCTCACCCTCGCCGTGGTCGCCGAGCGCAGCGGCCTGTCGGTGCCCTTCCTGAGCCAGGTCGAGAACGAGCGGGCGCGGCCCAGCATGCGGTCCCTCCAACGGGTCGCCGACGCCCTGCACACCACGTGCGTCGAGCTCCTCGCCGCCGCCGACCCGGCGCGCAGCGTCGACGTGGTGCGCGCGGACGACTCCGAGTTCACCCATGAGCCCCGAGTGCGCCCCCTGGTGCGTGGTCACCACCAGTTGCACGCCATGGAGTTCTCCGGCGACCACGACGCCGGCCGCGAATTCCAGCACCGCAACGACGAGTTGATGTACGTGGCCGACGGCGCCGTCGAGGTCGAGGCGGAGGGCCGCGCGTACCGACTGGGACGCGGCGACACGCTGCACCTGACGGGCGGCGTACGGCACCGGTGGCGGGCGACCGACGCGGACACGCGCGTGCTCATCGTCGCGGTCGCGGACCACATCGAGGCCGTGGAGGACGATCCGCGCCGATGACCGTCATCCGGAGTACTCGCCCATGAGAGTGGTTCGGCCATGAGAGTGGTGTCACTCGTCCCGTCGCTCACCGAGGCCGTCGCCGTGTCCGCGCCGGGCGTCCTGGTCGGGGCGACCGACTGGTGCAGCCATCCGCCCGGCCTCGATGTCGTACGCGTCAAGGGCACCAAGAACCCGGACGTCGAGCGGATCGTCGCCCTCGCGCCCGACCTGGTCATCGCCAACGAGGAGGAGAACCGCGAGCCGGACCTGATCGCCCTGCGGCAGGCGGGACTGGACGTGCTCGTCACCGAGGTACGGGACGTGCCGGGGGCCTTCCGAGAACTGGAGCGGGTGGTCCGCGCGTGCGGACTGCGCACCAGGCCGCGGTGGCTGGACGAGGCCGAGGAGGCCTGGCAGGACCCGCCCCGCCCCGAGACGCGCCTGCGCGCCGCCGTGCCGATCTGGCGGCGGCCCTGGATGGTGCTCGGGCGGGACACGTTCGCCGGGGACGTGCTGGCGCGGCTGGGCGTCGACAACGCGTACGCGAGCCACGCCGAACGCTATCCGCGCGTCCCGGTCGAGGAACTGCGCGCGGCGGACCTCGACCTGGTCGTGCTGCCCGACGAGCCGTACCGCTTCACGAACGACGACGGCCCGGAGGCGTTCCCGGGAGTGCCCTGCGCGCTGGTCGGCGGACGCCATCTCACGTGGTACGGACCGTCGTTGGTGCAGGCACCGCGAGCGCTCGGCGAGGCGCTGCGAGCAGCCGTCCGCTGACCAGGCCGCGGGCCGTGTGGACGGCGGCCACCGTCCAGGCCGTGAGGAGCAGGGCGTACAGGACGACCGTGAGCCCGTCGTAGACGACGAGCCCGGTGTGCCGGGCGAGCCCCTCGGCGCCCGTCACACACGTACCGACCGGGAAGGTGAACGCCCACCAGGTCATGCCGAAGACCATGCCCCGGCGGCGGGCCCGCAGCACCAGGGCGGCGGCCAGCGCCAGCCAGAGCAGCGCGAAACCCATCACAGGGACGCCGTAGAGCACGGGCAGGATCGCGAATCCCCGGTCGTACGGGGCCGGCACCACACCCGGGGCGGCGACGGCGAACTTGTCGACGGCCGTCGTGGACTGGCCCAGCGGGCCCAGGACCAGGAACAGGGTCGGGGTGAGCGCGAGCGGCAGCGGGCCGCCCGTGACGAGGCGGGCGAAGATCATCGGCAGCATGACGAGCGTGGCCAGCAGGCTGAGACCGAACATCGCGAAGCAGGCGAGCAGCAGGGTCTCGCGGGCCTGACCGGCCGGGAGATGCGGTACGAACAGGGGGCCGAGCGCCGCGGAGACCATCGGCGCGACGAGGGGGAGCAGCCACACCGGGGTGGCCTGGGACGGGTCCACCCGGTGGCGCACCACCATCAGGTACGGGACGGCCACGGCCGCCGCCAGACCGATCAGGGTGCCCGTGGAGAAGAGCACGGCGTCCAGGGCGACCGCCGCCGGTGTGCCGATCCAGTCCCGCCCGACCACCAGGGCGCCGCCGCCGACGGCCACCAGGGCCATGGAGAGGCAGCCGTAGAACGGCGCCATCGACGGATCCAGGAGATGGGCGCGGGCCTGGTCCCTGTGGTGCCTCCAGTGGGCCGTCCGGGCGGCGAGGAGGGCGACGAGCAGGGTCAGGGCGAGTGCCCAGACGGCGGTGCAGAACGTGCGCAGGCCCGGCACGTCGAAGGGGAGGCCCGCGCCCGCGGTGGCCACGATGGCCGTGCCCATCACAGGGGCGTACCAGTTGGGGCCGAGGTGGCGGAAGGGGGACGTCTTTGTCCTCACCGCTGCGTCTGCGTCTGCCGCTGCCTTTGCCCTTGTGGGGCGGCCGGGGTTGGCGTTGCTGCTGTTGTCCGTGGTGGCGGTGAGCGGGTGGGCTGTGGCCATGAGTTCACCGTGCCTCGGTGGGGGACGGCTCACCAGGGAGTACCGGTCTATGAGGACATAAGGTGGGCTTATGAGTCGGGATGACGGGACGGATGACCAGGGAGCCCGCGAGACGGTGCCCGTACCGGGTGGCGGGCTGTCGCACCGGGTCCCCGATCTGGGTGCGCTGGAGCTGCTGCTCGCCGTGGCGCGGCTCGGGAGTCTGGGGCGGGCCGCCCGGGAGGTCGGGATCACGCAGCCGGCCGCCAGCAGCCGGATCCGGTCCATGGAACGGCAGCTGGGGGTCGCCCTGGTCGACCGCTCGCCCACTGGGTCGCGGCTCACCGACGCGGGGGCGCTGGTGACGGACTGGGCCCGACGGGTGGTGGAGGTGGCGGAGGCGTTCGACGCGGGGGCGCAGGCGTTGCGGGACCGGCGGGACTCCCGGCTGCGGGTCGCGGCGAGCATGACGATCGCCGAGTATCTGCTGCCTGGGTGGCTGCTCGCGCTGCGCGCGCAGCGGCCGGACACCGCGGTGTCCCTGATCGCCGGGAACTCGACGGTCGTGGCCGAGCGGGTGCTCTCCGGCGAGGCGGACCTCGGGTTCGTGGAGGGGGTGTCCGTGGCGAGCGGGCTGGACTCCGTGGTGATCGCCCACGACCGGCTGATCGTGGTGACCGCGCCCGGGCATCCGTGGGCGCGGAGGCGGCGGGCGCTCGACGCGGGGGAGTTGGCGGGGGCGCCGCTGATTCTGCGGGAGGAGGGGTCGGGGACGCGGCAGGTCTTGGACGCGGCGCTCGGTGGGCTGGCCCGCCCTCTGATCGAGCTGTCCTCCACGACGGCGGTGAAGGCGTCTGCGGCTTCGGGGGCGGGTCCTGCGGTTCTCAGTGAGCTGGCGTTGGGGGAGGAGTTGTCCGCTCGTCGGCTTGTCGAGATTCCTGTGGAGGGGGTTCGGCTGAGCCGGGATCTGCGGGCGGTTTGGCCTGTGGGGCATCGGCCTACTGGGCCTGCGCGGGATTTGTTGACATTGACTCGGGGGTAGGGCGGGCGGTGCGTTTTCGGGTGCGGGTGTGTGGGGGCTGGCCGCGCAGTTCCCCGCGCCCCTAAAAGATTGCGCCGTTCCCCGCGCCCCCAGAAGGCTGCGCTGTTCCTCGCGTCCCTAAAAGATTGCGCCGTTCCCCGCGCCCCTAAAGACTGCGTTGTTCCCCGCGGCCCCAGAAGGCTGCGCTGTTCCCCGCGCCCCTAAAAGATTGCGCCGTTTCCCGCGCCCCTAGGGGGCTGCGCCCCTGGGTGCGTGAGTGGGTCAGGAAGCGGTTTGGATCAAGCCCGTCATGACTCGGGTGTCCTCTTCCATCTCGGGGTGCCATTGGACTCCCAGCACCCAGTTGGGGGTGGGGAGTTCGATGGCCTCGATCGTGCCGTCCGTGGCGTGGGCGGACGGGATGAGGCCCGTGCCCAGGTGGTCCACGGACTGGTGGTGGTAGGTCGGTACGGAGGTTTCCTCGGGGATCAAGGTGGCGTAGAGGGAACCCGGGACCGGCTTGACCGTGTGGTGGCCGAAGACTCCCACCGATTCGATGTGGTCGTCGATGTGCTGGACGAGGGTTCCGCCGAGCGCGACGTTCAGGAGCTGCATGCCGCGGCAGATTCCGAGGAGGGGTGTGCCGGAGGCCAACGCGGCCTCGATCAGGGCGAGTTCCCAGGCGTCGCGGGCGCGGGCCTCGGGGCCGCAGCGCGGGTCGCGGGGGGCGCCGTAGCGCGACGGGTCCACGTCGGGGCCGCCCGCGATCACCAGGCCGTCGAGCCGGGCCACGGTCTCGGCGGCGTGGGCGGGCTCGTCCGGCGGCAGCATCGCGGCCAGGCCGCCCGCCGACCGGACCAGGCGCGGGTAGCCGGCCGGCAGCAGCGCCGCCTCCAGTTCCCAGACGCCCCAGCGTGCGGTCTCCAGGTATGTGCTGACTCCGATGAGCGGTCTGCCTGCCATCCCCACGCTCCCTGTTTCTCGTGCGCCCTTCGGGAGGAGGCTAATAGACCGACCCCATACCTTTACAGGGGCAGCTTGGTCGGATCTTGTGCGCGAGTGCCTCGTGCGGGTGCCTCGTGCGGGTTCCTACGCCAGGAAGCCGCGCAGGAGTGCTGCCGTGCCCGCGCAGTGTTCGCGCATCATCTCTCGGGCTCCGTCCGCGTCTCCGTCCAGCACCGCCTCGACCAGTGCCTCGTGCTGGCGCTGTGAGTGCTCCAGGTTCCGGACCAGGAGGGGGATGCAGTCGAGCAGGTCGTTCACAGTGGCGCGTACGGCCGCGTACTGGGCGGTGAGCGTCGGTGAACCGCACAGCTCGGCGAGGGTGAGGTGCAGGAGGGTGTCCAGGCGGCGGTAGTCCGCCAGGGGGGCGTCCTGGGTGCGGGCCAGGGCCTCGCGCAGGCGGGCCGACCGGTCGGGGGACAGGCCGTGTGCCGCGCAGAGGCCGGCCGCGCCCACCTCCAGGACCTCGCGGAAGCGCAGGACGTCCTCTATGTCGACCTCGTCGATCCGGCGGCGCAGCTCCCCCTCGCCGGGGGCGTCGGTCCGGGGGAGGACGAACGTGCCGCCGTAGCGGCCGCGTCGCGACTCGACCAGTCCCTGGTCCTGGAGGACCTTCAGGACCTCGCGCAGCGTCACCCGGCTGATCCCGAGGCGGTCCGCCAACTCCCGTTCGGCGGGCAGCCGTTCGCCGCCGGGCACCAGGCCCAGCCGGACGACCTGGAGGATCTGCTCCAGGGCCTCCTCGAAGCCGTTGCCCGCGCGCACCGGGCGCAGTACCGGCGTCAACCGGTCGTTCAGTTCGTGTGGATCCTGCTGCGGCATCTGGCCGTGCCCCCTTCCCAAGCAATGGTTCTCGGCAATACCTTATGGCTCTCGGCTGACCGAAGGAGGCATTTCCCGTGGCAGACCGCACACCACCCCTCAGTGTCGAGGAGCTGCACACCCTCGTCGCGGGCGGCGAGATCGACACGGTCGTCCTGGCCTTCCCGGACATGCAGGGGCGGCTCCAGGGCAAGCGGTTCGCCGCGCGTTTCTTCCTCGACGAGGTCCTGCACCACGGTACGGAGGGCTGCAACTACCTCCTCGCCGTCGACACCGAGATGAACACCGTCGACGGGTACGAGATGTCGTCCTGGGAGCGCGGGTACGGCGACTTCGCCATGCATCCGGATCTGAGCACGCTGCGCCGGGTTCCGTGGAACGCGGGTACGGCGATGCTCGTCGCCGACCTCGCCTGGGACAACGGCTCGCCCGTCGTGGCCGCGCCCCGCCAGATCCTCCGGCGCCAGCTGGAGCGGCTCGCCGAGCACGGGTTCACCGCGCAGGTGGGCACCGAGCTGGAGTTCATCGTCTTCAAGGACACCTACGAGCAGGCGTGGGACGCGAACTACCGGGGGCTCACGCCCGCCAACCAGTACAACATCGACTACTCGGTGCTCGGGACCGGGCGCATCGAGCCCCTGCTGCGGCGCATTCGCAATGAGATGGGCGCCGCCGGACTGATCGTCGAGTCCGCAAAGGGCGAGTGCAACCCCGGGCAGCACGAGATCGCCTTCAAGTACGACGAGGCCCTGGTCACCTGCGACCAGCACGCCATCTACAAGACCGGGGCCAAGGAGATCGCCTCCCAGGAAGGTGTCTCGCTCACCTTCATGGCCAAGTACAACGAGCGCGAGGGCAACTCCTGCCACATCCACCTCTCGCTCGCCGACGCCGACGGCACCAATGCCATGGCGGGCGACGGGGCGGGCGGGATGTCGCAGGTCATGCGGTACTTCCTCGCCGGCCAGCTCGCCGCACTCCGGGACTTCTCGCTGCTGTACGCGCCCAACATCAACTCGTACAAGCGGTTCCAGCCCGGGTCGTTCGCACCGACGGCCGTGGCCTGGGGGTACGACAACCGGACGTGCGCGCTGCGGGTCGTCGGGCACGGGCGCTCGATGCGGTTCGAGAACCGGCTGCCGGGCGGTGACGTCAATCCGCATCTCGCCGTCGCGGGGCTCGTCGCGGCCGGGCTGTACGGCATCGAGCAGAAGCTGGAGCTGCCGGAGGCGTGTACCGGGAACGCGTACACCTCGGGGTACGAACACGTGCCCACCACACTGCACGAGGCCGCCGAGATCTGGGAGAAGAGCGCCATCGCCAAGGCCGCCTTCGGTGACGAGGTGGTCGCGCACTACCGCAACATGGCGCGCGTCGAACTGGACGCCTTCGACGCCGCGGTGACCGACTGGGAGCTTCGCCGCTCCTTCGAACGTCTGTGAGGCCGAAGTTGTCGCACCTGCACGAACTGGAAGTTCTCAACCCGGCGACGGAGGAGGTCATCGCCACCGTCCCGGGCGCCACCCCCGAGGCCGTCGACGCCGCGGTCGTACGGGCGGAAAAGGCACAGGTCCGATGGGCCGCCCTCGCTCCCGGGGAACGCGCCCGGCTGCTCCGCCGGTTCGCCGTCGTCGTGGACGAGCATCTGGAAGAGCTCGCCCGGTCGGAGGTCCGCGAGGCCGGTCACGTGATCGGCAACGCCCGCTGGGAGGCGGGCAATGTCCGTGACCTGCTCGACTACGCGGCCGGGGGAGTGGAGCGGTTGACCGGCCGCCAGATCCCGGTGCCGGGCGGTCTCGACATCACGATCCTCGAACCGCTGGGTGTCGTCGCCGTCATCGCGCCCTGGAACTTTCCGATGCCCATCGCGGCATGGGGTACGGCTCCGTCGCTCGCGGCGGGCAACGCGGTCATCCTCAAGCCCGCCGAGACGACACCACTGACGGCTCTGCGGCTGGCCGAACTCGCCCTGGAGGCGGGGCTTCCGGAGCATCTCTTCCAGGTACTCCCGGGGGCGGGCGCGATCACCGGCAACGCGCTGGTCGAGCACCCCGGGGTCGCGAAGATCGTCTTCACGGGGTCAACGGCCGTGGGCAAACAGGTGTTGGCGAAGGGCTCGGCGCTGCTCAAGCGCGTCACCCTCGAACTCGGCGGCAAGAGCCCCAACATCGTCTTCGCCGACGCCGACATCGAGGCAGCCGCGGCCGCCACCCCCATGTCCTTCCTCGACAACTCCGGCCAGGACTGCTGCGCCCGCACCCGCGTCCTCGTCCAGCGGTCCGTGTACGACCGCTTCCTCGAACTCCTCGCCCCGGCGATCGAGTCCGTGGTCGTCGGCGACCCGGCCGACGAGAAGACCGCCATGGGCCCGCTGATCTCCAAGTCCCAGCTGGAGCGCGTACGGTCGTATGTCACGGATGACTTGAGCGGCATCCGGGGCGCCGCCCCCGAAGGCCCCGGATTCTGGTTCCCGCCCACCGTTCTGACCGGAATCGAGTCCCACGCGCGCGTGGCCGTCGAAGAGGTCTTCGGACCGGTCGCCGTGCTCCTGCCCTTCGAGGACGAGGCCGACGCGATCCGCCTCGCCAACGCCACCGACTACGGCCTGTCCGGATCCATCTGGACCCGGGACGTGGGCCGCGCCCTGCGCGTGTCGAGCGCGGTCCGCGCCGGGAACCTGTCCGTCAACTCCCACTCCAGCGTCCGCTACTGGACCCCCTTCGGCGGCTTCAAGCAGTCCGGCATCGGCCGTGAACTCGGCCCGGACGCCCTGGCCGCCTTCACCGAAACCAAGAACGTCTTCATCAGCACGGAGGGCCCCGCACAGTGAGCGCATCGACCGACGACATCATCTGCCGCCGCCTGGTCGGCCGCACCGCCGTCATCACCGGGGCCGGCAGCGGCATCGGCCTCGCCACCGCCCGCCGGCTCGCCTCCGAGGGCGCCCACGTCGTCTGCGGCGACGTCGACGAGACCCGCGGCAAGGCGGCCGCCGAGGAGATCGGCGGCATCTTCGTGAAGGTCGACGTCACCGACCCCGAGCAGGTCGACGCGCTCTTCAAGACCGCGTTCGACACGTACGGGTCCGTCGACATCGCCTTCAACAACGCGGGTATCTCACCGCCCGACGACGACTCGATCCTGGAGACGGGCCTGGAGGCATGGAAGCGCGTCCAGGAGGTCAACCTCACGTCGGTGTACCTGTGTTGCAAGGCCGCGATCCCCTACATGCGGCAGCAGGGCAAGGGCTCGATCATCAACACCGCGTCGTTCGTGGCCCGGATGGGCGCGGCGACCTCGCAGATCTCGTACACGGCCTCCAAGGGCGGTGTGCTCGCCATGTCCCGTGAGCTGGGCGTGCAGTTCGCGCGGGAGGGCATCCGCGTGAACGCGCTGTGCCCCGGGCCGGTCAACACGCCCCTCCTCCAGGAACTGTTCGCCAAGGACCCGGAGCGGGCCGCGCGCCGCCTCGTACACATCCCGGTCGGCCGGTTCGCGCAGGCCGAGGAGATCGCCGCGGCGGTCGCGTTCCTCGCCAGCGACGACTCCTCGTTCGTGAACGCCACGGACTTCCTGGTGGACGGCGGAATCTCGGGAGCGTACGTCACGCCGTTGTAGGCCGCGGGCCGTTCGTGGCTGGTCGCGCAGTTCCCCGCGCCCCTGCGGGGCACGGTGGCTCACCGGAGTTCGCCGAAGCCGCCTAGAGTGCCGGGATGAGCATGACGCCCCCGCCCGGGTGGTACCGGGACCCCTCCGCCCCGCACGTGGAGCGCTGGTGGGACGGGACCGCCTGGACCGACCACCGGCGCTCACCCGAGGCGACGACGCCACAACAGCCGTACGCGCAGCCGCAATTCACGCCCTCGACGCCGACGGTACCGCTCGGGACCGGCGTCTCCGGCGGTTCTGGGGGCTCCGGCCGTGCGAAGGCGGTCGCCCTCACCGCCGCGGCGGTCGTGCTGGTCGCCGCGATCGTGACGGGCGCCGTCGTCCTGAGAGGGGACGACGGCGACCCGCAGACGCAGACCGCGCCGACGCCCACGTCGTCCGCGCCCACGAGTGCCGCGCCCTCGCCCTCGGAGTCCAGCTCCGAACCGTCCGCCGACGACCCCTCCGTCGTCGTGGACGAGCTCAACGGCATCACTCTGCCGCTCCTCGACGGCTGGGCCAGACCCCAGAGCGTCATCGAGGCCGACATCGTGATGACCACGTCCGGGACGTACGACTGCCCCGGCGACGACGGCCTCTGCCGCCACGGCACGGTCATCTCGCGCACGGTCACCTCGAACGACGAGAAGTCCCCCGAGACCCTCGCCAAGGACGACATCTCCGAGGCGGCCGACCGCGCCTACGACCGCAACAAGGTCAACCAGCGCCCCTTCCACGGCATCACCTCGCACGAGGTGGTCGGGCAGGGGTCGGTGGCGGTCGCGGGCCGCACCGGGTACTTCGTGCGCTGGCGCGTCAAGACCGAGGCGGGGCCCGGGGGTTACGTCCAGTCGATGGCGTTCCCGTCCAGCGTCGGCTCGGAGTCGATGGTCATGGTGCGGTACGCCTTCGACGCGGGCGAGGAGGGGCCGCCCCTCGCCGACATGGACCGGATCACCAAGGGGATCCGGCCGGTGGGCGACGAGGGCACGGGCGGCGGGGTGGGCAGCAGCATCGGCCCCACCCAGTAGCCGGCTCCGGCCCGCACGACAGGCTGGAGCCGACTGCCGACTGCCGACTGCCGACTGCCGACTGCCGACCGTCGGCTACAGGAACGTGTGGCCTTCCCCGCGATACGTCGGGACCGTCGCCGTCACCGCGTCGCCCTCCACGAGCTGCAGCACGTCGAACCGCTCGCACAGCTCCCCGGCCTTCGCGTGCCGGAACCACACCTTGTCGCCGATCAGCAGATCGTCCGCGGGCGAGCCGAGCAGCGGAGTCTGCACCTCGCCGGCCCCCTCCTGGGCGTCGTACCGAAGCCCCTCGGGCAGGTACGGCACGGGCGACCGGTCGGGGCCCGCGGCACCCGAGGCCGGGTAGCCGCCGCCGAGGACGGTCACCACACCCACCCCCGGCCTGCGCACGACGGGCTGCGCGAAGAGCGCGGCCGGACGCCCGCTGAACGACGTGTAGTTGTCGAAGAGCCGCGGCTGGTACAGCCCGGACCCGGCCGCGATCTCGGTCACCGAGTCCTCGGCCGCGGTGTGCTGGACGCTGCCCGTGCCACCGCCGTTGACGAACTCCAGGTCCGGCACGACGGCCCGGACCGCCCGCACGACGTCCGCACGGCGCTGCGCCAGCTCCTTGCGGGCCGTGGCCTGCATCAGCCGGATCGCACGCGACCGCAGCGGCCGCCCCTGCACGGAGTCGCCCACCCCCGCGATGTGCCCCTCGTACGCCATGATCCCGGCGAGCCGGAAACCGGGCCGACGAGCGACCGTACGGGCCATCTCGGCGACCTGGGCGGGGGAGTGGAGCGGCGAACGGCGGGCGCCGACCCGGACCCGGCCGCCGAGCATCTTCAGCGCGGTGTCCAACTCCAGGCAGACACGCACCTCTTCGCGTCCGCCGTCCCGGGCGTCGTCGATCAGCTTCAGCTGCGCCGGGTCGTCGACCATGACGGTCACGGCGGCCGCGAGCTTCGGATCGGCGGCGAGCTCCGCGTACGCCTTGCGGTCCGCGGACGGATACGCGAGCAGTACGTCCTCGAAACCGGAGCGCGCCAGCCACAGCGACTCGGCGAGCGTGAACGACATGATCCCGGCGAAGCCGTCCCGGGCCAGCACGCGTTCGAGCAGCGCACGGCAGCGTACGGACTTGCTCGCGACGCGTACGGGCTTGCCTGCTGCCCGCCGTACGAGATCCTCCGCGTTGGCGTCGAAGGCCTCCAGGTCCACGATGGCGACGGGTGCGTCTAGGTGAGCGGTGGCCCGGTCGTAACGGGCCCGGTCTGCGGCGCGGGCAGTCATGGGCGAAGCCTGCCAGACCTGATTACCGCAGGGTAGGGGGACGTTCCGGGCAGATGCCCCGGGCCTGCCGACTGGTTCCCACTCGCACAGCGTCAACCCGTAGAGTGACGCGCACGCAAGCAGGGAACGGGTCCGGAGGGGATCCTTCGGCGGGCCGGTCGCCGGGGCCGAGGAAACGGGGGGTGCATGAGCACGGAAGCGCGCCGCGCCTCCATTCCGCCACGTCCCTCGACGCCCCCCGAGCAGTCCGAGGGGCCCGGGGATACGGGAAACACGGACAACTCCGGTACGCCGTCGGGCCGTGGGGCCGCCGAGGCGCCCGAGAGCCCGGACCGCCGGCCCTGGCTCGACGCCTTCGGAACCGCGAGGTCGGGGCGTGCGGTGCACGAGCCCGGGGCCGCGGGTGTTCCGCGGCGACCCGAGGGACCCGGCGCCGACGACACGGACTCTCTGGCCGGGCGCGACTTCGGAGACGCTCCGCCGAGGCACGGCAGCGCGGGGACTCGGCCGGGCTCCGGCGCGCCGCACCGGCCGCACGCCTCGGACGGGACGACCGGCCCCCGAGGCACGTCCCCGGCCGCGTCGTCCCGCTTCCCGAACCTCCGTCCCGCCGGCGAACGGCGACACGAACCGGAGATGCCCCCGCCACCGCCCGCTTCGGCACGCTTCCCGGACACGCCGCCGCCCGACACGGGCGCCATGCCGCGCGTGGCCGGGACCGGAAAACCGCCCGCCCCACCGCGCCCGACGACCGGCCCACGCACCACCCCGACGAGCCCGGAGAACGCGCCTCGCCCACCCCGCCCGGCCGACACGACTCCGGGACGCACCGAACAGACGGCTCAGGGCCGTGCCAACCAGCCGGGCGTCCCACCGCGCCCACCGCGTGAACCCGGTGCGGCCCCAAGGACCACGGACCAGGCCGATGTCCCACGCCCTCCGGCGACCGAGCCGGGGATGAGCGCAGGGCGTGCCGACCGGGCGGGCGTTCCACCGCGTCCGGCACGTGAGCCTGGTGCGGCCCCAACGACCACCGACCGGGCCGATGTCCCAGGCCGCCCGGCCACCGAATCCGGGACGGGCACCCGCCGTGCCGAGTGGGCTGGTGTTCCGCCGCGTCTGGCGACGGAGGCCGGGACGGGCACGGGCCGTGCCGAGCGGGCGGGTGTTCCGTCGCGTCCGGTGACGGAAGCCGGGGCGGGTACAGGGCGTGCCGACCAGCCGGGCGTTCCACCGCGCCCGCCGCGTGAACCCGGTGCGGCCCCAAGGACCACCGAACAGGCCGATGTCCCACGCCGCCCGGCAACCGAATCCGGGACGGGCACGGGGCGTGCAGAGCGGGCGGGTGTTCCCCCGCGTCCGGCGACCGAGTCCGGGGCGGGTACTGGGCGTGCCGAGTGGGCTGGCGTTCCGCCGCGTCCGGTGACCGAGTCTGGGACGGGCACGGGGCGTGCAGAGCGGGCGGGTGTTCCCCCGCGTCCGGCGACCGAGGCCGGGGCGACCGCAGGGCGTGCCGGGCAGGCAGGCTTTGCGCAGCGCCCGGCGGGGGATCCGCATGATCCGAGGAGGAGTGCCGAGGGGGCGGCCGGGAGCCCGCCGCGTCCCGCGAGCGCGCCGGGAGGGGCGGGAGCGGCCGGTCGGAGCACTCGTGGCGCTTCGGGGACCGACGGTCCGTCGCGGTCCGCGGCCGAGTCCCGTAACCCGATGACGAACGGCGAGGGCAGGTCCGCCCCGCCTCGTCCCGCCACCGAGCCGAGGACGGCCAACGGCACCTCGCCGCAGCAGCGGCCCGCCAACGGTCTGCCCCTGCGCCCCTTCGCCCCGCCGAGGCCGGGCGCCGCCGAGCCCCGGGTTGCGCCGCCGAGCGGGCCCGGTGCCGCTGAACGCCGGGTCGCGCCGGCGTCCGGGCCGGGCGGCGCGGAACGTCCGGCCAGGCCGCCCGTTCCGCCGCGGCCGGGTATGTTCCACCCCTCCGCGCGGCGCACCGGGGCGCCCTGGGAGACTCCGTCGGAGACCACCACCAGGCTCCGGCCGGTTCCGGCCGACCCGCCCGCGGCGGCCGGCGCCCCGCGCCGCCACGACATTCACCTGTCCAGCTCGGCGGAGTCCTTCACGGACCCAACTCCGCACGTCACCGAGCCCCCGGACCCGGCCCACCGCCCCTTCGTGTCCCTCGCGGCCCCCGACACGTACGACAACGACACCGTCGAGCCGCGCACGGGAGGCGCCCGGCCGCGCCCCCGACTCGCGGCCGTGGTGACCTGCGTGGTGCTGGGGCTCGGGCTCATCGGCGGTGCGGTGACGGGCAGTTGGCTGAGCGGCGACAGCGCGGACGGGGCCGGAACACCGGACGCGTTCACGGCGGCCGGGGCCCTGTGGCACAGCATCCCCGTGGACGAACTCTTCCCGCCCACCGTCGACGGCCAGGGCGCGGGCCCCGGCGGCGCCGACCGCACATGGACCCGTATCGCCGTGGCCCCGGACAGCGGCTGCAAGGACGCCTTCGACCCGCTCCTGAGCAAGGCGCTCGCCCCCGCGGGCTGTCTGCGCCTCCTGCGTGCGACCTACACGGACGCCACCCGCAGCCACGTCACCACGGTCGGCCTGCTGTTCACGAAGGCCGACTCCGCGGCCATGGGCACCCTGCGCGCCCGGTTCAACGCGCAGGGCCTCGACCGGCGGCGCGACCTCATGCCCCGCCCGTACGCGGCACAGGGCACCCTCGCCACCGGGTTCGGCGACGCCCAGCGCGCCTCCTGGACCATCTCGGTCCTGACCGACGCCCCGGTCGTCGTCTACGCCGTCTCCGGCTTCGCCGACCGCCGTACCGTCACCGAACCGCAGCCCGCCGAGGACGCGATGAAGGCCGACGCCACCACGCCCGCCGCCCAGGGCGGCCTGGGCCACGACGCACAGGGCCTCGCCGACCGCATCGAGCGAAGCCTCCGGAAAACCGTCAACTCGGCCACGGAGAAGCCGTCATGACCCGCAGGGCCCTGCACAGGAAGGGACTCGCGGTCGGCCTCCTGGCCGCCACCATCGCGCTCCTGCCCTCCACCGCCGCTCACGCCGACGGCATCCGCGCCAAGCAGTGGGCCCTCGACGCGATGCACACGCGGGAGGCGTGGCAGACGACGAAGGGCAAGGGCATCACCGTCGCCGTACTCGACACGGGCGTCGACGACGAACACCCCGACCTTGAGGGCAACGTCCTCACCGGCAAGGACATGGTCGGCTTCGGCGCCGGCCGCGGCGACCGTCCCTGGGCCCGCCACGGCACCGCGATGGCCGGCATCATCGCCGGCCACGGACACGGCGTGGGCGACGCCGACGGAGTCATGGGCATCGCCCCCGAGGCGAAGATCCTCCCCGTCCGCGTGATCCTCGAAGACGGCGACTCCGCCCGCGGCAAGGCCCGCAACACCCGCGGCAACGCCCTCGCCGAAGGCATCCGCTGGGCCGCCGACCACGACGCCGACGTCATCAACCTCTCCCTCGGCGACGACTCCAAGTCCGCCCACCCCGAGGCCTCCGAGGACGCCGCCGTCCAGTACGCCCTGAAGAAGGGCTCAGTCGTCGTCGCCTCGGCCGGCAACGGCGGCGAGAAGGGCGACCACATCTCGTACCCGGCGGCCTACCCGGGCGTCATCGCCGCGACGGCCGTCGACCGCTACGGAACCCGCGCCTCGTTCTCCACCCGCCGTTGGTACGCCACGGTCAGCGCGCCCGGCGTCGACGTCGTCATCGCCGATCCGGACCGGAAGTACTACGAGGGCTGGGGCACGAGCGCCGCGTCGGCCTTCGTCTCCGGCGCTGTCGCCCTCATCAAGGCGGCCCACCCCGGTCTGTCCCCGGCCCAGATCAAACAGCTCCTTGAGGACACGGCCCGCGACGCCCCCACCGGCGGCCGCGACGACTCCCGGGGCTTCGGCTTCGTGGACCCCGCGGCGGCCATCAAGGCGGGCGCCGACCTGAAGCCCGAGGGCCTCAAGGCGGCGGCCCACAACAACAAGTACTTCGGCAAGGGCCCCGACGCCGCCAAGGAGGACAGCCCCACCTCCGCCTGGGTCGGCCCCCTGGCAGGCAGCACCGGCGGCGTCCTCCTGGTAGTGGCCATCATCCTCTGGCGAGGCAGCAGAAAACCGACCGAGCCCCGATAGGGGCGCGAGGAACTGCGCGACCAGCCCACCACGACCCGCACGTCACCCACCGGACCTCGCGGGAGCGTCAGTCCCCTCAAAACAGGACACGGCGGCCTTGGCAACCGCCTCCACCACCGAAATCCCCTTCTCCTTCGACGAGTTGCCGTCGGACAGCACAGCGACCAGAAACTCCCGACCGCCGCCCACACTCACCCGCCCCACACTGTTGATGTCCCACAACCCGGTCGCACTCCGAGGCAACCACCCGTTCTTCAGGGCGAATTCAGAGGCCCCCACACCGGACGCGGCCGCCGACACCCCCCAGTCCTGCCCCACGGCAACCTCCCCCATGAGCCCCGCCAGATACGCCCGGGACCCCTCGCTCAACTCCGACTCGTCCCCGAACACCTGCCGCAACAAGGTGAGTTGATCGGCGGCCGTGGTCTGCGTAAGCCCCCACAACGCCCCGTCCCCACCCTCGGTGTCCCGCAGCCCGAACCGCTCGTTCGCCGTCCGCAACCCCTCCGCCTGCCCGATCGCCGTCCACAGGGCCGTCGCCGACGCGTTGTCACTGTTCCGGATCATCGCGGTGGCGTACGTCTTCTCCTGCGCGCTGAGCCCCCGGCCCGCGTCCTGCGCCCGCAACAGCACCGAGGCCAGAATGTCGACCTTCACGATGCTCGCGGTGTCGAACGCCCCGTCCCCGTACACCGCGCTCTCGCCGGACGACACATCCAGCACCGCCACCGACACCGCCGCCCCGTCCTCGACGGCCACGGCCTCCACCGCCTCGGCGAGCAGCGCGTCCCGGTCCACCACGGGACTGGGCCTGGGCCTGGAACTGGCCGCAGCCGTGGGCACCGCCGAAGATTCCACCGTCGCCTCCATCGCTTCCGTCGCCCCCGACGAGGCCCCCGCACCACCGGACGCCACCGAGGAAGACACGAGCCCCTCGGCATCGTGCGCCTGTGCCTTCACGTACATCGTCCCCGAGGACGCGGCGCCCACGAGCACGACGGAGGCGACCGAGGCGTACACGAGAGACCTGCGAGGGGACGGACGGTCACCGCGCGGACGAGCCCTGTGGGGGAACATGCCGCGATCGTGGGCCCCGGCACTGTGCGCCCGGTTAGACGGATGTTAGAAGCGTGTCAGCGATCCCTGAGAAACGCGTGAACCCCGTGAACGCCGGGTTTCCGAGCGGCGCAAACCGCACGATCGGCCCACCGGACGGACCGGTTCTCCCCACCGGACGGACCGCCACCGCCCACCGATAGGCTCGGTGCCCGTGGCGAACAAGAACATCCCCGACCCCGGCTTCTCCGACGACGACGGCTCCGCCGACCCCCGGCTGAGCGCGGCGCTCACGGCCTGGGCCGAGGACCGGTCCGCGCACGGCCCCGTCCTCGCGGCGCTCAAGGGGGCCCGGCTCCTCGTCCCCGTTGTCGCGGTGCTCGGCGAGGTCGAGGAGGACGAGAACGGGCTGCGCCGCGAGAAGACCAGCGACATGGCCGTCCCCACCCTCAAGGCCGGCGGCCGGACGGCCCTGCCCGCCTTCACGTCCACCGAGTCGCTGGCCCGCTGGGACCCCGAGGCCCGCCCCGTCGCCGTACCCCTGCACCAGGCGCTCCAGGCGGCCGCCCACGAGAAGGCCGACACCGTCGTACTCGACCTGGCGGGCCCCGTCCCGTACGAGCTCACGGGTCCGGCCCTGCTGGCGCTCGCCGAAGGGCGTACCACGACGGACCCGCTGGCCGATCCGGCCGTGGTCGCCGCCGTCCGCGCGGCGGTCGCCGACGAACCCCTGGTGCTCCGCGCCCACCTCGGCCCCGGCCAGGCGGACGGCACCCTCGCCCTCGTACTGGACCCGTCCGCCGCCCCGGCCGAGACCGCCCAGGCCGTCGCCCGGCGTCTCGCCGCGGACGAAACACTGAGGGCCCGCCTGGTACGCGGCCTCGACCTGGCACTCCTGCCGGCCGAGGCGACGCCACCGGGCGAGCCCCTGTACGTACGCCAGTGATGGACGCACGTCACAAGTAGAAGCGGGCGAGACGTCACAAGGAGAAGCAGGCGAGACGTACGCCAGAAAAAGGTGCTGCCGGACGGGTCAGCCGAAGACCGGGCCCGTGTACTTCTCGCCCGGACCCTGGCCCGGCTCGTCCGGGACGAGTGACGCCTCGCGGAACGCCAGCTGCAGCGACTTCAGGCCGTCGCGCAGCGGGGCCGCGTGGAAGGAGCTGATCTCGGTCGCACTCGCGTCGAGCAGCCCGGCCAGTGCGTGCACCAGCTTGCGTGCCTCGTCGAGGTCCTTGTACTTGTCACCCTCCTCGGTCAGACCGAGCTTCACGGCGGCGGCGCTCATCAGGTTGACGGCGACCGTCACGAGGACCTCGACCGCCGGGACCTCCGCGATGTCGCGGGTCATGGCGTCGAAGTCGGGGTTCTCAGGAGGGGTCTCACTCATGCCCCACACGATAGGCCCCGGCCCGTCGGCCCTCGTCCGCGGGAGCGCTGTTCCCCTTCCGCCGTCCCCGTCGGCGGAACAGCCGGAGAACAGTGCATGCAGGCCGATTCGCACCACCCGGGGGGAGCTGCTAACCTTGTGTAACGACCGGCCGGTCACTCCTGTGCCCGGCCCGCAAGTGGAGGCTCCGATCTCCCACCCGACTGTCCTCAGGGACGGCGGGTCACCCGGTCAGGCGGCCACCATCGTTCCGTACGGACGATGGAGTCGCTGGATATGCGCCCCGCGGGCCACCGCGGCGGTGCTCCGGTCATTCTTGGAGCCACCGCCTGTGTCCTGTCCGGGGCATTTTTCATGTGCCGCGGTGGTTGGTCCAGTGAAACAGACATACGCGAGCTGTCTGCCAGACAGCCGTGTGGTGCTATCCGAGGAGGATCCATCAGCGCCGAGCCCCGCATCAACGACCGGATTCGCGTTCCCGAGGTGCGACTTGTCGGTCCCAGCGGCGAGCAGGTCGGGATTGTTCCGCTTGCCAAGGCCCTGGAGCTTGCGCAGGAGTACGACCTCGACCTGGTCGAGGTGGCCGCGAACGCGCGACCGCCGGTCTGCAAGCTCATGGACTACGGGAAGTTCAAGTACGAGTCGGCCATGAAGGCCCGTGAGGCGCGCAAGAACCAGGCGCACACGGTCATCAAGGAGATGAAGCTCCGGCCGAAGATCGACCCGCACGACTATGACACCAAAAAGGGTCACGTCGTCCGGTTCCTCAAGCAGGGCGACAAGGTCAAGATCACGATCATGTTCCGTGGTCGCGAGCAGTCCCGGCCGGAACTGGGCTACCGACTGCTGCAGCGTCTCGCTTCGGACGTCGAGGACCTCGGGTTCGTCGAGTCCAACCCGAAGCAGGACGGCCGAAACATGATCATGGTTCTCGGCCCGCACAAGAAGAAGACCGAGGCGATGGCCGAGGCCCGTGAGGCCCAGGCCGCCCGCAAGGCCGAGGCGAAGGCCAACCCGGGCAAGTCGCAGAACCATGCCGGTGACGACATCCCCGAAGGGGAGGTCGCCGACGCCGACACGGAGACCGCCGAGGCTCCGGCCGAGGCTTCCGCCGAGGCCTGATCCCGGGGCGCGAGTCCCAAGGGGGTTCCCGGACGCGAGTCCGGGGACGTCAACCGATACACATGACGTTCCGTTGTGCCCGGTTTCACGACCGGGCACAGGAGCGCCACTGACGAGGAGAGAACGGCGCTATGCCGAAGAACAAGTCGCACAGCGGTGCCAGCAAGCGCTTCAAGATCACCGGCTCCGGCAAGGTGCTCCGTGAGCGCGCCGGCAAGCGCCACCTGCTCGAGCACAAGTCGTCCCGCGTGACGCGTCGCCTCACCGGCAACGCCGAGATGGCCCCGGGCGACGCCAAGAAGATCAAGAAGCTTCTCGGCAAGTGACGTTCGGGCGCCTCGGCGCCGTACGTCTGGACCGGGACCCAATCGAATTCGGGCCGTGTGACGACCACCACGGCCCCGCTACAAGGAGTTAAAAAGTGGCACGCGTCAAGCGGGCAGTCAACGCCCACAAGAAGCGCCGGGCGATCCTCGAGGCGGCCTCCGGCTACCGCGGTCAGCGTTCGCGCCTGTACCGCAAGGCCAAGGAGCAGGTCACCCACTCGCTGGTCTACAACTACAACGACCGCAAGAAGCGCAAGGGTGACTTCCGTCAGCTGTGGATCCAGCGCATCAACGCTGCGGCCCGCCAGAACGGCATGACGTACAACCGCCTCATCCAGGGTCTGAAGGCCGCCAACATCGAGGTGGACCGCAAGATCCTCGCCGAGCTGGCCGTCAACGACGCCAACGCGTTCGCCGCGCTCGTCGAGGTCGCGCAGAAGGCCCTGCCGTCGGACGTCAACGCGCCGAAGGCTGCGTGACGCTCGCGCTGGCCTTGGCCGGAACTGCTGTGGACCCGCTCGCCTTTCGGCTTGCGGGTCCACTTGTGTTCTCCTCCGCCGCGCGTCGGGCCGGCCGGTTCGGCACCGCCGGAATCCGCCGTCGCGGCTGAGCGCCGCCGCGGCGGAAACGAGGGGCCCGCCCCTGGCCCCGTGAACCCCGCGGAATGACGTGCCCCACCCGTGAACCAAAGGTGAACCCATGCCTGTCGGCCCCGAGCTGATCTCCCCCCGTTCCGCGCGCGTATCGGCCGCCCGGCGGCTCGCGAAGCGGAACTTCCGGGGGAAGGAGCGGCTGTTCCTCGCGGAGGGACCGCAGGCCGTGCGGGAGGCCGCCGGGCATCGGGGGGACGGCGGCGAAACACTGGTCGAACTCTTCGCGACGCCGGACGCCGCCGAGCGGTACGCCGACATCGTGGGGGAGGCCCGGGACGCCGGGGCCCGGGTGCACCTCGCCGACGAGGACGTGATCGCGGACATCTCGACGACCGTCACTCCACAGGGACTCGTCGGGATCTGCCGGTTCCTGGACACGCCCTTCGAGGAGATCCTCAAGGCCGGGCCGAGGCTGGTCGCCGTACTGGCGAACGTCCGGGATCCCGGGAACGCCGGCACCGTCCTGCGCTGCGCGGACGCCGCGGGCGCCGACGCCGTCGTCCTCACCGACGCTTCCGTCGACCTCTACAACCCCAAGTCCGTACGGGCGTCGGTCGGTTCGCTGTTCCATCTGCCCGTCGCGATCGGCGTACCCGTGGAGCACGCGGTGCGGGGTCTGAAGGACGCCGGGGTGCGGATTCTCGCCGCCGACGGCGCGGGCGAGGACGACCTCGACGACGAGCTCGACAAGGGCACCATGAGCGGTCCCACCGCCTGGGTCTTCGGGAACGAGGCGTGGGGGCTCCCGGAGGAGACACGTGCGCTGGCGGACGCCGTCGTGCGCGTACCCATTCACGGCAAGGCCGAGAGCTTGAACCTCGCGACGGCGGCCGCCGTATGTCTCTACGCGTCGGCTCGTGCGCAGCGTGCCCGCCGTGCTGGTTCCTGAGGGGGTCCGTTTCGTCACTCCCAGCTAGTAGGGTGACGGGCTCGGGGGCCCTGCGCCAGACGAGAGGTGGGGTACGGGGATGAGCGTCGGCACGAGCGGTGCGAAGAGCGCACTGCGGGCACATGACGTGCGGAGCGCGCCCGCGTCCCGGCATGTCGATCTCGCCGAACTCGGCATCGACCCCGACGAGCTGCCCGACGGACTCGTGATCGCCGACGAGCGCGGCCGGGTGATCTGCTTCAACGCCGCGGCCGCCCGCATCACCGCCACGTCCGCCGCCGACGTCCTCGGCCGGCACCTCGAGTGGGCCCTGCCCTTAGAGGACCTCGAAGGCCGCCGCTGGTGGCAGCTGACCGACCCGTACGGCGGGCTGGCGATCCGGGTCGGACAGCCCGAGCGCAATCTGCTGCTCCCGGGGGGCCGGGAGGTCCTGGTCTCGGCAAGGTACGTGCGCGTGCGGCCCACCGGCCCGATCCGCCGGGTCGTCGTCTCCCTCCGCGACACCGAGGCCCGCCGCCGCACCGAGCGCAGTCACGCCGAGCTGATCGCCACGGTCGCCCACGAACTCCGCTCGCCGCTCACCTCCGTGAAGGGCTTCACCGCGACGCTGCTCGCCAAGTGGGAGCGGTTCACGGACGACCAGAAGAAGCTGATGCTGGAGACGGTGGACGCGGACGCCAACCGGGTCACCCGCCTCATCGCGGAACTCCTCGACATCTCGCGCATCGACTCAGGGCGCCTCGAACTGCGCCGCCAGCCCGTCGACATAGGCGCCGCCGTCGGCCGGCACATCCAGGCGTACGTCGCCTCCGGCCAGTCGGCCGACCGCTTCCTGCTGCGCATCGGCCAGCCCCTGCCCGATCTGTGGGCCGACCCCGACAAGGTCGACCAGGTGCTCAGCAACCTGCTGGAAAATGCCGTGCGGCACGGCGAGGGAACCGTCACCATCGACGTGGAGCCCGCGCCGTCCCTCCGTGAAGGAGAGGACGCCTGCACGTCGGTCACGGTGAGCGACGAAGGCCCCGGCATCCCGGAGGAGTCCATGAACCGCGTCTTCACCCGCTTCTGGCGGGGCAGCAAGCGCGGAGGCACCGGCCTCGGGCTCTACATCGTCAAGGGCATCGTCGAAGCCCATGGCGGCACCATCACGGTCGGCCGCGCCCCCGAGGGCGGCGCACAGTTCCGATTTACGTTGCCCGTGGGCACCCCGGCGTACCTGCAGTAACGCTGAGAGAGCCCCACGGGCGCATTCGCATACCTCACCCCCGTTAGACTCGGCCTTTGGCACCTTTGCGTCCCCTTTTCAGGGACCGGGCGTCCCGCGAGTCGCGACGGGGACCGTTGGCCAACCAATCGGAAGCACGGGAAGAGATGTCGGCACCGAACAAGTCGTACGACCCTGTTGAGGTCGAGGCACTGAAACCGGAAGAGATCGAGCGCATGCGGGACGAGGCGCTCGCCGCCTTCGCCGCCGCCGGTGACCTCGACGCGCTCCAGGAGGCCAAGGTCGCCCACACCGGTGGCGCCTCGCCGCTGGCCCTCGCCAACCGCGAGATCGGCGCCCTGCCCCCGCACGCCAAGGCCGCCGCCGGCAAGCTGGTCGGCCAGGCCCGCGGTGCGGTGAACAAGGGGCTCGCAGGCCGCCAGGCCGAACTGGAGGCCGAGCGCGACGCACGCGTGCTGGTCGAGGAGGCCGTGGACGTCACGCTGCCCTACGACCGTGTACCGGCCGGCGCCCGGCACCCGCTGACCACCATGATGGAGCGGGTCGCGGACGTCTTCGTGTCCATGGGATACGAGATCGCCGAGGGCCCCGAGGTCGAGGCGGAGTGGTTCAACTTCGACGCCCTGAACTTCGGCCCGGACCACCCGGCCCGGCAGATGCAGGACACCTTCTTCGTACAGGGCCCCAAGGGCGCCGACAGCGACGGCGAGTCCGGTGTCGTGCTCCGGACGCACACCTCGCCCGTGCAGGCCCGCGCGCTGCTCGACCGGGAGCCGCCCGTCTACGTCGTGTGCCCCGGCCGCGTCTACCGCACCGACGAGCTGGACGCCACGCACACCCCGGTCTTCCACCAGATCGAGCTGCTCGCCGTCGACGAGGGCCTGACCATGGCCGACCTCAAGGGCACCCTGGACCACATGGTCCAGTCGCTCTTCGGCGCGGACATGAAGACCCGGCTGCGCCCGAACTACTTCCCCTTCACCGAGCCGTCCGCCGAGATGGACATGCTCTGCTATGTCTGCAAGGGCGAGTCCGTCGGCAACCCCGACCGCTCCTGCCGCACCTGTTCCAGCGAGGGCTGGATCGAGCTGGGCGGCTGCGGCATGGTCAACCCGCGTGTGCTGACCGCCTGCGGTGTGGACCCCGAGAAGTACAGCGGATTCGCCTTCGGGTTCGGCATCGAGCGGATGCTGATGTTCCGCCACAACGTCGAAGACATGCGAGACATGGTCGAGGGTGACGTCCGGTTCACCCGGCCGTTCGGGATGGAGATCTGATGCGGGTCCCGCTTTCCTGGCTGCGGGAGTACGTCGACCTCCCCGCCACCGAGACCGGCCGCGATGTGCAGGCCAAGCTCGTGTCCGCCGGCCTGGAGGTCGAGAGGGTCGAGCAGCTCGGCGCCGACCTCAAGGGCCCCCTCGTCGTCGGCAAGGTGCTGACCATCGAGGAGCTGGAGGGCTTCAAGAAGCCCATCCGCTTCTGCACGGTCGACGTCGGCACGGCCAACGGCACGGGGGAGCCGCAGGAGATCGTCTGCGGCGCCCGCAACTTCGCCGTCGGCGACAAGGTCGTCGTGGTTCTGCCCGGCGCCGTCCTGCCCGGCAACTTCGCGATCGCCGCGCGCAAGACGTACGGCCACACCTCGCACGGCATGATCTGCTCCGGCGACGAGCTGGGCATGGGCGACGACGGCAGCGGCGGCATCATCGTCCTGCCGCCCGAGCACGAGGTCGGCACCGACGCCGTCGAACTGCTCGAACTCGTCGACGAGGTCCTCGACATCGCCGTCACGCCCGACCGCGGCTACGCCCTGTCGATGCGCGGTGTCGCCCGCGAGGCCGCCACCGCGTACGGGCTGCCGCTGCGCGACCCGGCGCTGCTCGACGTACCGGGTCCGAACGCCTTCGGCTACCCCGTGCAGGTGTCCGACCCGCAGGGCTGCGACCGCTTCACCGCGCGTACCGTCACCGGTCTGTCGCCCGAGGCGCGCTCCCCGATCTGGCTGCGGCGCCGCCTCCAGAAGGCGGGCATGCGCCCGATCTCGCTGGCCGTCGACATCACCAACTACGTGATGCTGGAGCTCGGTCAGCCCCTGCACGCGTACGACCGCTCGCGTGTCCAGGGCACGATCGGTGTGCGCCGGGCCGAGCCGGGCGAGAAGCTCACCACCCTCGACGGCACCAAGCGCACGCTGGATGCCGAGGACCTGGTGATCACCGACGACCGCGGGCCGATCGGCCTGGCCGGTGTCATGGGCGGTGCCAACACCGAGATCGACGACACCGAGGGCACCACCACCGAGGTCGTCGTCGAGGCCGCGCACTTCGACCCGATCTCCATCGCGCGCACGGCCCGCCGGCACAAGCTGGCCTCCGAGGCGTCCAAGCGCTTCGAGCGGGGCGTCGACCCGGAGGCCACGTCCGCCGCCGCCCAGCGCACGGTCGACCTGCTGGTCCTCCTCGCGGGCGGCACCGCCGACGGGGGCGTCACCGAGGTCATCGCGCCCTCGGCGCCGCGCACGATCAGCATCCCGGCCGACCACCCGGACAAGGTCGCGGGCGTCGACTACGGCCGCGAGACCGTCGTACGCCGTCTGCAGCAGGTCGGCTGTGACGTCTACGGGCAGGACGAGCTGATCGTCACCGTGCCGTCCTGGCGGCCCGACCTGACGGACCCGAACGACCTGGCCGAAGAGGTCATCCGCCTTGAGGGCTACGAGAACCTGCCCTCGACGCTGCCGAAGCCCCCGGCGGGCCTCGGCCTCACCGACCGGCAGCGGCTGCACCGCCGGGTCGGCCGCGCGCTGGCCGGCGCCGGCTATGTCGAGGCGCTGAACTACCCGTTCATCGGCGAGCACGTCTTCGACCAGCTCGGCCTGGCCGCCGACGATCCCAAGCGCAAGGTCGTCAAGCTGGTCAACCCGCTCTCCGACGAGGAGCCCGCGCTCCGTACGACGCTGCTGCCGGGCCTCCTGCAGGCCCTGCGCCGCAACGACGGGCGGGGCTCGCACGACCTGGCGCTCTTCGAGACGGGCCTGGTCTTCCACCCGCAGGACGAGCTGCGCGTGGCGGTGCGGCTGCCCGTCGACCGCCGTCCCACGGACGAGGAGATCGCGTCCCTCACCGACGCGCTCCCCGTCCAGCCCCGGCACGCCGCCGTCGTCCTCGCGGGCGCCCGTGAGCAGGCCGGCTGGTGGGGCAAGGGCCGCCCGGCCGACTGGGCCGACGCTGTCGAGGCCGCGCGCGCCCTCGCCCACGAGGCGGGGACCGAACTCCTCGTGCGCCAGGGCCAGTACGGGCCGTGGCACCCGGGCCGCTGCGCCGAGCTCGCCGTCGTCGTGGATGGCGCCGAGCGGGTCATCGGGTACGCGGGCGAGCTGCACCCCCGTGTCCTCAAGGCCCTGGGGCTGCCCGCGCGCACCTGCGCGACGGAGCTGAACCTGGATGCGCTGGAGCAGGCGAGTGCGGGGCTGCCCAAGGGCCCGCACGTGTCGACCTTCCCGGTCGCCACGCAGGATGTCGCGCTGGTCGTCTCCGGGGACGTACCGGCGGCCGACGTCGAAGCCGCGCTCCGCGAGGGGGCGGGTGAACTGCTGGAGTCCATCCGGCTGTTCGACGTCTATGAGGGTGAGCAGCTCGGTGAGGGGCGGAAGTCGCTGGCGTACGCGTTGCGCTTCCGCGCGGACGATCGCACGTTGACCGTGGACGAGGCCTCCGCGGCGCGTGACGCTGCGGTTGCCCTCGCGGGCGAGCGTGCGGGGGCTGTTCTTCGGAGCTAGCTCCACTGGTGGTGCCGGGGAACTGCGGGTTGTTGGCTGGCTGCGGGTGCGTCGTGGCTTGTCGCGCAGTTCCCCGCGCCCCTTTGAGGGGCCCGTGGCTGGTCGCGCTCTCGCGGCGGAGCCGCAAAATTTCACAGCCCCGCGCCCCTTTCGGGGCGCTGTTCGTGTCACCTCACTCATTTGGGTGACAAGTGTGGGCGATCTGGGCCGATGGGGGCAGGCGGTCGACAGAATCGACCCGGCCGAACAGGCCGGTGCCTGCGCTGAACAGGGCCTTAGGGGGGCCATCGGCATGATCCATACCAAGGCTGGAGGTCTCCGTCGGGCCAGTCCCGGGGTGAGCCACCGGACACGATGGCGGAAAACGGTATCGCACACACTCGGTCGCACACAGGCCGACAGACTGCGCCGAGCCCGGGCCCGCCGGCTGGGCCGCAGCGAGGCCCGCCGGCTCGGCCGGGACCAGCAGCGACTGCGGCGGGTGCTGGAGATGGGGCTGCCCGCCGCGTGGGGCGCGGCGGCGATCACGTACAAACTGGCCTGTCCGCTCGCCCAGGAGGACGGGCTCGGTGCCCGGATCGTCACCTGTGCCGTCTTCTTCGCCGTCGGTACGGGCCTGATGCTGCACGTCAGACGGGGACTGCTGCGCGAACTCCGGCAGATCCGCAAGGTCGCGGGGGCTGCCCAGGGCGCCCTCCTCCGCCCGCTGCCGCCGCGCATCGAGGGGCTGAACATCGCGGCGGCGCAGTTCTCCGCCGACCGCGGGGCCACCGTCGGGGGAGACCTGTACGAGGTGATCGGCACCGAGCACGGTGTGCGGATCGTGATGGGCGACGTCCGCGGGCACGGGCTCGCCGCTCTCGGTACCGTCGCCGCCGTGCTCGGCAGCTTCCGCGAGGCCGTCCACGACGAGGCCGAACTCGCGGGCGTACTACGGAGGCTGGAGCGCGCCATGGCCCGCCATCTGCGGGAGCGCGCGAGGGCCGAGCACCCCTCGTCCGGGCTCGACCCCGACAACCCGGTCGCCGAGGAGTTCGTCACCGTGCTGCTCCTGGAGATCGGTCCCGACGGCGAGATGCGTGCCCTCAACTGCGGTCACCCGCGGCCGTATCTGCTGCGCCGCCACGCGGAACCGGTCGGTGTACGAGGACATGTGGAGCACCTCGCCGTCGGTGACCCCCTGCCTCCCCTCGGGCTCTTCCCTCTCCCCGCCGAACTGCCCGTCGTCCACTGCGGGCCCTTCCTGCCCGGCGATGCGCTGTTCCTGCACACCGACGGCGTCGAGGACGCCCGCGACAGCGACGGCCGGTTCTTTCCCCTCACGACCACACTCACCGAGGCGGCCCGCACCCAGCCGCTCGCACCTCACTCCGTACTCCGCACCGTCTTCACCCAACTGCTGCGCCACGCGGGAGGATTCCCGACGGACGACGTAGCCGTACTGGTCCTGCGCAACGATCGTCAGCACGGTCGGGCCCCCATAGGGGCGCGGGGAACTGCGCGACCAGCCACGCTGGACCCGCAGCCGACCAACCACCTCTAGTCATCCGGTGCTTGGTCGTCCGGCCCGACCCAGCGGAGCGAACCGGCGGAGCCGTCCGCCCCGCCACGGAGTGTCGGGCAGGCAGCTGGGCGGACGGCGCGAATCGGGCCGCCGCACTGTACGAGGGGGAGCCGGCGGCCCGGCCGGCCTCTTACGAGGCAATTCAGTCAACCGGGTAGCAACTCTCCGCAACAGCGCGCGTACTGCCCGGATTCGGGCACTCCGTTCACACCCCGTGTGAAGGCGGAGGCGCTACGTTAAGCAGCACCGTCTGCACCGAGCCACCGGATGGCATTCATGCAGCCCAACACTCTGCTCGACGCGATCCTCGACGAGGCCGGTGTCTCGCACGCGGGGCTCGCGGCCCATGTGAACCAGGCAGGCCGGGCACGTGGCCTCGCGCTCCGTTACGAACACACGGCAGTGGCGCGATGGTTGAAGGGGCAGCGACCGCGCGGCCAGGTACCCGACCTGATCTGCGAGGTACTCGCCGGCCGGCTCCAACGCCCCGTCACACTCGACGACATCGGCCTCGGAGTGCCCGGCGAACCGGCCACTCCGCACGGCACGACGCTCTCCGGTTTCGTGGAGCGCGCCACCGCGCTGTGGCGCTCCGACGAACAGCAGCGCCCGCACATCCTGGGCGCCCCCGCCGTCACCGGCACACCCGCCGTGATGCCCGTGTGGGAGTGGGAGAACCCTCCCGAGGACGTGGACGTCTCGCGCGGCGGCCGGCACCGCGTGAGCATGTCCGACATCGAGATGCTGCGCGCCGCCCGCGCCCACTACGAGCAGATGTACCGCAAGGCCGGTGGTGTGGCGACCCGTACCCGCATCGTCGGCTTCCTCAACTCGGAGACCGCGCCGCTCCTCAGGGGCAGCTACACCGACGCCACCGGCCGCCAGCTGCACCGGGCCACCGGCGGCCTGGTGGCGATCGCGGGCATCTGCGCGTACGACTCCGACGCGCACGGCCTGGCCCAGCGGTACTTCCACCAGGCGCTCAGACTCGCGAAGGCCAGCGGGGACAGGGGACTTGGCGCCTATGTCATCGCGCTCCTCGTCAACCAGGCGCTGTTCATGCGCGAGCACCGGCAGGCGGTCGCCTTCGCGGAGGCCGCGCTGCGTGCCGCGGGCCGGCACATCACTCCGGCGCTCGCGTCGGACCTCTACGCGATGCAGGCCAAGGCGTACGCGCACCTCGGCGACGGCAGCAGCGCGCTGTCCTGCATCCGGCGTGCCGAACAGGCCGCCGAGCGCATCCGGCGCGGCTACGAACCGGACGAGACCGGCTATGTCCAGCCCGGTCTTGTCAACGTACAGGTGGCGGAGGCCCTCTTGAGCCTCGGCGACCTGTCCGCCGCGCGGGAGCACGCCGCGGCGGCCGTGGACAACCCGGCGCACGACCGGGGCAGGGTGCACCGGCTCGCCATGCTCAGCCAGATCGAACTGCGTCAGGGCAACGCCGACAAGGCGGTGGTCACCGCGGTCGAAATGGCGGAGCGGGCGCGGGGAATGGAGTCCCAGCGGCTGCGCGACAGACTGCGGGCGGTACGCGAACACCTGGTGGCCAACGGGTGCGCGGGAACCTCCGAAGCCGCTGAACTCATCGACGGAGCACTGCGCGTACCGCTCTAGACGTTCCGGCCACCGCGGGGAGCCTCCGAGCCTCCCCGCGGTGGGCAACTCTGCGCCTGCCGCTGCGCTGTGAAGACGCTCCTGCTGCCATATTGCCATCTACTCGGCGGAAGGTGGCAGAACAGTGCAGTGGACGAAACTGAACGAACAAACTGTGTACGCAAACCGCTGGTTCAGCGTCAATCTCGCAGATGTCGAGTTGCCGGACGGTCGGCACCTCGATCACTTCTTAATACGGCTGCGGCCCGTCGCCGTGGCCACTGTGGTGAACGAGGCGAACGAGGTGCTTCTTCTGTGGCGGCACCGCTTCATCACCGACAGCTGGGGATGGGAGCTTCCCGCGGGTGTCGTCGAGGACGGCGAGGACATCGCCGTCGCGGCGGCCCGCGAACTGGAGGAGGAGACCGGGTGGCGACCGGGACCCCTGCGCCATCTGATGAGCGTCGAGCCGTCCAACGGGCTCACCGACGCACGGCACCACATCTACTGGGCCGACGAGGGCGCGTACATCGGGCATCCCGTGGACGACTTCGAGTCCGACCGTCGGGAATGGGTTCCCCTCAAGCTCGTCCCCGACATGGTCGCCCGCGGCGAGGTCCCGGCCGCCAACATGGCAGCCGCACTGCTCCTCCTGCACCATCTGAGGCTCGGGCAGGACGCTTTGCCCTGATCCCCCCATCGCGTCCTGGGGCCTAGCGGCCCAGAGCCTGATAGACCGCCACGGCGAGCGCGCCCACGGCCGTGACGACCGCTACCGCGCGCAGCGGCCAGCGGGTGTGTTCCAGGGTGACGATCCGTGCGCTCAGGTCGTTCACCTCCTTGGCGGTCTGTTCGGCACGATGGCTGAGCAGAGCCAGACCGCCCTCGACGCGGGCATGAGCCACATCGAGTCGGCGGCGTAACTCTGCGAGTTCTCCTTGGACCACGGGATGCTCCGGGTCGGCGGTCACGGGTCCGCTCCTTTCCGTAGTCGGCACATCCGCTTCATGCGCACGGAAAGTCAACTCGCCTGGTGGACACGTGGGGAGAGTGTGCGAGGGGCATATGCGAGCCCGCCACGCACACGGTGTGTGAATGACACGGACCCGGCCCCCCAAAGGGAGCCGGGCCCGCGCCGCCCTGAGGTTGTACGGACAGTAACCAAGCCCCGTAAGGGGCGCGGGGAACTGCGCGACAAGCCACAACGAACCCGCAGCCAACAGCCAAACCCGCGGAAGCGCCCCTCAGGCGTACGTATAAAACCCGGAGCCGGACTTACGCCCGAGCCGCCCCGCGTCAACCATCCGCTGAAGCAACGGCGGAGCCGCATACAACGGCTCTTTGTATTCGTCGTACATCGAATCCGCGACCGACGCGACCGTGTCGAGCCCGATCAGGTCGGACAACTTCAGCGGTCCCATCGGATGGGCACACCCGAGCTCCATCCCGTTGTCGATGTCCTCGCGACTCGCCATCCCGGACTCGAACATCCGGATCGCGGAGAGCAGATACGGGATCAGCAGCGCGTTGACCACGAAGCCCGAGCGGTCCTGCGCACGGATCGCGTGCTTGCCGAGGATCTTCTCGACCAGCGACTGCGCCCGGCTGATGGTGCCCTCGGACGTGGTGAGCGCCGGGATCAGCTCGACGAGCTTCTGCACCGGGGCCGGGTTGAAGAAGTGGATGCCGATGACCTGGTCGGGACGCGACGTGGCGACGGCGAGCTTCACCAGCGGGATCGAGGAGGTGTTGGAGGCGAGGATCGCGTCCTGCCGGGTCACCACCTGGTCCAGCACCTGGAAGATCTCGGTCTTCACCTGCTCGTTCTCGACGACCGCCTCGATCACCAGATCGCGGTCGGAGAACTCGCCGAGGTCGGTGGTGAAGGAGAGCCGCGCCTGGGTGGCGTCCCGCTCCTCCTCGGAGATCTTGCCTCGCTCGGCCGCCTTGGCGAGCGAGTTGTAGAGCCGGGTCCGCCCAATCTCCAACGCCTCACCGGTGGTCTCGGCGACCTTCACATCCAGGCCGGCACGGGCGCACACCTCGGCGATGCCCGCCCCCATCTGGCCGCAGCCCACCACTCCGACGCGTTCGATGTCGGTCACATCGTCCCTTTCGCTCTCACTCGTCACTGGCCCGACAGGTCCCGGTCCGGTGCCTGTCACCGCCACGCACGTTACTCCGGAACCGCACACGATCGTCCGGCCGGGTCGGGCATGCTGTGCGGTGGGAACGGTCCGTGACCAGGCGGACCCGGAGTGTTTGGAGCGTGCGGCATGGGGCGTATGTCACGTCGGGGGTTCGCGGCGGCCGCGGCGGTCGGGCTGACGGGACTCGTGACGGCGGGACTGGCGGTGGCGGAGGTCTCCGGGGGTGACGGGCCGGACGGCGACTCCGGCGACGACTCCCGGCCCCGCGGGCGCCGCGCTCCGGCAGGCGAGCTGCGCGGCATGTGGGTGGCGACCGTCGCCAACCGCGACTGGCCCTCGAAACCCGGGCTGACCGCCGCTCAGCAACGCACCGAACTGCTCGCGCACCTCGACCAGGCGGTGGAGCGCCGGCTGAACGCGGTGATCTTCCAGGTGCGGCCCACGGCCGACGCGCTGTGGCCCTCGCCGTACGAGCCCTGGGCCCAGTGCCTCACCGGCGTCCAGGGCAGGGCCCCCGGCTGGGACCCGCTCGGCACCGCGGTGAAGGAGGCCCACGCGCGCGGTCTGGAACTGCACGCCTGGTTCAACCCGTACCGGATCGCCAACCACACCGACCCGACGAAGCTCGTCGCCTCGCACCCCGCGCGCAAGCACCCGGACTGGGTCGTGCCGTACGGCGGGAAGCTGTACTACAACCCGGGGCTGCCCGAGGTCCGCACGTTCGTCCAGGACGCGATGCTCGACGCGGTGGAGAAGTACGCCGTGGACGCCGTGCACTGGGACGACTACTTCTACCCGTATCCGGTCGCGGGCCAGGTCTTCGACGACGACGCCGCGTATGCCGCGTACGGCGACGACTTCGACGACCGGGCGGCCTGGCGGCGGAACAACATCGACCAGCTGGTGCTGGAGACGGCCGCCCGGATCAAGAAGGCCCGGCCGGGCACGAAGTTCGGGGTCAGCCCGTTCGGGGTGTGGCGCAACGCCACGACCGACCCGCAGGGCTCGGACACCCGGGCCGGGGTGCAGACGTACGACGATCTGCACGCCGACACCAGGAAGTGGGTCCGGCAGGGCTGGATCGACTACATCGTCCCGCAGCTCTACTGGAACATCGGCTTCGCCGCCGCGGACTACGCGAAGCTGGTCCCCTGGTGGGCCGAGACCGCGCGCGGCAGCAGCACGAAGCTGTACGTCGGTGAGGCGCTCTACAAGGCCGGTGATCCCGCGCAGCCCGCGGCCTGGCAGGACGTGGCCGAGCTGTCCCGCCACCTCACCCTTGCGCGGGACCATCCGGAGGTACGCGGGCACGTGTTCTTCTCCGCCAGGGAAGTGGCGGCCGACAGCATCGGTGCCATGGCACGCGTGGTCGCCGACCACTACAAGCAGCCGGCGAAGCCCGCGCGCAGGGCCTAGTCGGTGTCCTTGTGGTGCTGGACCACACAGTCGGGGCCGGGTGACATCAGGGTCTCGTGGCCGTCCTCGAAGCGGACCCGGTAAGGGGGGCTGCCCTTCTGTCCGAGTACCTCGATGACTTCCGCGACCCGGTCGTGCTGCCCGACGATCCTGCCGTGCACCAGCAGATGGTCGCCCTTGGTTGCTTGCATCTGTATGGCCTCCTCGTTCCGCACGGGAGTAGCGGTTGGTGGCCGTAAGTCTACGGCGGGTGACACCGGTTCGTACCGGCTCGTGCGGGCCGGTCAGCCCCGGGCCCGTTGGGTGACGGCGATGCAGACGAGCACGGCCGCGGCCGTCAGCGGTGCGGCCGGTGTCAGGTGCTCGCCTAGGAGCAGTACCGACCACACCAGTGTGAGCAGCGGCTGGGCCAACTGCAACTGGCTGGCCTTCGGGATGCCGATCGCCGCCATGCCGCGGTACCAGACGACCAGACCGACGAACTGGGAGCCCGCCGCGACCCACAGCAGCCCGGTCACGCTGTGCGCGGTCAGCTGGACGGGCTCGTACGACAGCGCGATCGCGGCCACGGGCACCGTCACCGGCAGGCACAGGACCAGCGCCCAGCCGATGACCTGCCAGCCCGGCATGACGCGGGCCAGCCGGCCGCCCTCCGTGTATCCGGCGGCGCAGACCAGCAGGGCCCCGAAGAGATAGGCGTCCGCGCCGGTCAGCGCGCCGCCACTCTGCTGCACGGTGAACGCGATCACCACGGCCGCGCCCGCGGACGCCGCGACCCAGAACGTGCGCGAGGGGCGGGTGCCGACGCGCAGAGCGGAGAACAGGGCCGTGGTCAGGGGGAGCAGCCCGACGACGACCGCTGCGTGCGCGGTGGTCGACGTCCGCAGGGCGAGGGTCGTCAGCAGCGGGAAGCCGAGCACGACCCCGGCGGCGACGACGGCCAGGCCCGCCCAGTGACCGCGGCCGGGGAGCGGTATCCGCAGGGCGAGCAGGCAGCCGCCCGCGATGACGGCCGCCAGAACGGTCCGTACGGCGACGAGCGACCAGGGGCCGAACCCCTCAAGACCCCAGGCGGTGGCCGGGAACGTGAGGGAGAACGCGGTGACGCCGAGGGCGGCCTGGAGGGTGCCGGCCCTCGCGGCGGAGCCCCGGCCCGTGGCGGGCCGACCGGATCCGGGGGCGACGGGCACCGCTATCGCGGTCTGCGCAGTAGCGCTATCCTGTGCTCTCATGCAAGAGCGTAGCAGTGTCGGTGATCTGGCGAATCAGTTGAGGGGCGAGCTGAACCGCTACTCTCCAGGTGGAAAGCTGCCGTCCAGTCGGGCCCTCGTCGAGCGGTTCCGGGTGAGTCCGGTGACCGTGTCCCGGGCGCTGGCCCAGCTGGCCGCCGAGGGGCTGGTGGTCACGCGGCCGGGAGCGGGGGCGTTCCGGGCCGCGCCACGCGATGCCGGGCCGGCCGTCGGAGACACGTCCTGGCAGGAGGTCTCGCTCAGCGCGGACTCCGCCGCCGAACTCGTACCGCGCACGGTGGACGCCTCCGCGGTGGTCGCCACGCTCGCCGCCCCGTCGCCGGGAGTCGTCGAGTTCAACGGCGGCTATCTGCACCCCTCGCTCCAGCCGGAGCGGGCGATGGCCGCCGCCCTGTCCCGGGCCGGCCGCCGCCCCGGCGCCTGGGGGCGTCCGCCTGTGGACGGGCTGCCGGAGCTGCGTGAGTGGTTCGCGCGGGGCATCGGCGGTGCCGTCACCGCCGCCGAGGTGCTCATCACGGCGGGCGGCCAGTCCGGGCTGACCACCGCGCTGCGCGCGCTCGCCCCGCCCGGCGCCCCGGTCCTCGTCGAGTCGCCCACCTACCCCGGCATGCTGGCGATCGCCCGCGCCGCCGGCCTCAGGCCCGTGCCGGTGCCCGTGGACCGGGACGGGGTGAAACCGGAGCTGCTCGCCGACGCCCTGCGGGCGACCGGGGCCCGCGTCTTCGTCTGCCAGCCGCTCTTCCAGAACCCCACCGGCGCGGTGCTCGCCCCCGAGCGACGCGGCGAGGTGCTGCGGATCGCACGCGAGGCGGGCGCGTTCGTCGTCGAGGACGACTTCGTACGCCGGCTCGTGCACGAGGACTCGGGGCCGCTGCCGCGTCCGCTGGCCTCGGAGGACCCCGACGGAGTCGTCGTGCACGTCTGCTCCCTCACCAAGGCGACCTCACCGAGCTTCCGGGTGAGCGCGCTGGCCGCCCGCGGCCCCGTACTGGAACGGCTGCGGGCGATCCAGGTCGTCGACACCTTCTTCGTGCCGCGCCCGCTCCAGGAGGCGGCCCTGGAACTCGTCGGCTCGCCCGCCTGGCCACGGCACCTGCGTGCCGTCGCGACCGAGCTGAGGAACCGCCGCGACACGATGACCGCCGCGCTCCGGCTGAACCTCCCCGAACTCGCCCTGCCCCACATTCCGTCCGGCGGCTACCACCTGTGGCTGCGCCTCCCCGACGGCACGGACGAGCAGGCCCTGTTCACCGCCGCGCTCCGCTCGGGCGTCGCCGTCACCCCGGGCCGCCCCTACTTCAGCGCCGAACCCCCGGCCGCCCACCTCCGGTTGAGCTTCGCGGCCGTCGCGGGGACGGCGGAGATCACGGAGGGCGTACGGAGACTGCGGACGGCCTGTGACGAGGTGCTCCGGGTCTGAGCCCGGCACGACGAAGAGGTGGCACCGAATCTTCGGCGATCCGACGGCGCCGGGCCTCCCGCGGTCCACCGTCCGTGAGCATTCCGTAAGTGCTGCGGATCACCTCTTGACCTGCGGAGTTCCGCCCTCCACGATCGCCGCATGCATGTTCGGGTCACGCTGATCGCCGCCGCCCGCAGCTCCTCGCTGCTCGCCGAGCGCTTCGACGACGACCGGCCGCTCGACCAGGCGGGCTGGGGCGAGGTGCAGCGCGTCGCGCACATGCTGGTGCCGCTGGCGGCGGCCGAGCTGCGGTACTGCTCGCCGACGCCGCGCAGCCGGGCCACCGGTGACGCGCTGGGTCTCGCGCCGCTGGCCCAGCCGGCCCTGCGGGACTGCGACATGGGGCGCTGGCGCGGGCTGACGCTCGGCGAGGCGATGGCCCGCGAACCCGAGGCCGTGGACGCCTGGCTCGCCGACCCGTACTCCGCGGCGCACGGCGGGGAGTCGCTGGTGGAGTTCATCCAGCGGGTGGGCGGCTGGCTCGACACCCGCCCGGCCGACGACGGGGGCCGCATCGTCGCCGTGGCGGAGCCCGCCGTCGTACGGGCCGCGCTCGTCTACGTCCTGAAGGCGCACCCGTCGGCGTACTGGAACCTCGACGTCCGCCCCTTGTCGACGGCCACGCTCACCGGGCGGGCCGGACGCTGGAACCTCCGCTTCGAGACCCAGTCCGAACGTCTTTAGCCCTGCCGCGTGTAGTCCGTCGTGAGGAGCAGGTCCTTGGCGGGGCCGCCCACCCGCCAGACCGTCCGCCAGTGGTCGGCGTCGTGCACGGTGAACTCGCCCCGGTAGAGGTCCGCCGAGCACGGATGGTCGGTGACGTGGTGGCCGGAGGTCAGGTCCAGGTCGTGGAAGGGGCGGCCGTCGGCGAACCGTACGTCGGCCCGGCCGGCCCCCTCGTCGCTCGCCAGGAACCGCAGGGTGCGCTCGGCGGGGCGGGCCACGTCCTGCCACACGAAGGTGCCGGACTCGTGGTGGAGCAGCCCCTTCTCGTCGTCGAGCGGCTCGAACACCGTCGTCCCGCTGAACGAGCCCCGGGCCCCGCTCGCGAGATCCCGCACCGAACGCTCCACGCGCCAGCCCCCCGCCAGATACGCCAGCACATCGGTCACGGGCCAGTATTCGGACATCCCCTCCGCCTCCCCGGCCTCTCCTGTGCAACCCATTGACGTGCTCCTGCCCTCTACCTATCTTGCCGTTCGAAGTATTGATCACTGTCCGGTATCTCGAACGGTTGACCTCGCCTGCTGAACCCCTGCTGACCCCTCTAGAGCCGCGGAGGATCCATGTCACGCACCCGCACCCGCTGGAGACTCTCCCTCACGGCCACCGCACTGCTGGCCGCGTCCTTCCTCGTCCCGGCCCCGGTGAACGCAGCCGCCGAGGACACCACCGACTACGCGATCACCGTCGACCCGAGGACCGCGGGCGCGAAGATCGACGACACGATGTACGGCGTCTTCTTCGAGGACATCAACCGGGCGGCGGACGGTGGCCTGTACGCGGAGCTCGTGCAGAACCGGTCCTTCGAGTACTCGACGGCCGACAACCGCTCGTACACCTCGCTCACCTCCTGGACGGTCACCGGCACCGCCAAGACCGCGGACGACGACGGCCGCCTGAACGCCCGCAACCGCACGTACCTCGCTCTGGACGGCGGTTCGTCCGTCACCAACTCCGGCTACAACACCGGGATCTCGGTCGAGAAGGGCAAGGTCTACGACTTCTCGGTCTGGGCCCGCGCGGAGGGCAGGTCGGCGCTCACGGTCACCCTCCAGGACGCCGACGGCGAACTCGCCGAGGTCAGGCGCGTCACCGCGCGAGGCGGCTGGGCGAAGTACACGGCACGCTTCACCGCGACCCGTACCAGCGCCACCGGCCGGCTCACGGTGGGCACCGGCGGCCCGGTCGCGCTCGACATGATCTCGCTCATCCCGCGCGACACCTACAAGGGCCACGGCCTGCGCAAGGACCTCGCCCGGAAGATCGCCGCCCTGGACCCCGCCTTCGTCCGCTTCCCGGGCGGCTGCCTCGTCAACACGGGCTCCATGCAGGACTACAGCGAGGCCTCCAACTGGGAGCGCAAGCGGTCGTACCAGTGGAAGGACACCGTCGGACCCGTCGAGCAGCGCCCGACGAACGCCAACTTCTGGGGCTACAACCAGAGTTACGGGCTCGGCTACCACGAGTACTTCCAGTTCTCCGAGGACATCGGCGCCATGCCGCTGCCCGTCGTGCCCGCACTCGTCACCGGCTGCGGCCAGAACAGGGCCGTCGACGACGACGCGCTCCTCAAGCGGCACATCCAGGACACCCTGGACCTCATCGAGTACGCCAACGGTCCCGTGACCAGCGAGTGGGGCAAGAAGCGGGCGAAGGCGGGCCACCCGAAGCCCTTCCATCTCACGCACCTCGCGGTCGGCAACGAGGAGAACCTGCCGAACGAGTACTTCGAGCGCTTCAAGCAGTTCCGCGCGGCCATCGAGTCGAAGTACCCGGACATCACCGTCATCTCCAACTCCGGCCCTGACGACAGTGGTTCGACCTTCGACACGGCCTGGAAGCTCAACCGGGAAGCGAACGTCGACATGGTCGACGAGCACTACTACAACAGCCCGGCCTGGTTCCTCCAGAACAACGACCGCTACGACTCGTACGACAGGAACGGGCCCAAGGTCTTCCTCGGCGAGTACGCCTCGCAGGGCAACACCTTCAAGAACGCCCTCTCCGAAGCCGCGTTCATGACCGGCCTCGAACGCAACGCGGACATCGTGAAGCTCGCCTCGTACGCCCCGCTGCTCGCCAACGAGGACTACGTGCAGTGGCGGCCCGACCTGATCTGGTTCAACAACCACGCCTCCTGGAACTCGGCCAACTACGAGGTCCAGAAGCTCTTCATGCGCAACGTCGGCGACCGGGTCGTGCCCTCGACCGCGACCGGCACACCCTCGCTGAACGGGCCCATCACGGGCGCGGTCGGCCTGTCGACGTGGGCGACGACCGCCGCGTACGACGATGTGCGGGTGACCGGCGCGGACGGCACCGCGCTGCTCAGCGACGACTTCTCCGGTGACGCCTCCAGGTGGACCCACACGGGCGGCGGCAGCTGGAGCGTCCAGGACGGGCAGTACGTGCAGAGCGACGTGGCGGCCGAGAACACCATGGTGTCCGCGGGCGACCCGGCCTGGCACGACTACGACCTGCATGTGAAGGCCACCAAGAAGTCCGGCAAGGAGGGCTTCCTCGTCGCCTTCGGCGTCAAGGACACCGGCAACTACTACTGGTGGAACCTCGGCGGCTGGAACAACACCCAGTCCGCCGTCGAACAGGCCGTGGACGGAGGCAAGTCGACGCTCGTCTCCAAGGCCGGGTCCATCGAGACGGGCCGCGCCTACGACATCGACATCAAGGTCCGCGGCCGTCAGGTGACCCTCCTCCTCGACGGCAAGGAGTGGGGCAGCTTCACCGACGACAAGCCGGCCGAGCCGTTCCGGCAGGTGGTCACCAAGGACAAGAAGACCGGTGACCTGATCGTCAAGGTGGTCAACGCCCAGGCGGCGGACGCCCGTACGGCGATCGACCTCGGCGGTGCGAAGGTCCGCTCGAAGGCCGCGGTGACCACGCTGGCCGCCGCGCCCGACGCGGTGAACACCGAGACGGAGGCGCCCGTCGCACCGGTCACGTCCACGTTCTCCGGAGTGGCCGACAGGTTCACGTACACGTTCCCGGCGAACTCGGTGACGTTCCTGCGGATCAGGAAGGGATGACCTGGCGGGCGGCTCAGGTGCCGAAGTACACCTGGGCCGCCCGCACCCCCTCCGCCAACTGCTCCACTTCCTCAAGGGTGTTGTAGACGTAGAAGGTCGCGCGGGTGGTGGCCGGGACGCCGTAGCGGCGGACGATGGGACGGGCACAGTGGTGGCCCGTGCGGACCGCGACGCCGCGCTCGTCGAGGACCTGGCCGACGGCGTGCGGGTGGATGCCGTCGACGGCGAAGGAGACCGCCGAGCCGCGGTCTTCGGTGCCGCGCGGGCCGATGATGTGCACGCCCGGGATCTCCTGGAGGAGTTGAAGCGCCCGCGCGGTGAGGACGTCCTCGTGTGCGGCGACCTCGTCCTCGGCGGCACCGACGAAGTCCGCGATCGTGCGTCGCGCGTTCTCGTGCGCCTCCGTCGCCTCGCCGGCCGGCTGGTGGGCGCCGCGGTGCACGGCGGCGTTGCCCGGAGGTAGAAGTCCCGTTCGGCGTCCAGGACCTGGAGCGGTTTCTGCGTGGCGGCCCGGGAGTCGAGGTAGACGAGCCGGGCACCGCTGTCCACCGTCCGCCCGAGGATCGGGAAGTCCTTGCGGAGCGCGTCCACTCATTACCTGCATCATCTGCAGGTCCCCGGCGAGGAGCGCTATGTCTCGCTCGCGGCTCGTACGGCACGAGCTGCTGCCGGACCGGGTGGCGCTGAACGGGCGGCAGGCGGGCAGGCTCCTCGGGCTGCGGGAGGCGTCACGCGCGCTCTTCGAGGCGCGGGCCGCCGGAGCCGTACCGCCCGGGGGGAGCCTCGACACCCTCAACTCCGCTCTGGGGGCGGCCCCTTCGACGCCACGGCTCGCCTGGACGGCCGACGGGCCGCACCGCGCCGACGAGCCCGACACCGGCAACCCGGCCGCGGCCGCCCTCTCCCTCCTCGCCGAGGACGCCACGGAGCTCCCCACCGGCGCCGAGGCCGAACAGCTCACGGAATGCGCCGCCCGGGGCTGCGCCCGCTGGTTCCTGCGCTCCCACGCGGCGCGGAAGGAGCGGTGTCGTCGGGGCTCCGCGTCAGGGCAGGGCGAGGACGCAGAACTCGTGGCCGTCCGGGTCGGTCAGGCACGTCCACGGGACGTCGCCCTGGCCGAGGTCGAGGTCGGTGGCGCCGAGGGCGCGCAGCCGGGCGATCTCGGCCGCCTTGTCGTCGCCGGGGTGGGGCAGCAGGTCGAGGTGGACGCGGTCCGGCACGGTCTTCGCGCCGGGCGTGCGGAGGAACTCGAGATACGGGCCGCCACCCTTGGCGGAGCGAAACGACGCGTGATCGTCGGTCACCTCGTGCAGGGTCCAGTCGGTCGCCTCGCCCCAGAACCGGGCCATGGCCCGCGGATCCACGCAGTCGACCACCACCGCGGCGATCGGCCCGGTGTCCCGGTAGATCTCCCGGGGCTCCAGCACGCAGAACTCGTTGCCCTCGGGGTCGGCGAGGACCGTCCACGGCACGTCCTTCTGCCCCACGTCCACAGGCGCCGCACCGAGAGCCCTCAGGCGCGCGACCAGCTCCGCCTGATGGGCCAGGGAGGTGGTGGCGAGATCGAGGTGCGTACGGTTCTTCGTCGCCGTCTTGGGCTCCGGGACGGGAACGACGTCGATGCAGACGGCGACCGGATGCGGCCAGACGAGTCCGCCGTCGGGTCCGCTGTCGGATCCGCCGTCGGGTCCGACGTAGGTGGTCACACCGGGGCTGAAAACTCTCCAGCCGAGCGCTTCCGCCCAGAACCGGCCGACCGCCGGGCCGTCGAGGGCCTTGATGTTCACCTGGACCGGTCGCAGTGCCATGCCGGCGATCCTATGCACCGGCTCTGCGGCGACCATCGCAGTTACCGGGCCCGGCCCCGCGCCACACCGCTGAGATTGCATAAACGTGCAGCGAAACGTATAGTCATGCCATCCAAGAGGAGGGTTCCATGGCGGTACGTGCGGCAGTGGCCGGAGCGAGTGGGTACGCGGGCGGGGAACTGCTGCGTCTGCTCCTGGCGCACCCCGAGATCGAGATCGGCGCCCTGACCGGAAACTCCAACGCGGGGCAACGGCTCGGTGCGCTGCAACCGCATCTGCTGCCGCTCGCCGACCACGTGCTTCAGGAGACCACACCCGAGGTCCTCGCGGGACACGATGTCGTCTTTCTCGCGTTGCCGCACGGCCAGTCCGCCGCCGTCGCCGAGCAACTCGGACCCGATGTACTGGTCGTCGACATGGGGGCCGACTTCCGGCTGAAGGACGCCGCCGACTGGGAGCGGTTCTACGGCTCGGCACACGCCGGGACCTGGCCCTACGGTCTCCCCGAACTGCCGGGTGCCCGCGCTGCGCTGGAGGGGTCCAAGCGCATCGCGGTGCCCGGTTGCTACCCGACGGCCGCCTCGCTGGCGCTCTTCCCGGCGTACGGTGCCGGTCTCGCCGAGCCCGAAGCCGTGATCGTCGCCGCCTCCGGGACCTCCGGAGCGGGCAAGGCGCCCAAAGCACACCTGCTGGGCAGCGAGGTCATGGGGTCCATGTCCCCGTACGGCGTCGGCGGCGTCCACCGGCACACCCCCGAGATGATCCAGAACCTCGGCGCGGCCGCCGGCGAGCCCGTCACCGTCTCCTTCACGCCGACCCTCGCCCCGATGCCCCGCGGCATCCTCGCCACGTGCACGGCGAAGGCCCGCGAGGGCGTCACCGCCGAGTCCGTACGGGCCGCGTACGAGAAGGCCTACGCCGACGAACCGTTCGTGCACCTGCTGCCCGAGGGCCAGTGGCCCGCGACCGCGTCCGTCTACGGTTCCAACGCCGTTCAGGTGCAGGTCGCGTTCGACGCGGCCGCGCACCGCATCATCGCGATCAGCGCCATCGACAACCTCACCAAGGGCACCGCGGGCGGTGCCGTCCAGAGCATGAACATCGCCCTCGGGCTCGACGAGGCCACCGGCCTTTCCACGATCGGAGTCGCACCGTGAGTGTCACCGCCGCCAAGGGGTTCACCGCCTCCGGCATCGCCGCCGGAATCAAGGAGAACGGCAACCCGGACCTCGCCCTCGTGGTCAACAACGGGCCCAAACTGGCCGCGGCGGGCGTCTTCACCTCCAACCGGGTAAAGGCCGCGCCGGTGCTCTGGTCCGAGCAGGTACTGAAGGGCGGACTGGTCTCCGCCGTGATCCTCAACTCCGGTGGTGCCAACGCCTGTACGGGTCCGAAGGGCTTCCAGGACACGCACGCGACGGCCGAGAAGGTGGCCGAGGTCCTCGGGCAGAACGCCGGTGAGGTCGCCGTCGCGTCGACCGGGCTCATCGGCCTGCTGCTCCCGATGGACAAGCTCCTGCCGGGAGTTGAGCAGGCCGCCGCCCAACTCTCCGAACACGGCGGCGAGAAGGCCGCCATCGCCATCAAGACCACCGACTCCGTCCACAAGACCTCGGTCGTCGTGGGGGACGGCTGGACCGTCGGCGGGATGGCCAAGGGCGCGGGCATGCTCGCCCCCGGTCTCGCCACGATGCTGGTCGTGCTCACCACGGACGCCGACGTCGAGGGCGATGTGCTGGACAGGGCCCTGCGCGCCGCCACCCGTACGACCTTCGACCGGGTCGACTCCGACGGCTGCATGTCGACCAACGACACCGTGCTGCTGCTCGCCTCCGGGGCCTCCCAAGTCACCCCGGACGAGGCGGAGTTCGCCGAGGTCGTACGGAAGGTCTGTGACGATCTCGGTCAGCAGCTCATCCGGGACGCCGAGGGCGCCAGCAAGGACATCAAGGTCGAGGTGGTCAACGCGGCGAGCGAGGACGACGCCGTCGAGGTGGGCCGCTCCATCGCCCGCAACAACCTCCTCAAGTGCGCGATCCACGGCGAAGACCCCAACTGGGGGCGGGTGTTGTCCGCGATCGGCACAACCCGGGCCGCCTTCGAGCCGGACCGGCTGAACGTCGCCATCAACGGCGTCTGGGTCTGCAAGAACGGTGGCGTCGGCGAGGACCGCGACAAGGTCGACATGCGCTACCGCGAGGTCCACATCGTCGCCGACCTCGCCGCGGGCACCGAGACCGCCACGATCTGGACCAACGACCTCACCGCCGACTACGTCCACGAGAACAGCGCGTACTCGTCATGAGCACTACCCGCAAGCACACCGCGCTGCCCAAGGCGCAGATCCTCATCGAGGCGCTGCCCTGGCTGACGCGGCACAACGGCAGGACGGTCGTCATCAAGTTCGGCGGCAACGCCATGATCGACGAGGACCTCAAGGCCGCGTTCGCACAGGACGTCGTGTTCCTGCGCCAGGCCGGGCTCAAGCCCGTGGTCGTGCACGGCGGCGGCCCGCAGATCAGCGCGGCCCTGGACCGGCACGGCATCGTCAGCGAGTTCAAGGCGGGCCTCAGGGTCACCACCGAGGACGCCATGGACGTCGTACGCATGGTGCTCGCCGGACAGGTCCAGCGGGAGCTGGTCGGGCTGCTCAACCAACACGGGCCGCTCGCCGTGGGGTTGACCGGCGAGGACGCGCACACCATCACCGCCACCAGGCACCAGCCCGAGATCGACGGGGAGTTGGTCGACATCGGGCGGGTGGGCGAGATCACCGCGATCGACACGGGCGCGATCGAGGCACTGCTCGCCGACGGCCGGATCCCGGTCGTCTCGTCGATCGCCCGTAGCCAGGACGACGGACATGTCTACAACGTCAATGCTGATACGGCGGCTGCGGCACTCGCTGCGGCGCTGGGCGCCGAAACACTGATGGTCCTCACGGACGTCGAGGGACTCTACGAGGACTGGCCGAACTCCGACGAGGTCATCAGCCGGCTCACCGCGAGAGAGCTGGAGAAGCTGCTGCCCGAACTGGCCAGCGGCATGGTGCCGAAGATGGAGGGCTGTCTGCACGCCGTCCGCAACGGCGTGAACACCGCCCGGGTGATCGACGGCCGGGTCCAGCACTCGATCCTGCTGGAGATCTTCACCGACGAGGGCATCGGCACGATGGTCGTGCCGGACACGGAAGCGTCGAGCAGGCAAGAGCCGAACGCGCAAGAGCCGCACGCGCATGAGCCGATCAGTCATGAGCCGAACAGGCATGAGGGGGACGCCGTATGACCGCCAACGAACAGCTCACCCAGCGATGGCAGGGTGCGCTCATGGACAACTACGGCACCCCGCGGCTGCCCCTCGTCCGCGGAGCCGGCACCAAGCTGTGGGACGCCGACGGCAAGGAGTATCTGGACTTCGTCGGCGGGATCGCGGTCAACGCGCTCGGCCACGCCCACCCGGCGATCGTCGAGGCCGTCAGCCGGCAGATCGCCTCCCTCGGCCATGTCTCCAACCTCTTCGTCGCCGAGCCGCCCGTCGCGCTCGCCGAACGTCTCCTCCAGCTCTTCGGACGGGACGGCCGGGTCTACTTCTGCAACTCGGGGGCCGAGGCCAACGAGGGCGCCTTCAAGATCGGCCGGCTCACGGGCCGCGGCCACATGGTGGCGACCGAGGGCGGTTTCCACGGCCGCACCATGGGCGCGCTCGCGCTCACCGGCCAGCCGGGCAAGCGGGAGCCGTTCCTGCCGCTGCCGGGCGATGTCACGCATGTGCCGTACGGGGACCCGCAGGCGCTCGCCGCCGCCGTCACTGAGGACACCGCGCTGGTCGTCATCGAGCCGGTGCAGGGCGAGAACGGCGTGATCGTGCCACCGCCCGGCTATCTCAAGGCGGCCCGTGCCATCACCGCGGCCACCGGCACGCTCCTCGTCCTCGACGAGGTGCAGACGGGTGTCGGCCGGACGGGGCACTGGTTCGAGTACCAGGCCCACGAGGGTGTCCTGCCGGACATCGTGACGCTCGCCAAGGGCCTCGGCGGCGGGCTTCCGCTCGGCGCGACCGTCGCCTTCGGCCGGGCCGCGCAGCTGCTGAAGCCCGGCCACCACGGCACGACCTTCGGCGGCAACCCGGTGGCCTGCGCCGCCGGACTCGCCGTACTCGACACGATCGAGTCGGAGGGGCTGCTGGAGAACGTGAAGCGGACCAGCGAGAAGCTGCGCGACGGAATCGAGTCGCTCGGCCACCCGTTGATCGGTCATGTCCGGGGAGCGGGCCTCCTCCTGGGTATCGTGCTCACCGAGCCGCTTGCGCCCCGCGCGCAGCAGACGGCTCAGGACGCCGGTCTCCTGGTGAACGCGCCCGCCCCCGATGTCGTACGGCTGATGCCGCCGCTGAACGTGAGCGACGACGAGGTGGACGTCTTCCTGCGGGCCCTGCCCGGCGTCCTCGACCAGGCCCGAGACGCCGACGTGGACGGAGCATCCTGAGGAATGGGACGACGACGATGAGTCAGGCGCAGGACCACGAGCACGCGGGGCCGGCGGTCCCGCAGACCCGCACCGCACGCCACCGCCGGATCGTGGACATCCTCAACCGGCAGCCGGTGCGTTCGCAGAGCCAGTTGGCGAAGCTTCTCGCCGACGACGGGCTGAACGTCACTCAGGCGACGCTCTCCCGGGACCTGGACGAGCTGAACGCGGTGAAGATCCGCAACAACGACGGCGACCTGATCTACGCGGTGCCGAGTGAGGGGGGTTTCCGGACCCCTCGCGCGCCGCTGGGGGAGTCGGCGAAGGAGGAGCGGATGCGGAGGCTGTCCTCGGAGCTGTTGATCTCCGCGGAGGCCTCGGCGAACCTCGTGGTGCTGCGGACCCCTCCGGGGGCTGCGCAGTTTCTTGCCTCGGCGATCGACCAGGCGGAGTTGCAGGACATTCTCGGGACGATCGCCGGGGATGACACGTTGCTGTTGATCAGCCGGAACCCCACGGGTGGGCAGGCGTTGGCCGATCACTTGCTGCGGTTGGCTCAGAATCACCATTGAGGTTGAGCGTCGGGTGGGTGCGGGTTCGGGTGCGGGTGCGCTGTGGCTTGTCGCGCAGTTCCCCGCGCCCCTAAAAGCTTGCCCCGGCCCAAGTCGATTCCCAGGCAGGCAGCGCCGCTGAAAGCTCGCCCCGGCCCAAGCCGATTGCCAGGGCGCCCGTGCTCCTAGAAGCTGCCTCGGCTCAGGCCGCCTACCAGGACGACGCCCGTGCTCCCAAAAACTTGCGCCGGCCCAGACGGGTTGTCAGGCCGCGTCCCTCAAAACCCGCTGCAATCCAGGCCGCCCGCGTGCCTGAAGGGTCGACTCCGCCTCAGTCCAGGCCGCTCGTCGGGACGCCGCGCTTCTGAACCCCCCGGCCGCCCGCGCGCCTGAAGGGTGGCTCCCGCTCAGCCCAGCCTGTTGGCCAAGCCCCCCGTGCATCTGACCTCGTCGCCTGCCGTGATCAGTAGGGCCTCGACGTCCGGTAGGGATTCCAGCCAGGTCAGGGCCTGGCGGGAGCCCATGGCGAAGGCGGCTGTGGCCCAGGCGTCGGCCCAGGTGATGCGGGGGCCGACGACGGTCACGGCGACCAGGTCGGTGACCGCGGAGCGGCCGGTGCGGGGGTCCACGATGTGGGTGCCGCGCTCGGCGGAGCCGGAGGTGGCCACGGCCAGCTCGTCGACACCGGCCGCGGAGACCACGGCGGCAAGCCCGCCGGGCCGCAGCGGGTCGGAGACGCCGACCCGCCAGGGCCGGTGCGGCCCCGGCACGCCGTACATCTGCACGTCGCCGCCGCCGTTCACGCTGACGCCGCTCGCCCCGGCCGCGACGAGATGCCGGGCCACACGCTCGACGGCCCAGCCCTTCACCATGCCGGTCGGGTCGATGAGACCCGCGTATCTCGTACTGAACCAGCCGTCGCTCAACCGCTCGGCCTCGGCGCACAGTTCGAGCACCTCGGCGACTTCCGGGTCGCACTGGTCCACGGTCAGTTCGCCGCGCGCCAGCCGGGAGATCTGGCTGTCCTCGCGGTAGGTGCTGAACACCTCGTCCACCGCGTGGAGTTGGGCCACGGCCTCCGCCAACGCGGCCTGTACGGCCTCGGGTTCACCGCCCCGTACGTCGAAGGAGAAGACCGTGCCCATCACCTCCTCCGCGTGCCGCACCGCGAGCGGCGCCTCGGTGGATTCGGCGGGTTCGGCCAGATCGGCCGGCTCGGTCGGTTCAGCCACCGGCCTGGTCCAGGGCCGACTGCAGGGACTCCTTGTAGCCGCCGCTGGTGTACGTGGCGCCGGACACGGCGTCGATGTCGGCGGTGCCCGCCGCGACCGCGGCCTGGTTGAGCTTGGGCACCGCGTCACCGCTGATCTGGCTGCTGCGTCCGCCGCTGGGCGACTGCACCGCCTCGGCCTTGGTGATCTTCCCGCCGGTGACGGTGATCCGTACCTGCACGGGGCCGTAGTCGGTCGTGACGGCCGTGCCCGTGAGGGTCTTCGCCTGGGCGGCACCCCCGCCGCCGGTGGACCCGCTCGCGTCGGCCGAGCCGCCGCCCGAGCCGCCGCCGGTCGCCGAGCCGCCGCCCGTCGCCGCGGACGAGCCCGCCTTGTCGAGGGCCGACTGCAGGGACTTCTTGTAGCCGCCGCTCGTGTAGGTGGCACCCGAGACCGCGTCGATGTCGGCGCTGCCCGCCGCGGTCGCCGCCTGGTTGAGCTTGGGCACCGAGTTGGTGCTGACCTCGGTACTGCGCCCGCCGGTGGGTGCCTGCACGGCGGCGGCCGAAGTGATCTTCCCGCCGCTCACGGTGATACGGACCTGGACGTTGCCGTACTGGGTCTTGACGACGTCACCGGTGAGGGTCTGGTCACCTCCGTTGCCGGCCTGTACGCCTCCGGAGCCCTGGGGCGCGACCGACTGCTGCCCTTGTGGCGTACCTTCGGCCGACGCGGCCGCCGGGTCCGAGGAGGGCTTCAGGGTCAGCAGCAGCACGATCCCGGACACCGTGGCGGCACCGGCCAGCACGATTCGTCGCAGGGGGTGGCTCTTCTTCATCGGTGCGGACTCCCGTTCGTCACAGCTCGAAGGACTCGTGGTGGATGCGGCGGGCCGGTACGCCCGCGCCGCGCAGTGCGGTGTACGCGCCCTCGGCGAAGCCGGGAGGCCCGCACAGGAACACGTCGTGCTCGTCGATGTCGGGCAGCTTCCGGCGCAGCGTCTCCGGGTTGATGTCCGGGCGCTCCCCGTCGGGGCTGTTCACGGCGTACATCAGGCGGGCGCCGCGCTCGTCGGCGATCGCCGACAACTCGTCCCACAGCGCCAGGTCCTGCGTGCTGTTGGCCCGGTACAGCAGGGTGAGGTCGCCACGCTCGGCCGGCAGCGTCTCGAACAGCGCCCGCATCGGGGTGATCCCCACTCCGCCGGCCATCAGCAGCACCTTGCCGCGGCTGCGCCGGGACGCGGTCATCGCGCCGTACGGGCCCTCGGCCCACACCCGCGTGCCCCGCTTGAGCCCCTTCAGCGCGGTGCTGTGGTCGCCGAGCGCCTTGACCGTGATCCTGAGCAGACCGGGCCTGGGCGCCGCCGACAGCGAGTACGGGTGCGAGCTGAAGCGCATGCCCGGCGCCATGAACCGCCAGCGGAAGAACTGCCCCGGCTCGGCACCGATGCGGTGCAGCTTCTTCCCGCTGATCAGCACGGAGACGATGCCGGGCGCCTCCTCGACGACCTCCTCGACCCGCATCCGGTGCCGCAGGTTCAGCCGGACCGGCGTGATCACCCGGTACCAGATCACCAGCGCGGTCACGGTCCCGTACAGCGCGTACCAGGCCGTCGTGGCGGCCGGCTCGACCGCGAAGTCGTTGCCGGTGGACAGCTGGTGCCAGAACGACAGGTACACGGCCACGTACGTGAGCAGGTGGATGTGGTACCAGGTGTCGTACGGGATCCGCTTGCGCAGTCCGCCGACGGAGATCAGGCCGATGAACAGCAGCACACCCGTGCCGATGGCCGCCTTGCCCATGTCGGGCAGGGTCTTGACCGACTCGATGGTCTGGTCGACGACCCCCGTGTTCGCCTGGAGCGCGTAGCCGTACATCGTCAGACCGATGTGGGCGAGCGTGAGACAGAGCATGTAGCGGCCGCTCATGGCGTGCCAGCGGGCGACCCGGTCGGAGCCGACCCGGCGTTCCAGCGCCGGCACCCGGGCCATCTGCAGGACCACGAGAGCCATCAGATACCCGGCCAGCAGACCGGTGATCCGGCCCGCGTTCAGGATCCGGCCCTTGTCGTCCGCGATGGACGGGGTGTTGCTCCACCACAGCCAGATCACGCCCGCCGCACCCGCCCACACGGCGATCAGCAACGGGATGGCGGGGGAGCGGCGAGGTCGGATACGGCGCATCGTCTGGCGCCGCGCTGCGCGACCGCCGGCGATCGTGCTCACGGTTCCTCCGTGGGGGACGCTGGGAAGGGGAGTGGCCCCTTGGCCCAGTGGTACGTCCCGGGACGGCGGAGTGTTCAACGGCCCCCGGAGCAAGCCGTGAACTGGTGCGACTCGCGGTAACCCGAGGTGACGCGGCTCTCCTCGGCGGACGGCCGCGCAGAGGTCGGTGCGCAGACCGGCGCGGAGGTCAGTAGCGGACGATCGATGTGGGCCCGCCGTCCGTCCCGATGGCGATGTGCGGGCTGCGCGCCGGATCGGCCCAGGTCAGGATGCGTCGCATCGCGTCGTGGGACACCGAGACACAACCGGCCGTCGCGCCGCTTCCGTTGACGTGCAGGAAGATCCCCGCGCCGCGCCCCCGCACCGGCCGCTCGTAGTTGAATCCGACGACGAGCGCGTACGCGTACTGCGTCCCGTATGTGATCAGGTGCTCGGACTCGGCGGCACGGCAGTCGGCGGGGCGTGGCTCGGTCCAGCGGTTGTAGGAGCGGGAGGCGGTGTCCTGGCACCACCAGGAGTCCTGCCGCACCGGGCGGTACTTCGCCTTCGTCCCCTCGGGCGCCGGCTTGATGCCGAAGGCGTACGGCAGGTCGTACAGCCCGGTGGGGGTGGTGTCGGTGCCCTGCTTGCGGGAGTCGCCCTCGACGAGCCCCTTGGCGCCGAAGCGCGCGGGCACGGAACCGGCCTTCACCCAGCGCCCGTCCCGCCGGTTCCACCAGGTGACCGTGCCGGTCGTCGAGGAGGTCCGGGAGGCCTGCGCGGTGATGAGCTGGCTGCCGCCGCCCGTGTCCGCCATCCGCTCGGGCAGCGGCGCCCGGCCGGCGGTGTCACCGGCCGTACCGGGGGCACTCGGGGCCAGCACGAAGAGGGACACGGACGCGAGAAGGGCGACTCCTGGGCGCATGCTCAGACGCTACTGGGAGGCAGGGGCAGCGGCAGCCCGGGTAGGCCATCCAGGCTGGTCCCCACGTGCTCCTTCTTCTCGAAGTACGCGTTCAGCGAGACGTCGTCCTCCCGCGCGAAGCGCTTGGCGTGCAGGTCGCGGTCCTCGTCGTACGACATGGTGGGCACCGCGTAGCCGCAGGTGTCCCGGACGAGTTCGGCCGTCACCACGATGATGGCGCGCAGGCCGTGCAGGGTCGGGTCGATGCCCGGGAAGTGGGCGAGGAGTTCCTTGAAGCGCGGGTCGTCGCGGAAGACCGGCTCGCCCCGGCCGTGTACGCGGACGATGTTCGGCGGGCCCTGGAAGGCGCACCACATCAGGGTGATCCGGCCGTTCTCCCGGAGGTGGGCGATCGTCTCTGCGTTGCTGCCGGCGAAGTCCAGATAGGCGACGGTGAGTTCGTCGAGAACCACGAACGAACCGGTGAGGCCCTTGGGCGAGAGGTTGACCGTGCCGTCGCCCGACAGGGGCGCGGTCGCGGTGAAGAAGATGGGCTGCGCCTCGATGAAGGTACGCAGGCGGCCGTCTATGCGCTCATAAGTCTTTCCCATGTCTAACGATTATGGGTGCAACTCCTTCGCTTGTCTAAGGAATTGCACCGCCCGCGCGTGTGGGGGTACGGCGGGCGGCGTGGTCTCCGGGTCGCGCCCGGAGACCCCCGGGGCCCGCGGGCCTTGCGGCTTGCGGGTCCCGGGGTCGCCCCGGCCGGCGTGCGGGGCGCCCGTGGGGGGACGTCGGTGATTCGGTGACTACTTGTTGAGCGTGCAGGCGGCGAGGGAGTCGAGGCCGGCGGGCTTGGCGGCGGTGCGGCCGATGGCGGTGGCAATGCGGTTGATGGTGGCCACGCGCTTGTCCTTGAGGGGGCCGACGATGGCGTTCTGGGCGAAGTTGGGGCCGCCCTGGCCGACGGTGTCGACGAGGCGCTTGTTGGCCTCGGCGATCTGGGTGTCGAGGAGGGCGAGGTTGCGGTCGACCTCGGCCTTCGCGGAGGCGGGGATCGCGGGGAGGCTCGGCGCGACGGCGGGGCAGTTGACCGTGCCGGCCGCGTTCGTGTTGCCGGTGTTCCCCGTATTGCCCGTGTTTCCCGTGTTCCCGGTGTTGCCGCCCGCCTGCTGGGTGGGGGACGCGCTCGGCGACGCCGCGGCACCGCCTCCGGCCGCCGCGCCCGTGTTCAGCGTGCAGGGGGCGAGGGCGTCGAGGCCGGTGGGCTTGGCGGCGGTGCGGCCGATGGCGGTGGCGATGCGGTTGATGGTCGCGACGCGCTTGTCCTTGAGCGGGCCGATGATCGCGTTCTGGGCGAAGTTCGCGCCACCTTGGCCGACGGTGTCGACGAGGCGCTTGTTGGCCTCGGCGATCTGGGTGTCGAGCAGAGCCAGGTTGCGGTCGACCTCGGCCTTGGCGGAGGCGGGGATCGCGGGGAGGCTCGGTGCGACGGCGGGGCAGCTGACCGTGCCGGGGGACGCCTTTGTTCTGGCGGCCTGGCTGTTGGTGCTCTTGGACGTTTCCCCGGCCAAGGCCGAGCCGGCGATGACCGCTCCGGACAACGCCACCGCGGCCGCGCCGCCGATGATGGCCACACGGCGCTTGTTGTACTTCGGAAGAGCCCTGGACATGCGAGTGCCTCACTTGGGTCAGGAGTGGGTTTACAAACGCGGCGCCGGCGTTCGGAGTGGAGTACGGGAAAGCGGTTTCCCGCGTTCAAGCGACGCCGAAATTTCTTTCCGGCTCACCCCGAGATTGACGAATCATGCAGAGCGCTGCATACTCATGCATGTCAGTGAATGCAGTGTGAGGAGAAGCCCGTGACCGAGCGCGTCGTACTCGCCTACTCAGGCGGATTGGACACCTCCGTCGCCATCGGCTGGATCGCCGAGGAGACGGGCGCCGAGGTCATCGCCGTCGCGGTCGACGTCGGCCAGGGCGGCGAGGACCTGGACGTCATCCGCAAGCGCGCCCTCGCGTGCGGCGCCGTCGAGGCCGAGGTCGCGGACGCGAAGGACGAGTTCGCCGAGGAGTACTGCCTCCCGGCGATCAAGGCCAACGCCCTCTACATGGACCGCTACCCGCTGGTTTCCGCTCTCTCCCGGCCGACGATCGTCAAGCACCTCGTCGCCGCCGCCCACAAGCACGGCGCGGGCGTCGTCGCCCACGGCTGCACCGGCAAGGGCAACGACCAGGTGCGGTTCGAGGCCGGCATCCAGGCCCTCGGCCCCGACCTCAAGTGCATCGCCCCGGTCCGTGACTACGCGATGACCAGGGACAAGGCGATCGCCTTCTGCGAGGAGAAGGGCCTGCCGATCGCCACCACCAAGAAGTCGCCGTACTCCATCGACCAGAACGTCTTCGGACGCGCCGTCGAGACGGGCTTCCTGGAGGACATCTGGAACGCCCCGATCGAGGACGTCTACGAGTACACGCAGAACCCGGCGCTGCCGCGCGAGCCCGACGAGGTGGTCGTCACCTTCAAGGCGGGCGTCCCGGTCGCCATCGACGGCAGGCCTGTCAGCGTCCTCCAGGCCATCCAGCAGCTCAACGCCCGCGCGGGCGCCCAGGGCATCGGCCGGATCGACATGGTCGAGGACCGGCTCGTGGGCATCAAGTCCCGCGAGGTGTACGAGGCTCCCGGCGCGATCGCGCTGATCACGGCCCACCAGGAGCTGGAGAACGTCACCGTCGAGCGTGAACTCGCCCGCTACAAGCGGCAGGTCGAGCAGCGCTGGGGCGAGCTGGTCTACGACGGCCTGTGGTTCTCCCCGCTCAAGCGCGCCCTGGACGGCTTCATCGACGAGGCCAACCAGCATGTCTCCGGGGACATCCGGATGACCCTGCACGGGGGCCGTGCCGTCGTCACGGGGCGGCGGTCCGAGGAGTCGCTGTACGACTTCAACCTCGCGACGTATGACTCGGGCGATACGTTCGACCAGTCGAAGGCGCAGGGGTTCATCGACATCTTTGCGCTGTCTTCGAAGATCGCGGCGAAGAGGGATTTGGCGTAGGGGATCCGTGGGCCGGTGCGTAACCTGCGGGTTGTCGTGGGCTGGTCGCGCAGTTCCCCGCGCCCCTTTGGGGCGCGTCCCGTACTTAACAGTCTTGAGGAGCACAGCAAGTGAGCAGCAACAGCGGTGATGTACGGCTCTGGGGTGGGCGGTTCGCCGATGGGCCCGCCGAGGCCCTGGCCAAGCTGTCCGCGTCCGTCCACTTCGACTGGCGGCTGGCGCCGTACGACATCGCCGGATCGCGTGCCCACGCGCGCGTGCTGCACAAGGCGAGCCTCCTCACCGACGACGAGCTGGAGCGCATGCTCGCGGGGCTCGACCGGTTGGAGGCCGTCGTCGCGGACGGCTCCTTCGTCGGTACCGTCGCCGACGAGGACGTCCACACCGCCCTGGAGCGCGGTCTCCTGGAGCAGCTCGGCCCGGACCTCGGCGGCAAGCTGCGCGCGGGCCGCTCGCGCAACGACCAGGTCGCCACGCTCTTCCGGATGTACCTGCGCGACCACGCCCGGATCATCGGCGGCCTGATCGCCGACCTCCAGGACGCGCTGATCGGGCTCGCCGAGGCACACCCGGACGTCGCGATGCCGGGCCGTACGCATCTGCAGCACGCCCAGCCCGTGCTGTTCGCCCACCATGTGCTGGCCCACGCCCAGTCCCTGTGCCGGGACGCCGAGCGTCTGCGGCAGTGGGACGAGCGGACGGCGGTGTCGCCGTACGGCTCGGGCGCCCTGGCCGGTTCCTCCCTCGGCCTCGACCCGGAGTCGGTCGCCAAGGACCTCGGCTTCGAGAACGGCAGTGTCGGCAACTCGATCGACGGCACGGCCTCGCGCGACTTCGTCGCCGAGTTCGCCTTCATCACCGCGATGATCGGTGTGAACCTCTCCCGGATCGCGGAGGAGGTCATCATCTGGAACACGAAGGAGTTCTCCTTCGTCACCCTCCACGACGCCTTCTCCACCGGCTCGTCGATCATGCCGCAGAAGAAGAACCCGGACATCGCGGAGCTGGCGCGCGGCAAGAGCGGACGGCTGATCGGCAACCTCACCGGTCTGATGGCGACGCTCAAGGCGCTGCCCCTCGCGTACAACCGCGACCTCCAGGAGGACAAGGAGCCGGTCTTCGACTCCTGCGACCAGCTGGAGGTCCTGCTGCCCGCCTTCACCGGCATGATGGCGACCCTCACCGTCCACCGCGAGCGCATGGAGGAGCTGGCCCCGGCCGGGTTCTCGCTCGCCACCGACATCGCCGAGTGGCTGGTCAAGCAGGGCGTACCGTTCCGTGTCGCGCACGAGGTGGCGGGGGAGTGCGTCAAGGCCGCGGAGGCCGACGGCATCGAACTCGACGGCCTCACCGACGAACAGTTCGCGAAGATCTCCGCCCACCTCACGCCGGAGGTCCGGTCCGTCCTGAACGTGCCCGGCGCCCTGGCCTCCCGCAACGGCAGGGGAGGCACGGCCCCGAGCGCGGTGGCGATCCAGCTGACAGAGGTGAAGGCGAACGTGGCGGCTCAGCACGAGTGGGCGACGGCTAAAAAGCAGCGGTAGGACCGGTGCCCCGTCAGGGGCGCGGGGAACTGCGCGACAAACCACGACGCGCCCGCAGCCGCAAACGCACCACACGGACCGAGCTCTCAGGCGCCCCATCCTCACCGAAGGTCATCGCGGGTTACGTTGGTCGGACAGCCGTACTGGAGCCGACCAACGGAGCCCGCGATGCCCTTCGCCCGACTGGCCACAGCAACAACCCCCACCTGCCACATCGGACTGGGCCTCGCCGCAGTCGGCCGCCCCGGCTACATCAACCTCGGCCGGGACGCCGACCTGGGAGACAACCGGAGCGTCGAGACGCTCCGCACCCGCACACATGAACTCCTCGACGCCGCCTACGCCCAGGGCGTGCGCTACTTCGACGCCGCCCGCTCGTACGGCCGCTCGGAGGAGTTCCTCGCCGGCTGGCTGAACACACGGTCCGACATCGAGGACGTCGTCGTCGGCAGCAAGTGGGGCTACACCTATACGGCCGACTGGCGCACCGACGCCGAGGCGCACGAGATCAAGGACCACAGCCTCGCCACGTACGAGAGGCAGCGTGCCGAGAGCGCGGAACTGCTCGGTGACCGGCTCGACCTCTACCAGATCCACTCGGTGACCCCGGACAGCCCCGCGCTCACCGACAAGGAACTGCACGCCAGGCTGGCCGAGGCGGCCGCGCAGGGCCTGACCGTCGGCTTCTCCACCAGCGGCCCCGCCCAGGCCGACGCGATCCGTACCGCGCTCGCCGTGACGGTCGACGGCGAGCCGCTGTTCCGTACCGTCCAGGCCACCTACAACGTCCTGGAGACCTCCGCGGGGCCCGCGCTCGCCGAGGCGCACGACGCCGGGCTGACCGTGATCGTCAAGGAGGGCATGGCCAACGGCCGGCTCGCCGACCCGCACGCACCGGACGCCGTACGCGCCATCGCGGAAGAGGCCGGCCTCGGCTCCGACGCGGTCGCCCTGGCGCTCGTCCTGCGGCAGCCCTGGGCGGGTGTCGTCCTCTCCGGCGCGGCCACCGCCGTCCAGCTCTCCTCGAACCTGCACGCTGCCGTGGTCGACCTCGACGACGAGCAGCAGGCCCGGCTCGACGCACTGACCGAGGAGCCGGTGACGTACTGGGAGAGGCGCGGGCAGCTGCCCTGGCACTGAGTTTTCGCAGCTGGACCCACCAGCGGTGAGCGCCACACGCTTCGAGTGAGACATTGATGTCTCATATGGCTTATGCTTGTCTCATGGCCATCGATCGTGACCACGTGCTGCGCAGCGCAGCCGCCCTGCTCACCCGGAAATCCACCGCCACCATGGACGAGGTCGCCAAGGCGGCCGGGATCAGCCGGGCCACGCTGCACCGCCAGTTCGCCGGGCGCGACGCCCTCGTGCGGGCGCTGGAGGATCTCGGCATCCGCGAGTGCGAGGCGGCCCTGGACGCGGCGCGGCTCGACGAGGACACCGCCCGGGAGGCCGTACGCCGTCTGGTGGGCGAGATCGAGAGCGCCGCCGGGCTGCTCGCCTTCCTCTACTCCGAGAACCAGCTGTTCGAGGGCGAGGAGCGGCACGAGGGCTGGGCCCGGCTCGACGCGCGGATCGCCGCGGTGTTCCGACGCGGCCAGGAGAGCGGCGAGTTCCGCATCGACCTCACCCCCGCCTGGCTCACCGAAGCCCTCTACGGACTCATCGCCTCCGGGGCATGGGCCGTGACCGAGGGCCGAGTGGCCGCCAACGACTTCCACCACATGATCGTCGAGCTGTTGCTCGGCGGCGCACTACGGAGAGAGGAATCATGACCAGCACGGTGCGGCCGGCGTTCACGGCGGAGACGGAGAAGCGTCCGGGCCGCTGGCTCGCGCTCGCCGTCCTCGTCCTCGCCGTGCTGCTCGTGGCCGTCGACGCGACCGTCCTCGGTCTCGCGACCCCCTACATCAGCGAGGACCTCCAGCCCTCCGGTACGCAGCTGTTGTGGATCGGAGACGTCTACTCGTTCGTCATCGCGGGCCTGCTCGTCTCGATGGGCAGCCTCGGTGACCGCATCGGGCGCAAGAAGCTGCTGCTCATCGGCTCAGTCGCGTTCGGTCTCGTCTCCGTGCTCAACGCCTATGCGAGCACTCCCGAGTTGATGATCGTGGCGCGGGCACTGCTCGGTGTCGCGGGCGCGACCCTGATGCCCGCCACCCTCGCGCTCATCCGCAACCTCTTCCACGACCCGCGCGAACGCAGCCTCGCCATCGGCATCTGGGGCGCCACCGCCTCGGCCGGCACGGCGGTCGGCCCGGTCGTCGGCGGATTCCTCCTCGAACACTTCTGGTGGGGCTCCGTCTTCCTGATCAACCTCCCGGTGATGGCGGTCCTCGTCCTCGTCGGCGTGAAGCTGCTGCCCGAGTCCCGCAACCCCGAGCCCGGCCCCTGGGACCTGATGAGCGTCGTGCTGTCGCTCATCGGCATGGTCGGCATCGTGTACGGGATCAAGGAGGCCGCCTCGCACGGCCCGAACGCCACGGCCGGCGCCGCCGCCCTGCTCGGCGCGATCGCGCTCTACGGATTCGTACGCCGTCAACTCACGCTTCCCATCCCGTTGTTGGACATGCGGCTGTTCCGCAACCGCGGCTTCTCCGGGGCCGTGCTCGCCGATCTGCTGACCATCCTCGGCCTGTCCGGCCTGGTCTTCTTCCTCTCGCAGTTTCTGCAACTCGTGCAGGGCAGGGGGCCGTTGGAGGCGGGCCTCGCCGAACTGCCCGCAGCGCTGGGCGCGGTGGCGGCCGGCCTGGTCGCGGGCACGGTCGCGCGCCGGTACTCGGTGCGTGCCGTCACCGCCGGTGGGCTCGCCGCGATCGGGCTCGCCCTGGGCGCGCTGACCCTGCTCGACGAGTCGACCGGGTATCCGCTCCTCGGCGGGGCCCTGCTGGTCGTCGGCGTGGGCGCGGGCTTCTCCTTCACCGTGACCGCCGACGTGATCCTCTCCAGCGTGCCCAAGGAACAGGCGGGCGCCGCGTCCGCGGTCTCCGAGACGGCCTACGAACTCGGCGCGGCCCTCGGCATCGCCCTGCTCGGCTCCATCGTCACCGGCGTCTACGCCGGGTTCACGGCCCCACCGGGCACACCCCCCGAGGTGGCCGCCGCGGCCCACGAGTCCCTCGGCGGCGCGGTGGAGGCGTCCGCCGGGCTGCCCGACGCCGAGCCCCTCCTCGACGCCGCCCGCACAGCCTTCGTCGACGGCATCGCCCTGGCGGCGGGCCTCGGCGCAGCGGTACTCCTGGCGGCATCGGTGGCGGCATGGGTACTCCTGAGAGGACAGAAGCTGGGAAGCGGGGAGTAGGGGGGCGCGCCCCTTCAGGGGCGCGGGGCTGTGACATTGTGCGGCTCCGCCGCGTGGGCGCGACAAGCTACGACGCACCCGCGGCCAACACACGACCCCGCCCCCAAACCCGCAGGCAGCACCCCCCTTTAAGCCCGTTTTCGCCCCCACCTGATGGTCTTGGCCCCGTACCGGACGTCGTCCCACACGGCCGAAGGAGCCACCGACCATGACCCGTCATATCCGTAACCGCAAGATCCTCGTCGTCACTGCACTGGCCACCGCGGCCCTGGCGGCCGGCGGCGTCGCCCTCGCCGCAGACGGCGACGAGGCCCCCCGCGAAACGGTCCGCTTCGTCGTCGAGGAAGGCACGGCCGAGGGCGGAGCGGCCGACAACGGAACCCGCACATGGACCCGCGAGGACTGCCCCGACAAGGACGGCACCGGCGGCACCCCCTCCGCGGATCCGAGCAACCCCGCGGCAGCGCTGTGACCACCGCCGACCCACGTGGCGACACCACGGACGGGAAGCTCCTCGAAGAGGCGCTCTTCGAGGTCAAGCGGGTGATCGTGGGCCAGGACCGCATGGTGGAGCGGATGTTCACCGCGGTCCTGGCCCGGGGCCACTGCCTGCTCCAGGGCGTCCCGGGCGTCGCCAAGACCCTCGCCGCGAAGACCCTCGCGCACGTGGCCGGCGGACGATTCTCCCGGCTGCAGTTCACCCCCGACCTCGTCCCGTCCGACATCACCGGCACCCGGATCTACCGCCCGTCCCAGGAGACGTTCAGCGTCGAACCCGGCCCGGTCGTCGCCAACTTCGTGCTCGCCGACGAGATCAACCGCGCCCCCGCCAAGGTGCAGTCCGCGCTCCTCGAAGTGATGGGCGAGCACCAGGTCTCCATCGGCGGCACCACCATCCCCGTCCCCCAGCCGTTCCTCGTACTCGCCACCCAGAACCCCATCGAGTCCGAGGGCGTCTACCAACTCCCCGAAGCCCAGCGCGACCGCTTCCTGCTCAAGGTCGACGTCGCCGTCCCCAGCGAGTCCGAGGAACTCGCGATCCTCTACCGCATGAGCGTCGACCCGCCCAGGGCACGCCCCGTCCTCACCCCCGACCGGCTCATCGCGCTCCAGCGCACCACCGACGAGGTGTTCGTGCACCACGCGGTCGCCGAATACGCCGTACGACTGGTCGTCTCGACCCGTGAACTCGCGGGCCCCGGCAGCCGGTTGGCGCACGGCGCCGGCCCGCGCGCCACGCTGGGCCTGGTCGCCGCCGCCCGCGCGCTCGCCCTGCTGCGCGGCCGTGGTTACGTCCTCCCCGAGGACGTGCACGACCTGGCCCACGAGGTGGTCGCCCACCGGCTCGTGCTGTCCTTCGACGCACTCGCCGACGGGATCACCGGCGCCGAGATCGTCGACGAGGTACTGGCCGCCGTGGAGCAGCCGCGCATCACCCCGCGCCAGGCCGCCACCCGCCCCGAAGGACGAACAGAGGGGCGAACGGAAGGACGCACAGAGGGACGCGCCGAGGGACGCACAGAGGGGGGAACGGAGGGCGAAGCGGCATGAGCGGCACCCCGACCCTCAGCGAACTGACCCCCGAACAGGCCCTGAAGCACCTGGAGTTGCTCTTCACCCGCCGCCCCGACGGCCTCCTCCAGGGCGACCATCCCGGCCTCGTACCGGGACCGGGAACCGAGGTGTCCGAGACCCGGCCGTACGTCATCGGCGACGACGTACGCCGGATGGACTGGAACGCCACCGCGCGCACCACCGTCCCGCACGTTCGGCTCACTCTCGCCGACCGCGAACTGACCACCTGGATCGTGCTCGACGCGTCCGCGAGCATGGACTTCGGCACGGCACGGATGGAGAAGCGCGACCTGGCCGTCGGCGCGGCCGCGGCCGTCGCCTTCCTCACCGAACGGGCCGGGAACCGGCTCGGCGCGCAGATCACCGGACCGGACGGCATCCAGCGGATTCCGCCCCGCACCGGGCGCCACCACCTCCTCACGATCCTGCGGGCCGCCCTGGACCGCCCCCGGGTGGCGGCGGGCGGGGCAAAGGACGCCCCGCACTCCCTGTCCGACGCCCTGCGCTCGCTGCGCGCACTCCCCGGCAGCGGCCTGGTCGCCGTCATCTCCGACTTCCTGGAGACCGGCTGGGAGCAACCCCTTCGAACGGTCGCCCACCGTCACCAGATCCTGGCCGTCGAGACCGTCGACCCCCGTGAACTGGAGCTGCCCGCCGTGGGGTTGCTCAACGTCGTCGATCCGGAGACCGGCATCAGGCGCGAAATCCCCACCCACTCACGGCGGTTGCGCGAACGGTACGCCGAAGCGGCCCTGGAACAGCGTGCGTTGATCAAGGCGTCCATCCGCCGGGCGGGCGCGGCCCACCTCCGGCTGCGTACGGACCGCGACTGGGTGCGCGATGTCGTACGCCATGTCGAGGAGCAGCGGCGCCGGTCGGGAGGCGGTGCCGCGTGAACACATCCGTCGCTCCGGAGTCCGTCACCCCGATCCCCGTACGCCCGCATCCCCTGGCGGGGGCCATGAGTCCGCTGGAGGTGCCGTGAGTCTTCACTCGCCCGGCTGGCTGCTGCTCCTGGTGCCGCTCGCCCTGCTGATCGGCGCCTATCTCCTGGTGCAGCGCAGGCGCGGCCGGTACGCGGTCCGCTTCACCAACCTGGAACTGCTGGACAAGGTCGCGCCCCGGCGGCCCGGCTGGCGCCGCCATGTCCCGGCGGCCGCCTTCTGCGGCACGCTCGCGCTGCTCGTCGTGGGCTTCGCCCGGCCGACCGCGGAGGTGCAGGTGCCGCGTGAGCGGGCCACGATCGTGGTGGCGTTCGACGTGTCGGCGTCCATGGAGGCCACCGACGTCGAGCCGACCCGCTTCGAGGCCGCCCAGCGTGCCGCGCTCGCCTTCGTCGACCGGCTGCCCGAACGCTTCAACGCGGGACTCGTACCGTTCAGCGGCTCCGCCACGGTCGCGGTCCCGCCGACCACCGACCGCGGCGCCCTGCGCTCGGCCATCGAACGGCTCACCACCGGCGAGGGCACGGCGATCGGCGAGGCCGTCGTGGCCGCGCGTGACGCCGTCCGCATGCTCGACCGGGAGGCCGAGACCAGCCCGCCGCCGGCGCACATCGTGCTGCTGTCCGACGGCTCCAACACCACGGGCCGGTCCGTCGAGTCGGCGGCCCAGGAGGCGGCCGACGACAAAATCCCGGTCTCGACCATCGCGTACGGCACGGAAAGCGGGACCATTGACCTGCCGTCCGGCGACACGGTGAGCGTCCCGGTCGACGGTCCCGCCCTGCGGGGCCTCGCCTCCAGCACCGGCGGCGACTTCCACGAGGCCGCGACGGGCGAAGAACTCCAGGAGGTGTACGAGGACATCGGCAGCTCCGTCGGGCACCGCACCGAGGAGCGCGAGATCTGGCAGTGGTTCGTCGCTGCCGGTCTCCTCACGGCCCTCGCCACCGCGGCCACCTCACTGCTCTGGTTCTCCCGACTCCCCTGATCCGCAACCTCTCCGGCTTCCGGCACCGTGCTCCGGCATTCGGCTTCCGGCACCACCGGCTTCCGGCACCACCGGGTTCCGGCACCACCGGGTTCCGCTCCCCGGCCCCCTCGGGTCCAGGGTTCCGCGACCAAGGAGGAACGACCGTGTCGTACGACCGATTCCAGGGCCACCCCGGCCCGCCGCGTCACCCGGGCACGTCGCCTCACCCGGGACCACCTCGCGACGCCGGCTTCCAGGACGAGCCGCGTCTCCCCGACCAGCCGCATCTCCCCGACCAGCCGGGGCTTCCGGACCAGCCGGGTCCTCCGGGCGGCACGGGCCTCCCCGGCCGTGCGGGGCCGCCGGCTCACCCCAGCCCGACCCGTCCGCTGGGCCCGTCACGCCCCACCGGACCACCCCGTCCGCCCGGCCCCCTGGGCCCCAACGGCCCCAGGGCGGAGGGCCATCGGGCCGAGGCGGAGCCCGGCGACCCGTACCGGAGCGGGCGGCCCCACACCCCCTACCCAGGCCTCGGCGAGCCGCGCGGACCTTCCTTCCTGCCCGGTCGGCCCCCCTCGGGATTCGGCCCGCCCGCGCCGCCGGAGACGTCGTACCCGATCCCGAGCCCGAGCCCGTACGCGGCCCCGAACCCGGGGCCCCCTCCGGCCCCGCCTCCCCGGTCTCCCCGCAAGGTCAGCCCCCTCCTGGCCGCGGTCCTCGCTGCGGTCCTCGCGGGTGGAGCCGCGGGATACGCGGCCGGGGCCGTCGGTGACGAGGAGCCCGCCGCATCGGCGGCCGGGCAGGACGTCACGGGGCTCGAAGCGGTCGCCGCGCGCGTGCTGCCGAGTGTCGTGTCCATCGAGACGGCGGAGGGCCAGGGTTCCGGGTTCGTGTTCGACGAGCGCGGCCGGATACTCACCAACGCGCATGTGGTGGCGGGCAGTTCGGAGGTGTCGATCGAGCTCCAGGACGGGCGCCGGCTCCGTGCGGAGGTGCTCGGCGACGATACCGCCAACGACGTGGCCGTCCTGGAACCGGAGACCGCCCGCGGGCTGCGCGCCGCCGAACTGGCGTCCGGGGCTCAGGCCAAGCCCGGCGTGGGCGACACCGTGCTCGCCATCGGGTCCCCGCTCGGCCTCAGCGGCACCGTCACCTCGGGCATCGTCAGCGCGCTCGACCGGTCCGTGCGGCTCGGCGAGGGCGGTGAACGGCGGCGGGCCCTGCAGACCGACGCGTCGATCAATCCGGGGAACTCCGGTGGTCCGCTCGTCGATGCGGATGGTCGTGTGATCGGCATCAACACGGCTATCGCTACGTTGGATCAGCAGCGGGGTGGGTCGATCGGGATCGGGTTCGCCATTCCGATGGCGGATGCGCGGGCCGCTGCGCGGGCGATCATTGATTGAAGCTGCGGGTTCGTTGTGGCTTGTCGCGCAGTTCCCCGCGCCCCTGAGGGGGCGCGACTTGGCTCGGCGTTGGAAGGCGGGTGGGGCAGATGAGGCTGCTGGTCGTCGAGGACGAGGAAGATCTTGTCGTGGCGCTCAAGGTCGGGCTGGTGCGGGCCGGTTACGCGGTGGACATCGCGCCCGATGTCGACACGGCCACGGAGAAGCTGGCCGTCAACGACTACGACCTGGTGCTGCTGGACCTCAACCTGCCGGACGGCGACGGCTTCTCGGTCTGCCGTGCCGTACGGGCCACGCCCGGCGGTCCCCGCATTCTGATGCTCACCGCCCGCGACCGCCTCGCCGACCGGGTCCGGGGCCTGGACGAGGGCGCAGACGACTACCTGGTGAAGCCGTTCGCGCTGCCCGAACTCCTGGCCCGTATAAGGGCGTTGCTCCGCCGCGAGGACGGCGGAACCGCGGTCGTCGAGGTCGGCGAACTGCGCCTGGACACCGCCCGGTTCGAGGCCTTCCGGGGCGCACGCCCGCTCCAGCTCACGCCCAAGGAGTTCGGCGTCCTGCACTACCTGATGACCCGCCCGGGACGTGTCGTACCGGCCGAGGAACTCCTCGAACACGTCTGGGACGAATACGCCGACCCGTTCACCAACACCGTGCGGGTCACGGTCGGTTCGCTGCGCCGGAAGATCACCGGAGAAGAGGAACCGCTCATCGAGACGGTGATCAGGCAGGGGTACCGCCTCAAGGAGACACGATGATCGGCGCGCTGCGGATCGTCAGGGCCAGGCTCCGCCTCCCGGCGTTCACCCACACCATCCGCTTCCGTCTGACTGTTCTCTACTCCGGCCTGCTCTTCGTGCTCACCGCACTCGTCCTCGGCGGGACGTACCTCGCGGTCGAGCGCAGCGGCGAGGCGCACCCCGTCAGCAAGCAGTTCTCGGCGTCGAAGTACGTGAACGACGAGTACGTCGGCGAGATCCCGGTGGTGAAGGTCCAGGAGGTCGAGGCCGCCGTCAACTACGAGACCCTCGCCAACCTGCGCCGCTTCTCCTTCGCCGTACTGGGCGGACTCGCCGTCACCAGCCTCGCCATCGGCTGGATCCTCTCCGGCCGCGCCCTGCGTCCCGTACGCGCCATCTCCCGTACGGCCGCCGAGATCCAGGCGACCGACCTCTCGCAGCGCATCCGTCTCGACGGGCCCAAGGACGAGCTCCGCGATCTCGCCGACACCGTCGACTCCATGCTCGACCGTCTCGACGAGGCCTTCCGCGCCCAGCGCCAGCTCATCGACGACGCCTCACACGAACTGCGCAGCCCGCTCGCGATCATCCGGGCCAACCTGGACGCGGTGCTGACGGCGGAGGAGTCGGAGGAGGCCGAGCGCAGGGCGGCCGTGCGAAGTGTGGACCGCGCCACGACCCGTATGACCCGCCTGGTCGAGGACCTGCTGGCCACCGCCCGCCGTACGGCACCCGCGCTGGCCGACGCGGACGTCGACCTGGCCGCCGCCGCGGGCGAGGCATGCGAGGAGTTCGCGCCGCTCGCCGCCGAGCGAGGGCTCGTACTGCACCGGCGTCTCACCACGGGCCTGACGGTCATCGGCGACCACGACGCGCTGCGCAGAGCGGTCGGCAACCTGCTCTCCAACGCCGTACGGCTCTCGCCGCCGGGCACCGGCATCACGGTCGCCGCGGGCCGGATGGACGGCTGGCTCTGGGCGTCGGTCCAGGACGAGGGCCCCGGCATCCTCGACGACGACCAGACCCGGGTCTTCGACCGCTTCTGGCGTGCGAAGGGCAACGGCGGCGGCCACGACCGTCACGCGGGCCTGGGCCTCGCGATCGTCCGCCAGATAGTCGAGTCCCACGGCGGCCAGATCCGCCTCTTCTCAACACTCGGCAAGGGCTCGACTTTCGTCCTCTGGTTCCCGCCCCCGGCAACCGACCACACAAACGCGACCCCACCGGACGAGCAACCTGTTTGATGCCCCGGCCGGCTGCGCTTCTCTTTTCCAGGACCACAGATCCAGCGCCCTATAGGCCTGCGTCGGGCCTAGCGCCCGTCAGGGGCGCGGGGAACTGCGCGCCAAGCCCCAACGAACCCGCAGCGCCCCACAACCCGGACCCCCCACCCCGGAGGGAGCCCCAAAAAAACCAGCGGAGCTAAGCCGCTTCCTTGGCCTTCGTGGCGTACATGTCCACATACTCCTGCCCCGACAACCGCATGACCTCAGCCATCACCGAGTCGGTCACAGCCCGCAGCACATACCGGTCCCGGTCCATCCCCTCGTACCGGGAGAACTCCATCGCCTCACCGAACCGAACAGTGACGCGGCCCGGCCGCGGAAACCCCGCACCGCCGGGCTGGATCTTGTCCGTGCCGATGATGGCGAACGGCACGACGGGCGCGCCGGTCATCATCGCCAGCCGGGCGATGCCGGTGCGGCCCCGATAGAGCCGGCCGTCGGGGGAGCGGGTGCCCTCGGGGTAGATGCTGAACACCTTGCCCTCTTCCAGCACGCGACGGCCGGTCATCAGCGCCGCGACACCGCCGCGGCCGCCGTCGCGGTCGACCGGGATCATGCCGCAGCCCGTGAAGAACCAGGCCATCAGGCGGCCCTTGATGCCCTTCCCGGTGACGTACTCGTCCTTGCCGATGAAGAAGACCTGCCGGTCGCAGAAGAGCGGCATGATCATCGAGTCGATGAACGTGAGGTGGTTGCCGGCCAGGATGACCGGGCCCGTGCCCGGGATGCGCTCCGCACCCTCCACCCGTGGGCGGAACATCAGGCGCATGATCGGTCCGAGCACTGCCTTGATGAGCGCGAAGCGGGACAACGTGCCCTCCGGTGTCAAGGGATTCGGTATAAGTCTGTGCAGGTGAGGACGATACTCGCGGCCCCCCGGGTCTTGCACATCGGGTTCACCGAGTGGATACGCACTGTTGACCCTTGTTTACCTGCGGTGGCGCCCCGTCGCACGGCTGTCATCCATACGACACGGTGTGACGAAGTACGCACCCGTTAGGCCTTCTGAGAGGCCGGGTACCCACCCGGGCCACCTCCACCCACCGGCCGGTCCGGCGTTTGACGGCGAGTCAGCCGAGGGCGGGTCGTCCGGGACGCCGCCGCCGGCCCCCGGCCAACTCACGCACCCCACACGACATCCAGCGTCACCCGCGTGTTCCGTCCAAGGTCTCCCCTCCGTCACCCCCGCACACCTACGATCGTCCCGCTTTGACAGGTGCAAGGCAGTATGCGGAGGAGCGCACATGGGGACGCAGGAGTCGAACGAGGGACTGAACGGGACCGGCCCGGGACGGCGCGCGCTGCTCGGGGCCGCGGTCCTCGGCGCCGGCGGAGCCGTCCTCGGGGTGCCGGCCACGGCGAGAGCCGACGAGAAGCACGGCGGCGGTGGCTACAAGAGCCTGCCGAAGCCGACGATCATCGGGCACCGCGGGGCCAGCGGCTACCGGCCGGAGCACACGCTCGGCTCGTACCAGCTGGCCCTCGACATGGGCGCGCACGTCGTCGAGGCGGGCGACCTGGTGCCGACCAAGGACGGCCACCTCGTCTGCCGCCACGAGCCGGAGATCGGCGGTACGACGGACGTCTCCGCGCACCCCGAGTTCGCGAGCCGCAAGACCACCAAGCTCCTCGACGGGGTGTCCACCACCGGCTGGTTCACCGAGGACTTCACGCTCGCCGAGCTGAAGACGCTCCGCGCCAAGGAGCGCATCCCGGCCAACCGCCCGCACAACACGCTCTACGACGGCCGCTGGGAGATCCCCACCTTCGAGGAGGTGCTGCGCTGGCGCGAGGAGCAGAGCCGCAAGCGCGGCAAGCAGGTCTGGATCTACCCCGAGCTCAAGCACCCCACCTACTTCCGCAAGCTGGGCCTCGGCCTGGAGGAGCGGGTCGCCAAGGTGCTGCGCAGGCACGGCCTGGACAAGAAGAACTCGCCCGTCATCCTGCAGTCCTTCGAGCCGACCAGCATCCAGCGCCTGAACAAGCTGGTGGGCAACCCCCTGGTCGTGCTCCTGTCGGCCGCCAACACCCGCCCCTGGGACTTCGTGGAGACGGGCGACCCGCGTACGGTCGCCGACCTGGTCAAGCCCGCGGGCCTGAAGCAGATCGCCTCCTACGCGCAGGGCATCGGCCCGACCTTGGACCTGATCATCCCGAAGGACGCGAGCGGCAACCTCACCACGCCGACCACCCTGGTCCGGGACGCGCACGCCGAGGGCCTGATCCTGCACCCGTACACGATGCGCAACGAGAACCCCTTCCTGCCCGCGAACTTCCGCAAGGGCACCGACGCGGACGGCTACGGGGACGTCTTCGGCGCCTTCCGGACGTACTTCGCGACCGGCATCGACGGGGTCTTCACCGACAACCCCGACACCGGTGTCCTCGCCCGCGAGGACTTCCTGAAGCGCTGAGCCCTCACCGACGAACCGCCACCGCGCTCGTCAACAGCTGAGCCCCCGGCCCCGGTTGGGGTGACAGACGGCCGCCCCGGCAACCTCGTGCCGGGGCGGCCGCGTCGTGCCGCATATGACCCACGACATGCTCGACACGCTGCGTCCGCTGCTCGCTGCCGAGGCCTCCGCGGAGGCATATGCCTCGGGCGCGGAGCCCGGCGACCTGGAACAGGCCGTCTGGGTGCGCCTCCTGGAGCATCTCGGCACGGACGGCCCGCCCGCCGACCCGGCCGCCTGGCTGCGCGGCGCCGTACGCTCCGAGGCCCGCCGCAGCCGGCACACCGCGAGCATCGAGCAGCCGTACGCGTCCGAGCCCGCCGACGACAGCGGACCGGGCCCGGAACAGCTCGCGCTCACCGCCGCCCGGCGCCGGGCCCTGCACTCCGCCGTACGCAAACTGCCGGGCCGCTGTCCGCGTCTCATGGCCGCGTTGCTGTCCCCGCAGGACCTCACATACCGGGAGATCGCGGGGGAGTTGGGTATCTCACAGGGCAGTCTCGGTCCGGAACGTTCCAGATGTCTTGGTTGTCTGCGCCGAATGCTTACGTCGGAGGTTGCGGCGCACGAACCACGGGGATAGGAGTGAGGGACTACCGGCGGAACAGGTGAGCGGGAGGCATGCACACATGGGCATGAGCGTGACCATCTCGGCGGCGACCGAAAAGGACGCCGAACAGATCCTCAAACTGCAGTTCCTCTGCTACCAGAGCGAGGCCGAGCTGTACGGCGACTACAGCATCGAGCCCCTCACCCAGCCCCTCGACTCCCTCAAGGCGGAGCTCGCGGGCGGCACGGTCCTGGTGGCCCGGCTGGGCGACGAGGTGGTGGCCTCGGTTCGTGCGGCTGTGGATGCGGATGGCACGGCCCGCATCAACAAGTTGATCGTCCATCCCCGGATGCGGCGGCACGGTCTGGGCGGGCGGTTGCTCGACGCGATCGAGTCGCGGGTGGCCGCCGACGCGGGTGCGAAGAGCTTCCAGCTCTTCACCGGGCATCGCAGTGAGCACAATCTGCGGTTGTACCGGAAGCACGGGTATCAGCTTGTTTCCACGGAGCGGGTGGATGAGCGGCTGAGTCTGGTGACCCTTGCGAAGGGGTCTTCGACCAGTGCTTTCGTTGCCAGTGCCTAGGGCTGGTTCTCGTCTGCCGGCTCGTCGTGGCCGGTCGCGCAGTTCCCCGCGCCCCTAAAAGCCAAAACGGGGCGCGCCAGGCCCGTCGTGCATCTACGAAGTGGCGGCTCTGCTGCGGCGTAGCCAGAACATCGCCGTCACCGGGAGCAGGACCGGGATGAACAGGTAACCCATGCCGTAGTCCGACCAGACCGTGGCGTCGGGGAAGGCCGAGGGGTCGGTCAGGGTCCAGGTGCCCACGGTCAGGACGCCCGCGAGTTCGGCGGCGCAGCACACCAGCGCCGCCTTGCGGGCCGTTTCGCCGCCTCGGACGAGCGAGTACGTGATGAAGCCGTAGACCAGACCGGCCACCGCGGACAGCGAATAGGCGAGCGGCGCCTTGTCGAACTCCGTCGCGATCTGCACGGCGGAGCGCGACACGGCGCCGACGACCATCACGCCGTACAGCCAGACCAGCAGGATGCCCGGACCGCCGATGAGCCGCGTCCGTCCCGGCTGCTTCTCGGTCGCCGCCATCTCAGCCTCCCCAGATGTCGTAGAGCCGCACCTGAAGCACGGCGAGGACCACACCGCCGGCCGCGACCGTGATCGAACCCCAGCGGGTGCGCTCCGCCAGCGACATGAAGCCGGCCGCCGGGACGCACGCGAAGGAACCGATCAGATACGCCACGAAGATCGTCGTGCCCTGTTCCGGCTTCTCGCCGCGGGCCAACTGGACGATGCCCACCACCAGCTGGACGAGGGTGAGCAGTGTCACCACGGCCATACCGATGAAGTGCCAGTCCTTGGTCGGCTGGTCGCGGTAGGCGGCCCAGCCGCACCAGGCGGCGAGCGCGAGCGCGGCGACGGCGGTCGCGACCGTCAGGGCAACAAGCATGCCGCGACCCTATTACGGGCCAAAAGGCCCGATGCGATCGCCCCCGGGGTGCCCCGTAGGGTCGAGGGCATGAAGATCCAAGCCGATGCCCTGCTGTTCGACAACGACGGAACGCTCGTCTCATCCCTTGAGTCGGTGCACCGGTGCTGGACCAAGTGGGCCGAGGAGTACGGGATCACCCCCGAGGAGTTCGCCCGGGTCGAGCTGCACGGCCGCCCCGCCGCCGAGATAGCCGCCGACCTGCTGCCCGCCGACCGGGTCGCCGAGGCCGTCGTACGGATCGAGCAGTTGGAGGTCGAGGACGTCGAGGGCGGTGTCCAGCTCCTGCCGGGGACCAGGGCGCTCCTCGACTCCGTGCCCGCCGACCGCTGGGCCGTCGTCACCTCCGCCACCCGGCGGCTGGCCGAGGCCCGCCTGGAAGAGGTCGGTATCCGGCCCAAGACCCTGATCGCCGCCGACGACATCACGCGCGGCAAGCCCGACCCCGAGCCGTTCCTGCTCGCCGCCCGCCGGCTCGGCGTGGACCCGGCCCGCTGTGTCGTCTTCGAGGACGCGCCCGCGGGTCTGCAGGCAGGCCGTTCCGCCGGGATGACCACCGTGGCATTGACCACAACCCACCAGGCCGCCGAGCTGGTGGCGGACATCGTCGTGGGTGACCTCTCGGCCGTGTCGGCGCTGGTCACGGACGGGGGAGTGGAGATCTCCGTCGGGGACTGAAGGGTGTCCACCGCTGTCCGCGATGCGGACAGCGGTTCCCGGTCACGCGCAAAGGTCTGCTTTACTTTTCTCATGACCACGACGAGCAGCCGCATCCTTGCGACCGAGGCGACCATGACGCCCGGTGCTCGCTGTATGTGTCGAATGTGCGCCTTCTAGAGGGCCCCCGCACCACTCAGAGCCTCGCGCCCCGAAGCGAGACCGCTCAGGTCTGCCCGTACGACCCTTTCGTACGCGACTGAGCCCGCCCCGCGCACGCAGTTCTGCCGAAGCCCGGCTTTCATCGCCACCGCGTGAACGACCGTGCCGCGTTCCGACCGAATGCACCCGTGCCCGGCGCACACCCACGCCCTGCACTCGACAGTGACGGAAACCCCAGTGATCACGACAACAGGCCTGAAGAAGGTCTACCGCTCGCGCGGCCGTGAGGTCACCGCCCTGGACGGCGTCGATCTGCACGTCCGCGAAGGCGAGGTGTACGGCGTCATCGGACAGTCCGGCGCCGGCAAGTCCTCCCTCATCCGCTGCGTCAACCTCCTGGAGCGTCCCACCGCCGGCACCGTGACCGTCGCCGGACAGGACCTCACTGCCCTCGCCGGCCGCGGCCCGCGTGCGGGCCGGGAGCTGCGCAAGGCGCGCAGCCACATCGGCATGGTCTTCCAGCACTTCAACCTGCTGTCCTCGCGGACGGTCCAGGACAACGTCGAACTGCCGCTGGAAATCCTTGGCGTGTCAGGGAAGGAACGTTCCCGCAAGGCGCTGGAACTGCTCGACCTCGTCGGTCTCTCCGACAAGGCCAAGGCCTACCCGGCCCAGCTCTCCGGCGGCCAGAAGCAGCGCGTCGGCATCGCCCGCGCCCTGGCCGGCGACCCGAAGGTGCTCCTCTCCGACGAGGCGACCAGCGCGCTGGACCCCGAGACCACCCGCTCCATCCTCCAGCTGCTGCGCGACCTGAACCGCCAGCTGGGCCTGACCGTCCTGCTCATCACGCACGAGATGGACGTCGTCAAGAGCATCTGCGACTCGGCCGCCCTCATGGAGAACGGCAGGATTGTCGAGTCCGGCACCGTCAGCGAGCTGCTCGCCACCCCCGGCTCCGAGCTGGCCGCCGCGCTCTTCCCGGTGAGCGGCGACGCCTCCGCCGACGACCGCACGGTCATCGACGTCACCTTCCACGGTGACGCCGCGACCCAGCCGGTCATCTCGCAGCTCTCGCGCACGTACAACATCGACATCTCGATCCTGGGCGCGGCGATGGACACCGTCGGCGGCAAGCAGGTCGGCCGGATGCGCATCGAACTGCCCGGCCGCTACGAGGAGAACGTCGTGCCGATCGGCTTCCTGCGCGAGCAGGGCCTGCAGATCGACGTCCAGGGCCAGGCGCCCGTGCTCGTGAAGGAAGGTGCCAAGTGACCTGGTCGGAGATGCAGCCGCTGCTGGAGCAGGCCTGTTGGGACACCCTCTACATGGTCGGCTGGTCGACGGTCATCGCCGTCGTCGGCGGTCTGCCGCTGGGCATCCTGCTGGTCCTCACGGACCGGGGCGGCCTGCTGCAGAACACCGTGCTGAACAAGGTGATCGGGCAGGTCGTGAACATCGCCCGCTCGATGCCGTTCATCATCCTGATGGTCGCGCTGATGGGCTTCACCCGCTCGATCACGGGCACGACCATCGGCCGTGAGGCCGCCATCGTGCCGCTCGCGATCGGCGCGATCCCCTTCTTCGCGCGTCTCGTCGAGACGGCGGTCCGCGAAGTGGACGGCGGACTCGTCGAGGCCGTGCAGTCGATGGGCGGCAACACCTGGACCGTCGTCCGCAAGGTGCTCGTCCCCGAGTCGCTGCCCTCGCTGATCTCCAGCACCACCACGACGATCGTGGCGCTCATCGGCTACTCGGCGATGGCGGGCACGGTCGGCGCGGGCGGCCTCGGCGACATCGCCATCCGCTACGGCTACCAGCGCTTCGAGACCGAACTGATGTGGATCACCGTCGGCATCCTCGCCGTGGTCATCTCCCTCATCCAGTTCGCCGGGGACTTCGCCGCCCGCGGGCTGCACCGCAGGGGTGGCCAGTCGGGCGCCGCCCCGAGGCTCAGGCTCCTGAAGGCCGCCACCGCGACCAGCAAGACCGTCTGACACCCACGGCTCGCGCCCCCACCTCCACCCCGTACTCCCCACCCCTCCCTCAGTTCTCCCCGCACACCCTCCGCGGGGCCGCCACACCCTCAGGAAAGGCACTTTTCGTGCGTAACACTGCCAAGATCACCACCGCCGTCCTCGCCGCCGGAGCCCTCACCCTGGGTCTCACCGCCTGCGGTTCGGAGGACTCCGGTGCCGCCGACACGAGCGGCCCGCTGGTCGTCGCCGCGAGCCCGGTCCCGCACGCCGAGATCCTCACCTACGTCAAGGACAACCTGGCGAAGGATGCGGGCCTCGACCTGCAGGTCAAGGAGTTCACCGACTACGTCCTGCCGAACACGGCGACCCAGGACGGCTCCGTCGGCGCCAACTACTTCCAGAACCAGCCGTACCTCGACGACTTCAACAAGAAGAACGGCACCGACATCGTGCCCGTCGTCACGGTCCACCTGGAGCCGCTCGGCCTCTACTCCAGCAAGTTCAAGAAGGCCGACGAGCTGAAGAGCGGTGCGACGGTCGCCGTCCCGAACGACACGGTCAACGAGGCGCGGGCGCTCAAGCTCCTGGACGCCAACGGGATCATCACGCTCAAGGACGGCGCGGGCAACGACGCGACCCCCAAGGACATCGCGAAGAACCCGAAGAACCTCAAGTTCAAGGAGCTGGAGGCGGCCCAGACCCCGCGCTCCCTGGACGACGTCGACGCCGCGGTGATCAACGGCAACTACGCCATCGAGTCCGACCTCAAGCCCTCCGAGGACGCCCTCGTCCTGGAGTCCGCCAAGAACAACCCGTACGGCAACTTCCTCGCTGTCAAGAAGGGCAACGAGGACGACCCGCGCGTCAAGAAGCTCGCCAAGCTCCTGACCTCCCCCGAGGTCAAGAAGTTCATCGAGGACAAGTACGCCGGCTCCGTCGTCGCGTCGTTCTGAGCCCCCTTCCAAGGAACGAGGACCACCACAGATGCGTAAGCCCGTAATTCCCGCCGCCGCGGCCGCACTTGCCCTGGGGCTCGGGCTCACCGCCTGCGGCTCCGAGTCCGGCTCGGGCGGCGGCGGTTCCGACGGCTCCCTCGTCGTCGGCGCCACCGCCGTCCCGGCCGGCGAGGTCCTCTCGTACATCAAGAAGGACCTCGCCGCGAAGAACGGACTCGACCTGGAGATCAAGGAGTTCACGGACTACGTCCTGCCGAACACCGCGCTCCAGGAGGGCTCGCTCGACGCGAACCTGTACCAGAACGAGCCCTACCTGGACGACTTCAACAAGTCCAAGGGCACCGAGCTGGTCCCGGTCGTGAAGGCGTACCTGCCGCCCATGGGCGTGTACTCGAAGAAGGTCCAGGACGTCACGGAGCTCGCCGACGGAGTCACCGTCGCCGTACCGAACGACATCACCAACGAGGGCCGCGCCCTCCAGCTCCTGGCCTCCGAGGGTGTCATCACCCTCAAGGAGGGCGCCGGCACCACCGCGTCCCCGGCCGACATCGCCAAGAACCCGAAGAACCTCAAGTTCAAGGAGCTGGAGCCGGCCCAGCTGCCGCGTTCCCTGGACGACGTGGCCGCCGCGGTCATCAACAACAACTACGCCCAGGACGCAGGACTCAGCCCCGCCGAGGACGCCATCCTCCTGGAGTCCGCGAAGAACAACCCGTACGCGAACCTCCTCGCCGTCAAGAAGGGCAACGAGGACGACCCCCGGGTCGAGAAGCTCGCGAAACTCCTGACCTCTCCAGAGGTGACGAAGTTCATCGAGGACAAGTACCAGGGGTCGGTCCTGCCGGTCACCTCCGGCTGACGCCGTTCCGCTCGCACTCACGGGGTCGATTCGTCGACAACGACTCGGCCCCGTGGTGCAGTTCGGTGCTTTCATGCTGCATGCTGGGCAGTTCAGCAGGCCCGACGGTCCCTGATGGTTACGGAGCGGCGCATGACTAACACCTTCCCCGACATCTCCCTGAGCACGGAGCGGTTGGTGCTGCGCCCTCTTGAGGACGAGGACGTTCCGGCCCTCACGGAGATGATGAACGACGAGCAGGTCGTGGCCTGGACCGCCGTTCCGCAGCCCTTCACCGAGGACGCCGCCCGCTCCTGGGTCAACCGGTACGCGCCCAATGAGCGCACCTCCGGCCGCGGGCTCGACCTCGCCGTCACCGAGTTCCTCACCCAACGCCTGGTCGGCATCATCCAGTTGGGCAAGACGAATTGGCATGTCCGCTCCACGGAGCTGTCCTACATCGTCGCCCCCTGGGCGCGCGGCGAGGGATACGCGTCCGAGGCGGCCCTCGCCACCGCCCAATGGCTCTTCGGCGACCAGAAGTTCGAGCGGCTGGAGCTGCGCACCGCCGCGGACAACACCGCCTCGCAGCAGGTCGCCCAGAAGATCGGCTGCATCAGCGAGGGAGTCCTGCGCAACGCCTGTATAGCGCGCACCCGTACCGAGGACGGGAGCTGGGTCGCGCTGCGCACCGACTTCATCGTGTGGGGCCTGCTCCCCGAGGACATCGAGGGCATCGCCGAGCAGCTCGCCGACACCGGCGGCTTCACCTCGTACTCCGACTGGAACTGACTTCCCGGCCGCGCCGAAACCGACGCCGTGGCCGGACGGCCACCGCCCGGCGGACGGCCACGGACCCGCGCCCCCACTCCCGGAGGTCCCGAGGTACGCTCACGGGGCTCCGCATGCCTGCCTGGCGGCCGCATGCCCATCCGAGACCTGCGAAGACTCCAGGAGACTGACGACGATGGCCGACCGGGTCACGGTGATCGGCTGGGACGGCTCGCCGCTGACCGACGCGGCGCGCTCGGCCCTCGGTGCCGCCACGCTGGTGGCGGGCGCGGGCCATCACCTGGGCCTCCCCGAGGTGCCCGTGGCCGCCGAGCGCATCCGGCTCGGCAGCGTCTCCCTGGCCGCCCGCCGCATCGCCGCCCACCGGGGCACGGCCGTCGTCCTCGCCGACGGGGACCCGGGCTTCTTCGGAGTCGTACGCACCCTGCGCGCCCCCGAGTTCGGCCTGGAGGTCGAGGTCGTCCCGGCGGTGTCCTCCGTGGCCGCCGCCTTCGCCCGTGCCGGCATGCCCTGGGACGACGCACAAGTGGTCGTCGCACACCGTCGCACCCTGCGACGCGCGGTGAATGTGTGCCGCGCCCACACCAAGGTCGCCGTCTTCACCTCACCCGGAGCCGGTCCCGCCGAGCTGGGCCTGCTCCTCGAAGGCGTCCACCGCACCTTCGTCATCTGCGAGGAACTGGGCACCGCGCGCGAACGCGTCACGGTCCTGACCTCCGACAAGGTCGCCGACCACACCTGGCGCGACCCGAACATCGTCATCGTCATGGGCGGGCCCGTCACCTCCTCCGAGGGCGGCGGCTGGATCGCCGGACGCGACCCGGGAACCGGACCGCGCGGCTGGGCCCTGCCCGACGAGGTCTACGGCGGCGATCTCGGCGAGGGCGAGACCGAGGTGCTGCGGGCCGCCCAACTCGCCCGCCTGGGACCGCGCGTCGGCGACCTCGTCTGGGACATCGGCTCCGGCAGCGGCGCCTTCGCCACGGAGGCCGCACGCTGCGGCGCCGCCGTCATCGCCGTCGACCGCGACCCGAACGCCTGCGCCCGCACCATGGCCACCGCCCGGCGCTTCGGCGTCCAGCTCCAGATCACCCACGGCACCGCGCCCCACATCCTGGAGAACCTGCCCGAACCGGACGTCGTACGCGTCGGGGGCGGTGGCGCCGCGGTGGTCTCCGCCGTCGCCGACCGGCGCCCCCAGCGGATCGTCACGCACGCCGCGACACGCGACGCCGCCGAACTCGTCGGCAGGGACCTGACGGAGCACGGCTACCAGGTCGAGTGCGCCCTTCTGCAGTCCGTCGAGCTGGACGTCCGGGCCTGGACGGAGAAGGAGCGGAGCGTCGCGTTCCTGCTCACCGGGCTCCTGCCCGACCGCTCCCTGTGATCCGGTTGTCGTACCGCGCGCGGTAGGCTGGCCGATCGTTGCACTGCGCTCGGCTTGTCCGGTATTTCGCCGGTCAATGTCCGGAAAACACACCTGTTTTGGGGTGCGTGTGGTACGGCGGAAAACCGGAGGACGCGCAACGTGGCGCAGTCCACAGCGGGCCGTGGCGGATCACCCTGTCGCGGTGGCGGACCGACCGCGACAATGCCAGTTAATGGCTTTGTCGACCGGTCGTTCGTGCCGCCCGGCACGCATGCTCGTTACTTCTTTGCGGGCGGTCGGTGCGCCGCTCCGGACGAGCAGGTCGTTGGAGCACTAACCGATGGGCGAGGGGTACGCATGACCGACACCGGCCAGGTCCCGGGCGAGGGGCTGCCGGAGAACCAAGGCATGGTGGAGCAGCCGGGCGTCCCCGCCCCCGGCGCGTACACCTACCTCTCCGACACCACCGCCGAAGACGAAGACCTGTTGCTGCTGCCGGGCGCCCAGGGCGCGTGGGGCAACGAAGTGGCCCCGCCGGTCCCGGCGCCGGTCGTCGAGACCGTCCACGAGCCGGGACCGCACGAGACGGCGGGCCGCGACAGCGGGTCGGTCGACCTCAGCGCCGTCCGGATGTCCTCGCCCGCTCCGCAGCCGCCCGTCGCCCGTCGCCCGCTGCACCTCGGCCCGCCCACCCCGGACGGCGCCGGCAGCCCGGTCCGTTCCCTCGCCGACCGCGGCCCGGCCGGAGCACCGGTCCACGCCGTTCCCGTACGACAGGCCGGTCCGCCCACGATCGGCCCCGAGTACCTCGACGTGCCGCGGGACGAGATCGCGCTGCAGGGCGCGGCTCCCTGGGGAGCCCAGGCCCAGGTGCAGGTCGCGCCGCCAGTGGCACAGGTCGGTTCCGAGGGCATGGCTGCAGAAACGGTCTTCCCCGAGGGCGGGGGAGCGCACGCCGGTGGCACTCCGGACGACGGGCTCGCGCCGGTCGCGGAGGCCGCGCACACCCCCGACGCCGGGGGTACGCCGCCCGCCGGGGGCGAAGGATTCCCCGCCGCACAGCCTCCCACCGAGGCGCCCGCCCCCGGGCCGGCCCAGGCGGAGCAGGCACAGCACGTGCAGCACGTACATCCGGACCCGAGCACTGCCGAGGTCCCCGAGGCGGGACCCGCTCCCGTCCAGGCCGTCGCCGACTCCGTCCACGCCGTCGCCGACGCTCCGGAGGCGGCCGACGCTGCTGAGGCGCAGGAGGCCGTGCCGGCTCCGGACCCCGCGTACGTTCCTCAGCAGCCGGAAGCCGTGCAGGCTCCCGAAGCAGCCCACGTTCCCGAAGCGGTCCAGGTGCCGGAGGCCGTCGCCCAGGCACAGGAGGCTGTTGCCCAGGTCCCGGAACCGGTCCAGGTCCAGGACTACGCGCAGGCCCCGCTGCTCGCGGACGGGTCGCTCTTCCCGCAGGCCCCGGAGACGCCCCAGACCCACGAGGTCGCCCAGACCGCCCCCGAGTTCGCGCACGCCCCGGAGCTCGCCCAGTTTCCGCAGCCCACGCCGTTCCCGGTCGCGCCGGTCGCCGCGTACGCCTCGCAGCAGTCGGACGACGCGGTCCTGCACACGCCCGAGGCGTACCAGCCCCCGCAGGCGGCCGACGAGATGCAGCCCGCGTACGCCGAGCAGCCCCCGCACCCGCATGCCGCGTACGAGGCGGAGCAGCAGTTCCAGAACCCGGCGGCGCAGTTCGCAGCCGAAGCCGGTCCGCAGGCCGGAATCCCGGAGCAGCAACCGCAGTTGACGGAACCCGCGCCCGCCGTGGAAGAGGCCGCTCAGCTTCAGGACGCCGTCCAGCCCCCGCAGTTCGCGGAGCCCGCAGAAGCCCCGGTCGTGAGCGCCGCCGACCTCGCCCCTTCGCAGGAAGCCCAGGCCGACACCGCCGCACAGCCGGAGGCACCGGAACCGGTGGCGGTACCCGACCAGGTCGCGGTACCGGAGCCGGTCGCGGTCCACGGCGACCCGAGCCACAGCGACCCGACCTACGGCGACGAGAACCACAACGCCCCGGCCCATGGCCACGAGCCCCACGGTCACGAGCCCCACGACGAAGCGGCCGTCGCCATGGCCGCCCACGCGGCCGTCCCCGTGGAGGTGGCCCACGCGGAACAGAGCGTCGGCCAGTTCGTGCCGGTCGAGGGCACCATCCCGACCACCCCGCACCTGGCTCCGACCCCGCCGCACGCCATGACCGTGCCGCCCTTCCCGGAGGAGCTCGCCGAGCGGCCCGCCGAGGAGACGGCCGCGACGGCCGCCGACCAGCTCACGGCCACTGAGCACCTCGCGCCCACCGAGCAGCCCGCGCCCGAAGCCGCACCCGAACCCGCGCCCGCGGAGGAGCCGGCACCGGTACTCACCCTGCCCACCCCCAGGGAGTCCGAGCAGTTCCCCGAGGCCGAGGCAACTCCCGTACCGGAGGCTCCGGTCGAGGACCAGGACCAGTACCACGAGGGCCAGGGCCACGGTCAGGACGCGGAGCCCGTAGCCGCACAGCACGCGGAGGACCTGGACACCAGGGCCGCCGACCAGGAAGAGAGCACGGCCGCCGTGGCAGAGACGAGAGAGCCCGCCGGCCCGGCCGCGCCCGGCTACGACGACGCCGAGCGCGAGGCCGTCCTGCGTGTGATGCGCGAGCGCCGGGACATCCGCAACGGCTTCCGCAGCGACCCCATCCCGCACGACGTGCTGCTCCGGGTCCTGGAGGCGGCGCACACGGCGCCGTCGGTCGGCCACTCCCAGCCGTGGGACTTCGTCGTCATCCGCTCGGCGGAGACCCGCCGCACGATGCACGAACTGGCCCAGCGCCAGCGCGAGGCGTACGCCAAGTCGCTGCCCAAGGGCCGCGCGAAGCAGTTCAAGGAACTGAAGATCGAGGCCATCCTCGACACCCCGGTGAACATCGTCGTCACCGCGGACTCGACCAGGGGCGGCCGGCACACGCTCGGCCGTCACACCCAGCCGCAGATGGCCCCGTACTCCTCCGCGCTCGCGGTCGAGAACCTCTGGCTCGCCGCCCGTGCCGAGGGCCTCGGCGTGGGCTGGGTGAGCTTCTTCGACGAGCGGGAGATGGTCCGTGAACTGGGCCTGCCCGAGCATCTGGACGTCGTCGCCTACCTCTGTGTCGGATACGTCGACGAGTTCCCGGAGGAGCCCGAGCTGTTGCAGGCGGGCTGGTCCAAGCGCCGCCCGCTGTCCTGGGTCGTCCACGAGGAGACGTACGGCCGTCGCGCGCTGCCCGGTGAGGAGCCGCACGACCTGCTCGCCGAGACCGTCTCCAACATCCGCCCGCTGGACGCCAAGGCGCTCGGTGAGGCGTGGGAGCGCCAGAAGCGCATGACCAAGCCGGCCGGGGCGCTGGGCATGCTGGAGATCATCTCCGCCCAGCTCTCGGGCCTCTCCCGGATGTGCCCGCCGCCGATCCCGGAGCCCGCGGCCGTCGCGATCTTCGCGGGCGACCATGGTGTCCACGCCCAGGGCGTCACCCCGTGGCCGCAGGAGGTCACCGGCCAGATGGTGGCCAACATCCTCGGCGGCGGAGCGGTCTGCAACGCCTTCGCCAACCAGGTCGGCGCCGAGGTCTGCGTCGTGGACGTGGGCGTGGCCTCCGACCTGCCGGCGACCCCGGGCCTCCTGCCGCGCAAGGTCCGCGCGGGCACGGCCGACATGACGACCGGCCCCGCGCTGACCCGCGAGGAGGTGAAGGCGGCCATCGAGGTGGGCGTGGAGACGGCCCGCGACCTCGTGGCGGCCGGCAACAAGGCCCTGATCACGGGCGAGATGGGCATCGCCAACACGACCGCGTCGGCCGCCCTGATCTCCGTCTTCACCGGCGCGGACCCCGGCGAGGTCACCGGCCGGGGCACCGGCATCAACGACGAGACCCTGGCCCGCAAGACCGAGGTCGTACGCCGTGCCCTGGAGCTCCACCAGCCGGACCCGGCCGACCCGATCGGCGTCCTCGCGGCCATCGGCGGCTTGGAGCACGCCGCGATGGTGGGCCTCCTCCTGGGCGGCGCCTCCCTGCGCACACCGGTGATCCTGGACGGAGTCAGCGCCGGTGCTGCCGCCCTGGTGGCCCGCGCCATCGCCCCCGAGGTCCTCGCGGCCTGCATCGCCGGCCACCGCAGCGCCGAACCGGGCCACGTCGCAGCCCTCAACAAGCTGGGCCTGCGCCCTCTGGTTGACCTCGACCTCCGCCTGGGCGAGGGCACAGGCGCCCTCCTGGCCCTCCCGGTCGTCCAGAGCGCGGCCCGAGCAATGCACGAGGTGGCGACGTTCGACTCGGCCGGGGTGACCGAGAAGTAGTCCGTTCTTGGTTGTGGGCAGGCGTTCCGCAGGGCGGAACGGGTGGGCACAACCAAGAACGCACCCGCACGGCTCGGGGGCCCGGGGGCGGAGCCCCCGGTTTCGGGAAGGGGCGGGCTTGGGGAAAGAACCCCCACCCACCCCGGCCACCCACCACCCCGCACCATAAAATCCGCACGTCAGGCCCGCTCCAAGGCAGCAGCGCGCCCACCCTCCCCCACTCTCGACTTCGCTCGAACGGGGGGACCCCCATCACCCGCATGAGGAGCCGCACCTCCATGGCCGAAAACCCCGCCTACCCCGTAGGCCTCCGCCTCACCGGCCGCCGCGTAGTGGTCCTCGGCGCCGGCCAGGTGGCCCAACGCCGCCTCCCGGCCCTCATCGCGGCAGGCGCGGACATCCACCTCGTGTCCCCGGCCGCCACCCCCTCCGTAGAGGCGATGGCGGACGCGGGCGAGCTGACCTGGACAAGGCGCGCGTACGAGCCCGGCGACCTCGCGCAGGCCTGGTACGCCCTGATCGCCACCAGCGACCCCGAGGCGAACACCGCGGCCTCCGCCGAGGCGGAGGCGAACCGTGTGTGGTGCGTCCGCTCGGACGACGCGGACGCGGCCACGGCCTGGACCCCGGCGACCGGCCACAGCGAGGGCGTCACGGTGGCCGTCCTGACGACGAACGCGAAGGGCCGCGACCCCCGCCACACGGCGGCCATCAGGGACGCGGTCGTGGAGGGCCTGCGCGACGGCACCCTCGTCGCACCCCACCACCGCACCCGCACCCCCGGCGTCGCCCTGGTCGGCGGCGGCCCGGGCGACCCGGACCTGATCACCGTCCGCGGCCGCCGCCTCCTCGCCGAGGCGGACGTGGTCATCGCCGACCGCCTCGGCCCCCGCGACCTCCTCGCCGAACTCCCGCCGCACGTCGAGGTGATCGACGCGGCGAAGATCCCGTACGGCCGTTTCATGGCCCAGGAGGCCATCAACAACGCGCTGATCGAGCACGCCAGGCAGGGCAAGGCGGTCGTCCGTCTGAAGGGCGGCGACCCCTATGTCTACGGCCGTGGCATGGAGGAGGTCCAGGCGCTGGCCGAGGCGGGCATCGCCTGCACGGTCGTCCCCGGCATCTCCAGCTCGATCTCCGTCCCGGGCGCGGCGGGCATCCCGGTCACCCATCGCGGGGTCGCCCACGACTTCACGGTCGTCAGCGGTCACATCGCCCCCGACGACGAACGCTCCCTGGTCGACTGGACGGCCCTCGCCAAGCTCCGCGGCACCCTGGTCATCCTCATGGGCGTGGACAAGATCGGCGCCATCGCCCGTACGTTGATGGCGAGCGGCAAGTCGGCGGACACCCCCGTAGCCGTCGTCCAGGAGGGCACGACCGCCGCGCAGCGCAGGGTCGACGCGACTCTCGCCACGGTCGCCGAGACCGTACTCGCCGAGAACGTGAAGCCCCCGGCGGTCATCGTCATCGGCGAGGTCGTGACCGTGCGCCGGGACAGCTCGCCACGGGCGTCCGAGTAACCCCGGGTAACCCAACCCGTTCCAAGCCGTTGGCACCACACCCAGGACAAGGCAGTATCACCCTGTGGCCGATCTCATCACCGTTGAGGACCCAGCCGACCCCCGTCTGCGCGACTACACGGGCCTGACCGACGTGGAGCTGCGCCGCAAGCGAGAACCCGCCGAGGGCCTGTTCATCGCCGAGGGCGAGAAGGTCATCAGACGGGCCAAGGACGCCGGTTACGAGATGCGCTCGATGCTGCTCTCCGCCAAGTGGGTCGACGTCATGCGCGACGTCATCGACGAGCTGCCGGCCCCGGTGTACGCGGTCAGCCCGGACCTCGCCGAACAGGTCACCGGCTACCACGTGCACCGAGGCGCCCTCGCCTCCATGCAGCGCAAGCCACTGCCGACCCCTGACGACCTGCTCCAGACGGCCCGCCGGGTCGTCGTCATGGAGTCGGTCAACGACCACACCAACATCGGCGCGATCTTCCGCAGCGCCGCCGCCCTGGGCATGGACGCGGTCCTGCTGTCCCCCGACTGCGCGGACCCGCTCTACCGCCGCTCGGTGAAGGTCTCCATGGGCGCGGTCTTCTCCGTCCCGTACGCCCGCCTGGACACCTGGCCCAAGAGCCTGGAAACGGTCCGCGAGGCGGGCTTCACCCTCCTCGCCCTCACCCCGGACGAGAAGGCCAGGTCCCTGGACGAGGCGGCCCCGCACAAGATGGACCGCGTGGCCCTGATGCTCGGCGCGGAGGGCGACGGCCTGTCCACCCAGGCCCTGGTGGCGGCAGACGAATGGGTCCGCATCCCCATGGCCCACGGCGTCGACTCCCTGAACGTGGGAGCGGCGGCAGCGGTGGCGTTCTACGCGGTGGCAACGGGCAGACCGCAGCGCTGACGGGTGCCCCTTGCGCGTTGAGGCACGGGGCAACCTGAGCGCCCTTCAGGGGGCGCGTTGAGGCACGGGGTGACCTGAGCGCCCTTCAGGGGCGCGGAGAACTGCGCGACCAGCCACAACGCACCCGCAGCCGGCAATCAACGCTCACCCGCCCGAACGAACCCCGCCCTGCCCGTACGCCTGCTCCTGCCGCACATCCCCGCCGGAGCCCTCATGCCCAAGCCCCCGGGCGGGCCCCTGGCACCCCTGCGCCGCCGCGATCCCCAACGCCACCAACAACGTCACGACCACAAACACGAACAACCGCTGCCGCAACAACCGCGGATTGGCAGGCCGCCGCCCGGTCCCGGTGGTCCGCGGCCCAGAACGTCCCGCCCCACTACGGGGCGGCCCGGGCCGACTCCCCGTACCGGACCGCGAGGGCGCCGGACGCGCCCCCGACCGCGACGCACCGCCGCCGCCGCTGCCGTTCCCGCGAGGCGAGGACGTGCCCTGCGTACGCCGCTGCGTCCGCTGCTCCGGGTAGCTCTCGGTGAGCCGCCCGGTCGGCCGGTCGGCCTCGGCGGTACGGGGCGCGGGCGGCCGGGCGTCGCCCATGCCCTGCGCCTCACGGGCCGCGATCTCCTTCAGCCGCAGCGACAACTGCAGTGTGCTGGGCCGCTCCTCGGGGTCCTTCGCCAGACAGGCCCGTACGAGAGGGGCCAGCGCGTCCGGCACCCCGTGCAGCTGCGCCTCCTCGTGCACGACTCTGTAGAGCATCACTTCGGAACTGCCGTGCCCGAAGGGCGAGTCCTGGGTCGCCGCGTAGGCCAGCGTGGCTCCGAGGGCGAACACGTCCGTGGCCGGCGTGACCGCAGCGCCCCGCACCTGCTCGGGCGCCAGGAACCCGGGCGACCCCACCGCCGTACCGACGTGCGTCAGCGTGCTCGCGCCGGTCGCCCAGGCGATGCCGAAGTCGATGATGCGTGGCCCCTTCGGGGACAGCAGGATGTTCGACGGCTTCAGGTCGCGGTGGACGACCCCGGCCTCGTGCACGGCGACGAGCCCCTCGGAGAGGGCGGCGCCGACGGCCGCGACCTCGGCCGCGCCGAGCGGGCCCTCGTCGTTGACCTTGTCGTGCAGCGAGGGTCCCGGCACGTACTGCGTCGCGAACCAGGGCCGGTCCGCCTCCAGATCCGCGGCGACCAGCCGCGCGGTGCAGCCGCCCCGGATCCGCCGCGCGGCCGACACCTCGCGGGCGAACCGCGACCGGAACTCCTGATCCTCCGCCAGGTCCGGCCGGATCACCTTCAGCGCGACCCGCTGGCCACGCCGGTCGGAGCCCAGATAGACAACGCCCATCCCGCCCGCGCCGAGCCGTCGGTGAAGCCTGAACGAGCCGACGACACGCGGGTCCTCGCGCCTCAGGCGCATCATCGCCATGTCCATCCCCGCTGCCCGGTCCGTTTGACGAGCCACAGCTTACGTTTCCGCGGCCGGGTGCGCGCAGAGGCCGCGCCCTCACGGCCCGATCGATTGTCAGTGCCGGGTGGGAAACTTGAAAGGTGGTCAGGGGACGGGGGAACCGGGCGGCGTTGAGCTGCGCGGATCCCCAACCATCCGTCGCAGAAGGGGGATTGGACCCGTGAAGGGTGATCGCGTGGAGATAGTGGTCGACGCCGGGGACACGACGCGTACGTACGAGGTGGTGGCGAGCCGGGCGGGCCGCCGGGTGGAGACGGCGGTCCGCAGGGGGGTGGTCGAAGTGAGCGAAGTCACCCGCAGCGGATCAGTCGTCCGCACGGCCCGCTTCATGGCCACCAGGGTGCTCGCCCTCGTCGAGCAGCCGGTCCCGAGGGAGGACAGCTCCGAACAGACCGGACGTCCCCTCCGGGAAACCCCTGAGACCTAGGACCTCTTCTCCACCCAGAGGAGTAGTCCGCAGGTCACCGGTCATCCTCGGGGAGGCCCGGTAATAGGTACGAGGGCATGACGACCCGCACGCCTCTCACGCATAGATTTGTTGTCAAGCGGCGGGTGCAGCACTCGTCCCCCGAGGTCAGACACCCGCCGCTGCCAGACAACAGAAGCTTTCAACAGATCTCGTCCAAGAGATCTCAACAGAACGGTCAGGAGAGGGACCATGGCGGACACAGCATCGCGGACCATGATCCGCACGCAGGGACGCAAGGCGTACAGCGCCGCGTTCGGTTCCAGCCGGTCCGGCCGACGCCACCCCCTGGTGGCGACGGCCATGGTCCTCCCTCTGGCCACCCTGCTCGTAGTCGTCTTCGGCGGCTGGGAAGCAGTGGTCACACAGGCGTCGTCCGTGGGCGTGATGCTGGGGCGCTGAGCGGCGCCCCAGGCCCGGAAGAGCGGTCCGGGCGGGGACATCCGGCCATGAAACCCCGTGGGGACGGGGGTGCGGCGGACGGCAAAAATGCGGGCGCAGCTGGGGAGCTGCGCCCGCATTGCTTTGCCTGCGTACGCTCCCGGAAGGATCCGTCGGCGTAGGACCCGGGCGGGACGCAGAAACCGAGGGGGACCCGAGTGACCGCAGACGTGCTGTCCGCGCTCAGGGCGAAGGTGCGGGCCGTCGCTCATCCGGCGGCGGAGGCCTGTCTCTGCGGTACGGACACCTCCGTACTGGCCGACCGGCCGGACGGCGCCGTCGTCCGGCATGCCGGCACCGTGGCGAAGGCGCACGCCGCCGACACCGACCCCGGTGAGCTCGCGGCACGGATGGCGGTCGCCGCACACCCCCGGCTCGACGGAGTCCTCCTGCCCCCGCTGAGGCCGGGCGCGGTCGAGTCGCACGGCCGGCCGGTCACCTTCTGGCCGTACGGCAGTCCCGTGGACCGGGACGACCCCGACGCCGCCCCCTGGGAGGCGGCCGCCACCCTCCTCGCGCGGCTGCACCGGACGCCGCAATCCGAACTCCCGCCCGGCATCCCGCCCATGCGCGGCCCGGCCAAGGCGGCCCGTGCCATCGCCCGCCTCCACGCGGCCGGCCCGCACCCGGCGGCCGCCCCGGTCCTGCGTGCCTGGGCGGTCCTGCCCGCCTGGGCGAGGGACGAGGCCCCGATGCCGTACGCGCGCACGCTGTGCCACGGAGACCTCCACCTGGGTCAGCTGGTGCGGACGCGGGACGGCGACTGGCTGCTCATCGACATCGACGACCTGGGCCTGGGCGAGCCCGCGTGGGATCTGGCCCGCCCGGCGGCCTGGTTCGCCTGCGGACTGCTGCCGCCCGACGAGTGGGCCCGCTTCCTCACGTCGTACCAGAAGGCAGGCGGCCCGGCCGTCCCCGCGGACAGCGATCCCTGGCCGGCCCTCGACGTCCCGGCCCGCGCCCTGACCGTGCAGACCGCGGCCCTGGCGATCGCCAAGTCCCTCGCGGCGGAGCGCCCGTTGGACGAGGTGGAAACGTCCGTGATCGATGCTTGTGGCCGAATAGCCACACACCCGCCGGAGTTGGCGGGAGAATACGCGACGTAGGGTGCAACCGACCGAAGCCGGGCGGAGTCTGTCCTGGCGGAAGCAGTACCGACCGGCGAGGAGTTGAGCCGAGCATGCAGTGTCCGAAGTGTCACGCGCCCATGCACACGTACAACCGCAATGGCGTCCAGATCGAGCAGTGCAGCGGCTGCCGCGGGATATTTCTCGACTACGGCGAGCTGGAGTCGCTGGCCCGTCTGGAGGGCCAGTACTCGCAGCCCGCGCCGCCGCCCCCGGGTGTCCCGCAGGCGTACCCGTCCGCTCCGGCACCCGCCTGGGGCGCCCCGCAAGGCGGTCATGGCGGCCACGGCGGCCATGGTGGTCACTACGGCCACAACAAGCGTCACAAGAGCTTCGGCCACATGCTCTTCTCCTCCTGACCGGTCCGGAGGAACGACGAAGCCCCCGACCGTACGAGACGGCCGGGGGCTTCGGCTGGTGCGCGATACTGGGATTGAACCAGTGACCTCTTCCGTGTCAGGGAAGCGCTCTCCCGCTGAGCTAATCGCGCGGGTGGGACCTGCGGATGGTGCGTAGTGCGTGCGCGATACTGGGATTGAACCAGTGACCTCTTCCGTGTCAGGGAAGCGCTCTCCCGCTGAGCTAATCGCGCGGGATCGGATCTCGCCGAACGTACCGGAAGATCCAGTGGACGATACTGGGATTGAACCAGTGACCTCTTCCGTGTCAGGGAAGCGCTCTCCCGCTGAGCTAATCGTCCTTGGAGGTGGAGACGGGATTTGAACCCGTGTAGACGGCTTTGCAGGCCGTTGCCTCGCCTCTCGGCCACTCCACCAGGAGTGCGGGGGTTCGGGAAGATCCCCCACTTCCTGCGAGCGGACGACCAGGTTCGAACTGGCGACCTCAACCTTGGCAAGGTTGCGCTCTACCAACTGAGCTACGTCCGCTTGTCGTTTCCGGTTCGCGTGAGCGGCCCGGCGACGTGTTGAACTCTAGCGGATTCCGGGGCCAGCACAAAAACACGTTTGTGCAGCGTGCTGCGTTACGCCCGCTCCAGGGCACGGCCAGGGCACCCGCGGGTCACCCGCCATAGACTCACAGCCGTGCACGACCTCCCAGCTCTCGCCCGTTTCGGCAACATCGTCGCGACCGGTCTTCTCGATGTCACCGGCGACCCGGCGGCCCTGGACTCCAGTGGCTTCTGGGCCGTCAGCGCCGACTTCGAGGGGCGGCTCGTCTGTGCCCGTTTCGCGGACGTACGACGGGAGCCCGTCCCCTTGCCGGTGCCGGGGGAGTGGCGTGGCCCGGCGGTCGGTGACTGGACGTCGTCGCTCGACCGCGCCGCGTACATGGCGGGCGTGCGGCGCATACGTGAGCACATCGCGGCCGGTGACGTGTACCAGGCGAACCTCTGCCGGGTCCTGTCCGCGCCCGTCGCGCCGCACGCCGACGTGGACGCGCTGACCGCTCTGCTGGCGCGCGGCAACCCGGCACCGTATGCCGGAACGATTCGCCTGCCCGGCCACGACGTGGAGACAGCCACCGCGTCACCCGAGCTCTTCCTCCGGGTCAGCGGGACGGTGGTGGAGTCGGGCCCCATCAAGGGCACCGGGCGGACCGAGGCGGACCTGCTGGAGAAGGACCACGCCGAGAACGTGATGATCGTGGACCTGGTGCGCAACGACCTGGGCAGGGTGTGCGCCACGGGCAGCGTGACCGTGCCCGACCTGTGCGTGGTCGAGAAGCACCCGGGGCTGGTCCACCTCGTCTCCACCGTCCGCGGCGAACTGCGCGAGGGCGCGGGCTGGCCCGAACTGCTGGCCGCGGCCTTCCCGCCCGGCTCGGTGACCGGTGCGCCGAAGTCCAGCGCCCTGCGGATCATCGAGGCCCTGGAGACGGCGCCACGGGGCCCGTACTGCGGCGGCATCGGCTGGGTCGACGCGGACCGCGGCACCGGGGAGCTGGCCGTCGGTATCCGCACCTTCTGGATCGACCGGGCGGAGGGCGTGCTGCGCTTCGGTTCCGGCGCGGGCATCACCTGGGGTTCGGACCCCGAGCGCGAGTGGGAGGAGACCGAATTGAAAGCCGCGCGACTGCTCGCTGTAGCGTCGGGGGTGTACCCAGGGGCGTACGACGCAAGTGAAGGGACCCACAGGTGAAGCTCTGGCTCGACGGCCGGCTGCAGGACAGCGAGTCGGCCCGTGTCTCCGTCTTCGACCACGGGCTGACCGTGGGCGACGGCGTCTTCGAGACCGCGAAGACGGTGGACGGCCGTCCGTTCGCGCTCACCCGCCACCTCGACCGGCTGTCGCGCTCGGCGCTCGGCCTCGGGCTGCCCGAGCCCGACCACGACGAGGTGCGCCGGGCCTGTGCGGCCGTCCTGGAAGCCAACCCGATGCCGCTCGGCCGACTGCGGATCACGTACACCGGGGGCCACGGCCCGCTCGGCTCCGACCGTGGGGAGCACGGACCGACCCTGGTGGTCGCCCTCGGCGAGGCCAACCGGCGCCCGGACTCCACCGCCGTGATCACCGTGCCCTGGACCCGCAACGAGCGCGGCACGCTGACGGGCCTCAAGACGACCTCGTACGCCGAGAACGTCGTCGCCCTCGCCCGCGCGCGCGAACAGGACGCCTCCGAGGCGCTGTTCGCGAACACGGTCGGACAGCTCTGCGAGGGCACGGGCTCGAACGTCTTCGTCGTCCTCGACGGCGAGATCCACACCCCGCCGGTGGCCTCCGGCTGCCTTGCCGGCATCACCCGGGCCCTCACCGTCGAGTGGACGGGCGCCAGGGAGACCGACTTGCCGCTGGACGTCCTGGAACGGGCCGACGAGATCTTCCTGACCTCCTCGCTGCGCGATGTGCAGGCCGTGCACCGGGTCGACGGCCGTCAACTGCCGGGCGCGCCGGGCCCGGTGACCGCCAAGGCGATGCGGGTCTTCGACGAGCGCTCGGGCGACGACCTCGACCCCTGACGGGACCGGCGACCTTAAGCGGATGACGTAGGCCTCGCGGACGGGTACAACACCCCTGATGACCACGACCCTGCGGCCGACCGAGCCGCTTCAGCGCGACGCCGACGGAGCGCTGTCACGGCACTACACGGTGTGCGTGAACAGCCGTCCCGTCGGCGGGATACACCTCGCCGCCAACTCCCTCTCCGGGCCGTCCGTCGCCCGCATCCACGACCTCGGCATCGACGAACCGGACCGCGGACGTGGCCGCGGCACCGTGGCCGCGCTCGCCGCGGAGGAGGTGGCGCGCGGCTGGGGCTGTACGCGGATCGAGGCGTCGGTGCCGGCCACGGCCACGACCGCACTGAGGCTGGCCACGGCCCTCGGCTACCTGCTGCGCAACCGCCACATGGAGAAGCGGCTTGGCACCACACCGCCCGAACTGCCCGCGGGCAGCCTGGGACGCCCCATGGCGGAGGCCGAGTTCGGTCCCTGGGAGAAGCGGGCGAAGGATCAGTACGCCCGGGACTGGATCGCCCGCGGGGTGCCCGAGGCCGAGGCCCGCGCCAAGTCCGAGCGGGACCACGCCACTTCGCTGCCGGACGGGATCAGCAGCGAGGGCATGGACTTCAGCGTCCTGGAACACGAGGGGACGCCGGTCGGCGTGCTGTGGCTGGGCGCGCGCGACGGCTGGTCGTTCGTCTACGAGGTCGAGGCCGACGAGCGCCATCGCGGCCGGGGCCACGGCCGTTCGCTGATGCTCCTGGCGGAGAGACAGGCGATCGCCGCCGGAAACCCCGGCATCCGCCTGAACGTCTTCGACGGGAACGCCCCGGCCGAGCGGCTCTACGAATCACTCGGCTACGGGACGACCACTTACCACTTCTACAAGAACCTGCTGTAGCCGTACCTGTGCCTGTACGGGGGCACCGGCGCGGCGGTCAGGCCTTCTGCTCCGCCAGCAGCCGGTCCACGATCTCCTCGACGCGCTCGCGCAGCCCCTCCTGGCTCTTCCCGCCGTCGAGCCGCTCGCCGTCGATGACGTACGTCGGGATGCCGGTCACGCCGATGGCCTTGCCCTCGGCCTGGTCGGCGTCGACGATCAGGATGTGCCGGCCGTCGATGAGAGCGGTGTCGAACTCCTCGGCGTCCAGGCCGAGTTCCCGGGCCACTTCGACCAGGAAGCGTTCTCCCGCACGGTCCAGCTCCTGTACGCGCCCGAGCACCGCCTCGACGTACGGCCAGGCCTGCCCCTGTTCCGCGGCCTCCTCGGCGGCCTGGGCGGCGGCGAAGGCGTGCTTGTGCTTCTCCAGCGGGAAGTGCCGCAGCCGCAGCTCCAGCCGGTCGCCGTAGCGAGCGCGCAGCGCACGCAGGTCGTCCAGGGCGCTACGGCAGTCCGGGCACTGCAGTTCGCACCAGATGTCCAGGACGGGGGCGGCGGGGCGTGCGGGGGAGGAGTCGCTCATGGGCCCCAGTGTTCCAGTCGGGGCTCCCGCGTCCCAACCGGGACCTTCCGCCACCGGGACCCTCCGCCGCTGAGCGAACCCAGGACCACTCCTGGTCGCGTACGGGGGACCGGGCCCTGAGGAGGACCCGACCCGGAGATGTCCCTGAGGTCTGCCCGGACCATGGCATACCGGGCAGCGGGCGGTGCAGGATGGAAGGGACGAATCTGACCCTGCTCGCCCCAGCCATGTCTGGAGGACCGGATGATTGCCGAGACCGTCTGTTCCGCTGTCGCCGCGGCCGGCCTGGGCATCGCCGCGGTCACCGCGTACCGCAAGCGTTTCCTCATGGCGGTCCGCCTCACCGCGTACTCGCTGGTCCCCCTCGGTCTGGTGATGACCGGGGCCGTCGAATGGGCGGCGGAGACCGCCTTCAGCCCGATGGCGTGGGCGGGCTTCGGAGTGCTCGGCGGGGCCTGGCTGCTGTTCATGACCTCGCGAGCCGTGGAGCGGCGCACCGGCGGGACCCGCAAGGAGCGCAAGGCCGCCCGGGCCGCACAGCGCGAGGCGGTGGCCCCCGCGGCCTCGGCCCCCTCGCTGGGCGCGGCACCGGCCACCCGCCAGACGGCCCGCCCCGCCGCGAAGCCCCGCAAGGCCGAGCAGGGAGAGGACTTCAGCGACATCGAGGCCATCCTGAAGAAGCACGGCATATGACGCTCTGAAACGACACAGTGACGCGGGCCGTGCCGTGAGTGTTCGCGTGGGGCAGGCACCTATCCCAGATCGTGGACCGCTGTGTCACGGATTTCGGCTAACTCCCCCATAATCCGGGCGTGTTGATCGCGTAGGGCCAGTCCGCTGCGCCATCATCGCCGCGAGATGCTGGACACAACACAGAGCGACACCGCTGCCCCTTCCGAGGAGCCGCGGGGTTGTCTCTTCGCGCTTTCCCAGCCACCGCTGATGATCTTCCTTGCGGTGATCGGCTGTCTGCTGCTCATGGCTTCGCTGCACGATCTGCTGCTGCTCTGAGCCGTACGCGGAGTCCCTGGCGCCACCCGCCGAGGACTCCGTCAGCCCGCCGCCTCCTTGCGACGCGCCCGGTAGGCGGCCACATGCAGACGGTTTCCGCAGGTGCGGCTGTCGCAGTAGCGGCGGGAGCGGTTGCGGGAGAGGTCGACGAAGGCGCGCCTGCAGTCCGGTGCCTCGCAGCGGCGCAGCCGCTCCTGTTCGCCGGCCACCACGAAGAACGCCAGGGCCATGCCGCCGTCGGCGGCGAGATGGTCGGCGACGGACGCGCCCGGCGCGAAGTAGTGCACGTGCCAGTCGTAGCCGTCGTGATCGGTGAGGCGCGGAGTGGTGCCCGCGGCGGCGACCAGCTCGTTGATGAGCGTGGCGGCGGCACGGGGATCCGAGGCCGCGAAGATCCCGGCGAATCGCGCGCGGATCTTGCGGACCGCCGAGAGATCGAGCTCGGACAGGGTTCCGACATCGCTGATGTCGTGGTTTCGTACGAAATCGTGCAGGGCTGGGAGGTTCGCGAGCCCGTCCGCCGTGTCGTCCTCCGGTGCGGTGTTCACCAGATCTACCACGGCGTCGAGGGCGCACCGGGTGTCGTGGGTGATCAACACATTTCGCTCCCTGGCCTGGGGGTCGGGCAGCTGCCCGCCGATGCTGGCCGATGCTAGCCGCTTACCGCCCCGGGGGACCGGCTCCGTCCCGGCGGACGGATCCCGGGCACGGGCCGAAGGCGTCCACGGGACCGTCGCAGGCACGTACGAGGTCGCAGGCAGCGGGACCGTCACAGGCACGCACAAAGGCGCATGCACAGGCGCCGCCACCATGGAACGTCCAGGGTGGCGGCGCCTGTGCATGCGCCATATGCGGTTGTCTGAGCCCGAGCCGTCTCCCCGAGTGGACGGCGCCGGGCGGCTTGGTGCGGAGTCCCGCCCTAGCTTTCGGCCAGGATGTGCGAGAGCTCCGTGTCGAGATCGAAGTGCCGGTGTTCCGTGCCGGGGGGCACGGCGGCATCTGTTCGCTTCAGGAACGACTCCAGGGCCCGCGCCGGGGCCTCGAGCAGGGCCTCTCCCTCCGGAGAGCTCAGGGCGATGCACACGACGCCCTGACCGTGGCTGCGCGACGGCCAGACGCGGACGTCGCCGGTGCCGGTGGGCCGGTGCAGGCCCTCGGCCAGAAGGTCGCGGGCGAACACCCACTCGACGGTCTCTTCGGCTCCGGTGTGGAAGGTGGCGTGCACGGCGTAGGGATCGGCCGTGTCATACCGCAGTCCTGCGGGAACAGGCAGTGAGGACTCGCTCGACACAACGAGGCGCAGGTGCAGCTCGCAGCTGACCGTGGTGTTCATAAGCGCCAGGGCCTTTCGCTCAGTGTGCGCTCGGGGATTCGCACGTCGGCGAAATCGACATGCCACCTACGGTGCCGTTGTAAACCCCTCTGAGTGTTTTGCGTGTCTTTAGGTACCTCATCCGGCCGAGTGCTCGTTCGCGGAGTACCTCCATTCCGGTGACCGGTTTCCGTCGGGTAGGGTTTGGCCGTATGAATACGGGGAGTGACGAAACGGGGGAGGCCGTCGCGGCGGCCGAAGGAACGAAGAGCGAGCCGGCGCTCGGATCCCGTGCGCCGGAATTCATCAAGGCACGACGGGCGCTGCACCTGAGCTGGCAGGTGGGCGTGTTCATCGTGGGTCTCGCGGTCGTCGTGGCCGGCGTGATCATGCTGCCGTTGCCCGGACCGGGCTGGCTGGTGATCTTCGGTGGCATGGCGATCTGGGCGACCGAGTTCGTCTGGGCCCAGCTCGTGCTCCGCTGGACGAAGCGCAAGGTCACCGAGGCCACGCAGAAGGCCCTCGATCCCAAGGTGCGGCGCCGCAACATCATCCTGACGACCATCGGGCTGGTGATCATCGCGGTGCTGGTCGGGATCTACGTCTGGAAGTTCGGCTTCGAGATGCCGTGGAAGATCAAGGAGTAGCAGCCCTCCGCACCCTTCGAAGGCGGTCGGAGGCACCCCCTGACATGGGGTAATCTTCTCCGTGCGCCCGGGCGATTAGCTCAGCGGGAGAGCGCTTCGTTCACACCGAAGAGGTCACTGGTTCGATCCCAGTATCGCCCACCGTACCGATTGGCGGCCGGGTCCACGTACTCCGTGGCCCCGACCGCCAATCGCCGTTTCCGCCCGCGCTCGCAGCGGCCCGAGGGGCCCACTGCCCGCACTCCAGGCCTGGGTCCGACCGAAGCGAACGTTCCGGTATCCGGTATCCCGTCTCCGGTAGGTGATGGCTGGCCGGAGCGGGCGCCGTTCCGCCGTTTCCCACGGGCGGCCGCGTACGGGGATTCCTCGCGGCGAACGCGTGCCCGGGTCCCCGCAGCGGACACTGGCCGGCGCCTTTCGGGGAGGGTGCCCGCCTGCGATTCCGCGAAGCGAACGCCAGCCCTGGGCTCTCTGGCGAGGGCGCCCCGCAATAGCTTCGCGGCGAGAGCGCCCGGCCGTAGCTTTGCGGAGCGACGCTGAGTCTGGGTTTCGCGGAGGTGCCCCGCTGCAGCTTCGCGGAGTGATGCTGGGCCCGGGCTTCCGAGAGCGGATGCCTGGCCGCGACGCCGCGGGGTGCATGCCTGGCTGTGGTTCTGCGGAGCGGATGCTGGGTCGTCCGGGGCCTCCCGGCGTCGGTGCTGAGCTCGGGTCTCCTGGAGGGCGTGCTTGGCGAGGTTTTGTGGGGTGAAGGCTGGACCTGGGCCTCCCCGTTCCGGGGCCGAGGCCGGGCCTTCCAGCGGGGTTTGAGCAGGCACGTTGGTCAGTGGGGGCGGCTTGTGTGGTCTTTCGGGTGCCGGTTCGTTGTGGCTGGTCGCGCAGTTCCCCGCGCCCCTGATGGGGCTTGGTGTGGGGCGGGTTGCCAGGAGTGGGCGCTGGCCCGGGTTTCTCGATCCGGACGCTCGGCTGTGGTTCTGAGGAGCGGATGCCGAGCCCTGGGCCTCCCGGTATCGGCGCCGAGCTCGGGCCCGCGGAAGGGGTGCGTGGGCGAGGTTTCGTGGAGCGGACCCTGGTCCGGGCCTCACGGTGCCGACGCTCAGCTGTGGTTCTCAGGAGGGGGTGCTGAGCCTCCCGGTGCCGGCGCCGCGCTCGGGCCTCCCGGAGCGGACGCCAGCCCCGGGCTCCCCGACAAGGGCGCCAGCCTGCGGTTTCACGGCGTGGGTGCTGGGTCTGGGCCCCTCCGGATGGACGCGCGGTCGTATTTCCCGAGGGCCGGACACCCGGTCGACGTTCCCCGGAGCGGATGGCTGTCCAGGACTCCCGGGAAGCGGCAGGTGCAAGACCGCGTGTCCCACGGCCAGCCACCGCGAAAGCCCCACCCCCGGCGCACTATCCCAAGCGGCCCCAACCACCCCCGCCCCCTACACACCCCCTCCTGACAACCCGCCCCACACCAGGCCCCTTCAGGGGCGCGGGGAACTGCGCGACCAGCCACAAGGAACCGGCACCCGAAAGACCACACAAGCCGCCCCCACTGACCAACGTGCCTGCTCAAACCCACCGCCCCCGCAACAGCCCTCCCCAGCAGCTTCCCCCCCGCAGCCTCCCGATTGCCCCGGGTGTCCGCGCCCCCCCCGGCAGGCCGCCAGCCACATTCACCGACGCCGCCCCCACCGACGCCGCCCCCACAGCAGCCCCCCGACACCCACCCCCCCCAACTCCCCACCCCACCCCACCCCACCATTCACCCCACCCCCTCCCGAATCCAGCCCGCCAACCCCCGTTCGACCGCCCGACCAAGCCCACCCCACCTGCACACTCACCCAACACCCCCGCCGAATCACCCCAGTTCAGGCCGTCGCGCCAGCGACCCCGTTCACACCGATTCCTGTCCGAATCATTGACGCCCGCCAAGACCCTCCGTACCTTGTGCCAGCAAGCGCTTACTTGAAACGATTCATGGCAGCGGACAGCTACGTCGCGGGGAGGCCCGACTGTGGGAGACAACGGGAGTGTTGAGAGGCGGACGGTCCTCAAGGCGGCCGGCGCGTCGCTGGCCACGCTGGGGCTGGCCACGACGACGGCCTGCGGGGGAGACAGCGGCGGATCGGGAGACGGAACCGTCGAGATCCGCTTCGCCTGGTGGGGCGCGGAGGAGCGGGCCAAGCGCATCAACCAGACCATCGCGCTCTTCGAGAAGAAGTACCCGAAGATCAAGGTGAAGACGGACTTCCAGGATTACGTGGCCTTTTGGGAGAAGTTCCAGACCCAGGCCGCGGGTGGAAATCCACCGGACGTATTCCAGAACGCTGTCGCATTCCTGCGGAAGTACGACAAGAGAAGTGTTCTCCTCGATCTCAAGTCCCAAGTGGACGCCGGAAATCTGAGTCTCGAGAACTTCCGCGCCGGAGTCGAGAAGGTCGGCGAGGTGGACGGAAAGCTGCTCGGCATACCCGTCGGCTCCAACACCATGTCGTTGGTCATTGACGAGAAGGTCTTCGAAAAGGCGGGCATCAAGCCCGAGCAGGGCTGGACCTGGGACGAGTACTTCGACGCCCTCGAAAAGATCCGCAACAAGCAGAAGGTGTCCGGCGACACCGGCTACTTCGGGATCATGTACCTCTACGACCTCTATCTGCGCCAGAACGGCAAGGCGTTCTTCACCGAGGACGGACTCGGCTTCGAGGAGACCGACCTGACGGAGTGGTGGACGGACGCCTACAACCGCGTCAAGGCCGGGATCATCACCGACCCGAAGAAGATCGAGCAGCTCAAGCCCAAGTCGGCGCTGGCCTCGGGCGACGGCGCGTCCGAGTTCACCTGGGACAACTTCACGGTGCGCTACACCACGGAGGGCGACAGCACGTACGGGCTCGCGCCGATCCCGACCACCGACGGCAAGGAGACCGGCCAGTACCTCTCCTCGCTCATGCTGAGCGGCTCCGCCCGGACCAAGCACCCGAAGGAGGTCGCGCAGTTCATCGACTTCATGGTGCACGACCCCGAGGTCGGCAAGATCATGGGCTACGACCGCGGCATCCTCGCCAGCACCGAGCAGTTCGACGCGTACAAGCCGACCGACGCCCCCAACAAGGCGATCGCCCAGTACGAGGAGGACGTCGCCGCGGCCGGGGTCCTCGGGGCCATCACCCCGCACCCGGCGGGCGCCGACACCGTCGAAGCGGCCTTCCTGCGCATCGCCGCCGACATGTCCCAGGGCAAGACCAAGGTCTCCGACGCGGTGAAGCAGTTCTTGTCCGAGGCCGAGTCCGCGCTCGCCGCCTGATGGGAACCGCAGTGACGACGCTCATCAAGGACTCTCCGCCGGACGCCCCGGAGAAGCGTCCCGGTCGCCCGGCCGCCGTCAGGCGGCGGGGCCGCCGGGAGAATCTGGCCGGCTACCTCTTCATGTCCCCGTGGATCGCGGGCTTTCTGCTGCTGACCGCGGGGCCGATGGCCGCCTCGCTCTATTTCGCGTTCACCGACTACAACCTCTTCGACACCCCGCAGTGGATCGGCTTCGACAACTTCACCAGGATGTTCGACGATCCACGGTGGCAGAAGTCGGTCGAGGTGACGGCGAAGTACGTCGTCATCGGTACGCCCCTGAAGCTGCTGCTCGCGCTCGGAGTCGCCCTGCTGCTCGCGCAGAGCCGGCGGGGCCAGGCCTTCTACCGGGCGGCCTTCTACGCCCCGTCGCTGATCGGCGCGAGCGTGTCCGTCGGCTTCGTGTGGCGCGCGCTCTTCTCCGACGACGCCGTCGTGGACCGTACGCAGTCGTTCTTCGGCTGGGACGTGGGCGGCTGGGTCGGGGACCCGGACTGGGTGCTCTACAGCCTGGTGGCGCTCACCGTCTGGCAGTTCGGGGCGCCCATGGTGATCTTCCTCGCCGGGCTCAAGCAGGTGCCCAAGGAGCTGTACGAGGCGGCCGAGGTGGACGGCGCCGGACCGTTCAAGCGGTTCTGGAGCATCACCCTGCCGATGATCTCGCCGGTGCTGTTCTTCAACGTGCTGCTGGAGACCATCCACTCGTTCCAGATCTTCGGCTCGGCGTACGTCGTCTCCAACACCAGCTGCGGACCGGCCGACTCCACGCTCGTCTACACCTGCTACCTGTACCAGAAGGGCTTCAAGGAGGCCCAGATGGGCTTCGCCTCCGCCATGGCCTGGATGCTGCTGCTCGCCGTGGCGCTGGTGACGGCGGTCCTCTTCTGGTCCCAGAAGCGGTGGGTGCACTACGAGGAGGCCTCCCGATGAGCACCACCACGACCCCGAACCCGACGACGGCCACGACCTCGACCGGCCCGCGCAAGTCGCTGGACCTCGGGCGGAAGCGGGCCGGGTCGCTCGCCTGGCACCTCGGTGCCCTGCTGGTCCTCGCGGTCGTCCTCTACCCCGTCATCTGGGTCCTCGGCGCCTCGTTCAAGCCCAGCCGGGAGATCATCGGCAGCCTGGAGCTCTTCCCGACCAGCCCGATCCTCCAGAACTTCAAGGGGCTCGCCGACGGCATCGCGGACATCTCGATCGCCACGTTCTTCGAGAACTCCCTCTTCTACGCACTCGGCTCCGTCGTCGGCATCCTGATCTCCTGCTCGCTGACGGCGTACGCCTTCGCCCGCATCCGGTTCGCCGGGCGCAATCTGATGTTCTCGCTGATGATCGGCACCCTGCTGCTGCCGTACCACGTGCTGCTCATCCCGCAGTACGTGATGTTCCAGAAGATGGAACTCATCAACACCTATGTACCGCTGCTGATCGGCAAGTACCTGGCCACCGAGGCGTTCTTCGTCTTCCTCATGGTGCAGTTCATGCGGAACCTGCCGAAGGAACTGGACGAGGCGGCGCGGCTCGACGGCTGCGGGCATCTGCGGATCTACTGGTCGATCGTGCTGCCGCTCTGCCGTCCGGCGCTCATCACCAGCGCGATCTTCACCTTCATCAACGCCTGGAACGACTTCATGGGCCCGCTGATCTACCTCAACGAGCCCGGCAAGTACACCGTCTCGCTGGGCATGATGATGTTCCGCGACCAGGAGGGCGTCGCCAACTACGGCGGCATGATCGCCATGTCGCTGGTGGCGCTGCTGCCCGTGCTGGCCTTCTTCCTCGCCTTCCAGCGGTACCTGATCGACGGCATGGCGACCTCCGGGCTGAAGGGCTGAGCCGGTCATGACCCAGACGCGCACGAAGGCTCGTACGGCCGCCGCTCCCAGGCATGAATCGGCCTTCGCCGAGCGGTTCGCGCTGTTCGCCGAGTGTCTGCTCACCGGGGTGTGGATCGCGGTGGCCTCGCTGCCGGTGGTCACCTATCCCGCCGCGTTCGCCGCCGGGTCCCGGCATCTTCGACGGCGTACGGCCCATCTGGGCGGCGGCTGGCGGGAGTTCGTCGCGGACTACCGGTCGGCCCTGCGCGGCGGGTGGATCGCGGGACTCGCCGGGTGGGCCGCGGCCCTCGCGGTGTGGGTCGACGTCCAGGCCGTGCGCGCCGGGATTCCGGGCGGCCCGGTCGTCGGGGCCGTCGGTCTGTTCGCCCTGATCGGGCTGGTCGTCGCCGGGCTGCGCGCGGCGGCGGTCTGGGAGCCCGGCGCGTCCTGGCGGGAGCTGCTCGGGGCCGCAGGGCGCCGTACCGTCCTCGACCCCGCCGGGTCGTTCCTGCTGGTCGGCGGGGTGGCCGTGGTGGCCTGCTCCGCCTGGTTCATCCTGCCGCTGGCGGTCCCCGTGCTCGGGGCCGTCGCGGCGGCGGCCCTCGCCGTGGAGGAGCGCGGCCGGCACCGCTGACCCAACCGTTCAACAGCACCCATCACGCGTAGACGTACACAGGGTCGGCGTCCGGCGCCGCGCCTCTGTCTGTCATGCCCCTGACTACATGTGACTGCCCCTGACTTCCCCGCACGGAAAGGAAAGGCTGAATTCTGATGGCTTCCATCCCTCGTAGATCCCTCCTCAAGGCAGCCGCCGTCGCCGGAGCCGCCGCCCAGTTCAGCTGGGCCCTGGGCGCCCAGGAAGCGCAGGCCGCGCCGGGAGCCGAGGCCGCCGACGCGGACCCCGTGACCCTGGACTGGCTGGAGGACGGCGGCCTCGGCGCCGCCCCCGGCTCCACCGTGGGCGTGCCCTGGCCGAAGGGCGCGTACGAGAAGGAGCAGACGTTCGCGCTGACCGACGGCGACGGCAAGGAGGTGCCCGTCCAGTCCTGGCCGATCGGCTACTGGCCGGACGGTTCGCTGAAGTGGACGGCACACGCGGTGGGGCCGGGCGCTGGGAGCGGCAAGCTCACGCTCGCCGCGGGGTCGCCCGCCGCCCCGGCGAAGAAGGTGACCGTCGACAAGCGCGGCGGTTCCATCGACGTGTCGACCGGTGTCATCACCGCCAGGATCGGCAAGAGCGGCTCCACGCTGGTGAAGTCCGTGCTGCGCGGCTCGACGGAGATCGCCAAGGACGGCCGTCTCGTGCTGCTGCGGCAGCCCGAGATCGAGGACGGCGACCAGGGCGCGGAGAAGTACGAGCGGTTCGAGAGCGTCATCGCGGAGGTGGAGGTCGAGCAGGACGGGCCCGTCCGTGCCGTGGTCCGTATCGACGGCAAGCACCGCAAGGGCAGCCGGAGTTGGCTGCCCTTCTCGGTCAGGCTCTACTTCTACGCGGGCGCCGAGTCGTTCCGCATGGTGCACACGATCACCTTCGACGGCACCCAGGAGCCCGGAAAGGCCAGCGGTGACTTCATCCGCGGTATCGGCGTCCGGTTCAAGGTGCCGATGCGCGACGCCGCGTACGACCGGCACATCCGTATCGGGGGTGAGGGTACGGGTCTGCTGCGCGAGGCCGTCAAGGGTGTCACCGGTCTGCGCCGGGACCCGGGGGCGGCCGTGCGCACGGCCCAGTTCGAGGGCAAGAAGCTGCCCGACCCGTCGACCTGGGACCAGCGGGTGACGACTCGCCTCCAGTACATCCCCGAGTGGGGCGACTACACCCTCTCCCAGCTCTCCGCGGACGGCTTCGGCGTGCGCAAGCGCACCAAGAAGGGCCACGGCTGGATCCCCGCGGGCGGTGGCCGGCGGGCCAGCGGCTTCGGGTACGTGGGCGGCGCGAGCGGTGGATTCTCCTTCGGGCTGCGGGAATTCTGGGAGAAGTTCCCCGCCCAGCTCGACATCCGCGACGCCCAGACCGACGAGGCCGAGGTCACCATGTGGCTCTGGTCGCCCGAGGCGCAGCCCATGGACCTGCGCTTCTACCACGACGGCATGGGCCAGGACACGTACCCCGAACAGCTCGAAGGCCTCAACATCACCTACGAGGACTACGAGCCCGAGTTCGGCACGCCCTACGGCATCGCCCGTACCAGCGAACTCCTCTTCTGGGCCCACGAGTCGACGCCGAGCGCCGAGGCGATGGCCGAGGAGGTGGCGGCCGTCCGCACCCCGGCGCAGCTCGTCGCCCCGCCCCAACACCTCATCAAGGCGGGCGTGTTCGGGAAGCTGTTCTCCGCGCCGGACCGCTCCACCGCCGCCAAGGCGAAGATCGAGGACCACCTCGACTTCCTCTTCACCTATTACAAGGACCAGGTGGAGATGCGTCGTTGGTACGGCTTCTGGGACTACGGCGACATCATGCACTCGTACGACCCGAGCCGGCACCAGTGGTGCTACGACGTCGGCGGCTACGCCTGGGACAACTCCGAGCTCTCGCCCGACCTCTGGCTCTGGTTCGCGTACATGCGCTCGGGCCGCGCCGACATCTTCCGGTTCGCCGAAGCCATGACCCGGCACACCGGCGAGGTCGACGTCTACCACCTCGGCAAGTGGGCGGGCCTGGGGACCCGGCACGGCGTCCAGCACTACGCCGACAGCGCCAAGCAGCAGCGCATCGCCAACACGACCTACCGGCGCTACTACTACTTCCTCACCGCGGACGAACGCGTCGGCGACCTCATGCACGCCAACGTCGACTCCGACGAGACGTTCCTCGTCCTCGACCCCATCCGCAAGATCCGCACCGAGCCGTACGAGCCGGACCGCAACGCGCTCTCCATCGGCTTCGGCACCGACTGGAGCGGTCTTGTCTCGGCCTGGCTCACCGAGTGGGAGCGGCGCGGGCCCAAGTGGGAGAAGGCGAAGGCGCGGGTTCTGTCGACGATGGAGACCATCGCCGCCCAGCCCAACGGGTTCGTCCAGGGCAGCGCCCTGTACGACCTGGACACCGGGAGGTTCACCGTGGCGGACAAGGCCGTGGTCGGGGTTTCGCATCTGTCCGCGATGTTCGGGCTCGTCGAGTTGAACGCCGAGTTGATCGACCAGATCGACATGCCGGAGTTCAAGGAGGTGTGGCTCGACTACTGCCGCTACTTCAACGCGACCAAGGCCGAGCAGAGGGCCCGCTACGGCTCCGACTTCGGCTCGCTGCTGCTCTTCCAGGGGCACGCGCGGCAAGACGCGTACGCCGCCGTCCAGTTGGGCGACGACGCGCTGGCCGCGCGGGCGTGGCGGCAGTTCTACAACAGTGCCGACGCCTGGGACTACAAGGAGTCGACGGACTGGTCCACGCAGGAGGTCGACGGGCCGACCGGCTTGGTTTCGGGCCGTGAGGCTTCGTGGGTTTCGACCAACACGACGGCGTTGTACGGGTTGGCGGCTATTCAGAATCTGGCGTTGGTGGGCGACAAGATGGGGTGACGCTCCGCCGCTGCGCTCCGCTGGGGGCGCGGTGTTGGCTGCGGGTCCGTTGGGGCTGGGCGCGCAGTTCCCCGCGCCCCTGACGGGCGCGCCCCCTGACGGGCGCGCCCCGTCAGTGCATTCTTCCCAGGACCTCTCGGACTCGGCGGGCGTCCCGGAGTCGTTGTTCGTATGTTGCGCCCAGTGTCAGGAGCAGGAGGCCGGCCAGGGCCGGAGGGGCCCAGCGGGGTATCGCGCCCATCGCCTGGGCTATGTACGGGGCCAGTTCGTGGAGGGTGACCAGGGTGAGGGTGGTGCCGCCGAGGACGAGCAGGGACTGGAGGCGTTGCCGGGCGCCGATGAGGGTGACCAGGAGTGCCGCTGTGCCGAGCAGCAGCGGGCGTAGCCAGTTGAGGTCGCCCCAGGCCGCGAGAAGGCTCGGCAGCAGGGTCACCGACAGGCCGGGCCCGTAGGCCGTCCAGGACGAGGTCTCCGGGTCCCGCCGCCTGCGGACGAACCCGACGACCAGCGCGGGCACGGTCACCGGCAGGGTGTACGCCTCGGGCGAGCCGACCTCCCAGGACGCCAGCCGGACCCAGGTGGCCAGCACGAACAGGGCCGCCGCCGCGTAGCCGGCCTGTCTGCGGTCCGGCCGGACCGCCGTGCCCGCGGCGATCACGCCGCACAGGGCCAACACCAGGGCGAGCATGGGCGGTTCCGTGAACGCGAGGCCGATCGCCACCAGTGCGGCGACAGCTCCCGTGATCTCGACCGACAGCGTCGGCACCGCGTCCTTGAGCCGGGCCGCAAGCAGGGCGGCCGTGGCCGGCACCAGCAGGACGAGCAGCGCGATGTGGTGCGGCTGCCAGTCCAGCGACGCGCCCGTGGCACAGGCCAGCGCGGTGGCGTACGCCAGGGACGCGGCGGCCGAGACGGCCCGGATCTCGTGCTTCCGCCGGGCGGCTACCGCCGCAAACAGGGCGGTCAGGCTCCCGAGGACGGTGAGCGTGGCCGCTTCGGAGGCGAGGGAGAGCGCGACGAGGTGGAGAGAGGTGAGGAGCGCCAGGCCGAGGGCGGTCAGGGAGATGGGGGAGGGGCGGGGGTGAGTCGGGGATCCTGTTGGGCGCGCGGGCCCGTCGTCGGGCAGGTTCGCGTGACGGCTGTACGCCGCGGTCGTCAGGGCGGCGGCAGTCACCGTGCCTTGTGCCAATAGGGCTGCCAGGTACGGGAGTTCCAGCGTGGCGGGCAGGACGAGGCCAGTGGCCCAGGTCAGGCCGAGTGCACCGCTCAGGGCGACGGATCGGTGCGGCCCGCCCCGGAACGTCGGGGCCAGGACCGCCGCTACCGCGGCCAGTACCAGCGGAGCCGTCTCCGTGTTCGGCGGCCAGGGTGTGGAGATCGTCACCGCGTCCCGGGCGTCCGACGGCGCACCGGACCACACGCGTTCCGCCCAGCCGACCGGGCCCGCGAGGACCACGGTGACGAGGGGCAGGGCCCATGCCATGGCGAGGGCCTGCACACCCGCCGAGGACCATCGCAGGCCACGGCGTACGGACTCCGGCAGCCATGTGCCGCGTACGGCCAACAATGCGATGCCGCACAGCAGATAGCCCGGAACGGTCCAGGCGTCGGGCAGCACCGGGCGGAGCACGCCGCCCGCCGCGGCGACCGTGATCAGGCCGCCGGTCAGTGAGAGACCGGGGGCGGCCTGCGCGGCGGGGGCGCGCCACGCGGCCCCCACTGCGATCGCCGCGGCGAGGGCGAGGAGCGCCGCCGCACGGGCGGCGGCGCTCGGACCGGTGGCCTCCCACGAGAGCCAGCCGGCCGTCAGAACGCCCCAGGCGCCCGTCCCGTACGCGCCGACGGCGGCGACGACACGTACGGACCGCACGGACACCGAGAGGGCCACGACCGTGTCGAACGCGGCCGTCACCAGCAGCGCCGCCGTGATCGTGTGATGGCCCGCGCCGGCCGCCACCACCCAGAGCAGCAGCGGGAGTTGAGCCGTCGCCATCGCTGCCGGGAGTGGCAGACGCAGGGCGCCGAGCGAGCGCCCGTACGCCGCCCACAGCACGGCCAGGAGCGCGGTCACGGCGGCCGCGTACCCGGTGCCGTCCACCTCCGGGAGGGCGACCTCGTGCAGGGCGTAGGCGTCGAGGACCGTCAGGACGAGGCCGAGGCCCGCCACCGACTCGGCCGTCGAGCGGAGTCCGCGCTTCAGCAGCGGCACGGGTGCGGCGAGCGCGGCGAACGTGACCGCGCCGAGGACCGCCGCCCGTCCCGCGATGCCCATGTCCCCCCAGCTGACCAGCGTGAACGCGATCGCCGCGACGGTCAGCAGGACGCCGCCGAGCACGAGCAGCACGTTCTGGACGCCGGGAGCCGAGGCCTCGGGCCGCCGGGGTCGGGGTGCAGGCGCCGACCAGACGGCCGGGGTCCGTGCCGGTGCCTGGGCCGGCGACTGGACCGGACCCCAGGCCGGGGCCGGTGTCTTGGCCGACCGGAGCACACCGAGCAGCCAGGACCGACGGGCCAGCAGTTGGGCCCTGCGCGCGTCCAGTTGCCGCAGCTCGTGGTCGAGGAGCCGCAACTCCTCGGCCGGTGGCGGAATGTTCGTCATGCTTCGGAGTGTGGTCCGGGTCACGCCGTACGGCATGAGCGCACGTACTCAGGACGTACTCAGATCGGGACGCCTTGAGTTGCGGATGTGCGGGCTTCTCCCCTGCCGGGCCGCGGACCGGCAGACTCGGACCATGAAGCGCATGGACTGGACGCATTACCGCTTCCGCAGCCTGTGGAGTCTCGCCGCCCCGCCCGGCGAGGTCTACGACGCGCTGGCCGACGTCGAACGCTATCCGCGCTGGTGGCCGCAGGTGCGCGAGGTGACGCCCCTCGACGCGAGCAGCGGCGTCCTCCGCATCCGCTCGGTGCTGCCGTACGACCTGGTGTTCACCGGGCGCGAGGTGAGGCGCGATCCGGCGGCCGGGGTCCTGGAGATCGTGATGACCGGTGACGTGGACGGCTGGGCGCGGTGGACGCTCGCCACCGACGGGACCGGTACCCGCGCCCGCTACGACCAGGAGGTCCAGGTGACCAAGCCGCTGCTGAGGCGGCTCGCCGTGCCCGGACGGCCCGCGTTCCGCGCCAACCACACGCTGATGATGCGGGCCGGGCGGAAGGGCCTGGTCGCGTACCTTCACGGCACGCCTTCGCGCGAACCGTGAAGCGGTTTGAAGGAAACGCGAGGAGACCTGTATTGTTCGGTGCGTTCCCGGGCGATTAGCTCAGTGGGAGAGCGCTTCGTTCACACCGAAGAGGTCACTGGTTCGAACCCAGTATCGCCCACCGGGAAAGGCCGGTCCGTCACAGACGGACCGGCTTTTTTGTTCGCTGCCGACGGGATGCGCTCAGGCCGCCGCCGACAGTTCGGGGCGCAGCGGCCACGCCGGATCGACCGCCTCCTCCGTGCCGCTGCGCGCGAACCAGGCCTGGAGGCCGCGCGCCTGGGCCGCGTGCCAGACGGCCTGCAGCGTGTGCAACTCGGCCGCCGAGAGCCGCTCCAGCCGCGTCGCGAAACGGCGCCCGACCGCCCGTACGACCTCCAGCGAGGCCAATGCGTCGGCCGCCGCGTCATGCGCTCCCGCCAGCTCCACGCCGTAGTGCGCGCAGAGGTCCGTGAGCGTGCGGCGGCCCTTGCGGTAGCGGTCCAGGTGTTTGTCGAGGACCCGCGGATCGAGGACGCGCATCGGCACGGTCTCGAACCAGTGGTCCAGGGAGGACGCCCGGTGCCTGCGCAACTCCCGGTCCAGGAGCGTCAGATCGAAGGGCGCGTTCATCACCACGAGCGGGCGGCCCGCCGCGCTCTGTTCGGCCAGTTCCCTGACTATCTCGTCCATCACCGGCGACGGCCAGCGGCCGTTCAGCCGGAGATGCTCATCCGTCAGCCCATGTATCGCCGTGGCCCCCTCGGGCACCGGAACCCCCGGATTGACCAGCCAGCGGCGCACGCGCGGGCGGCTTCCGGGAGCGTCCTGGACGACGACGGCGGCCGACACGATCCGGTCGGTCTCCACGTCCACACCCGTCGTCTCGGTGTCGAACGCGGTCAAGGGCCCCTCGTACCAGCACGTCATACGCACACAACTCCTCGTTCACCTTCGGCAGTTGACGCGCCGTCCCCTGCCCTTTTTGTGATACCCGGGCTGTTTGCGCCGTACGCCGGAAGGAGACAACAGAGGTACGGGTCTTTGCAGTTCAGCGGCCCGCAGCGGGGATTCACCTGATTCGGAAGGCTGTTGGACATGGCGCTCGCGCAGCCCGAGCAGGGCGGGCTGCTGCCCCAGAGGACGGCACCGCATCGCGGCTCACTGGCCACCACGGCGTGCATGGAGACATTGCAGGTCGGTTATCTTCACGCGGTCGCGGCGGCCGCGGGCTGTTCCCTGTCCCAGCCCTTTCCGGACAACGGCATCGACTGGCACGTCAGCCACAGCGCCCCCGGGCACACGGTCGACGACGAAGTCACCATCAAGGTGCAGCTCAAGTGCACGTACCAGATCCCGCCGAACCCGCCGGGCCCGGCCTTCTCCTTCACGCTCGACAACGCCCACCTGGAGAAGCTGGCCCGCACCCCGGTCTCGGTGCACAAAATACTGGTCGTGATGCTGGTGCCCAGATCGCAGGACGACTGGCTGCGCGCCAGCCACGACCGCCTCGATCTGCGGCACTGCTGCTACTGGATCAACCTCGCCGGACACCGGATCACCGGCCGGCGCAGGACCACCGTGCGGATTCCGACCTCTCGCGTCTTCGACGACCGCGCGCTCTGCGAGATCATGACGCGGGTCGGAACGGGAGGCAGACCGTGACGCACCGCCCCACAGACGAGCCACTACGCCCCGTCAGGCCCCACCCCGTCGAGACACCGGGCCTGTGGGACCAGCCACCCCGGCCCGACCAGGTCGACCCGGCCGTCCTCGGTGCGCTCCTGCACCGGCACGGCTGGCAACGCCGCGGCGGAGCCCCCGGACGGTACGGCCGCTGGACCCCACCAGGGCCCGGCGGCTCCGGCACCAGCCTGCTGGTACCGGAGAGCCGGGCCTTCCCCGACAGCGAGGACCTTCTCGCCGAAGCCCTCGTCGCGCTGTCCCGCAGCGCCTCGCCCTCAGCCCGTGACGTCCTGGTCGGCCTCGCCGTGCCCAGCGACGAGATCCACTGGTGGCGCGATGTACCGACGGGTCCCGTCGGCGTCTCGCCGTGGACCGTCGAGGAGCAGTTGCGTTCGGCGGCACGGCAGATGCTCCTCGCGGGTGCCCTCGCGTCACGCGCGCGGGCCGGCTATTACGGCGCCCGCCACCGCAGGCCCGCCGCCGCGTCCCTGGACAACGTGCTCGTCGGAGCCGCCCCCGGCGGCCGGCAGCTCACCGCCTTCGTGCCGGTCGCCACCGGCCGGCCGCTCGCCGTCCGCCTCCACCAGGCGTTGTACGCGGCCCGCGAGGCCATCGACTACAAGCGCGCGACCGGTGGCATGGACGCCTTCGACGGGGCCGTCGAGGCGGGTGTCAGCCACGAGCTCACCGAGGCGCTGGCGTCCCTGGTGCGCGGCACCGAGGGCGCCCGGATCGCCGTCGAGTGGGCACCCGCGGCCGGTGTGCCCGAAGGATGCGCGACGCCCGCCGAACCCGTCGAGTTCTCGCCCGGCGACCTGCCCGCACTCCGCGAGGCCGGCGCCCGCTATCTGCGCGAGGAACCCTCCGTGCCCGTGCGCGTCACCGGAGCCGTGGTGCGGATGCGCAGGTCGGGACCGCGGGGCGAGGGGAGCGTACGGCTGCGGGTCATCGCCGGGGCCGAGGTCCCGCACGTACGGATGATGCTCGACGAGGAGTCGTACCGGATAGCGGGGCACGCCCATCTCGTCGGGCTGCCGGTGCGGGTGCACGGGCGGCTGGAGAGCCGGGGCGGATTCCGGCGGCTGACCGGGGCGTCCGGGGTGGCGCCCGTGCAGGTCGACGAGGCGGAGCGGGACCGGCTGATGAAGTCGCTGCAGGAGAACCTCGACTTCTTCGAGGAGGCGTGCAGCGGGGACTGAGGTTCTTGGTGGAGACGTGCCGCGTGCGGAAGCCGGGGGAGAGGGAACCGTTTCGCGAGGGGTGCCCCCGGCTCGGTACGATCGCCCTTGTCCATTACGTGCGTAGGAGAAGATGCGCGCGCCCCTGCAGGCAGGAGAGTCCGGTGTCAGACGTCCGTGTGATCATCCAACGCGATTCCGAGCGGGAAGAGCGCGTGGTGACGACGGGCACTACGGCGGCCGAGCTCTTCGCCGGTGAGCGCACCATCGTCGCGGCCCGCGTGGCGGGCGAACTCAAGGACCTCGCGTACGAGGTGAAGGACGGCGAGACCGTCGAGAGCGTGGAGATCTCCTCCGAGGACGGTCTCAACATCCTGCGCCACTCCACGGCGCACGTCATGGCGCAGGCTGTGCAGGAGCTGTTCCCCGAGGCCAAGCTGGGCATCGGCCCGCCGGTCAAGGACGGCTTCTACTACGACTTCGACGTGGAGAAGCCCTTCACGCCCGAGGATCTCAAGGCCATCGAGAAGAAGATGCAGGAGATCCAGAAGCGGGGGCAGCGCTTCTCCCGCCGGGTGGTCACCGACGAGGCGGCCCGTGAGGAGCTGGCGTCGGAGCCGTACAAGCTGGAACTGATCGGCATCAAGGGCTCCGCGTCGAGCGACGACGGCGCGGACGTCGAGGTCGGCGGCGGCGAGCTGACGATCTACGACAACCTCGACGCCAAGACCGGTGACCTGTGCTGGAAGGACCTCTGCCGCGGTCCCCACCTGCCGACCACCCGGAACATCCCGGCGTTCAAGCTGATGCGCAACGCGGCCGCCTACTGGCGCGGCAGCGAGAAGAACCCCATGCTCCAGCGCATCTACGGCACCGCGTGGCCGACCAAGGACGAGCTGAAGGCGCACCTCGACTTCCTCGCCGAGGCCGAGAAGCGCGACCACCGCAAGCTCGGCAACGAGCTGGACCTGTTCTCCATCCCGGAGCAGATCGGGTCGGGCCTGGCCGTCTTCCACCCCAAGGGCGGTGTCGTCCGCCGGGTCATGGAGGACTACTCGCGGCGCCGCCACGAGGAGGAGGGCTACGAGTTCGTCTACACCCCGCACGCGACGAAGGGGAAGCTCTTCGAGACGTCAGGGCACCTGGACTGGTACGCCGACGGCATGTACCCGCCCATGCAGCTCGACGAGGGCGTGGACTACTACCTCAAGCCCATGAACTGCCCGATGCACAACCTGATCTTCGACGCGCGCGGCCGCTCGTACCGTGAACTGCCGCTGCGCCTCTTCGAGTTCGGGACCGTGTACCGGTACGAGAAGTCGGGCGTCGTGCACGGTCTGACCCGTGCCCGGGGCTTCACGCAGGACGACGCGCACATCTACTGCACCAAGGAGCAGATGGCGGAGGAGCTCGACAAGACGCTCACCTTCGTCCTCGGCCTGCTGCGGGACTACGGCCTGACCGACTTCTACCTTGAGCTGTCCACCAAGGACCCGGAGAAGTTCGTCGGCTCCGACGAGATCTGGGAGGAGGCCACCGAGACGCTGCGGCAGGTGGCCGAGAAGCAGGGTCTCCCGCTGGTCCCGGACCCGGGCGGCGCCGCGTTCTACGGCCCGAAGATCTCCGTCCAGACCAAGGACGCGATCGGCCGCACCTGGCAGATGTCGACCGTGCAGCTCGACTTCAACCTGCCCGAGCGGTTCGACCTGGAGTACACGGGCCCCGACGGCACCAAGCAGCGGCCGGTGATGATCCACCGAGCCCTGTTCGGGTCGATCGAGCGCTTCTTCGCGGTCCTCCTCGAGCACTACGCGGGCGCGTTCCCGGCGTGGCTGGCGCCCGTCCAGGCGGTCGGCATCCCGATCGGCGACGCGCACGTGGACTACCTGCACAAGTTCGCCGCCGACGCGAAGAAGCAGGGCCTGCGGGTCGAGGTCGACTCGTCCTCCGACCGTATGCAGAAGAAGATCCGCAACGCCCAGAAGCAGAAGGTGCCCTTCATGGTCATCGCGGGCGACGAGGACATGGCCAACGGCGCCGTCTCCTTCCGCTACCGCGACGGTTCCCAGGAGAACGGCATCCCGCTCGACGAGGCCATCGCGAAGATCGCGAAGACGGTCGAGGAGCGCGTACAGGTCTGATCGCGGACGCGGGCCCGGTCCCCGCACGCGAGCGCCAGGCCGTACGGTCCCGACGGCGCCCGGAGGCCCCCGGAGAGCTCAGCTTTCCGGGGGCCTCTCGTCGTGCTGCACGGGGGCCGCCGCCGGGCGCTCGTACGGCACGGGCGCTGCTGCCTGGCGCTCGTCCTCGCTGGAGAACACCTGCAGCAGCCACGCCGAGAACGACCCCGTCACCGCGCCGAGCAGCGCCAGCCCGCAGGCCATCAGACCCACCGCGATCACGCGTCCGGCGGCCGTCACGGGAGTCACGTCGCCGTATCCCACGGTCGCGAGGGTGGCGCAGGTCCACCACACCGCGTCGCCGAAGGTACGGATCGTCGCGCCCGGCGCCGCGTGCTCCTGCTGGTACACGGCGAGCGCGCCCGCGAATCCGAGCAGGGCCACCGACATGCCCGCGTACGTGATCACGCGCGCGTGCAGAGACAGCCGCGGGCGTCCCTGCCGGCGCTGGACGGCCTCGTAGACCCTGACCACGCGCAGGGGGCGCAGCAGGGGCAGGGCCAGGACGACCGTGTCCAGCCAGTGCGTCCGTACGAAGCGGTGGCCCTGGCCGCTCAGCCGCCAGCGGGCGGCGTAGTCGACGGCGAACACCGCCCAGCTCGCCAGGGTCACCGCGAGACACACGTCCCGCCATGCCTCGGGCAGACCGTGGGCGAGGACATGGATCGCGTACGCGGTCAGGAACAGCACGGAGGCCACGGCGAGCGGGACCTCGGCGCGGTGTTCCCAGCGGGCCGTGCGGCTGTCGTCGTCCATCGGCTCAGCTTGGCCGGAGGCCCTTCCACCTGGTACCCGGCGACACGCCGCGAACGGGCGAAGCCATATGCTGCATCACATGACGAGTGAGCCGGAGCAGCAGATCGGAGTCGGCACACAGGACGCGTTCCAGCGCCTGTGGACGCCCCACCGGATGGCGTACATCCAGGGCGAGAACAAGCCGACCGGTCCCGGGGCCGACGACGGCTGCCCCTTCTGCTCGATCCCGGCCAAGTCCGACGAGGACGGGCTCGTCATCAAGCGCGGCGAGCAGGTCTACGCGGTGCTCAACCTGTACCCGTACAACGGCGGGCACCTCATGGTCGTGCCCTACCGGCACGTCGCGGACTACACCGACCTGACCGTCCCGGAGACCGCCGAGCTCGGCGAACTGACGAAGCAGGCGATGACCGCGCTGCGGGCCGCGTCCGGCGCGCACGGGTTCAACATCGGGATGAACCAGGGCTCGGTCGCGGGCGCCGGTATCGCCGCGCACCTGCACCAGCACATCGTGCCCCGCTGGGGTGGCGACACCAACTTCATGCCGGTGGTCGGGCACACGCGGGTGCTGCCCCAACTGCTGGCGGACACGAGGAAGATGCTCGCGGAGGCCTGGCCTTCGGCCTGATGCCTCCGCGACGGTCCGGTCGTACTCCGCTGGTCCGTTGTGGCTGGTCGCGCAGTTCCCCGCGCCCCTGAAGGGGCGCTTACGCGTCGTAGACGTCTGCCTTCCTCGGCGACGCGTCCTGGATCGCCGTGCTCAGGAACGACGAGCGGTTGCCGAACTTCTCCGTGTTGACGCCGTTCTCCTTGAGGACCTTGATGGACGCCGCGTGCACCACGCGAAGGACGGGCGTGGCGGCCCGCAGTGCGTCGTCGGCCATGAAGCGGTGCCGCCAGGGCTGATCGGCCCACGCGTGCCGCAGACCGAACGGCTCCGGGAGCGCCAGGCTGCCGCCGAGCCAGTTGAGCAGCGGCGGGTACCAGGTGATCGGGGCGCGCACCGCGAGACGCACCACCTCGTCGGTCTCGACGAGCGGCAGCTTCTTCGAGCGGGTCTCCCAGGGCTTGAAGGACTTCGCGATCTGCTTCGTCTTCGCCGAGGGCTTGGTCGTGAACAGCGGGTGCACGGGTCCGAGCGCGTGGCCGGTGACCTCGATGCGCAGGGTCTCGTGCAGCACGGTCACCGTGATCAGCATGGTGATGACCAACTGGCCGTCCCAGAGCGTCCACTGGATCCCGAGGTAGTGCCGGTCGCCGCTGCCGAACTGCTGCTTGTTGCAGATGTCCTGGATGGCGTGGTTCTTCACCTGGTACGCGTCCACGTCCGTACCGCCGGGCCGGGACACCGAACCCGCGTTCTCCCCGATAGGGGTGACCACCCAGTGCTTTATCGAGGGGCGCGGGAAGCCGCCGGTGTTGAGCGGGCCGCGCTCCAGCATGCGCAGCTGGTCGTGGATCGACCGGATGACGTCCCAGCTGCGGAAGGGGTGGATCTCCTTGCTCTCGTCGAGCGGCACCAGATCCTCGGCGAGCTGCCAGCTGCCCCAGCGTGTGCCCATGCCGAGTATGCCCTTGGGGCCCGCGTAGAAGACGGAGTTGGACTGCTGCTCGGCGCTCAGCTTGGCCAGGTTCTGGCGCAGCGACTCCGCGGCCGTCTCGCCGGGGCTGCCGGGCACCGCCTCGGGGATCTTGGCCCCCACGCCGCCGCCGGAAAGGAGGCCCTCCCAGCGGGCGCGCAGGTCCTTGGCCGTGCGCTCGCAGATCTGCTGGGCCCAGAACCAGCCGACGACCGGCATGACGATCGCCGCGCGTGCGTACCAGGCCCAGAAGCCGCCGAACGGCAGCCGGAGCAGGAAGATCACGGCGAGCGCGCCGAAGGCGATGAGGAGGGTGGTGGCGAGGGCGGAGGCACGCTTGTCCTCACGCTTGGCGATCATCGTGCGGATCTGGAAGACCAGCAGCCAGGCGATGAGCCCGGGCAGGAAGATCAGCCCGCACAGCACCGTCACCGCCGTCAGCCAGTTGTCGCGCTCCCTGCGGATGCGGTTCGCCGCCAGGCAGTGCTCGACGACGACCTGCGGTTCGGTGCCGAACGACTGGATGAGCGCGCCGCGGCCACTGCCGAGCATCCGGTCGTGCACGGCCCGCGAGAACGCCTCGCCCAGATTGGGCACGAAGAGCTTGAGCTTGCCCGCCTTGACCGTCGACTTGTGCCATTCGTTGTTGGCCTTGAGGATCTCCCCGACCTCGTTGTCCCGGTACGCCGCCGAGGCCAGGGCGAAGGTCGCCGCCGTCTGGCCTGCGGCACCCGAGAGCGGGACCTGTGCCCCGGGCCTGAAATCGAATCCCTCGTCCGCCACTGCCGCCCCCATCGCCGCCGTGCTCCGCTGCTGCGGCTTTTCCCGACTTCCGTGCTCCGCACACCTGTTGATCAGGTCATCGTCTTGATCAGGTTCTCAGAGTATCCGCCGGGACCGACATCCGTCGGCGGACAGCACAAGCTGCCCGCCGACCCGCAGGGGTGATGGACCGGTGTTTCAACTAGGGATTTCCCTGCGCCTGTTCGCGGATCTTCTCCGCCAACTGTGCGGGCATCGGCTCGTGTCGGGCGTACGCGCGGTTGAAGCGCGCGGTGCCGTGCGAGAGGGAGCGCAGGTCGACCCCGTACCGCCCGATCTCGATCTCGGGGACCTCGGCCCGTACGAGCGTGCGGTTGCCGCCGGCCTGCTCGGTGCCGACGACGCGACCGCGCCGCCCCGACAGATCGCTCATCACGGCGCCCACGTACTCGTCGCCGACCAGGACCGTCACCTCGGCGACCGGCTCCAGGAGATGGATCCGGGCGTCGACCGCGGCCTCCCGCAGGGCGAGCGCCCCGGCGGTCTGGAACGCGGCGTCCGAGGAGTCCACCGAATGCGCCTTGCCGTCGAGCAAGGTGATCCGGATGTCGATCAGCGCATAGCCCGCGGCCACGCCCCTGGCGGCCTGCGCGCGCACGCCCTTCTCGACCGACGGGATGAACTGCCGTGGCACGGCCCCGCCGACGACCTTGTCGACGAACTCGATGCCGGAGCCTCCGGGCAGCGGCTCCACCTCGATCGCGCAGATCGCGTACTGCCCGTGCCCGCCCGACTGCTTCACATGACGGCCGCGCCCGGCCGACCTGTCGGCGAACGTCTCCCGCAGGGAGACCTTGTGCGGTACGACATCGACCTGGACGCCGTAGCGGCTGCGCAGCCGCTCCAGGGCCACGTCCGCGTGGGCCTCGCCCAGACACCACAGGACGACCTGATGGGTGTCCTGGTTCTGTTCCAGCCGCATTGTCGGGTCCTCGGCGACCAGCCGGCCCAGGCCCTGCGACAGCTTGTCCTCGTCCGCCTTGCTGTGTGCCTGGATGGCGAGGGGCAGCAGCGGGTCGGGCATCTCCCACGGCTCCATGAGCAGCGGGTCGTCCTTGGAGGAGAGCGTGTCGCCGGTCTCGGCGCGACTCAGCTTGGCCACGCAGGCGAGGTCGCCCGCGATGGCGTGCGTGAGGGCGCGCTGCTGCTTGCCGAACGGTGCGGACAGGGCGCCGATGCGCTCGTCGACGTCGTGGTCCTCGTGGCCGCGGTCGGCGAGCCCGTGTCCGGAGACGTGCACCGTCTCGTCGGGGCGCAGGGTCCCGGAGAACACGCGCACCATCGACACCCGGCCGACGTACGGGTCGGACGCGGTCTTCACGACCTCGGCGACCAGCGGCCCGTCCGGGTCGCAGGCCTTCACCTGGCGGGCCCTGCCGTCCGGAGTGGTGACCGTCGGCGCCTCGCGCTCCAGCGGGGTCGGGAAGCCGCCGGTGATCAGTTCAAGGAGCTCCACCGTGCCGAGCCCCTGTTTGGCGCCCTCGGCGGCGGGCGCGGCGGCCAGCACCGGGAAGAAGATCCCGCGCGCGACGGCCCGTTCCAGGTCCTGCACAAGTGTCTTGAAGTCGAGTTCCTCGCCGCCGAGATAGCGGTCCATGAGGGTCTCGTCCTCGCTCTCGGCGATGATCCCCTCGATCAGCCGGTTGCGGGCCTCCTCGATGAGCGGCAGCTGCTCGGGGCCCGGCTCGGACTCCTTGCGCTCCCCGGAGGCGTAGTCGAACAACCGCTGCGACAGCAGCCCGATCAGCCCGGTCACGGGCGCGTGCCCGTCGGGACCCTGCGGGCCGTGCAGCGGCAGGTACAGCGGCAGTACGGCGTCGGGGTCGTCGGCCCCGAAGGCCTCCGCGCAGGTCCGTGTCATGTCGTCGAAGTCCGCCCGGGCCGACTCCAGGTGCGTGATCACGATGGCCCGCGGCATCCCGACCGCCGCGCACTCCTCCCACACCATGCGCGTCGAGCCGTCCACCCCGTCCGAGGCCGAGACGACGAAAAGGGCCGCGTCCGCCGCTCGCAGACCGGCCCTCAACTCGCCGACGAAATCGGCGTATCCGGGTGTGTCGAGAATATTGATCTTGTATCCGTCCCAGTCGACGGGTACCAGGGAGAGCTGTACCGAGCGTTGCTGCCGGTGCTCGATCTCGTCGTAGTCGGAGACGGTGCCGCCGTCCTCCACACGGCCCGCCCTGTTCACCGCTCCCGCCGTCAGCGCGAGAGCCTCCACCAGAGTCGTCTTGCCCGATCCGGAGTGGCCGACCAGCACCACATTCCGTACGGACGCGGGGTGGTCGGCCGCCGTAGCCCTGCCGGCGGCTCCGGGGTGTGCATTCGCCTTGTCGCCCATGGCCTTGCCTCCCGTGCACGGTGAGGTCACTGTGGGCGCGGACGCGCGGCGCCGCGTGCGGTGGCGGCTCCGATGACGCCCGCGGTGTCTTCGAGCTTTGCACTCGCGTCACGGTGCGTCCATACAACGGACGCGATCGCGCCGTCCCACGGATGTCATCAGGACGTGACCCGGGGCGCGGGTGCCCGACCGTCGCACAAGCGCACGCGTGGCTACGATGGGCCAGCCGGCGGCCAGCAGGGGCCGCGCGGCCACACCGACCCTCGGGAAGGCCATGCTGAACAAGTACGCGCGTGCATTCTTCACGCGTGTCCTCACACCGTTCGCCGCGTTTCTCATCCGCCGGGGGGTAAGCCCCGACACGGTCACCCTCCTGGGCACGGCCGGAGTGATGGCGGGCGCACTGGTCTTCTACCCCAGGGGGGAACTCTTCTGGGGCACGATCGTCATCACGCTGTTCGTGTTCTCGGACCTCGTCGACGGCAACATGGCCCGCCAGCTGGGCCGCTCCAGCCGCTGGGGAGCCTTCCTCGACTCGACGCTCGACCGGGTCGCCGACAGCGCGATCTTCGGCGGATTCGCGCTCTGGTACGCGGGCGGTGGCGACGACAACGTCCTGTGCGCCGTCTCGATCTTCTGCCTGGCCAGCGGTCAGGTGGTGTCGTACACCAAGGCCCGCGGCGAGTCGATCGGGCTGCCCGTCGCCGTCAACGGCCTCGTCGAGCGCGCCGAGCGCCTGGTGATCTCGCTGGTCGCGGCGGGGCTCGCGGGCTTCCACAAGACCTTCGGCGTGCCCGGTATCGAGATCCTGCTGCCCATCGCGCTGTGGATCGTCGCCGTCGGCAGTGTCGTCACGCTGATCCAGCGCGTCGTCACCGTACGCCGGGAGTCCGCCGAGGCCGATGCCGCGGCCGACGACACCTCGCCCTCCGCCACCGCCTCGCCGGACAACGCCTCGCAGAGCAGTGAGGCCACACCGTGAGCGGTCTGAAGGGCCAGCTGACGTACGCGGCGTACGCGGCGGGCTGGGGAGCCGTCAAGAAGCTCCCCGAGCCCGTCGCCGTACGCCTGGGCCGGACCATCGCCGACATCGCCTGGAAGCGGCGCGGCAAGGGCGTACGGCGCCTCGAATCCAACTACGCGCGCGTGCTGCCCGACGCGAGCCCGGAGCGGCTCACCGAACTCTCCAGGGCGGGCATGCGCTCGTACCTGCGCTACTGGATGGAGTCCTTCCGGCTGCCCGCCTGGAGCAGGGAGCGCATCAGGGACGGCTTCGACGTGAAGGACGTCCACCACCTCACCGACGGGCTCGCCTCGGGCAAGGGCGTCATCCTCGCGCTGCCGCACCTGGCCAACTGGGACCTCGCCGGCGCCTGGGTCACCACCAAGCTGGAGACGCCGTTCACGACGGTCGCCGAGCGGCTGGAGCCGGCGAAGCTGTACGACCGGTTCGTCGCCTACCGCGAGAGCCTCGGCATGGAGGTCCTGCCGCACAGCGGCGGCACCGCGTTCGGCACGCTGGCCCGGCGGCTGCGCGACGGCGGCCTCGTCTGCCTGGTCGCCGAGCGCGATCTGTCCGCCTCCGGGGTCGAGGTCAAGTTCTTCGGAGACGCCACCCGGATGCCCGCGGGCCCGGCGCTGCTCGCCCAGCAGACCGGTGCGCTGCTGCTGCCGGTGACGCTCTGGTACGACGACTCGCCCGTGATGCGGGGCCGGGTCCATCCGCCCGTCGACGTCCCCGAGTCAGGTAGCCGGGCCGAGAAGACGTCTGTCATGACGCAGGCGCTGGCCGACGCCTTCGCCACGGGTATCGCCGACCATCCGGAGGACTGGCACATGCTGCAGCGCTTGTGGCTCGCCGACCTGGAGCCCCGCTCCGGGCCGGCCGAGGGGGAACAGCCGTGAGAATCGGCATCGTCTGTCCGTACTCCTGGGACGTGCCCGGGGGAGTCCAGTTCCACATCCGCGATCTGGCTGACCACCTCATCGGCCTCGGACACGACGTGTCCGTCCTCGCTCCGGCCGACGACGACACCCCCCTTCCGCCGTACGTCGTCTCGGCGGGCCGTGCCGTCCCGGTGCCGTACAACGGCTCTGTCGCGCGCCTCAACTTCGGGTTCCTGTCCGCCGCGCGGGTGCGGCGCTGGCTGCACGACGGCACGTTCGACGTGATCCACATCCACGAGCCGGCCTCACCGTCCCTCGGCCTGCTCTCCTGCTGGGCCGCGCAGGGGCCGATCGTCGCCACCTTCCACACGTCGAACCCGCGGTCCCGGGCGATGATCGCCGCGTACCCGATCCTGCAGCCCGCCCTGGAGAAGATCAGCGCGCGCATCGCGGTGAGCGAGTACGCGCGGCGCACCCTCGTCGAGCACCTGGGCGGTGACGCCGTCGTCATCCCGAACGGCGTCGACGTGGACTTCTTCGCCAAGGCGGAGCCCAAGCCCGAGTGGCAGGGGGAGACGATCGGCTTCATAGGGCGTATCGACGAGCCCCGCAAGGGCCTGCCGGTCCTCATGAAGGCGCTGCCGAAGATCCTCGCCGAGCGGCCGGGGACCCGGCTCCTGGTCGCCGGGCGCGGTGACGAGGAGGAGGCCGTCGAGAAGCTCCCCGCGGAGCTGCGGTCGCGCGTCGAGTTCCTCGGCATGGTGAGCGACGACGACAAGGCGCGGTTCCTGCGCAGCGTCGATCTGTACGTCGCGCCCAACACCGGCGGCGAGAGCTTCGGGATCATCCTCGTCGAGGCCATGTCGGCGGGCGCGCCCGTGCTCGCCTCCGACCTCGACGCGTTCGCGCAGGTCCTCGACCAGGGCGCGGCGGGCGAGCTGTTCGCCAACGAGGACGCCGACGCGCTGGCCGCCTCCGCGGTACGGCTGCTCGGCGACCCGGCGCGCCGCGCGGAGCTGCGTGAACGGGGGAGCGCGCATGTGCGGCGCTTCGACTGGTCGACGGTCGGCGCGGACATCCTGTCCGTGTACGAGACGGTCACCGACGGCGCCGCCGCGGTCGCCGCCGACGAGCCCCACGAGCCGGGCGGACTGCTGGCCCGGCTCGGCCTGGTCCGGGACTGAGGCGGGACCGGGGGAGGGGGATCCAGCTGGTGCGGGAGGTACGCGATGCCCGGTGGGAGGTACGCGATGTCCAGGAGGTGCCCCAGGAGGCCGCCAGGACCCCTCTGACGGCCGAGGAGGAGCTCCGCAGCCGCTCGGTCTTCGCCACCGAGATCGGCGCGCAGCTGACCCGCCAGGGCTGGGCCGTCTTTCCGGCGCACACCCCGGAGGAGCGCATCCGGCTCTTCGCGGTCGCGCGGATCATCGAGGAGCGGCTCGGGTGCCGAGTCGAGGCCGTACCGGAAGACATCTGCGCCATGCGGTTCACGGTCGTGAGCGCTGCGCATGAGGTGGGCCCGGGGGCCGGCGCCGCAGGACAGCTGACCGCCTGACGCTCGCGGAGGCGCTCCGCGTGAGGCGGCGCCGCCGCGGGTGACGGAGGGGCCGGGCCGGGCACTCCGCGTCCCGGGGGAGGTGGCCCGTTCCGTCCCGGCGCCCCAGCGAGAGCACCGCCGCGGCGCGGTGGCCCCCGCGCTCGGTGTCCGGGCGGGCAGCCTGTGGAGCGCCGCGGTGGTGGCCGGGTGCGGCGGCGGGAGTGCTGAGCGGCGTTCAGGACGAAGCCGAAGTGTCGCGACCGCGTCCCGGCCGATGCGGGGTCGCCGCAGCGGCGACCGGATCTGACGGCGGGTCACCGGGGTGGCTGTGCTGGTGCGGCGGTGAGACCCGTGTGGCGGTGCGGCGGTGCGGTGGTGAGGCCGTGTGGCGGTGCGGTGGTGAGGCCGTGCGGTGGTGAGGCCGTGCGGCGGTGCGGGTGTGAGGCGGTGCGGCGGTGCGGGTGTGAGGCCGTGCGGGTGTGAGGCGGTGTGGTGGTGGGGCCGCGCGGACGTGCGGCGATGCGGGGGTGTCGATGTGCAGCCTCGCTGGTGTGTGGGTGTAGCGGCCCCCGGCGCCTCATCGTGGCTCGGTCGCTGATCGTCGTGCGGGGCCAGGCCGGGGCGGGTGGCCCGGGGCGCACCGGTAGCGTGTGCGCCCGTGACCTCCACACTGATCTGGATCGTGGTCGCCCTCGTGGCGATCGGCCTCTACCTGAGCTGGACCGCGGGCCGTCTCGACCGGCTGCACTCGCGGATCGACGCGGCGCGGGCCGCGCTCGACGCACAGTTGCTCCGGAGGGCGTCGGTGGCACAGGAACTGGCCACCTCCGGAGTGCTCGACCCGGCCGCCTCGATCGTGCTCTACGAAGCGGCGCACGCGGCCCGCCAGGCCGAGGAGGACAACAGGGAGGTCGCCGAGAGCGACCTCAGCCAGGCGCTGCGGGCCGTCTTCGGAGAGGTCCAGCAGGTCGAGGCGGTGCAGGCGGTACCCGGCGGCGAGGACGCGGCACGTGAACTCGCCCAGGCGGTCCGGCGGGTGCCGATGGCCCGGCGCTTCCACAACGACGCCGTACGAGCGGCCCGCGCCCTGCGCCGCCACCGCAAGGTGCGCTGGTTCCGGCTGGCCGGCCACGCGCCGTTCCCGCTGGCCTTCGAGATGGACGACGAGGCTCCGGTCGCCCTCGCGGACCGCCCGGGAACGTAGCCCACGCGCGCGTGGACCCCGGGAAGGCTTCCGGCCACAGGATCCGGCGCCGTGGGGCACAGCACACGACGTTCCTGATCACAGCACACGACATCCCTGGTCACAGCCCCGACCGCCCGGCTTGACCACGGGAAACGCGCCCGGAGGGGCGGGAAAATGAGCCACCGCCTCCCCATTGGCCCTTGCAGTGGCCTGGTCCTCAAGCGTTTCCTCGGTGTCTGCAGAAGCCCTCTTTCACCGAGTGAGGTCAACCCTTGTCCAGCACGCTCTCCACTCCCGCCCAGCCCACCGAAACCCCTGCCACCGGCACCGCGCGCGTGAAGCGCGGCATGGCCGAGCAGCTCAAGGGCGGCGTGATCATGGACGTCGTCACGCCGGAGCAGGCGAAGATCGCCGAGGACGCGGGCGCCGTGGCCGTCATGGCCCTGGAGCGGGTGCCCGCCGACATCCGCAAGGACGGCGGCGTGGCGCGCATGTCCGACCCCGACATGATCGAGGGCATCATCGAGGCCGTCTCCATCCCGGTGATGGCCAAGTCGCGTATCGGCCACTTCGTGGAGGCCCAGGTCCTGCAGTCCCTCGGTGTCGACTACATCGACGAGTCCGAGGTCCTCACCCCCGCCGACGAGGTCAACCACTCCGACAAGTGGGCCTTCACGACGCCCTTCGTCTGTGGCGCCACCAACCTGGGCGAGGCCCTGCGCCGCATAGCCGAGGGCGCCGCCATGATCCGCTCCAAGGGCGAGGCCGGCACCGGCAACGTCGTCGAGGCGGTCCGCCACCTGCGCCAGATCAAGAACGAGATCGCCAAGCTCCGCGGCTACGACAACAACGAGCTGTACGCCGCCGCCAAGGAACTGCGCGCCCCGTACGAGATCGTCAAGGAGGTCGCCGAGCTCGGCAAGCTCCCGGTCGTCCTGTTCTCCGCCGGTGGTGTGGCCACCCCGGCCGACGCCGCGCTGATGCGCCAGCTCGGCGCGGAGGGCGTCTTCGTCGGCTCCGGCATCTTCAAGTCGGGCGACCCGGCCAAGCGCGCCGCCGCCATCGTGAAGGCCACCACCTTCTACGACGACCCGAAGATCATCGCGGAGGCGTCCCGCAACCTCGGCGAGGCCATGGTCGGCATCAACTGCGACACCCTCCCCGAGGCCGAGCGCTACGCGAACCGCGGCTGGTAACCACCCATGACCGAGGTACCTGTCGTAGGTGTCCTGGCTCTCCAGGGCGACGTACGGGAGCACCTGGTCGCCCTGGCCGCGGCGGACGCCGTGGGCAGGGCGGTGCGGCGCCCCGAGGAACTCGCCGAGATCGACGGACTCGTCATCCCCGGCGGCGAGTCCACCACCATCTCCAAACTGGCCGTCCTCTTCGGCCTGATGGAACCCCTCCGCGCGCGCGTGCGGGCCGGTCTGCCCGTCTACGGCACCTGCGCGGGCATGATCATGCTCGCCGACAAGATCCTCGACCCGCGCTCGGGTCAGGAGACCATCGGCGGCATCGACATGATCGTGCGCCGCAACGCCTTCGGACGGCAGAACGAATCCTTCGAGGCGACGGTCGACGTGAAGGGCGTGGAGGGCGATCCTGTGGAGGGCGTCTTCATCCGTGCCCCCTGGGTCGAGTCCGTGGGCGCGGAGACAGAGGTGCTGGCCGAGCACGACGGCCACATCGTCGCCGTACGTCAGGGCAACGCGCTCGCCACGTCGTTCCACCCGGAACTGACCGGCGACCACCGCGTGCACGGCCTGTTCGTCGAGATGGTGCGCGCGAACCCGGCTCCGGGGTCCTAGTAGGATTCCTGGGGTTCGTAAAGAGTTGGGTTACGCGAAGGAGACAGGCAGATGTCCGGCCACTCTAAATGGGCTACGACGAAGCACAAGAAGGCCGTGATCGACGCCAAGCGCGGCAAGCTCTTCGCGAAGATGATCAAGAATATCGAGGTCGCCGCCCGAACCGGCGGTGCCGACCCCGCCGGTAACCCGACGCTCTTCGACGCCATCCAGAAGGCCAAGAAGAGCTCGGTCCCGAACAAGAACATCGACTCCGCGGTCAAGCGCGGCGCCGGTCTCGAAGCCGGTGGCGCCGACTACGAGACGATCATGTACGAGGGCTACGGCCCGAACGGTGTCGCGGTACTCATCGAGTGCCTCACCGACAACCGCAACCGCGCCGCCTCGGACGTCCGCGTCGCCATGACCCGCAACGGCGGCAACATGGCCGACCCGGGCTCCGTCTCGTACCTCTTCAACCGCAAGGGTGTCGTCATCGTCCCCAAGGGTGAGCTGGGCGAGGACGACGTCCTGGGTGCCGTGCTCGACGCGGGCGCCGAGGAGGTCAACGACCTGGGCGAGTCCTTCGAGGTCATCTCCGAGGCCACCGACCTGGTCGCGGTGCGCACCGCCCTCCAGGACGCCGGGATCGACTACGACTCCGCCGACGCCAACTTCGTCCCGACCATGCAGGTCGAGCTGGACGAGGAGGGCGCCAGGAAGATCTTCAAGCTCATCGACGCCCTTGAGGACAGCGACGACGTGCAGAACGTCTTCGCCAACTTCGACGTGAGCGACGAGGTCATGGAGAAGGTGGACGCGTAGCGCCGCCACGAGCCGCACGGGTTCAACGGGCCGACGGGACAGACTCCGTCGGCCCGTCGCTTTGTCGGGCGTCGCTGGTGAGCGATGTCGGTGGCACCCGATAGCCTGCACGAACTGGGGGCACCTCCCGGCGGTGGCTGGGGGATATCGAAGGAGGGGGCGGGTGCGGGTACTGGGCGTTGACCCCGGACTGACCCGGTGCGGCGTCGGTGTGGTCGAAGGTGTCGCGGGCCGGCCCCTGACCATGCACGGCGTAGGTGTCGTACGGACGCCCGCCGACGCGGAGTTGGGGCAGCGCCTCGTCGCCATCGAGCAGGGCATCGAGCAGTGGCTCGACGAGCACCGGCCCGAATTCGTCGCGGTGGAGCGGGTGTTCAGCCAGCACAACGTCCGTACGGTGATGGGCACCGCCCAGGCCAGCGCGGTCGCCATGCTGTGCGCGGCCCGGCGCGGGATTCCCGTGGCCCTGCACACGCCGAGCGAGGTCAAGGCCGCCGTCACCGGGAACGGCCGCGCCGACAAGGCCCAGGTCGGTGCCATGGTCACCCGGCTGCTCCGGCTCGACGCACCCCCGAAGCCCGCCGACGCGGCGGACGCCCTGGCCCTCGCGATCTGCCACATCTGGCGCGCGCCCGCCCAGAACCGCCTGCAGCAGGCCGTCGCGCAGAACCGGCTCCAGCAGGCCGCCGCCCTGCACGCGTCGAAACTCGCCTCGCAAAAAGCACCGAGCCGCGCGGTGACCGACGCACCGGACCACGCACCACCCCACGCACCGAAAGGCCGTACCGCATGATCGCCTTCGTCAGCGGCCCCGTCGCCGCCCTCGCGCCCGACTCCGCGGTGGTCGAGGTGGGCGGCATCGGCATCGCGGTCCAGTGCACGCCGAACACGCTCTCCGGACTCCGCATGGGCCGGCCGGCCAAGCTCGCGACCTCCCTCGTCGTACGGGAGGACTCGCTGACGCTGTACGGCTTCGCCGACGACGACGAGCGGCAGACCTTCGAGCTGCTGCAGACCGCGAGCGGAGTCGGCCCGCGGCTGGCCCAGGCCATGCTCGCGGTGCACAGCCCCGACGCCCTGCGCCGCGCGGTGTCCACCGGTGACGAGAAGGCTCTCGTCGCGGTGCCCGGCATCGGCAAGAAGGGTGCCCAGAAGCTCCTCCTGGAGTACAAGGACCGCCTCGGCGAGCCCCTCGGCACCGGCGGCGCGGCCATCGGCACCGCTGTCACGGCCGGCTGGCGCGAGCAGCTGCACGCCGCGCTGATCGGCCTCGGGTACGCGACCCGGGAGGCCGACGAGGCGGTCTCCGCGGTGGCGCCGCAGGCCGAGGCGGCAGGGACGCCGCAGATCGGCCAGCTGCTGAAGGCGGCCCTGCAGACTCTCAACAGAGCGCGTTGAGCTCCGCAGGAGGGGCGGTCGTGAAACTGCGGGTCCGTTGTGGCTGGTCGCGCAGTTCCCCGCGCCCCTCCGGGGCGCGGCCCCGCCCGCCCCATGCCCGTACGACCCGGACCCACTACCTCGCGAGGCACAGCACATGAACTGGGACGACACGGCCGACGACGGCACCGCCGAGCGGCTCGTCGGTGCGTCCGCCGATCATGAGGAGCAGGCCGTCGAGGCCGCCCTGCGTCCCAAGGACCTCGGCGAGTTCATCGGCCAGGAGAAGGTCCGCGAGCAGCTCGACCTCGTCCTGCGGGCCGCACGCGCGCGTGGCGCCACCGCCGACCACGTCCTGCTCTCCGGCGCCCCCGGCCTCGGCAAGACCACCCTCTCGATGATCATCGCCGCCGAGATGGAAGCCCCCATCCGCATCACCAGCGGCCCCGCCATCCAGCACGCGGGCGACCTCGCCGCGATCCTCTCCTCCCTCCAGGAGGGCGAGGTCCTCTTCCTCGACGAGATCCACCGCATGTCGCGGCCCGCCGAGGAGATGCTCTACATGGCGATGGAGGACTTCCGCGTCGACGTGATTGTCGGCAAGGGTCCCGGCGCCACCGCCATCCCGCTCGAACTGCCGCCCTTCACGCTCGTCGGCGCCACCACGCGCGCGGGCCTGCTGCCGCCCCCGCTGCGGGACCGCTTCGGCTTCACCGCCCACATGGAGTTCTACGAGCCCGCGGAGCTGGAGCGCGTCATCCACCGCTCGGCGAACCTGCTGGACGTCGAGATCGACACCGCGGGCGCCGCCGAGATCGCGGGCCGCTCCCGTGGCACACCCCGTATCGCCAACCGGCTCCTGCGCCGCGTCCGTGACTACGCCCAGGTCAAGGCCGACGGCTTTGTCACGCGCGAGATCGCAGGCGCCGCCCTCGCCGTCTACGAAGTGGACAGCCGAGGCCTCGACCGCCTGGACCGCGGTGTCCTCGAAGCGCTGATCAAGCTCTTCGGCGGCGGCCCGGTCGGTCTGTCCACGCTCGCCGTCGCCGTGGGGGAGGAGCGCGAGACCGTGGAGGAGGTCGCCGAGCCCTTCCTCGTCCGCGAGGGGCTACTGGCCCGTACGCCCCGCGGGCGGGTGGCGACACCGGCGGCATGGGCCCATTTCGGCCTCACCCCGCCCCGGCCGTCAACCGGTGGAAACGGACAACAGGACCTGTTCGGGGCGTGACGGCGAGGAGGCTCGCGAGGTCAGGAACCCCGGTGCCATGCTGAGCGTTGTTCCTTGACGGCGGACTCGCTTAGACTCCGCCGATGCCGCCTTTGCCGGCGGTGTACATACCCCCATCCATCAGGCCGCTCACCATCGCGGTCGAATGAAGGAAGTTCCGTCCCGTGAGTCTCGTGACCCTCCTCCCGTTCATCGTGCTCATCGGGGCCATGTTCCTGATGACCCGGTCGGCCAAGAAGAAGCAGAATGCGGCTGCGCAGATGCGCAACGACATGCAGCCCGGCTCCGGAGTCCGCACGATCGGTGGCATGTACGCAACGGTGAAGGAGGTCAACGAGGACACGGTCCTCCTTGACGCGGGCCCGGGAGTCGACCTGCTCTTCGCGAAGAACGCGATCGGCGCGGTCCTCAGCGACGACGAGTACAACCGCCTCGTTCACGGCATCGAGCACGACCTCAAGGAAGACGAATCCGTCGTCCCGGACGACGCCTCCTCCCTCACCGAGACCGACGAGCCCGCCGACGCTTCCGACGACAAGCCCATCGACCTCGGCAAGAAGGACGCGGCGGACGAGCCCGTCGACGAGTCCGCGGACGCGGAGCCGAAGAAGGCCGATCAGGCTGACCTGAAGAAGTCCGACGGCGAGCCCGACGCGAAGTAGTCATGACCGGGGACCGCGGAGTGCGCCGCTCGCGCGTCGCGGTCCCCGGGACGTCTGGCTTCGCACGGAATCTCGACACCATTCATGCCCGTCCGCGCAGGTACTTCGGTCACCGGGCGGACGAAGAGGGAGAACGAGAAGGTGGCAGCACCTAAGAAGGGCCGACAGGGCACCCAGGGCAGGCCGGGGCGCACCTTGGCCCTGATCCTGATCGCCATCGTGGCGCTCACCGGCGGCATGTTCGCCTCCGGACACACGACGCCGCGCCTCGGCATCGACCTCGCCGGCGGTACGAGCATCACGCTCCAGGCGAAGAACGAGCCGGGCCAGAAGAACGCGATCAACCCGACCAACATGAACACCGCGGTCGACATCATGAACCGCCGTGTCAACGGTCTGGGCGTCACCGAGGCGGAGGTGCAGACCCAGGGCGACAGCAACATCATCGTCAACATTCCCAAGGGCACCAACTCCGAGCAGGCCCGGGAACAGGTCGGCACCACCGCCAAGCTCTACTTCCGTCCCGTCCTGACCACCGAGGTCTCCGGTGGTGACCCGGCGGCCAGCCCCTCGCCGAGCGCCTCCAGCAGCGCCTCCACGGGTTCGGACAAGGACACCGACAAGGACAAGGCCACCTCGTCCTCGTCGCCCTCCACGACCCCCTCGGCGACCTCCAGCACGCAGGGCCGTGCGGTCACCGACGCGCTGAAGGCCGACCCCACCCCGTCGGGGAGCGGTTCCGCCGCGTCCAGCCCGTCCGCCTCGCCGTCCGCGAGCACCGACCCGGCGACCGCCAAGCTCCAGGCGGAGTACACCGCACTGGACTGCACCAAGGAGACGGCCCGCGCGAAGGCCGGTGACGGCGTCAAGGCCTCCGACCCGACCGTGGCCTGCGGTCAGAACGCCCAGGGTCAGTGGCAGAAGTACATCCTCGGCCCGGCCGAGGTCGAGGGCACCGACGTCGACAAGGCATCGGCCCTGTTCGACACCCAGGGTGCCGCGGGCTGGAAGGTCACCATGGACTTCACGTCCAAGGGAGCCAAGAAGTTCGCGAGCATCACGGGCAAGCTGGCGCAGAACCAGTCCCCGCAGAACCAGTTCGCCATCGTCCTCGACGGTGAGGTCGTCTCCGACCCGTTCGTCAGCCAGGCGCTGACCGGCGGCAGCGCGGAGATCTCCGGCAGCTTCAAGCAGCAGGAGGCCGAGGACCTGGCCAACATGCTGTCGTACGGAGCGCTGCCGCTCACCTTCACGGAGGCGAGCGTCGACACCGTCACCGCCGCGCTCGGCGGCGAGCAGCTGGAGGCCGGTCTGATCGCCGGCGCCATCGGTCTGGCGCTGGTCATCATCTACCTGGTGGCCTACTACCGGGGTCTGTCGCTCATCGCCATCGCCTCGCTGCTGGTCTCCGCGGTCATGACCTACGTGATCATGTCGCTGCTCGGCCCGGCCATCGGCTTCGCCCTGAACCTGCCGGCGGTCTGCGGCGCCATCGTGGCCATCGGCATCACGGCGGACTCGTTCATTGTGTTCTTCGAACGCATCCGTGACGAGATCCGCGAGGGCCGTACGCTGCGGCCCGCGGTCGAGCGCGGCTGGCCGCGCGCCCGGCGCACCATCCTGGTCTCCGACTTCGTGTCGTTCCTCGCCGCCGCCGTGCTCTTCGTCGTCACGGTCGGCAAGGTCCAGGGCTTCGCTTTCACACTGGGTCTGACCACCCTGCTCGACGTGGTCGTCGTCTTCTTCTTCACCAAGCCGCTGATGACGATCCTCGCCCGCAAGAGGTTCTTCGCGGAGGGCCACAGCTGGTCCGGCCTCGACCCGAAGCGACTGGGCGTCCAGCCGCCGCTGCGCCGCACCCGTCGCGTGTCCGCTCCCGTCGACACGAAGGAGGCCTGAGATGTCGAAACTCGGCACCCTCGGCGCCCGGCTCCACCGCGGCGAGATCGGCTACGACTTCGTCGGCAAGCGCAAGCTCTGGTACGGCATCTCCATCCTGATCACCATCACGGCCATCGTCGGCCTGGCGGTGCGCGGCCTGAACATGGGCATCGAGTTCCAGGGCGGCGCCGTCTTCACCACCGAGAGGACCAGCGTCTCGGTGAGCCAGGCCGAGACGTACGCGGAAGAGGCCTCCGGCCACGACGCGATCGTCCAGAAGCTCGGCAACGGCGCACTGCGCATCCAGATCGCCGGCATCGACACCGGCAAGTCCGACCAGATCAAGCTGGAGCTCGCCAAGGACCTGAAGGCCGACCCGGAGAAGATCAACGCCGCCCTGGTCGGTCCCAGCTGGGGTGATCAGGTCGCGAACAAGGCATGGCAAGGCCTGGCGATCTTCCTGGTCCTGGTCGTGATCTATCTGGCGATCGCCTTCGAGTGGCGCATGGCCGTGGCCGCGCTCGTGGCGCTCATCCACGACATCACCATCACGGTCGGTGTCTACGCCCTGGTCGGCTTCGAGGTCACACCAGGCACCGTGATCGGTCTGCTCACGATCCTCGGTTACTCGCTCTACGACACGGTCGTGGTCTTCGACAGTCTCAAGGAGCAGACGAAGGACATCACCAAACAGACCCGTTGGACCTACAGCGAGATCGCGGACCGCTCGATCAACGGCACCCTGGTGCGTTCCATCAACACCACGGTGGTCGCGCTGCTCCCGGTCGGCGGCCTGCTGTTCATCGGTGGCGGTGTGCTCGGCGCGGGCATGCTCAACGACATCTCGCTGTCGCTGTTCGTCGGCCTCGCGGCCGGTGCGTACTCCTCGATCTTCATCGCCACGCCGCTCGTCGCCGACCTCAAGGAGCGCGAGCCGCAGATGAAGGCCCTCCGCAAGCGCGTGCTCGCCAAGCGCGCCGCGGCCGCCGCGAAGGGCGAGTCCCTGGAGGCCCCGGTCGTCGAGGAGAGCTACGACGAGGACGAGCCGGAGGACGCGACGCCCGCGGTCGTCGGACCGCGCGCGCAGCGTGCCCAGCCGTCGTCCCGTGGCAGGGGGCGCGGCAGGCCGTCGGGGAAGCGCCGATGACCGGTATCGAAGAGCTGCTGCTCAGCCGTATCCGTGACGTCCCGGACCATCCGGAGCCGGGTGTGACGTTCAAGGACATCACCCCGCTCCTGGCGGACCCGGCGGCGTTCACGGCGCTCACCGACGCGCTGGCCGAGATCAGCGTCCGCAGCGGCGCCACGAAGATCGTCGGCCTGGAGGCCCGCGGCTTCATCCTGGGCGCGCCCGTCGCGGTCCGCGCGGGGCTCGGCTTCATCCCCGTACGCAAGGCGGGCAAGCTCCCCGGAGCGACGCTCGGCCAGACGTACGACCTGGAGTACGGCTCCGCCGAGATCGAGGTGCATGCCGAGGACCTCAGCGCGGACGACCGCGTCATGGTCGTCGACGACGTGCTGGCCACCGGCGGTACCGCCGAGGCCTCGCTGCAGTTGATCCGGCGGGCCGGTGCCCGGGTCGCCGGCGTCGCAGTCCTCATGGAGCTCGGTTTCCTGGGCGGCCGCGCCCGGCTGGAGCCGGCCCTGGACGGCGCCCCGCTGGAGGCGCTGCTCAAGGTCTGAGCAAACCCCCTGAGCAACCCCTGAGGCGCCCGCAGGACACCCCTGAGGCACCTGCAGGACACCGCGGAGGCGGGCCCGGAGGAATCCGGTGCCCGCCTCTCGCGTTTCTCCCGTAGAAGGCGGTCTCACCGGCCGAAGACGAGTCCGGAGCCCAGGATCGCTACCATGGGGTCTCCGGAGCCTGACCGGGGACCCGGATCGCGCACGAGGAGTCCTCTTGCCAGACGAGGCCCAGCCACTCACCGCCGCCAAGCCCGAGAAGTCCGCGGCGCCCGCAGGCACGCCCGCACCGCCCGCGAGCGCGCCCGCGAAGAACGGCTCCGCCGAGCCCGCGGCCGGAGCCAAGGCGGCTGAGCAGCCACGCCCCGAGCCGGCCGCCCCCGAGCGCCAGGCACCCGCGTCCGCGGCCCGCCCCACGGCCGGCCAGCCCGCCCGTTCCGGCGGCGGCTCCTCCAACCGCGTACGCGCCCGGCTGGCCCGTCTCGGCGTCCAGCGGTCCAACCCGTACAACCCGGTCCTGGAGCCCCTGCTGCGGATAGTGCGCAGCAACGACCCGAAGATCGAGACGTCCACGCTCCGCCAGGTCGAGCGCGCCTACCAGGTCGCCGAGCGCTGGCACCGCGGCCAGAAGCGCAAGAGCGGCGACCCGTACATCACGCACCCGCTCGCCGTGACGACGATCCTCGCCGAGCTGGGTATGGACCCGGCCACGCTCATGGCGGGCCTGCTGCACGACACCGTCGAGGACACCGAGTACGGCCTGGACACCCTCAAGCGGGACTTCGGCGACCAGGTCGCGCTGCTCGTCGACGGCGTCACCAAGCTCGACAAGGTCAAGTTCGGCGAGGCCGCGCAGGCCGAGACCGTCCGCAAGATGGTCGTCGCGATGGCCAAGGACCCGCGCGTCCTGGTCATCAAGCTCGCCGACCGCCTGCACAACATGCGCACCATGCGCTACCTCAAGCGCGAGAAGCAGGAGAAGAAGGCCCGCGAGACGCTGGAGATCTACGCTCCGCTGGCGCACCGCCTGGGCATGAACACCATCAAGTGGGAGCTGGAGGACCTCGCGTTCGCGATCCTCTACCCCAAGATGTATGACGAGATCGTACGGCTGGTGGCCGAGAGGGCACCGAAGCGTGACGAGTATCTGGCCATAGTGACCGACGAGGTCCAGTCCGACCTGCGCGCGGCCCGTATCAAGGCGACCGTCACCGGCCGCCCGAAGCACTACTACAGCGTCTACCAGAAGATGATCGTCCGCGGCCGTGACTTCGCGGAGATCTACGACCTGGTGGGCATCCGCGTCCTCGTCGACACGGTCCGCGACTGCTATGCGGCACTGGGCACCGTCCACGCCCGCTGGAACCCGGTTCCGGGGCGGTTCAAGGACTACATCGCGATGCCCAAGTTCAACATGTACCAGTCGCTGCACACGACGGTGATCGGTCCGAACGGCAAGCCGGTCGAACTCCAGATCCGTACGTTCGACATGCACCGCCGCGCCGAGTACGGCATCGCCGCGCACTGGAAGTACAAGCAGGAGCCCTCCGCCGGCGCCTCCAAGGTACGCACGGACGCGCCCAAGGGACTCGGCAAGGACAAGGACGCCGTCAACGACATGGCGTGGCTGCGCCAGTTGCTCGACTGGCAGAAGGAGACCGAGGACCCCAGCGAGTTCCTGGAGTCCCTGCGCTTCGACCTGTCCCGCAACGAGGTCTTCGTCTTCACGCCGAAGGGCGACGTCATAGCGCTCCCGGCCGGGGCGACGCCGGTGGACTTCGCGTACGCGGTCCACACGGAGGTCGGCCACCGGACCATAGGAGCGAGGGTCAACGGACGCCTCGTACCGCTCGAATCCACCCTGGACAACGGCGACCTGGTCGAGGTCTTCACCTCGAAGGCCTCCGGCGCGGGTCCCTCCCGCGACTGGCTGGGCTTCGTGAAGTCCCCGCGTGCCCGCAACAAGATCCGGGCCTGGTTCTCCAAGGAGCGCCGCGACGAGGCGATCGAGCAGGGCAAGGACGCCATCGCGCGCGCCATGCGCAAGCAGAACCTGCCGATCCAGCGCATCCTCACCGGCGACTCGCTGGTCACGCTCGCGCACGAGATGCGCTACCCCGACATCTCGTCCCTGTACGCGGCGATCGGCGAGGGCCATGTGGCCGCGCAGAACGTCGTGCAGAAGCTGGTCCAGGCGCTCGGCGGCGAGGAAGCGGCCACCGAGGAGATCGACGAGAGCGTCCCGCCGGCGCGCGGCCGCGGCCGCAAACGCCGGTCGAACGCCGACCCGGGCGTGGTCGTCAAGGGCGTCGACGACGTGTGGGTCAAGCTCGCCCGCTGCTGTACGCCCGTTCCCGGCGACCCGATCATGGGCTTCGTCACGCGCGGCAGCGGGGTGTCGGTCCACCGCACCGACTGCGTCAACGTCGACTCCCTGTCCCGCGAGCCCGAGCGGATCCTCGAAGTCGAGTGGGCGCCCACCCAGTCCTCGGTCTTCCTGGTCGCCATCCAGGTGGAGGCACTGGACCGCTCGCGGCTCCTGTCGGACGTCACCAGGGTCCTGTCCGACCAGCACGTCAACATCCTGTCGGCGGCCGTCCAGACGTCCCGCGACCGGGTGGCCACCTCCCGCTTCACCTTCGAGATGGGCGACCCGAAGCACCTGGGCCACGTCCTGAAGGCGGTCAGGGGAGTCGAAGGCGTGTACGACGTGTACCGGGTGACGTCGGCGCGCAGGCCGTAGACGGTCCGGCCATGAATCGGCCACTACGTAGAGGGGGCTTCCGTACGAAACGTACGGAAGCCCCCTCTACGTTGAAGCGCGCCCCGGTGGCCTCAGCCGCCGAACTCCTGCAGACCCTTCAGCGCCTGCTCAAGGAGCGCCTGGCGGCCGTCGAGCTCCTTCTGGAGCTTGTCGGCCCGCGAGTTGTTGCCGGAGGACCGCGCCGACTCGATCTGGCCCCGCAGCTTGTCCACGGCCGCCTGGAGCTGCCCGGTCAGACCCTCGGCACGCGCGCGTGCCTCCGGGTTCGTCCGGCGCCACTCGGCCTCCTCGGACTCCTGGAGGGCCCGCTCCACCGTGTGCATCCGGCCCTCGACCTTCGGGCGGGCGTCACGCGGCACATGGCCGATGGCCTCCCACCGCTCGTTGATCGAGCGGAAGGCGGCCCGCGCCGCCTTCAGGTCGTGCACCGGGAGGAGCTTCTCGGCCTCCTCGGCCAGCTCCTCCTTGAGCTTCAGGTTCTCCGTCTGCTCCGCGTCCCGCTCGGCGAAGACCGAGCTGCGGGCCGCGAAGAACACGTCCTGGGCGCCGCGGAAGCGGTTCCACAGGTCGTCCTCGTGCTCGCGCTGGGCACGGCCCGCGGCCTTCCAGTCCGCCATCAGCTCGCGGTAGCGGGCGGCCGTCGGACCCCAGTCCGCCGAGCCGGACAGCGACTCGGCCTCCGCGACCAGCTTCTCCTTGGTCTTGCGGGCCTCCTCGCGCTGCGCGTCGAGGGACGCGAAGTGCGCCTTGCGGCGCTTGGAGAACGCCGAGCGCGCGTGCGAGAAGCGGTGCCACAGCTCGTCGTCGGACTTCCGGTCGAGCCGGGGCAGACCCTTCCAGGTGTCCACGAGCGCCCGCAGCCGCTCACCGGCGGCCCGCCACTGGTCGGACTGGGCCAGCTCCTCCGCCTCGGTGACCAGCGCCTCCTTGGAGTGCCGGGCCTCGTCGGACTGCTTCGCCCGCTGCGCCTTGCGCTCCTCGCGGCGTGCCTCGACCGTCTCGACGAGCTTGTCAAGACGCACCTTCAGCGCGTCCAGATCCCCGACCGCATGGTGGGCGTCCACCTGCTCGCGAATGTGGTCGATGGCGATCTGGGCGTCCTTCGCGGACAGGTCGGTGGTCTTCACTCGTCGTTCGAGGAGGCCGATCTCCACGACCAGGCCCTCGTACTTGCGCTCGAAGTAGGCCAGTGCCTCGTCGGGAGAACCGGCCTGCCAGGAACCGACGACCTGCTCGCCGTCGGCCGTACGCACGTACACGGTCCCCGTCTCGTCGACGCGGCCCCATGGGTCGCTGCTCACAGCGCCTCCTCCACATGATGCCTGCGTGGGGCTGCTTTACCCCCGGGCATCGTCCACAGTTTCGTCACGGCCAACATAGGCGACCGGCGGGGCGGCTGTCCGCATCCCGCGCGACCGAAATTTCGCTGCTGGAGGTCAGGATTTCGTTACGGTCGCCTTGTCGATCACGACGGTCGCATTGGGTGCGCCGTCGCCCTGGCCAGTGCTCTCGCCGGCCTTGGCGATTTTCTCCATGACCTTCATGCCCGATTCGGAAATAGTGCCGAACGGTGTGTAGTTGGCCGGCAACGGACTGTCCTGGTACACGAGGAAGAACTGGCTGCCGCCGGAGTTGCGGCCTTCCTTCGTCTGGGCGTTGTACTGGTTGGCCATCGCCACCGTGCCCGCCGGATACACGTCGCCCTTGAGGCTCTTGTCCTTGAGGTTCTCGTCCGGAATCGTGTAGCCGGGGCCGCCCATACCGGTGCCCTGCGGGTCGCCGCACTGGAGCACGAAGATGCCGTTCGTGGTCAGGCGGTGGCACTTGGTGTGGTCCAGATAGCCCTTGCCCACCAGGAAGTTGAACGAGTTCACGGTGTGCGGGGCCTTCGAGGCCGGCATGTCGATGTCTATCGCGCCGCAGGTCGTCTGCAGCTTCATCGTGTAGTCCGCCGACTTGTCGATGGTCATCGCCGGCTCCTTCTTGTAGCTCAGCGACTTCACCTTGCCCGCCGCGGCCTTCTCGCAGGGGTCCGGTGCCTTGCTGGGCGCGGAGGGGCTCGGGCTGGCCTCGGCCGCCGCGTCCGACTTGTTGTCGTCGCTCTTGAAGACCCCGGTCGCGTACGACACCACGCTGCCCACGACGACGACGCCGAGGACCGACGCGATCACCGCGTTGCGAGCGTGGGTCTTGCGCCGAGCGGACGTGCGCCGCTGCTGTTGCCGCAAGAACTTCTCCCGGGCGAGCTGACGCCGCCGCTGTTCCTGGGTGACCACCGGGTTATCTCCTCATGCGTCTCGTACGTCAGGTGGGACGCGTGCGTCTGTTGAGCCGACCGCCTGCGTGTGACCCGTACCGTATATGGGTTCGCTGTGGTTCCGGCAGCGCCGGTAGGCTCTGATCCACAGCCAGGTCATTCCCCCGTACGACATACCGAAGGACGAACGTGCTCATTGCCGGGTTCCCCGCCGGGGCCTGGGGCACCAACTGTTATCTGGTCGCCCCCGCCGCAGGCGAGGAGTGCGTGATCATCGACCCGGGCCATCAGGCCGCCCAGGGAGTCGAGGAAGCGCTGAAGAAGCATCGGCTCAAGCCCGTCGCGGTCGTCCTCACCCATGGCCACATCGACCATGTCGCCTCGGTCGTCCCGGTGTGCGGAGCGCACGACGTACCGGCGTGGATCCACCCCGAGGACCGGTACATGATGAGCGACCCGGAGCGGGCGCTAGGCCGTTCCATCGGGATGCCGCTGATGGGCGAGCTGACCATCGGGGAGCCGGACGACGTGAAGGAGCTGACGGACGGCGCCGCGCTGAAGCTGGCAGGCCTCGACTTCTCCGTCGCGCACGCGCCCGGGCATACGAAGGGGTCGGTGACGTTCCGGATGCCCGAGAACACGGAGATCCCGTCCGTGTTCTTCTCCGGGGATCTGCTCTTCGCCGGCTCCATCGGACGCACCGACCTGCCCGGCGGCTCCCACACCGAGATCCTCGACTCGCTGGCCCGTGTGTGCCTGCCGCTCGACGACTCGACCGTGGTGCTGTCCGGCCACGGCCCCCAGACGACCATCGGCCGGGAGCGCGCCACCAACCCGTACTTGCGGCAGGTGGCGGCGGACGGCCCGGGAGCGGACCCGACCTCCGCTCCTCGACGAGGAATGTGACGAGACTTCCCGTGAGCACCTTCAAGGCCCCCAAGGGCACGTACGACCTGATTCCGCCGGACAGCGCGACGTTCCTCGCGGTGCGCGAGGCGATCGCCGCGCCCCTGCGGAACTCCGGTTACGGGTACATCGAGACGCCCGGATTCGAGAACGTCGAACTGTTCGCGCGCGGGGTCGGTGAGTCCACCGACATCGTGACCAAGGAGATGTACGCCTTCGAGACCAAGGGCGGCGACCAACTGGCGCTGCGCCCCGAGGGCACCGCCTCCGTGCTGCGCGCCGCTCTCGAAGCCAACCTGCACAAGGTGGGCAACCTCCCCGTCAAGCTCTGGTACTCGGGCTCGTACTACCGCTACGAGCGCCCCCAGAAGGGCCGTTACCGCCACTTCTCGCAGGTCGGCGCCGAGGCGATCGGGGCCGAGGACCCGGCGCTGGACGCCGAGTTGATCATCCTGGCCGACCAGGCGTACCGCGCACTCGGGCTGCGGAACTTCCGGATCCTCCTCAACTCCCTTGGCGACCAGGAGTGCCGTCCCGTGTACCGGGCCGCGCTCCAGGACTTCCTGCGGGGGCTGAACCTGGACGAGGAGACGCTCCGGCGGGCCGAGATCAACCCGTTGCGGGTTCTGGACGACAAGCGCGACGACGTCCAGAAGCAGCTGGTGGGCGCCCCGCTGCTGCGGGACTACCTGTGCGACTCGTGCAAGGCGTACCACGAGGAGGTCCGCGAGCTGATCACGGCCGCCGGGGTCTCCTTCGAGGACGATCCGAAGCTGGTCCGGGGGCTGGACTACTACACCCGCACCACCTTCGAGTTCGTGCACGACGGTCTCGGTTCGCAGTCCGCGGTCGGCGGCGGCGGTCGCTATGACGGCCTGTCCGAGATGATCGGCGGTCCCGCGCTGCCGTCCGTCGGGTGGGCCCTCGGGGTCGACCGTACGGTCCTCGCGCTGGAGGCCGAGGGTGTGTCCCTCGAACTTCCCGCGTCCACCAGTGTGTTCGCGGTGCCGCTCGGGGACGAGGCTCGGCGGGTGCTGTTCCGGGTGGTGACCGAGTTGCGCAGGAACGGGGTTGCGGCCGACTTCTCCTACGGTGGCAAGGGGCTCAAGGGGGCCATGAAGAACGCCAACCGTAGTGGGGCCCGGTACACCGTTGTCGCCGGTGAGCGTGATCTTGCCGAAGGCGTCGTCCAGCTCAAGGACATGGAGTCCGGTGAGCAGGTGCCCGTCGGGGTGAACGAGATCGTGGCGGAACTGGAGTCGCGGCTGAGCTGAGCGGTGGGGCTGGGCTTGGGTTTTCTCGCCCCCGCCGCCCCTACCCATTCCCGTCCTTCTGGGGCTCCGCCCCAGACCCCGTGGGGTGCGTTTTTTGGCTGCGGGCCGTCGTGGGTTGCTCGCGCAGTTCCCCGCGCCCCTAAAAACCTTAGGGGCGCGGGGAACTGCGCAGTCTTTTGGGGGTTCGGGGGCGGAGCCCCTGAGTTAGTGACGGGAATGGGTAGGGGCGGCGGGGGCGAGAGATGCTCAGTGAAATGCCGCACCGTCAACTCGGCGGACGCCCATTCCTCCTGCCGGACGACGCCGACTTCGATGCCGTCGACGGCGGTCACGTGCCGTCGGGCGTCCCGCCGAAGCGAACGTTCCGGGACCACCGCGCGTACTTCCTTATGTCCATCGAACGGTGGACACGCGCCTGTGTGCGGCACAATGACCGTGCCCGGAAGGCCCCCTCAAGCTACGGAAACGGCGTGATGAGCAAGACGACAGTCAGGGAAGGCATCAGTACCGACTCCCACGACCAGGAAGATGCCGAGGCCCCACGGTCCGTGGGCGGCGGTCGGTTCCTCGCCGTTCTGCTGGTGATCACGGGCGCGGCCGGACTGCTGGCCTCCTGGGTCATCACCATCGACAAGTTCAAGCTGCTGGAGGACCCGAACTTCACCCCGGGCTGCAGCCTGAACCCGGTCGTCTCCTGCGGCAACATCATGAAGAGCGACCAGGCCTCCGCCTTCGGGTTCCCCAACCCGATGATGGGCCTCGTCGCGTACGGCATCGTGATCTGCGTCGGCATGAGCCTGCTGGGCCGCGCCACCTTCCCGCGCTGGTACTGGCTGACCTTCAACGCGGGCACGCTGTTCGGCGTCGGCTTCTGCACCTGGCTGCAGTACCAGTCGCTGTACAACATCAACTCGCTGTGCCTGTGGTGCTCGCTCGCCTGGGCCGCGACGATCATCATGTTCTGGGCCGTGACCTCGCACAACGTCCGCAACGGCTTCCTGCCCGCGCCGGGCTGGGTCAAGGGCTTCCTCGGCGAGTTCGCCTGGGTGCTGCCGGTCATGCACATCGGGATCATCGGCATGCTGATCCTGACGCGCTGGTGGGACTTCTGGACCAGCTGACATCGCCTGACCGACCGGCCGCCGCCGCAGTACCTTCCGGCGGAACCGGTGAATTCCACCGGGCCGACGGCGTTGTCAGTGGCGTGACATAGGGTTTTGGACGTGGAGCCCGACCTGTTCACCGCCGCAGCCGAAGAACGCCAGGAGAAGGACCCGTCCAGCAGTCCCCTGGCGGTACGGATGCGCCCGCGCGTCCTCGACGAAGTCGTGGGCCAGCAGCATCTGCTGAAGCCCGGCTCACCCCTGCGCAGACTGGTCGGCGATGGAGGCGGTCCGGCAGGTCAGTCCTCGGTCATCCTCTGGGGCCCGCCCGGCACCGGCAAGACGACCCTGGCGTACGTGGTCTCCAAGGCCACCGACAAGCGCTTCGTGGAGCTCTCCGCGATCACCGCCGGCGTCAAGGAGGTCCGCGCGGTCATCGAGGGTGCCCGCCGTGCCACCGGAGGTTTCGGCAAGGAGACCGTCCTCTTCCTCGACGAGATCCACCGCTTCAGCAAGGCCCAGCAGGACACCCTGCTCCCGGCCGTCGAGAACCGCTGGGTGACCCTGATCGCCGCGACCACCGAGAACCCGTACTTCTCGGTGATCTCCCCGCTGCTGTCCCGCTCGCTGCTCCTGACCCTCGAACCGCTCACGGACGACGACCTGCGCGGACTGCTCCGCCGGGCCCTCGCCGACGAGCGGGGACTCAAGGACGCCGTCACCCTCCCCGGGGACACCGAGCAGCACCTGCTGCGGATCGCCGGCGGTGACGCCCGCCGCGCGCTGACCGCGCTGGAGGCCGCGGCCGGGTCCGCGCTCGACAAGGGCGAGCCGGAGATCACCCTCCAGACCCTGGAGGAGACGGTCGACCGGGCCGCCGTGAAGTACGACCGCGACGGCGACCAGCACTACGACGTGGCGAGCGCCCTGATCAAGTCCATCCGCGGCTCGGACGTGGACGCCGCGCTGCACTACCTCGCCCGGATGATCGAGGCCGGCGAGGATCCCCGGTTCATCGCCCGCCGCCTCATGATCTCCGCCAGCGAGGACATCGGCCTGGCCGATCCGACCGCGCTGCCGACAGCCGTCGCCGCCGCCCAGGCCGTCGCCATGATCGGCTTCCCCGAGGCCGCGCTCACCCTCAGCCACGCCACCATCGCCCTCGCCCTGGCCCCGAAGTCGAACGCGGCGACGACGGCGATCGGCGCCGCCATGGAAGACGTACGCAAGGGCCACGCGGGCCCCGTACCGATGCACCTGCGTGACGGGCACTACAAGGGCGCGGCCAAGCTCGGCCACGCGCAGGGGTACGTGTATCCCCACGACCTGCCCGAAGGGATCGCCGCCCAGCAGTACGCGCCGGAGGAGCTCAAGGACCGCGAGTACTACACCCCGACCCGCCACGGAGCCGAGGCGCGCTACGCGGACGCGGTGGAGTGGACCAGGAAGCACCTCGGTCGAGGGCGGTCCTGACCGGTCCTGACCACCCTGTAGACTCCTCGAAGCGCTGCGTCCCGTGTCCGGCCGCCTCTAACGAGGCAGCCGACATCACCAGAACGGGACATCCAGCCGGAGCCCTCACCGCAAGGCGGGGATTCCAGGAGCGTCGCGCACCGTCGAAGGTGTCGCGGGCAGCCCACCACCCTCCCGGATTCCCGGGAACCGGTCGGTGGGCCACTCGCGTGCTGCACGTATGTGCCCAGCACAGGGAGCGGCTGCCCCGCAGGTCCGACCGACCGGACCCGCAGGGTTTCCCTGGCTGCGGATTGCGACCTCCCCTAACCCTGGTGAAGCCGTATTCGCATCAGAAACATGAGGTGTTTGGTTCATGCCGAACCAGTCCCGCCCCAAGGTCAAGAAGTCGCGTGCCCTCGGCATCGCGCTGACCCCGAAGGCCGTCAAGTACTTCGAGGCCCGCCCCTACCCGCCGGGCGAGCACGGCCGTGGCCGTAAGCAGAACTCGGACTACAAGGTCCGTCTGCTCGAGAAGCAGCGTCTGCGCGCGCAGTACGACGTGTCCGAGCGCCAGCTCGTCCGCGCCTACGAGCGTGCCGCCAAGACGCAGGGCAAGACCGGTGAGGCCCTGGTCATCGAGCTGGAGCGTCGTCTCGACGCCCTGGTTCTGCGTTCGGGCATCGCCCGCACGATCTACCAGGCCCGCCAGATGGTCGTTCACGGCCACATCGAGGTCAACGGTGGCAAGGTCGACAAGCCGTCGTTCCGCGTCAAGCCCGACGACGTCGTGATGGTCCGTGAGCGCAGCCGCAGCAAGACGCTGTTCGAGGTCGCCCGCGCCGGTGGGTTCGCCCCCGACGGCGAGACCCCGCGCTACCTCCAGGTGAACCTCGGCGCCCTGGCCTTCCGCCTGGACCGCGAGCCGAACCGCAAGGAGATCCCGGTGATCTGCGACGAGCAGCTCGTCGTCGAGTACTACGCCCGCTGATCACCCTCAGCCGGATGTAGCACCACCTGTGCGTCAGCCCGTCGTCTCGCCGCCCTTCCGGGTGGGCGAGGCGGCGGGTTTCCGCATGTCAGGGGGGTCCGGCAGGCCGCGCGGCGGCGGCAGCGCACCGAGCAGCCGCGGCCGGGTGTGCCCGAGCGCCCGGCCCACCGCCGCCTGCCGGCCGAGCAGCGCACCGGCCCGTACGCACTCCTCGTACCGCTCGTCGCCCAGCCGTTCCCGGGCCGTCGCCTCGCACTGCTCGTGCGGGGCGTTGTAGTAGGCGGAGCCGAACAGCGGCAGGCCCACCGACGGCCAGATCCGGGACGCGGAGCCCTGGAGGACCGCGGCCTCGGCGGCGTCGCCCTCCGCCGCCGTGATCAGCGCGAGCAGTTCCATCGCCAGGACCGTGCCGAGCAGGTCGTTGAAGACGTGGTTGATGTCCAGGCATTCGACCAGCAACCGCCGGGCCCCGGGCAGATCGCCGTCGGTCCAGGCCGCGTACGCCAGGACGTACAGCGCGTAGGCGAGGGTCCAGCGCTCGCCGTGGTCCACACAGACCCGGCGCACGTCCTCGCACAGCCGGACCGCGCCCGGCAGATCGCCCTGGAAGGCCAGCGTCATCGCCAGCTCGACCTGGCCCATCAGGACATTGCTGTTGAGCTCGCCGATCTCCTGATAGCGGTCGAGCGCCGAACGCAGCAGTGTCTCCGCGCGGGCCATGTCATCGGTGACCAGGGCAAGACAGCCGGTGCGGTGCTCGGCGTAGGCCAGTGCGAGGGGGTTGCCGCTGTCCTCCGCCTTCTCCCGGCACTCGGCGAGCGCGGCGAGCGCCGACACCGTGTCGCCCTGGAGGATCGCCACATAGCCGAGCACCCACATCGCCTTCAGCCGGGAGCGCTCGTGCTCGGTGTCGAGGCGAACGGTCCGCTCCAGCCAGTGCCGCCCCTCCGACAGCCGGCCGCAGCCGACCCAGTAGAACCAGAGCGTGCCCGCGAGGTACTGGCCGAGGTGGCCGCCGCCCGGCTCGGACAGACACTGCTCCATGGCACAGCGCAGATTCGGCAGCTCCGCCTCCACACGCGCGGCAACCTCACGCTGCCGGGGCGAGAACCAGTCCAGCTCGCACCAGGTGGCGAGCCCCATGTACCAGTCCCTGTGGCGCCGCCGCAGCCGAGCCGTGTCGTCCGTCGCCGCCAGCCAGTCGGCGCCGTACGCCCGGACCGTGTCCAGCATGCGGTAGCGCACACCCGCCCGGGTCTCCTCGCGGGTGACCACCGACTGCGCGAGCAACTCGCCCAGCACGTCGAGGATGTTGTCGGGATGCAGGCCGTCGCCCCCGCACACGTACTCCACGGCCTCCAGGTCGAACTGCCCGGCGAACACCGAGAGCCTCGACCACAGCAGCCGCTCCTCCGGCGTGCACAGCTCATGGCTCCAGCCGATTGCCGTCCGCAGCGTCTGATGGCGGGGGAGCGCGTCGCGCCCGCCGCCCGTCAGCAGCCGGAAGCGGTCGTCGAGCCGCATCAGCAGCTGTGCGGGGGAGAGGGTCCGCAGCCGTCCCGCCGCCAGCTCGACCGCGAGCGGGAGGCCGTCGAGCCGGCGGCACAGTTCGTGCACGTCCGCGCGGTTGCCGTCATGAAGGGTGAACCCCGGAGTGCTCGAAGCCGCGCGGTCCGCGAACAGCTCGGCGGCCTCCCGCTCGGTCAGCGGCGCCAGCGGGAACAGCCGCTCGCCCTCCACCGCCAGCGGCCTGCGCCCCACGGCGAGCACCCGCAGCCCCGGCGCCCGCCGCAGCAACTCACCGACCAGTGAGGCACCCGCGTCCACCAGATGCTCGAACCCGTCCAGTACGAGCAGGAGTTGACGCCTCGACAGATGGTCGAGCAGCACCTGGCGCGGCGGCCGGGACGTGTGATCCGTAAGGCCGAGGGCTTCGACGACCGCGTACTCGACGAGCTCAGCCTCCCGCACCGCGGCCAGCTCCACGCGCCACACCCCGTCGCGCGGCCGGGTTCTGGCCGCCGCGCGGGCCGCGAGCCGTGACTTGCCGACCCCGCCGGGGCCCGTCACGGTGACCAGGCGTGCCGCGCCGAGGGCCGCACCCAGCTGCGTGAGTTCGGCCGCGCGGCCCACGAACGCGTTGAGCTCCAGGGGCAGATTCCCGGCCCGGTGACCGCCGGCCCCCGCACCGGAACGCTGAGAACGTCGCATGGGGAACGGAGCGTACTCATCCGTAAGCACTCCGTACAATCGCTTCGAGCAACTCCGGCTCCGGCGGGCGGTAATCCGGTACGGAGCCCCAGCCCCGGCGCGATAGGCTCGGGGGACGACTTTTCGATGTTTTCGATGTTGAGGCACGATCCAGGGAGCGGGTGCGCAGTGTCCGGTGGAGAGGTGGCCGGGATCCTGGTGGCCGTCTTCTGGGCGATCCTGGTCTCCTTCCTCGCGGTGGCACTCGCGAGGCTGGCCCAGACGCTCAGGGCGACCACCAAGCTCGTCGCGGACGTGACCGACCAGGCCGTCCCGCTCCTGGCAGACGCCTCCTCGGCCGTGCGCTCCGCACAGACCCAGATCGACCGGGTGGACGCCATCGCGTCGGACGTCCAGGAGGTCACGTCGAACGCGTCGGCGCTCTCCACGACCGTCGCGTCCACGTTCGGCGGCCCGCTCGTGAAGGTCGCGGCGTTCGGCTACGGCGTGCGCCGGGCCATGGGCGGCCGCCGCGAGGACGCGCCCGCCAAGCCCGCGCGACGCACCGTGATCGTGGGCCGCACCGTCCCGTCGGCGCGACGGGGAAAGCGGAAGAAGGACTGACGCAGCGATGTTCCGCCGTACGTTCTGGTTCACCGCGGGCGCAGCCGCCGGTGTGTGGGCCACCACCAAGGTCAACCGCAAGCTCAGGCAGCTGACGCCCGAGAGCCTCGCGGCCCAGGCAGCGAACAAGGCGATCGAAGCGGGCCACCGCATCAAGGACTTCGCACTCGACGTCCGCGACGGAATGGTCCAGCGGGAGGCCGAACTCGGCGAGGTGCTCGGGCTGAACGCCGATCCCGAACTGCCCTCCCCGCGGCGCGTCGCCGCCATCGAGAACAGCAACGACCCGAAATACAGCAAGAACCCGACGTATGTCGAGAGGTCGACGTACTCGTACAACCGGAATGAGGACCACTGATGGAGTCGGCCGAGATTCGTCGCCGCTGGTTGAGCTTCTTCGAGGAGCGCGGTCACACCGTCGTCCCTTCGGCGTCGCTCATCGCGGACGACCCGACTCTGCTCCTGGTCCCGGCCGGCATGGTGCCCTTCAAGCCCTACTTCCTGGGTGAGGTCAAGCCGCCCTACGCCCGCGCCACCAGCGTCCAGAAGTGCGTCCGTACGCCGGACATCGAAGAGGTCGGCAAGACCACCCGGCACGGCACGTTCTTCCAGATGTGCGGCAACTTCTCCTTCGGCGACTACTTCAAGGAAGGCGCCATCAAGTACGCCTGGGAGCTGCTCACCAGCCCCCAGGACAAGGGCGGTTACGGCCTGGAGCCGGAGAAGCTCTGGATCACCGTGTACCTGGAGGACGACGAGGCCGAGCGCATCTGGCACGACGTCGTCGGCGTCCCCAAGGAGCGCATCCAGCGCCTCGGCAAGAAGGACAACTACTGGTCCATGGGCGTCCCGGGCCCCTGCGGCCCGTGTTCCGAGATCAACTACGACCGCGGCCCCGAGTTCGGCGTCGAGGGCGGCCCGGCCGTCAACGACGAGCGGTACGTGGAGATCTGGAACCTCGTCTTCATGCAGTACGAGCGCGGCGAGGGCACCTCGAAGGAGGACTTCGAGATCCTCGGCGACCTGCCGAGCCAGAACATCGACACGGGCCTCGGCCTGGAACGCCTCGCCATGATTCTGCAGGACGTGCAGAACCTGTACGAGATCGACACCTCCATGGCCGTCATCAAGAAGGCCACCGCGCTGACCGGAGTCGAGTACGGCGCCGCTCACGGCTCCGACGTATCGCTGCGCGTGGTCACCGACCACATGCGGACGTCCGTGATGCTCATCGGCGACGGTGTCACCCCGGGCAACGAGGGCCGCGGCTATGTGCTGCGCCGCATCATGCGCCGCGCCATCCGCAACATGCGTCTGCTGGGCGCCACGGGTCCGGTGGTCAAGGACCTCGTCGACACCGTCATCGAGATGATGGGCCAGCAGTACCCGGAACTCGTCTCCGACCGCGAGCGCATCGAGAAGGTCGCCGTCGCCGAGGAGAACGCCTTCGTCAAGACGCTGAAGGCCGGCACGAACATCCTCGACACCGCCGTCACGGAGACCAAGGCCGCCGGTGGCCAGGTCCTCGCCGGCGACAAGGCCTTCCTGCTCCACGACACCTGGGGCTTCCCGATCGACCTCACCCTGGAGATGGCCGCCGAACAGGGCCTCTCCGTGGACGAGGACGGCTTCCGGCGCCTGATGAAGGAGCAGCGGGAGCGGGCCAAGGCGGACGCCAAGTCCAAGAAGACCGGTCACGCCGACATGGGCGCCTACCGCGAGATCGCGGACGCCGCCGGCGAGACCGACTTCATCGGCTACTCGGACACCGAGGGCGAGTCCACGGTCGTCGGCATCCTCGTCGACGGTGTCTCCTCGCCGGCCGCCACCGAGGGCGACGAGGTCGAGATCGTCCTCGACCGCACCCCGTTCTACGCCGAGGGCGGCGGCCAGATCGGCGACACCGGCCGCATCAGGATCGACACCGGTGCCATCGTCGAGATCCGCGACTGCCAGAAGCCGGTCCCCGGTGTGTACGTCCACAAGGGCGTCGTCCAGGTCGGCGAGGTGACCGTCGGCGCCAAGGCCCAGGCCGTCATCGACGTACGCCGCCGCACGGCCATCGCCCGCGCCCACTCGGCCACGCACCTCACGCACCAGGCCCTGCGCGACGCCCTCGGCCCGACGGCCGCCCAGGCCGGTTCCGAGAACCAGCCCGGCCGTTTCCGCTTCGACTTCGGCTCCCCGGCCGCCGTGCCCACGGCCGTCATGACGGACGTCGAGCAGAAGATCAACGAGGTGCTCGCCCGCGACCTGGACGTCCATGCCGAGATCCTGAGCATCGGCGAGGCCAAGAAGCAGGGCGCCATCGCCGAGTTCGGCGAGAAGTACGGCGAGCGCGTCCGCGTCGTCACCATCGGCGACTTCTCCAAGGAGCTGTGCGGCGGCACGCACGTGCACAACACCGCCCAGCTGGGCCTGGTGAAGCTGCTCGGCGAGTCGTCGATCGGTTCCGGCGTACGCCGTATCGAGGCCCTGGTGGGTGTCGACGCCTACAACTTCCTCGCCCGTGAGCACACGGTCGTCGCCCAGCTCCAGGAGCTGATCAAGGGACGTCCGGAGGAACTCCCGGAGAAGGTCTCCGCCATGCTCGGCAAGCTGAAGGACGCCGAGAAGGAGATCGAGAAGTTCCGCGCCGAGAAGGTGCTGCAGGCCGCCGCCGGTCTCGCCGGGTCCGCCAAGGACGTACACGGCATCGCGCTGGTCACCGGTCAGGTGCCGGACGGCACGGGTGCCGACGACCTGCGCAAGCTGGTCCTCGACGTCCGCGGCCGTATCCAGGGCGGACGGGCCGCCGTGGTGGCCCTGTTCACCACGGTCAACGGCAAGCCGCTGACGGTCATCGCCACCAACGAGGCCGCCCGCGAGCGCGGCCTCAAGGCCGGTGACCTGGTGCGTACGGCCGCCAAGACCCTCGGCGGCGGCGGTGGCGGCAAGCCGGACGTGGCCCAGGGCGGCGGCCAGAACCCGGCCGCCATCGGTGACGCCGTCGACGCCGTCGAACGCCTCGTGGCCGAGTCGGCCAAGTGAGCGAGGGCGAGCGGGTCATGCGCCGCGGCCGCCGTCTCGCCATCGATGTCGGGGACGCCCGGATCGGGGTCGCCTCGTGCGACCCCGACGGGATCCTCGCCACCCCGGTGGAGACCGTGCCGGGACGCGATGTCCCCGCCGCCCACCGGCGCCTGAAGCAGCTGGTCGAGGAGTACGAGCCGATCGAGGTCGTCGTCGGGCTGCCTCGCTCCCTCAAGGGGGGCGAGGGCCCGGCCGCCGTCAAGGTCCGCGCCTTCGCGCAGGACCTCGCCCGGGGGATCGCACCCGTTCCGGTGCGGCTCCTGGACGAGAGGATGACCACAGTGACGGCCAGTCAGGGACTGCGTGCCTCGGGCGTGAAGTCCAAGAAGGGCAGATCGGTCATCGACCAGGCAGCGGCCGTGATCATCCTCCAGCAGGCACTGGAGTCCGAACGGGCGTCGGGTACATCTCCGGGCGAGGGCGTCGAAGTGGTCATCTGATCGCGGTACGGTAACGTTCCGCGCGATGCGGTGGTGTTCGAATAACCTCCGCACAGGAGAGAGGCGGACGGGAGCCGAGCCACAGCCACCGCGACCGCCGCCTCGCGGCTCTAGGGGATCGATGACTGAGTATGGCCGGGGCCCAGGCTCCGAACCGTGGCATCCGGAGGACCCGTTGTACGGGGACGGCGGATGGGGAGGACAGGAGGCCAACGCGGCCCAGTCCCCCTACGGCGGCCAGCCGCAGCAGCACCCGCAGGAGCCGCAGCAACCGCAGCAGCAGTACGGCGACTGGGGAGCCGCCCAGCAGGCCGGCTACGACCAGGGCCAGCAGCAGTACTACTCCCAGGGTCACCAGCAGCAGTACGTCCAGGACCAGCAGTACGGCGGTCAGGCTCCGCAGCAGTACAGCAACGGCCAGGGCGGGCAGGGGTACCACGACCAGGGCGGCCAGCAGTACAACGGCGGTCAGCAGTACGGCGACGGCCAGCAGTTCAACAACGGTCAGCAGTACGGCAACGGCCAGCAGTACAACGGTGGCTGGGACAACACGGGCCAGCAGCACCCGCAACAGCACCAGCAGAACCAGCACCAGCAGAACCAGCAGCAGCCGCAGGTCGCGTACGGCGTCGATCCGAACGACCCCTACGGCGGCCAGGCCGCCGCGTACGGTGGTCAGCAGCCCGACTACTACGGGACTCCCGACGCCTATCCGCCGCCGGAGCCGCCGAGCCGCCGCGGAGTCGAGCCGGAGCCGCCGCAGACCGACTGGGACCCGGGTCCCGACCAGGGCGAGCACGCGTTCTTCGCGGGCGGCAATGACGACGATGACGACGACCTCGATGAGGACGCCAAGGGCCGTCGGCGCGGCAAGGCCGGAAAAGGCGACAAGGGCAACAAGAACAAAGGCGAGAAGAAGAGCCGGGGCGGCTGTGCCTGTCTGGTCGTGGCGCTCGCCCTCACCGGAGTGGTCGGCGGTGGCGGCTATTTCGGCTACCAGTTCTACCAGGATCGTTTCGGCTCGGCGCCGGACTACGCGGGCGACGGTACGAGCGCCCAGGTGACCGTCGTGATTCCCAAGGGCGCCTTCGGATCGGTGATCGGCCAGAAGCTGAAGGCGGCGGGCGTCGTCAAGAGCGTGGACGCCTTCGTGTCGGCCCAGGGGAAGAATCCGGACGGCGCCAAGATTCAGGCGGGCTCCTATCTGCTCAAGAAGGAGATGTCCGCCGAAAGCGCTGTCGCGCTGATGCTCGACCCCAAGAGCCAGAACGGCCTGGTAGTCAAGGAAGGCCAGCGGAACGTCACGGTCTACGCGGAGATCGACAAACGGCTGGGGCTTTCCAAGGGCACCACCGCGGACGTCGCCGAGGAGAAGTACAAGAGCCTCGGACTTCCGGACTGGGCGAACAACGACAGCGACATCAAGGACCCGCTGGAAGGATTCCTCTACCCGGCGACTTACTCAGTGGCCAAGGGAATGAAGCCCGAGGCGGTCCTGAAGGAAATGGTGTCGCAGGCCAAGCGGGAGTACGCCAAGTACGACCTGGAGAAGAAGGCCAAGGAACTCAACCTGAACGACCCGTTGCAGGTCGTCACGGTCGCGAGCCTCGTCCAGGCCGAAGGAATCACGCACGACGACTTCAAGAAGATGGCCGCCGTCGTCTACAACCGCCTGAAGTCGACGAACACCGTCACCAACCAGAAGCTCGAATTCGACTCGACGTACAACTACCTCAAGGGTCAGAGCAAGATCGACATTGCGACGAGCGAGATCCGCAACTACGACGACCCGTACAACACGTACTTCTACAAGGGTCTTCCGCCCGGGCCGATCGGAAATCCGGGTGCCGACGCGCTGAAGGCGTCGGTGAGTCCGGACGGCGGTGCGTGGATGTTCTTCATCTCCATCGACGGGAAGAAGACGGACTTCACGAAGACCTTGAGCGAGCACGAGAAACTGGTTAAGGAATTCAATGAACGGCGCAACAAGGACTGACGGAGACCGGAGGTGTCGAGCCGCCGTACTCGGTTCCCCGATCGCCCATTCCCTTTCTCCTGTGCTGCACCGGGCCGCCTACGAAGAACTGGGCCTCGATGACTGGTCGTACGACCGTTTCGAGGTCGACGAGGCGGCGCTGCCGGGATTCGTCGGGAAACTCGGTCCCGAATGGGCCGGGCTGTCGCTGACGATGCCGCTGAAGCGGGCGGTCATTCCACTGCTCGACGAGATCAGCGAGACCGCGTCCGCCGTCGAGGCGGTGAACACGGTGGTGTTCACCGAGGACGGGCGGCGCCTCGGCGACAACACCGACGTCCCCGGGATGGTCGCCGCCCTGCGTGAGCGGGGGATCGAGCAGGTGGACTCCGCGGCGATCCTCGGCGCGGGCGCCACCGCCTCCTCCGCACTGGCCGCCCTCGCGCGGATCTGCACGGGCGAGGTCGTCGCATACGTGCGCAGCGAGGCACGCGCCGCCGAGATGCGGCAGTGGGGCGAGCGGCTCGACGTAGAGGTGCGTACGGAGGATTGGGCGGACGCGGAGCATGCCCTGCGCGCGCCGCTCGTCATCGCCACCACCCCGGCGGGTACCACCGATGTCCTCTCCTCCGCGGTCCCCGAGCGGCCCGCCACGCTCTTCGACGTGCTGTACGACCCGTGGCCCACCGCGCTGGCCGCGCGCTGGTCGGCGTACGGAGGAGCCGTCGTCAGCGGCCTCGACCTGCTGGTGCACCAGGCGGTGCTCCAGGTCGAGCAGATGACCGGACGTGTGCCCGCCCCGCTGGACGCCATGCGGACAGCGGGCGAGAAGGCGCTCGCGAGCAGGTAGGACCGGCCTATACGATTCGGCCTTCGGTTCCGCAGGGGGCGGAACTCGGGGGAGCCGGGGGGCTTATCCATGCGTGTGACGCTGGCGTCGTGGAAGTCGGAGATCTTCGATGTAGTGCTGCGCTTTCTGCCGGACTGGGTGCAGATGGCCGTGCTCTGTCTCGTGGTGGCCGTCGTACTCGCGACCTGGGCCTACAAGCTGAAGCGCAAGCTCGCCCACCGACGGGCGCTGCGCACGGGGCAGCCCGTCCACGCGGCGGCGCAGTATGGGCAGGGCCGCGGCGCCGACTACCTCGGTGCCTACGCACCCCAGGCCCGCCAGGACGACGCCACGACCTGACCACGTTGCCGTCCCGCCTGATGGACCTGCGGCGGGGCGGGCGGCGCGGACGTGGGAGGATCGTCACTGGCGGGCCAGGGCCGCGCACCCGGTCACGCCGTCGCAGTACGCGAGGACGCGCGTACGCAAAGGCAGTACGCAGTACCAGGGCGCGAGCATGAGGAGCACCGTTGAGCAGGTTGCGCTGGCTGACCGCGGGGGAGTCCCACGGTCCCGCACTTGTCGCGACGCTGGAGGGACTTCCCGCCGGCGTGCCGATCACCACGGAGATGGTGGCGGACCACCTGGCCAGGCGGCGCCTCGGATATGGACGCGGCGCGCGCATGAAGTTCGAGCGCGACGAGATCACCTTCCTGGGCGGCGTACGGCACGGCCTCACGCTGGGCTCCCCGGTCGCGATCATGGTGGGCAACACCGAGTGGCCCAAGTGGGAGCAGGTGATGGCGGCCGACCCCGTCGACCCGCAGATCCTCGCCGAACTGGCCCGCAACGCCCCGCTGACCCGGCCCCGGCCCGGTCACGCGGACCTCGCCGGTATGCAGAAGTACGGCTTCGACGAGGCCCGGCCGATCCTGGAGCGTGCCTCGGCACGTGAGACGGCGGCCCGGGTCGCGCTCGGCGCGGTGGCGCGTTCATACCTGAAGGAGACGGCGGGCATCGAGGTCGTCTCGCACGTCGTCGAGCTGGCCGCCGCGAAGGCGCCGTACGGCGTCTACCCGACCCCCGACGATGTGGAGAGGCTCGACGCCGACCCGGTGCGCTGCCTCGACGCGGACGCCTCGAAGGCGATGGTCGCGGAGATCGACCAGGCCCACAAGGACGGCGACACGCTCGGTGGCGTGGTCGAGGTCCTCGCGTACGACGTGCCGGTGGGCCTCGGCTCGCACGTGCACTGGGACCGTCGGCTCGACGCCCGGCTCGCGGCCGCGCTCATGGGCATCCAGGCCATCAAGGGTGTCGAGGTCGGCGACGGCTTCGACCTGGCGCGGATGCCGGGCTCCAAGGCGCACGACGAGATCGTGCGGACCGACGAGGGCATCAAGCGGACCTCCGGGCGCTCCGGCGGCACCGAGGGCGGCCTGACGACCGGCGAACTCCTGCGCGTACGGGCCGCCATGAAGCCCATCGCGACCGTGCCGCGCGCGCTGGCCACCATCGACGTGGCGACCGGTGAGGCGACCAAGGCGCACCACCAGCGCTCGGACGTGTGCGCGGTCCCGGCCGCGGGCATCGTCGCCGAGGCGATGGTGGCGCTGGTCCTCGCGGACGCGGTGGCGGAGAAGTTCGGCGGCGACTCCGTGCCCGAGACGCGGCGCAACGTCCAGTCGTACCTGCAGAACCTGGTCGTGCGGTGAGCGCTCCGCGCGTGATCCTGGTCGGCCCCATGGGGGTCGGCAAGTCCACGGTGGGCGAGCTGGTCGCGGAGCGGCTCGGCTGCGCCTACCGGGACACCGACGGCGACATCGTGGCCGAGCAGGGCCGCACCATCGCGGACATCTTCGTCGACGAGGGCGAGCCCGCCTTCCGTGCGATCGAGAAGCAGGCGGTACAGCGGGCTCTGGCCGGGTACGACGGAGTACTGGCACTCGGCGGCGGCTCGATCCTCGACGCGGACACCCGGGCGCTGCTGGCCGGACAGCCCGTCGTGTACCTCTCGATGGACGTCGAGGAAGCGGTCAAGCGCACGGGCCTGAACACGGCACGGCCGCTGCTCGCCGTCAACCCGCGCCGGCAGTGGCGCGAGCTGATGGACGCCCGCCGCCACCTCTACACCGAGGTCGCGACCGCCGTGGTGGCCACCGACGGCCGCACCCCCGAAGAGGTCGCCCAGGCGGTCCTCGACGCACTGGAGTTGAAGGAAGCATGAGCGAGGCAGTGACGCGGATCCACGTCGGCGGCACGGCGGGCAGCGAGCCGTACGAGGTCCTGGTCGGCCGCCAGCTCCTCGGCGAGCTGGGCACGTTGGTCGGGGAGCGGGCCAAGCGGGTCGCGGTGATCCACCCCGAGGCGCTCGCCGAGACCGGCGAGGCGCTGCGGGCCGACCTGGCCGGGCAGGGCTTCGACGCCGTCGCCATCCAGGTGCCCAACGCGGAGGAGGCCAAGACCGCCGAGGTCGCCGCGTACTGCTGGAAGGCGCTCGGACAGTCCGGCTTCACCCGCACCGACGTGATCGTCGGCGTGGGCGGCGGGGCGACCACCGACCTCGCCGGGTTCGTGGCGGCGACCTGGCTGCGCGGAGTGCGCTGGATCGCCATCCCGACCACCGTGCTCGGCATGGTGGACGCGGCGGTCGGCGGCAAGACCGGCATCAACACCGCCGAGGGCAAGAACCTCGTCGGCGCCTTCCACCCGCCCGCCGGTGTGCTGTGCGACCTGGCCGCCCTCGAATCGCTGCCGGTCCACGACTTCGTGTCCGGGCTCGCCGAGATCATCAAGGCCGGCTTCATCGCCGACCCGACGATCCTCGAACTCATCGAGGCCGATCCGCAGGGCGCCCGCACCCCCGCCGGGCCGCACACCGCCGAGCTCATCGAGCGCTCCATCAAGGTCAAGGCCGAGGTCGTCTCGTCCGACCTGAAGGAGTCCGGGCTGCGCGAGATCCTCAACTACGGGCACACCCTCGCCCACGCCATCGAGAAGAACGAGCGCTACGAATGGCGGCACGGCGCGGCGGTCGCGGTGGGCATGCACTTCGCGGCCGAGCTGGGCCGACTCGCGGGGCGCCTCGACGACGCGACCGCGGACCGGCACCGCACGATTCTGGAGTCGGTCGGGCTGCCGCTGAGCTACCGCTACGACCAGTGGCCCAAACTCCTGGAGACCATGAAGGTCGACAAGAAGTCCCGCGGCAACCTCCTCCGCTTCATCGTCCTCGACGGCCTGGGCAAGCCCACCGTCCTGGAGGGCCCAGACCCGGCGGTGCTCCTCGCCGCCTACGGCGAAGTGGGCGAATAGCCCCCTCGGGCGAAACTTGGTCTGATTTGCCTTGTGCGGAGGGGCACTTCGGACCGTCCCCCGCCGTTCACCAAACGGCGGCCGGGGACGGTACCGTTCGGTAGGGAGTGGGGCGGGTGCCCCGCTCCCAGCGCCAAATTGCCTGCGGCGAGTGAGCCAAAGACACGAGACGGAGTGGCACCGGATGCAGCACGCAGTGGGGTCTCCGCTGCCGCCGCCCCACCAGCCGGGGCACGGACCGGCCGCCGGCTGGTCGCCGGCCGCACAACACCCGGGACCGCACCACCCGGGCGCCCACCCGGGCTCCGCGCCTGCGCCCCAGGGCCCCGCGGGCCCGCCCCCTGGCTTCGCCGGAGCGCCCACCGGGCCCGCCGCCCCCCGTCCGCCGGGCCACGCGCCCGCCCCGCATCACGCGGTCCCGCACCACGCCCCGCCGACACCGGACACCACGGGCCACGTACAGCTGCCGCCGGGCGGCCCCGTCCCCATGCCGAGCGCGCCGCCCGCCGCGGGCACGCCCGATCCGACGTCCACCACCCTCGCCGTCCTGCTCATCGGACCTGCGGGCGCCGGCAAGACGAGCGTCGCCAAGTACTGGGCCGACCACCGCAGGGTGCCCACGGCGCACATCAGCCTGGACGACGTACGCGAATGGGTGCGCTCGGGTTTCGCGGATCCGCAGTCGGGGTGGAACGACCACTCGGAGGCGCAGTATCGTCTCGCCCGCCGCACCTGCGGCTTCGCGGCCCGCAACTTCCTGGCCAACAACATCTCCTGCATCCTCGACGACGCGGTCTTCCCCGACCGGCCCGTCGTCGGCCTCGGCGGCTGGAAGCGGCACGTCGGTCCCGGCCTGCTGCCGGTCGTCCTCCTGCCGGGCCTGGAGATAGTCCTGGAGCGCAACGCCGAGCGCTCCGGAAACCGCCGCCTCACCGACGAGGAGGTCGCCCGCATCCACGGCCGCATGGCGGGCTGGTACGGCTCGGGCCTCCCGATCATCGACAACTCCCAACTCGACGTCCCCCAAACGGCCCGAGTCCTGGACGACGTCCTGGCAAGATCAATCGCAAGCCCGCCGCAGTGGTAGAGCACTTTTCGTAGCGAACTCTTATGTGGGGGCTGCCCCCAGCTCAGTCAAGGGGCGCGGGGAACTGCGCGACCAGCCCCCACTCACCCGCACCCGGCACACAACGGTCACCCCCCACTCGGCCTCCCCCAACCGGCGCCAACCCCGCGGAGCTCATACGCTCGGGTCATGTCAGAGGCGTACGCGGCCCGCCGCGACCGGCTGAGAGAGCGCTGCACGGCAAGCGGCAGCGCCACCGCGCTGATCTCCCGCCCCGCCAACGTCCGCTACCTCGCGGGCGTGGCCCCCCGCGGCGCCGTTCTCCTGCTGGGGAAGACCGAGGACCTCCTCGTGTACGGCGGTCCGCCGGAAAGCCCGCTCGACGAGGGCAGGCCGGACGAGGCCCTCCGGGTGCACACGCTGCCGAGTCCCGGAGGCGACCCCGCCGTCGCCGCGGCGGACCTCGCCGCGGCCCAGGGCGCCGACTCCCTCGCCGTCGAGGAGCACCACCTGACCGTGACCCGGCACCGGGCGATCGGCTCGGTGGCGCCCCGGCTCCGCCTCGGCGACCTCGGCGCGGCCGTCGAGCAGCTGCGTGTGATCAAGGACGAGGAGGAGATCTCCTGTCTGCGCATCGGCGCGGAGATCGTCGATCAGGCGCTGAGCGAGCTGCTGGAGTCCATCCTCGTCGGCCGTACCGAACGCCATCTCGCCCTGGAACTCGAACGCCGGCTGGTCGACCACGGCGCCGACGGACCGGCCTTCACGACCTCGGTCGGCACGGGCCCGAACTCCGGGCGCCGCGGCCACCGGCCCTCCGACCGCCGGGTCGAGGAAGGAGATTTTCTCTCCGTCTGCCTCGGCGCCACCTACCGCGGCTACCGCTGCGAGATCGGCCGCACCTTCGTCATCGGGACCTCGCCCGCCGACTGGCAGATCGAGCTGTACGACCTCGTCTTCGCATCCCAGCGGGCCGGCCGCGAGGCCCTCGTGCCCGGCGCCGCCTACCGTGACGTGGACCGTGCGGCCCGCCAGGTTCTCGATTCCGCGGGCTATGCGGACGGCCTTCCTCCGCTGACCGGACACGGTGTGGGGCTCGAAATCGACGAGGACCCGCAGCTGGCCCCCGCGGCCATGGGTAAACTGGACGCTTGCGTGCCGGTCACCGTCGAACCGGGGGTCCACATCCCGGGCCGGGGCGGTGTCCGGATCGATGACACGCTCGTCGTGCGCCCCGAGGCGGACGGCGGACCCGAGCTACTCACCATCACGACCAAGGAGCTGCTCGCGCTCTAGCTTCCCGCTGTGCGCGTGTTCCGGGGTCGTCCACGTCAGTCCAGGAGATTCCGCAACCGTGGCTTCCACGAACGACCTCAAGAACGGCCTGGTGCTCAAGCTCGAAGGCGGCCAGCTCTGGTCCGTCGTCGAGTTCCAGCACGTCAAGCCCGGCAAGGGCCCGGCCTTCGTGCGCACCAAGCTGAAGAACGTGCTTTCCGGCAAGGTCGTCGACAAGACGTTCAACGCCGGCGTCAAGGTCGAGACGGCCACTGTCGACAAGCGTGACATGCAGTTCTCCTACATGGACGGCGAGTACTTCGTCTTCATGGACATGGAGACCTACGACCAGCTCATGGTCGACCGCAAGGCCGTCGGCGACGCCGCCAACTTCCTGATCGAGGGCTTCACCGCCACCGTCGCCCAGCACGAGGGCGAGGTGCTCTTCGTCGAGCTGCCGGCCGCCGTCGAGCTGGTCATCCAGGAGACCGAGCCCGGCGTCCAGGGCGACCGTTCCACCGGCGGCACCAAGCCCGCCACCCTGGAGACCGGCTACCAGATCCAGGTCCCGCTCTTCATCACCACCGGTGAGAAGATCAAGGTCGACACCCGTTCGAGCGACTACCTCGGCCGGGTGAACAGCTAACCGTGGCTGCCCGCAACACGGCCCGCAAGCGCGCCTTCCAGATCCTCTTCGAGGGTGACCAGCGCGGCGTGGACGTCCAGACGGTCCTGGGTGACTGGATCCGGCACTCCCGGACCGACACCCGGCAGCCGCCGGTGAGCGAGTACACCATGCAGCTCGTCGAGGGCTACGCGAAGTACGCGAAGCGCATCGACGAGCTGATCTCGCAGTACGCGGTGAGCTGGACGCTCGACAGGATGCCGGTCGTCGACCGGAACATCCTGCGTCTTGGCGCCTATGAGTTGATCTGGGTCGACGAGACCCCGGATGCCGTGGTGCTCGACGAGGCCGTGCAGCTCGCCAAGGAGTTCTCCACGGATGAGTCGCCCGCGTTTGTGAACGGGCTGCTCGGCCGGTTCAAGGAGCTCAAGTCGTCGCTTCGGCGCGACGAAGTTTGAACGTGAGGGGAGCGCGCGTTTCGTTGTAGCGTGCAGGCCGTCCTGGGCTTGTCGCGCAGTTCCCCGCGCCCCTGAAGAACGCCGGAGGGGCCCCAGCGAGATCGCTGGGGCCCCTCCGGCGTTCCCGTGCCTCCGGTGTCCCCGAGGCCCGCAGAAAGCCGCCGGGGTGGCCGGAACCGTTTGGTTCCGGCCACCCCGGCGGCACGTTTCTTCTCAGTGCTGGTGCGGGTCAGGCGTCCTCGTGGGAGACCGCGCGGCGCGCGTCGGCGTCCAGGACGCCCCAGCTGATCAGCTGCTCGGTGAGGACCGACGGGGACTGGTCGTAGATGACGGCGAGCGTGCGCAGGTCGTCCTGGCGGATCGACAGCACCTTGCCGTTGTAGTCGCCGCGCTGGGACTGGATCGTCGCCGCGTAGCGCTGCAGGGGGCCCGCCTTCTCGGCCGGCACGTGGGCCAGCCGCTCAAGGTCCAGGACCAGTTTCGGCGGCGGCTCGGCGGCGCCGCCCGGAGTGGTGCCCGGCAGCAGCTCCTGCACCGGCACTCCGTAGAAGTCCGCCAGCTCGGCGAGACGCTGCACGGTCACGGCGCGGTCGCCGCGCTCATAGGAACCGACCACGACCGCCTTCCAGCGGCCCTGGGACTTCTCCTCGACGCCGTGGAGGGAAAGGCCCTGCTGGGTGCGGATGGCGCGGAGCTTGGCCCCGAGCTGTTTGGCGTATTCGCTGGACATATAGCTCCCCGGCACTGTGTCGACGTGCGGCTCGGCCGCGCGGCTGGTGACTCACTGTGAGGTTACGCAGCGTGACTCTGCCTCGTCAAGCCGAATGGTCCGGACCGACCCTTCCGTGGAGGGCCGGTACGGCTGGTGCCAAGGGGGTGATCAGGGGCGTTGCCGGGCTGGTACCGTGGATGGCGCAATTCCGACGTCCTTTAATGATCCGTCCCGTGAGGCGGAGAAGGAGGTCCGTTTCGTATGGACTCAGAGCAGGGCAAGCAGCAGTACGAGGCCGACGCACGGCCCGTTCTGGAAGCCCCCGACATCGCGCGGGTGCTGACCCGCATCGCCCACGAGATCGTCGAACGCGCCAAGGGCGCCGACGACGTGGTGCTCCTCGGCATTCCGACCAGGGGCGTCTTCCTCGCCCAGCGGCTGGCCGCCAAGCTCGAAGAGATCACCGACCGCAAAATCCCGGTCGGCTCCCTCGACATCACCATGTACCGCGACGACCTGCGCATGCATCCGCCGCGCGCGCTGGCCCGTACCGACATCCCCGGTGACGGCATCGACGGCCGTCTCGTCGTCCTCGTCGACGACGTGCTCTTCTCCGGCCGCACCATCCGGGCCGCCCTCGACGCGCTGAACGACATAGGGCGTCCCCGCGCGGTACAGCTCGCGGTCCTCGTCGACAGAGGCCACCGCGAACTCCCGATCCGCGCCGACTACGTCGGCAAGAACCTCCCCACGTCGTTGCGGGAGACGGTCAAGGTCCAGCTCGCCGAGGAGGACGGTCGCGACACCGTGCTGCTCGGTGTGAAGCGGACCGCCCGGCCCGGCGAGCAGTAGCGGCACACAGCCCGCGTCCGCTCGTACGACCCCGAGTGCGCTTCGGCGCGCCCGCGTCCGCCCGGCTGTGCCCTTCCGAGGGAACACCTCCCGGGCCCCCGCTTCCCGACCTGAACTGCCTTACGGAGCCTGACAGATGCAGCGTCATCTCATCTCGGCCGCCGACCTCACCCGCGACGACGCCGTCCTGATCCTCGACACCGCCGAGGAGATGGCCCGGGTCGCCGACCGGCCGATCAAGAAACTGCCGACCCTGCGCGGCCGCACCGTCGTCAACCTCTTCTTCGAGGACTCCACCCGGACGAGGATCTCGTTCGAGGCCGCGGAGAAGCGTCTCTCCGCGGACGTCATCAACTTCACCGCCAAGGGATCCAGCGTCTCCAAGGGCGAGTCACTGAAGGACACCGCGCAGACCCTCGAAGCCATGGGCGTCGACGCCGTCGTCATCCGGCACGGCGCCTCCGGAGCCCCGTACCGGCTCGCGACCTCCGGCTGGATCGACGCCGCCGTCATCAACGCGGGCGACGGCACCCACCAGCACCCCACGCAGGCCCTGCTCGACGCCTTCACCATGCGGCGACGGCTCGTCGGCAGGGACGCGGGCCTCGGCCAGGACCTGGCGGGCAAGCGGATCACGCTCGTCGGGGACATCCTGCACAGCCGGGTCGCCCGCTCGAACGTCGACCTGCTGCACACCCTCGGCGCCGAGGTCACCCTCGTCGCCCCGCCGACCCTGGTGCCCGTCGGTGTCGGGTCCTGGCCCTGCGAGGTCTCGTACGACTTGGACAGCACGCTCTCCAAGTCCGACGCCGTGATGCTGCTGCGTGTGCAGCGCGAGCGGATGAACGCGGCGTTCTTCCCCACCGAGCGCGAGTACTCGCGGCGCTACGGGCTCGACGGGGACCGGATGGCGAAGATGCCCGAGCACGCCATCGTGATGCACCCCGGGCCGATGGTCCGCGGCATGGAGATCACCGCCGAGGTCGCCGACTCCGAGCGCTGCACCGCCATCGAGCAGGTCACCAACGGCGTCTCGATCCGGATGGCCGTGCTCTACCTGCTTCTGGGCGGCAACGAACCCGCCGTCACCCACACCCGTACCGAGGAGAAGTAAGTCACATGAGCAAGATCCTTATCCGTGGTGCGAAGGTGCTCGGCGGCGAGCCGCAGGACGTCCTGATCGACGGTTCCGAGATCGCGGAGGTGGGCCCCGGCCTGTCGTCCGAGGGTGCCGAGGTCGTCGAGGCCGAAGGCAAGGTGCTCCTGCCGGGGCTCGTGGACCTGCACACCCATCTGCGCGAGCCCGGCCGCGAGGACTCCGAGACCGTCCTCACCGGTACGCGCGCGGCGGCCAGCGGCGGCTACACCGCGGTGTTCGCCATGGCCAACACCTTCCCGGTCGCGGACACCGCCGGTGTCGTCGAGCAGGTCTACCGGCTGGGCCAGGAGCACGGCTACTGCGATGTGCAGCCCATCGGCGCCGTCACGGTCGGCCTTGAGGGCAAGAAGCTCGCCGAGCTGGGCGCGATGCACGAGTCGGCCGCGGGCGTCACGGTCTTCTCCGACGACGGCAAGTGCGTCGACGACGCCGTGATCATGCGGCGGGCCCTCGAATACGTGAAGGCCTTCGGCGGCGTCGTCGCCCAGCACGCGCAGGAGCCCCGGCTCACCGAGGGCGCCCAGATGAACGAGGGCGTCGTCTCCGCCGAGCTGGGACTTGGCGGCTGGCCCGCGGTGGCCGAGGAGTCGATCATCGCCCGGGACGTCCTGCTCGCCGAGCACGTCGGATCACGCGTGCACATCTGCCACCTCTCCACCGCCGGGTCCGTCGAGATCGTGCGCTGGGCCAAGTCCCGCGGCATCGACGTCACCGCCGAGGTCACCCCGCACCACCTCCTCCTCACCGACGAGCTGGTGCGCTCGTACAACCCCGTCTACAAGGTCAACCCGCCGCTGCGCACCGAGCGCGACGTCATGGCCCTGCGCGAGGCGCTCGCCGACGGCACCATCGACATCGTCGCCACCGACCACGCCCCGCACCCGCACGAGGACAAGGACTGCGAGTGGGCCGCGGCCGCCATGGGCATGGTGGGCCTGGAGACCGCGCTGTCCGTCGTCCAGCAGACGATGGTCGAGACCGGGCTCCTCGACTGGGCCGGCGTCGCCGACCGCATGTCGTTCAGGCCCGCCGGCATCGGCCGGGCGCAGGGCCACGGCCGTCCCGTCTCGGCAGGCGAGCCCGCAAACCTCACCCTTGTCGACACGGCATACCGTGGAGCCGTGGACCCCGCGGGCTTCGCTTCGCGCAGCCGCAACACTCCGTACGAGGGTCGTGAGCTGCCGGGCCGTGTCACGCACACGTGGCTGCGGGGCAGGGCCACGCTCGTCGACGGGAAGCTCGCGTGACATCACTCACCCCCATTGCAGCGCAGATCACAGCGGACATCGCCGCGGAACAGAAGTCCGCGGAGGTGACCGACTGGGCCGCCCGGATCGGCTGGCTCGTCGGCCTGGTCCTGTTCATCGCGCTCGTCTACTGGCTGATGCGCGAGGGCTGGAAGTGGCGCGGCGCGCTCCAGGGCGACCTCCCCGAGCTGCACACCGCGCCGGAAGAGCCCGGCGAGGCGAGACTGACGATGAGCGGCCGCTACCACGGCTCCACCACCGCCGGTCAGTGGCTCGACCGCATCGTGGCGCACGGCCTGGGCACCCGCAGCCGGGCCGAGGTCACGCTGACGGACGAGGGTCTCGATGTCGTACGCCCCGGAGCGGCCGACTTCTTCGTGCCCGCCGCGCAACTGCGTGAGGCCCGGCTCGACAAGGGCATCGCGGGCAAGGTCCTCACCGAGGGCGGGCTCCTCGTCATCACCTGGGAGCACGGCGACCGACTGATCGACTCCGGCTTCCGGTCCGACCACGCGGCCGAGCACAACGAGTGGGTCGACACCCTGAACAACATGATCGACACGAGCGACAAGACGGAAGGCGCACGATGACGACCTCCATCCAGGGAACCGCCTCACAGAGGCGAAAGGCGGCTCCCGCCGTACTCGTCCTGGAGGACGGCCGGACCTTCCGCGGCCGCGCCTACGGGGCCGTGGGGGTGACCTTCGGCGAAGCGGTGTTCTCCACCGGCATGACCGGCTACCAGGAGACCCTCACCGACCCGTCGTACCACCGCCAGGTCGTCGTGATGACCGCCCCGCACGTCGGCAACACCGGCGTCAACGACGACGACCCCGAGTCGAAGCGCATCTGGGTCGCCGGTTACGTCGTACGGGACCCCGCGCGCGTGCCCTCCAACTGGCGCTCCCGGCGCTCCCTCGACGAGGAGCTCGTGCGGCAGGGCGTCGTGGGCATCAGCGGGATCGACACCCGCGCGCTCACCCGCCATCTGCGCGAGCGCGGCGCCATGCGCGTCGGCATCTTCTCCGGCAACGCGCTGCCCGACGACGGCACCATGCTCGCCGAGGTGCGCCAGGCCCCCGAGATGAAGGGCGCCAGCCTCTACGAGGAAGTGGCCACCAAGGAGACGTACGTCGTCCCGGCCATCGGCCCCGACGGCGAAGCCGTCCCGATCGGTGCCGCGAAGTACACCGTCGCCGCCGTGGACCTCGGCATCAAGGGCATGACCCCGCACCGCATGGCCGAGCGCGGCATCGAGGTGCACGTGCTGCCCGCCACCGCGACGGCCGAGGACATCTACGCGGTCGAGCCGGACGGCGTGTTCTTCTCCAACGGTCCCGGTGACCCGGAGAAGGCCGAGCACCCGGTCTCCCTGATGCGTGCCGTGCTGGAGCGGAAGACGCCCCTGTTCGGCATCTGCTTCGGCAACCAGATCCTCGGACGCGCCCTCGGCTTCGGCACGTACAAGCTGAAGTACGGCCACCGGGGCATCAACCAGCCCGTACAGGACCGTACGACCGGCAAGGTCGAGGTCACCGCGCACAACCACGGCTTCGCCGTCGACGCGCCGCTCGACAAGGTCTCCGAGACCCCCTACGGGCGTGCCGAGGTCTCGCACGTCTGCCTGAACGACCAGGTCGTCGAGGGGCTGCAGCTGCTCGACCAGCCGGCCTTCAGCGTCCAGTACCACCCCGAGGCGGCGGCGGGCCCGCACGACGCGGCCTACCTGTTCGACCGCTTCGTAGAGCTCATGGAGGGCCAGCGTGCCTAAGCGCACCGATATCCAGTCCGTCCTGGTCATCGGCTCCGGCCCGATCGTCATCGGCCAGGCCGCCGAGTTCGACTACTCCGGCACCCAGGCCTGCCGCGTCCTCAAGGCCGAGGGCCTGCGGGTCATCCTCGTCAACTCCAACCCGGCGACGATCATGACCGACCCGGAGATCGCCGACGCCACGTACGTCGAGCCGATCACCCCGGAGTTCGTCGAGAAGATCATCGCCAAGGAGCGGCCGGACACGCTGCTGCCGACGCTCGGCGGGCAGACCGCCCTCAACACCGCGATCTCCATGCACGAGCAGGGTGTGCTGGAGAAGTACGGTGTCGAGCTGATCGGCGCCAACGTCGAGGCGATCAACAAGGGTGAGGACCGCGACCTCTTCAAGGGTGTCGTCGAGGCCGTCCGCGCGAAGATCGGGCACGGCGAGTCCGCCCGGTCCGTGATCTGCCACTCCATGGACGACGTGCTCGCGGGCGTCGAGACGCTCGGCGGCTACCCCGTCGTCGTCCGGCCCTCGTTCACCATGGGCGGCGCCGGCTCCGGCTTCGCGCACGACGAGGAGGAGCTGCGCCGGATCGCCGGCCAGGGCCTCACGCTCTCGCCGACCACCGAGGTGCTCCTGGAGGAGTCCATCCTCGGCTGGAAGGAGTACGAGCTGGAGCTGATGCGCGACAAGCACGACAACGTCGTGGTCGTCTGCTCCATCGAGAACTTCGACCCGATGGGCGTCCACACCGGCGACTCGATCACCGTGGCGCCCTCGATGACGCTGACCGACCGCGAGTACCAGCGCCTGCGCGACATCGGGATCGCGATCATCCGTGAGGTCGGCGTCGACACCGGCGGCTGCAACATCCAGTTCGCGGTCAACCCGGACGACGGCCGCATCATCGTCATCGAGATGAACCCGCGGGTGTCGCGCTCCTCGGCCCTCGCGTCGAAGGCCACCGGCTTCCCGATCGCCAAGATCGCCGCCAAGCTGGCCGTCGGCTACACCCTCGACGAGATCCCGAACGACATCACGGAGAAGACCCCGGCGTCCTTCGAGCCCACACTCGACTACGTGGTCGTCAAGGCGCCGCGGTTCGCCTTCGAGAAGTTCCCGTCCGCCGACTCCACGCTGACCACGACCATGAAGTCGGTCGGCGAGGCCATGGCGATCGGCCGCAACTTCACCGAGGCGCTGCAGAAGGCGCTGCGGTCGCTGGAGCGGAAGGGCAGCCAGTTCACGTTCGTCGGCGAGCCCGGTGACAAGGCCCTTCTTCTGGAAGAGGCCGTCCGGCCGACCGACGGGCGCATCAACTCCGTCATGCAGGCCATCCGCGCGGGCGCCACGCCCGAGGAGGTCTTCGACGCCACGAAGATCGACCCGTGGTTCGTGGACCAGCTGTTCCTGATCAAGGAGATCGCGGACGAGCTGGCCGCCGCCGACAAACTGGACCCGGAGCTGCTCGCCGAGGCCAAGCGCCACGGCTTCTCCGACGTCCAGATCGGCGAGATCCGCGGCCTGCGTGAGGACGTGGTGCGCGAGGTGCGGCACGCGCTGGGCGTACGCCCGGTCTACAAGACGGTCGACACCTGCGCCGCCGAGTTCGCGGCCAAGACGCCGTACTTCTACTCCTCGTACGACGAGGAGACGGAGGTCGCTCCGCGCGAGAAGCCCGCGGTGATCATCCTCGGCTCCGGTCCGAACCGCATCGGCCAGGGCATCGAGTTCGACTACTCCTGCGTCCATGCCTCCTTCGCGCTGAGCGACGCGGGCTACGAGACCGTGATGGTCAACTGCAACCCCGAGACCGTCTCCACGGACTACGACACCTCCGACCGCCTGTACTTCGAGCCGCTCACGCTCGAAGACGTGCTGGAGATCGTCCACGCGGAGACGCTCGCCGGACCGATCGCGGGCGTCATCGTCCAGCTCGGCGGACAGACCCCGCTGGGCCTCTCGCAGGCGCTCAAGGACAACGGCGTGCCGGTCGTGGGCACCCCGCCCGAGGCGATCCACGCCGCCGAGGACCGCGGCGCCTTCGGCCAGGTCCTCGCGGAGGCCGGTCTCCCCGCGCCGAAGCACGGCACCGCCACGACCTTCGCCGGGGCCAAGGCCATCGCCGACGAGATCGGCTACCCCGTCCTCGTCCGGCCGTCGTACGTCCTCGGCGGGCGCGGCATGGAGATCGTGTACGACGAGACGCGGCTGGCCTCGTACATCGAGGAGTCGACCGAGATCAGCCCGTCACGGCCGGTCCTGGTCGACCGCTTCCTGGACGACGCGATCGAGATCGACGTGGACGCCCTGTACGACGGCCACGAGCTGTACCTCGGCGGTGTCATGGAGCACATCGAGGAGGCCGGCATCCACTCCGGCGACTCGGCGTGCGCCCTGCCGCCGATCACGCTGGGCGGCTTCGACATCAAGCGCCTCAGGACCTCGACGGAGGCCATCGCTCGCGGAGTGGGCGTGCGCGGACTGATCAACATCCAGTTCGCGATGGCGGGCGACATCCTGTACGTCCTCGAAGCCAACCCGCGTGCCTCGCGCACCGTTCCCTTCACCTCGAAGGCGACAGCGGTGCCGCTGGCGAAGGCCGCCGCCCGGATCTCGCTGGGCGCGACCGTCGCCGAACTGCGCGCCGAGGGGCTGCTGCCGGCCGTCGGTGACGGCGGTGAACTGCCGCTGGACGCGCCGATCTCCGTCAAGGAGGCCGTCATGCCGTGGTCGCGCTTCCGCGACATCCACGGCCGCGGCGTCGACACGATCCTCGGCCCGGAGATGCGCTCCACCGGCGAGGTCATGGGCATCGACTCGGTGTTCGGCACGGCGTACGCCAAGTCCCAGGCGGGCGCGTACGGTCCGCTGCCGACCAAGGGCCGCGCGTTCATCTCCGTCGCCAACCGCGACAAGCGCTCGATGATCTTCCCAGCCCGTGAACTGGTCGCCCACGGCTTCGAGCTGCTCGCCACGTCCGGCACGGCCGAGGTGCTCAAGCGCAACGGCATCAACGCCACGGTTGTGCGCAAGCAGTCCGAGGGCGAGGGGCCGAACGGCGAGAAGACGATCGTCCAGCTCATCCACGAGGGCGAGGTCGACCTCATCGTCAACACGCCGTACGGCACCGGCGGTCGCCTCGACGGCTATGACATCCGTACGGCGGCGGTGGCCCGATCGGTGCCCTGCCTGACGACCGTCCAGGCGCTCGCCGCGGCCGTCCAGGGCATCGACGCGCTCAACCGCGGTGACGTGGGCGTGCGTTCGCTCCAGGAACACGCCGAGCATCTGACTGCGGCCCGTAGCTAGGCGCTCCGCTTGCCGCAGGTGCTTCGTCCGCGGGTCCGCTGTGGCTGGTCGCGCAGTTCCCCGCGCCCCTTTGGGGCGCGGGGATGCGGGGCCAGCCTCTTCTTTAGGAAACCGACCATGTACAAGCTTTTCTTCCGGCTCGTGTTCCAGCGCATGGACCCCGAGCAGGCCCACCACCTCGCCTTCCGCTGGATCCGGCTCGCCGTCCGTGTTCCCGTTCTGCGGACCTTCGTCGCCGCCGTGCTCGCGCCCCGGTACAAGGAGCTGCGGACCGAGGCGTTCGGGCTGCGGATGCACGGGCCGTTCGGGCTCGCGGCGGGTTTCGACAAGAACGCGGTCGCCATCGACGGGATGTCGATGCTCGGCTTCGACCACGTCGAGATCGGCACGGTGACGGGGGAGGCGCAGCCGGGCAACCCCAGGAAGCGCCTGTTCCGCCTTGTGCCGGACCGCGCGCTGATCAACCGCATGGGGTTCAACAACGAGGGCTCCGAGGCCGTGGCGGGGCGCCTGGCGGCCCGTACGCCGGTCTTCAGGACCGTCGTGGGCGTCAACATCGGCAAGACGAAGGTGGTTCCGGAGGCCGAGGCCGCCGCCGACTACGTGAAGTCCACCGAACGGCTGGCCGCTTACGCCGACTACCTAGTCGTCAATGTCAGCTCGCCGAACACGCCCGGGCTGCGCAACCTCCAGGCCACGGAGTCGCTGCGGCCGCTGCTGACCGCCGTCCGTGAGGCCGCCGACCGGACGGTGACCACGCGCCGCGTGCCGCTGCTGGTGAAGATCGCGCCCGACCTGGCCGACGAGGACGTCGACGCCGTCGCGGACCTCGCCGTGGAGCTGGGCCTGGACGGGATCATCGCCACGAACACCACCATCGCGCGCGAGGGGCTCGGTTTGAAGTCCGAACCCACCCTGGTCGCGGAGACCGGCGGACTCTCGGGTGCCCCGCTCAAGGCGCGCTCCCTGGAGGTGCTGCGACGCCTCTACGCGCGCGTGGGGGACCGGATCACCCTCGTGGGCGTCGGCGGGATCGAGAACGCCGAGGACGCCTGGCAGCGGATCCTCGCCGGCGCCACGCTCGTCCAGGGCTACAGCGCCTTCGTCTACGAGGGCCCCTTCTGGGGCCGCGCCGTCCACAAGGGCCTCGCCGCCCGCCTGCGCACCAGCCCGTACGCCACCCTCGCCGACGCGGTCGGCGCCGACGTAAGGAAGACGACGGTATGACTGAGCCTTTCGGATCGCGGCTCCGCCGTGCCATGGACGAGCGCGGGCCGCTGTGCGTCGGGATCGACCCGCACGCCTCCCTGCTCGCCGACTGGGGTCTGAACGACGACATCGCGGGTCTTGAGCGCTTCAGCCGCACCGTCGTCGAGGCGCTGGCCGACCGGGTGGCCGTGCTCAAGCCCCAGAGCGCGTTCTTCGAGCGCTTCGGGTCGCGCGGCATCGCCGTCCTGGAGAAGTCGGTCGAGGAGGCGCGGGCGGCCGGTGCGCTGGTCGTCATGGACGCCAAGCGCGGCGACATCGGCTCGACCATGGCGGCGTACGCCTCCGCCTTCCTGGAGAAGGGCTCGCCGCTCTTCTCGGACGCGCTCACCGTGTCGCCGTACCTCGGCTACGGATCGCTGAAGCCGGCCGTCGACCTCGCGCGGGAGAGCGGATCGGGACTGTTCGTGCTCGCGCTGACCTCCAACCCGGAGGGCGGCGAGGTGCAGCACGCGGTACGCCCCGAGGACACGGCCCTGCGGAACGTGGGCGCGACCATGCTGGCCCATCTCGCCGAGGAGAACGCGGGGCAGACCCCGATGGGCTCTTTCGGGGCGGTCGTCGGCGCCACGCTCGGTGATCTGTCCTCGTACGACCTCGACATCAACGGCCCGCTCCTCGCGCCCGGAATCGGCGCCCAGGGGGCCACGCCGGCCGATCTGCCCGGCGTGTTCGGCGCGGCGGTGCACCGGGTGGTCCCGAACGTCAGCCGGGGTGTTCTGCGTCACGGTCCCGACATCGGCTCGCTACGCGCGTCATCGGACCTCTTCGCCGAGCAGATCAGGGCGGCCGTGGCGGCTGCCTAGCGCTTTTCGTGGGCGTCCTTGAGGCGTCCCGAGTCTGAATACATCCTCAAATCCGGGGCATTTTGTCTGGAATGTCGGACTCGATAGAGGCTGACCAGGACTTTTCCGCTGTTCTCGCTGACTCCGGCGGACTTGCCCGCTAGTCTCCGACGCAGAGTGAACGGGCAAGAGCGTTGCTCGTTGCTCCCCAGGTGTGGGGCGACTAGGTTCCTCACCGGTCCGTATCCGACAGTTCGACATCCGAGGTGACGTAGGCGTGGCTCTTCCGCCCCTTACCCCTGAACAGCGCGCAGCCGCGCTCGAAAAGGCCGCCGCGGCTCGCCGGGAGCGGGCCGAGGTCAAGAATCGACTCAAGCACTCCGGCGCCTCCCTTCACGAGGTCATCAAGCAGGGCCAGGAGAACGACGTCATCGGCAAGATGAAGGTCTCCGCCCTCCTGGAGTCCCTGCCTGGCGTGGGCAAGGTCCGCGCCAAGCAGATCATGGAGCGACTTGGCATCTCCGAGAGCCGCCGTGTGCGCGGTCTCGGCTCCAATCAGATCGCGTCTCTTGAGCGCGAGTTCGGCGGCGGTGCTGCCTGACGTTCTCGGGCACCCCTGAGAACCTGGATAATCGCCGCATGGCTGCAACACCCCGGGGGACGACCCCCGTACCCCCGGACGTACGTCCGCGGCTGACCGTGCTCTCCGGCCCCTCCGGGGTCGGCAAGAGCACGGTCGTCGCCCATATGCGCAAGGAACATCCCGAGGTCTGGCTGTCGGTGTCGGCGACGACCCGCAGGCCGCGCCCCGGGGAGAAGCACGGTGTCCACTATTTCTTCGTCAGCGACGAGGAGATGGACAAGCTGATCGCCAACGGCGAACTGCTCGAATGGGCGGAGTTCGCGGGCAACCGCTACGGGACACCGCGCAAGGCCGTGCTCGAACGGCTGGAGTCGGGCGAGCGGGTGCTCCTGGAGATCGATCTCCAGGGAGCGCGGCAGGTCCGCGAGTCCATGCCGGACGCTCTGCTGGTGTTCCTGGCTCCTCCCTCCTGGGAGGAGCTCGTGCGCAGACTCACCGGGCGGGGCACCGAGCCGCCCGAGGTGATCGAGCGCCGGCTGGAGGCCGCCAAGATCGAACTGGCTGCCGAGCCGGAGTTCGACGTCACCCTGGTCAACACCTCCGTCGAGGACGTGGCGCGCGAGCTGCTAGCCTTGATGGAAGTTGTGTGATCGTTTTCGATCCCATTCCACCTTTCGGAAGGCAGAGCGTGTCCTCTTCCATCTCCACGCCCGAGGGCATCATCAACCCTCCGATCGACGAGCTCCTCGAAGCCACCGACTCGAAGTACAGCCTGGTGATCTACGCGGCCAAGCGGGCCCGTCAGATCAACGCGTACTACTCGCAGCTCGGTGAGGGCCTTCTTGAGTACGTCGGTCCGCTCGTCGACACCCACGTCCACGAGAAGCCGCTCTCGATCGCCCTGCGCGAGATCAACGCGGGTCTCCTGACGTCGGAGGCCGTCGAGGGCCCGGCGCAGTAGTATTTTCGGCTTGCAGTTCGTTTTTCCACAGGCCCGGCAGCGCGACTGCCGGGCCTGTGGTGTGTGATGGGGGCGTACGTTTTCCGAGTTCCGGGGAGAGACGTGGACAAGCCGAAGGTCGTGCTGGGGGTTAGCGGTGGCATCGCCGCGTACAAGGCCTGTGAGCTGCTGCGGAGACTGACCGAGTCCGGGCACGACGTGCGCGTCGTACCGACGGAGTCCGCGCTGCACTTCGTCGGTGCCGCGACCTGGTCCGCGCTCTCCGGTCACCCCGTGTCCACCGAGGTCTGGTCGGACGTCCACGAGGTCCCGCACGTCCGCATCGGGCAGGGCGCCGACCTGGTCGTCGTCGCCCCGGCCACCGCGGACATGCTCGCGAAGGCCGCCCACGGTCTCGCCGACGACCTGCTGACGAACACCTTGCTCACCGCCCGGTGCCCCGTCGTCTTCGCCCCCGCCATGCACACCGAGATGTGGGAGCACCCGGCCACCCAGGAGAACGTGGCGACGCTGCGCCGCCGCGGCGCCGTCGTCATCGACCCGGCGGTGGGGCGCCTGACCGGTGTGGACACGGGCAAGGGGCGGCTGCCCGAGCCGTCGGAGATCTTCGAGGTCTGCCGCAGGGTGCTCGCGCGCGGCGTCACCGGGCCCGACCTCGCCGGCCGCCACGTCGTCGTCAGCGCCGGCGGCACACGCGAGCCGCTCGACCCCGTCCGCTTCCTCGGCAACCGCTCCTCCGGGAAGCAGGGGTACGCCCTCGCGCGCACCGCCGCCGCCCGGGGCGCCCGGGTCACGCTGATCGCCGCGAACACCGGCATGCCGGACCCGGCCGGTGTCGACGTCGTACAGGTCGGGACCGCCGTGCAGCTGCGCGAGGCCGTGCTCAAGGCGGCGCCGGACGCCGACGCCGTGGTGATGGCGGCGGCGGTCGCGGACTTCCGGCCCGCCGCATACGCGGCCGGAAAGATCAAGAAGAAGGACGGCCAGGAACCGGAGCCGATCGTTCTGGTCCGTAATCCGGACATCCTCGCGGAGATCTCGGCGGACCGCGCCCGCCCGGGCCAGGTGATCGTCGGTTTCGCCGCCGAGACGGACGACGTACTGGCCAACGGCCGGACGAAACTTCAACGCAAGGGCTGCGACCTCCTCGTGGTGAACGAGGTCGGCGAACGCAAGACCTTCGGCTCCGAGGAGAACGAGGCGGTGGTGCTCGGCGCCGACGGCAGCGAGACCCCAGTGCCGTACGGGCCCAAGGAAGCCCTGGCCGAGACCGTGTGGGATCTCGTGGTGCATCGCATCGGGTGAATGTCTCATTCGCTCCAACAGACCCGCCGAACCCGTCAGATCAGGGTGTGGGAGCCTGGCGCAGAAGGTTCGTCGTGTCGCAGAATGCCCGTGCCGCAGGTCACAGCGCTTCCGAGAGGCGAGACAGTAGCCCCGCGGCAGAGCGCGACCGATAAACTGTTCTCGGACGACGCCGGGCGCAGCCCCCGGCCGTCCGCCAATGATCAGCCAGCAGCCGCTGCAACCTCAGGGAGCGTTGTGTCCCGTCGCCTGTTCACCTCGGAGTCTGTGACCGAGGGTCACCCCGACAAGATCGCTGACCAGATCAGTGACACCATTCTCGACGCGCTTCTGCGCGAGGACCCGCATTCCCGGGTCGCCGTGGAGACGCTGATCACGACCGGCCTGGTGCACGTGGCCGGAGAGGTCACCACCAAGGCGTACGCGCCGATCGCACAGCTCGTTCGCGACAAGATCCTCGAGATCGGTTACGACTCCTCGAAGAAGGGCTTCGACGGCGCGTCCTGCGGCGTTTCGGTGTCCATCGGCTCGCAGTCGCCCGACATCGCACAGGGCGTCGACACGGCGTACGAGAAGCGTGTCGAGGGTGACGAGGACGAGCTCGACAAGCAGGGCGCGGGCGACCAGGGCCTGATGTTCGGCTACGCGACGGACGAGACGCCGGCGCTGATGCCGCTCCCGATCCACCTCGCGCACCGTCTCTCGCGCCGCCTCTCCGAGGTCCGCAAGAACGGGACCATCCCGTACCTGCGCCCGGACGGCAAGACCCAGGTCACCATCGAGTACGACGGCGACAAGGCGGTCCGTCTGGACACGGTCGTCGTCTCCTCGCAGCACGCGTCGGACATCGACCTGGACTCCCTCCTGGCCCCCGACATCCGCGAGTTCGTGGTCGAGCCGGAGCTGAAGGCCCTCCTCGACGACGGCATCAAGCTGGAGACCGAGGGCTACCGCCTGCTGGTCAACCCGACCGGCCGCTTCGAGATCGGCGGCCCGATGGGCGACGCCGGACTCACCGGCCGCAAGATCATCATCGACACCTACGGCGGCATGGCCCGCCACGGTGGCGGCGCCTTCTCGGGCAAGGACCCGTCCAAGGTCGACCGCTCCGCCGCGTACGCCATGCGCTGGGTCGCGAAGAACGTCGTCGCCGCGGGCCTCGCCACCCGCTGCGAGGTCCAGGTCGCCTACGCGATCGGCAAGGCCGAGCCCGTCGGCCTCTTCGTCGAGACCTTCGGCACCGCCAAGGTCGACGCCGAGAAGATCGAGACGGCCATCACCGAGGTCTTCGACCTCCGCCCGGCCGCGATCATCCGCGACCTGGACCTGCTCCGGCCGATCTACGCCCAGACCGCCGCCTACGGCCACTTCGGCCGTGAGCTGCCCGAGTTCACCTGGGAGAAGACGGACCGGGTGGACGCGCTGCGGAAGGCTGCGGGGCTCTAAGTCCCGTAGTTTCTCGGTCGGCTGTTCGGCGAGGCCCGGCACCCCCTCAGGGGCGCCGGGCCTCGCCGCTGTCCGGCCGTCGGATTCCGCGGGCAGACGGCCAGGCTGACAAATGACTGGCGCGGCTGTCGTGGGACTTCCTACGCTGGCGGTCCTCCCGGTGCGCAGGCCGCGGTTACTTCGGTGGAGTGCGCCCAGTGCGTGCGGTGAATCTGGTTCATGTACCGCTGCCGCTCAGAACTCGGGAGGAGCTGACGTCGCGGCGCCCGGTGCGATGGCTGCGGATACTTCCGGGTTGTCCCCTCGCAGGTTCGAATCCTGCTGCCGGTCCTGGACCGGTATGGCCGAGTGGCCCATGGCAGAAGCGCCCCACAGGCGTTCGTGATCCGTGGCCGGGCTGATCTCGGGCGGGCGGCGGTGTCAGTGGGGTCTGGTAGGAATGTTGCTGTGAGCAGCGCGGATGGGCGTGGGGAAGGTGGGGCCGAGGGTGCCCCGCCCGAGCAGCTTGCGTTGATTCGGGATGCCGTGCGGAAGGCGCCGCGGGCCAAGCCGAGGACCTGGCGGGGGGCCGCGGTCGCCAAGGAGCTGCCCGTGGCGCGGGTGCTCGTCGACAAGGGCGTGCTGCATCTCGATCGGTACTTCGACTATGCCGTGCCCGAAGAGCTCGACGCCGATGCGCAGCCCGGGGTGCGGGTGCGCGTGCGGTTCGGGGCCGGGCGGCATCGTGTGCGGGAGGGGCGGCGCGAGGGCGGGGGGCTGATCGACGGGTTCCTGATCGAGCGGCTGGCCGAGTCCGACTACTCCGGGCCGCTGGCCGCGCTCGCTCAAGTCGTCTCGCCCGAGCCCGTGTTGAGCGAGGAACTGCTGGGCCTCGCCCGGGCCGTCGCCGATCGGTACGCGGGGAGTCTGGCCGATGTGCTCCAGCTGGCCGTGCCGCCGCGCAACGCCAGAGCCGAGCAGAAGCCGTCGCCCGAGCCGTTGCCGGTTCCCGAGGCGCCGGGGGTCGGGTCCTGGGCGCGGTACTCCCGGGGGGCCGCCTTCGTCGAGTCGCTCGCGGGCGGCGGGGCGCCCCGGGCCGTGTGGAACGCGCTGCCGGGGCCCGGCTGGGCCGAGGAGTTGGCGCGGGCCGTGGGGGCGACGCTCGCCTCGGGCCGCGGCGCCCTCGTCGTCGTGCCGGACGGGCGGGCCGTCAGCCGGGTCGACGCCGCGCTGACCTCCGTGCTGGGTGAGGGGCAGCACGCCGTGCTCACCGCCGAGGCCGGCCCCGAGAAGCGGTACCGGCAGTGGCTCGCGGTGCGGCGCGGGTCCGTACGGGCCGTCGTGGGCACCCGGGCCGCCATGTTCGCGCCCGTGCAGGACCTGGGGCTTGTCGCCATGTGGGACGACGGGGACGGCAGCCACAGCGAGCTGCACGCCCCCCAGCCGCATGCGCGGGAGGTGCTGTTGCTGCGGGCCGCGCACGACAGGTGCGCCTTCCTGCTGGGGAGTTGGAGCTGCACCGTCGAGGCGGCGCAGCTCGTGGAGAGTGGCTGGGCGGCGCCGATCGTCGCCGAGCGGGAGCAGGTGCGGGGCGCGGCTCCGCTCGTACGGACCGTGGGGGACGGGGATCTCGCGCGCGATGAGGCGGCGCGGGCCGCACGGCTGCCCACCCTCGCCTGGCAGGTCGTACGGGAGGGGCTGAAGCAGGGGCCGGTGCTGGTGCAGGTGCCACGGCGTGGCTATGTGCCGCGGATGGCCTGTGCGCAGTGCCGGGCGGCTGCTCGGTGTCGCCACTGCGCCGGGCCGTTGGAAGGGCAGGACGCGGGCGGGCTGCGGTGCGGGTGGTGCGGTCGGGACGAGCCGGAGTGGCGCTGTCCCGAGTGCGGCGGGTTCCGGCTGCGGGCGCAGATCGTGGGGGCGCGGCGCACCGCCGAGGAGCTCGGGCGGGCCTTTCCGGCGGTCCCCGTACGGACGTCGGGGCGCGAGCAGATTCTGGACACGGTGCCGGGAGCGCCCGCGCTGGTCGTCAGCACGCCGGGCGCGGAACCCGTGGCCGAGGGCGGGTACGCGGCCGCGCTGCTGCTCGACGGCTGGGCGATGCTGGGGCGGCCCGATCTGCGGGCCGGCGAGGACGCGTTGCGGCGGTGGATCGGGGCGGCGGCGCTGGTCCGGGGGCAGCGGGACGGCGGGACCGTGGTGGTCGTCGCCGAGCCGACGCTGCGGCCGGTGCAGGCGCTGGTGCGGTGGGATCCGGTGGGGCACGCCGTCCGTGAGCTGGCTGAGCGTGCCGAGCTGGGCTTTCCGCCCGTGTCGCGGATGGCTGCCGTGTCCGGGACGGCGGAGGCCCTCGCCGGGTTCCTGGCCGCCGTCGAACTGCCGCGCGAGGCCGAGGTGTTGGGGCCCGTGCCGGTGGCTCCGGCGGATCCCGGGCGGCCACGGCGGACGGGGGCGCCACCGGTGGGCGAGCCGTGGGAGCGGGCGCTGATCAGGGTGCCGCCGGGGAAGGGGGCCGCGTTGGCCTCCGCGCTGAAGAACGCGCAGGCGGCTCGGATGGCGCGTGGGGGGAGCGGGGGCAGCGGGGGGAGTGACGTGGTGCGGATTCGGGTTGATCCACCGGATATCGGGTGACCGTTCGGTGCGGGTGCGGGTGCGGGTGCGGGTGCGGGTGCCGGTGCCGGTGCTGCGTACGCCGGGATCTCGGCGACCGGCTTGGGCGCCGGCGGTGGCTGTTCGTTCAGGTGAACGGGTCTGCCCCCGAGCGTTGTCGGGGGCAGACGGGTGGGTGTGGGGTCAGCCGTTGCGCGGGCCCGGGAAGGCGCTCGGCCTGATGATGTCCTCGCGGAGCGTGGGGCTGCCCGATGTCGGCTGGGTGGGCATCGGGATCGGCATGGAACGGGCCGCGGGGACCGTGGGAAGGCCGGTGTTGACGGCGACCGTGCGGGAGGAGCCCGACGGTTCCGTGGCGCGCTCGGCCTCGGCGGCGGCCTGGGCCGCGGCTCGGCGGGCGCCGTAACGGCGGTGCACCGCCTGTTTGGTGACCCCGAGTGCCGAGCCCACCGCGTCCCACGAGAAGCCCAGTGAGCGGTCGAAGTCCACGGCGGCGGTGACCAGGGTCTCGACGCTGTCCCGCAGCTCCTGGGCGAGGCGGACGGTCGGGGCGGGAGCCCGCCCGTAGACGACGAAGCCCGTGGACGGGCCGGAGCGGCGCGGGCGGTAGACGTTGCCCAGCTGGGCTGTCAGCGTGCGCAGTGCGTCCACCTGCCGGCGGACCCGCTCGATGTCCCGCACCAGCAAGTGCAGGCTGGCCCGAGCCTGGGCGTCGTGGGTTGCGTGGTCGGCCATGAACAAGCCTCTCGAACCGGCGTTGAAAAGGACCGGGCCGCGAGTGCGGCCCGTTTTGGTCAACTCTTTCTTGACCAACGCGTTTGAGGGTGAGTGGTCACGCTTATGGGGCGTGGGGGCATATGCGTACGCCCCCGGCGGCTGGGCGTGCGCTCGCCTCGGCCTTCGTGTTCGGCCTTGGCCTTCGCTCGCGACCGGTGGGTCCCGCCCGAACCGCCCGCACCGGTCGCACGGTCCACGCCGCCCCATAGACTGGTGTGCTGCCCGTCATGAACCCGCCCGAGAGGCCGACTGCCACCCATGAAGCTCGTCTTCGCCGGTACCCCCGAGGTCGCCGTTCCCGCTCTGGACGCCCTGATCGCCTCCGGGCGGCATGAGGTGGCCGCCGTCGTCACCCGGCCCGACGCGCCGGCGGGGCGGGGGCGGAGGCTTGTCGCGAGCCCCGTCGCCGAGCGGGCGGAGGAGGCCGGCATCGAGGTGCTGAAGCCGGTGAAGCCGCGGGACGAGGCGTTTCTGGCACGGCTGCGGGAGATCGCGCCTGACTGTTGCCCCGTGGTCGCCTACGGTGCGTTGCTGCCCCGGGTCGCGCTCGACATCCCCGCCCAGGGCTGGGTCAATCTGCACTTCTCGCTGCTGCCCGCCTGGCGTGGAGCGGCGCCCGTGCAGCACGCGGTCATGGCCGGGGACGAGATCACCGGGGCCTCCACGTTTCTGATCGAGGAGGGGCTCGACTCCGGGCCCGTCTACGGGACCGTCACCGAGGAGGTGCGGCCCACCGACACCAGCGGGGATCTGCTGACGCGGCTCGCCTTCGCGGGAGCGGGGCTGCTTGCCGCGACCATGGACGGGATCGAGGACGGCACGCTTAAGGCTGTGCCGCAGCCGGGGGACGGTGTCACGCTGGCTCCGAAGATCAGTGTCGAGGACGCGCACGTGGACTGGGCCGCGCCCGCGCTTCGCGTCGACCGGGTCGTACGTGGGTGCACTCCCGCGCCGGGGGCGTGGACCGTGTTCCGGGGGGAGCGGCTCAAGTTGATCCAGGTCTCGCTTGCTCCCGAGCGGACGGATCTTGCTCCGGGGGCGTTGGGTGTCGGCAAGAACAATGTGTACGTGGGGACCGGGTCGTTTGCGGTTGAGTTGCTGTGGGTGCAGGCGCAGGGGAAGAAGCCGATGCGGGCGGCGGATTGGGCGCGGGGGGTTCGGATCGGGGGTGGCGAGGTGGTTGGGGGCTGAGGGTTCTTTTCCGGCGGTCGGCTCAGTGTGGGTGGGTGTGCGGCGGGTCGGTTGTCGGGTGCGGGCCGGTGGGGGCTGGTCGCGCAGTTCCCCGCGCCCCTAAAAGATTGCGCAGTTCCCCGCGCCCCTCAGGAACGAGCCGTCCACCGTGCCTGAAAGCGTGCCGCTTCTCGCGGCCTTGAAAGGACGAGGCCCGCGCTGCGTAGAACCGCCGTTCCCCGCGCCCCTGAAGAACGAGACGTCCCCCGCGCATGCATGCGTGCCCTGAGAAGGAGCGCGATTCTCCCCGCGACGTACGCTGGACCCGTACCTCTTCCACGAACCGGAGCACCTTTTACGTGAGTGAGCAGTCCCGTCGGCCCCGGCAGCAGGGCAAGCCGTATCGTCGTCCCAAGAAGGACCCCGTGCGGATGCTTGCGTTCGATGCGTTGCGGGCGGTGGACGAGAGGGACGCGTATGCGAATCTCGTGTTGCCGCCGCTGCTGCGGAAGGCGCGGGAGAAGGGGGACTTCGACGGGCGGGACGCGGCGCTGGCCACGGAGCTGGTGTACGGGACGCTGAGGCGGCAGGGGACGTACGACGCCGTCATCTCCGCGTGTGTCGACCGGCCGCTCCGCGAGGTCGACCCGCCGGTGTTGGACGTGCTGAGCCTCGGTGCGCATCAGCTGCTCGGGACGCGGATCCCGACGCACGCCGCCGTGTCCGCGTCGGTCGAGCTGGCGAGGGTCGTGCTCGGGGACGGGCGGGCGAAGTTCGTCAACGCCGTGCTGCGGAAGATCGCGCAGCACGATCTCGACGGCTGGCTGGAGCTGGTCGCGCCGCCCTACGACGACGATCCCGAGGATCATCTCGCCGTCGTGCATTCGCATCCGCGATGGGTCGTCTCCGCTTTGTGGGACTCGCTCGGGGGTGGGCGCGCCGGGATCGAGGATCTTCTCGAAGCCGACAACGAACGGCCCGAGGTGACCCTCGTGGCCCGCCCGGGGCGCACCACGGCCGATGAGATCCTCGGCGCGCTCGGGGACGAGAACGCGCTGCCCGGGCGCTGGTCGCCGTACGCCGTGCGGCTGTCCGAGGGCGGCGAGCCGGGCGCCATCGACTCCGTACGCGAAGGGCGTGCGGGCGTGCAGGACGAGGGCAGCCAGCTCGTGGCGCTCGCCCTCGCCAACGCGCCCCTCGACGGACCGGACAAGGCATGGCTCGACGGCTGTGCCGGACCCGGCGGCAAGGCGGCCATGCTCGCCGGACTCGCCGCCGAGCGCGGGGCCCTGCTGCTCGCCTCCGAGAAGCAGCCGCACCGGGCCGGCCTCGTCGCCAAGGCGCTCGCCGGGAACCCGGGGCCCTACCAGGTCATCGCCGCCGACGGGACACGGCCGCCGTGGCGTCCGGGCACGTTCGACCGCGTACTGATGGACGTGCCCTGCACGGGTCTTGGCGCGTTGCGTCGTCGTCCCGAGGCCCGTTGGCGGCGGCGCCCCGACGACCTGGACGGGTTCGCGCCGTTGCAGCGCGGACTGCTGCGTACGGCGCTCGACTCGGTGCGGGTGGGCGGTGTCGTCGGGTACGCCACCTGCTCGCCGCACCTCGCGGAGACCCGGGTCGTGGTCGACGATGTGCTCAAGCAGTACGGCGGCTCGGCCGAACTCCTCGATGCCCGCCCGCTCTTCCCGGGCGTACCGGCGCTGGGCGACGGTCCCGACGTACAGCTGTGGCCGCATCTGCACGGGACGGACGCCATGTATCTGGCGCTGATCCGCCGGACAGGCTGAACTCGGCCGCCGCTGTAGGTTCTCAAAATGAGTGACCAATTCTCATTCTGGTTGGCCAGTGTCCGACCAATCGGTCACCGAAGTGAGACGGATAGACGTTCGAACCTTCGCTCGTGTGTGTGGAAGTTTCGGTGCCCTCTGTACGGTTCGCTGCTTCCGTGTGACCTTCAGGGTGATGGGACTTGTAGCTACTGCTTTGAGGCCATCGCTCCGCTTCCTCGGGAGGTCACATGGCGAGGTCCATCGATTCCGTCTCGGTGAAGTTGCGTAGAAGTGACGGCGAGATCGCAGTGAGGACCTGGCCGCACGCGAGTGTTGATGACCTCCTGGAGTTCTCCACCCCGTGGCGCACGTTCCGTTGGTATTACGGGCAGAAGCACTACTCGGGATTCTACTGGTCCTCGACTATGCGCTCCCATGTGATCTATGAATCACGACTGGAACTCACGCGTTTGATTTATGCTGATTTTACACGAGACGGCAGAGCGATATTTGCTCAGCCGTTTTTGATTACGGCAGAAATCGATGGGGCGTTAAGGAGGCATGTCCCCGACTTCTTGATTCTTCGTGACGGCATGGTTCCTTTGGTGGTGGATGTCAAGCCCCGCCATTTGCTGACGCGGCCGAAGATCGCTTTCTCGCTCGGCTGGGCTCGTGAAGTGATGGAGTCTTGCGGCTGGGAATTTCAGGCGTGGTGTGAACCTCCGGAGGAGGAGATGGCCAATCTCCGGTTCTTGGCTGGCTACCGGCGCGACTGGCTCTTCGAGGCGGGGATGCTGGAAGAAATGCGCGGTCGTAACCTTGATGGAGCGACTTTGGGAGAGGCTTTCCACGCCTTCCCCCGCTGGCCCGGTGAGCTCGTTCGTGCCGCTGTCCTGCATCTGCTGTGGAATCAGGATCTGTCCACCGACTTGAGCGGGATTCTGTCCGAGCAGCATGTATTGCGCCAAGAGCCGGCCACGGTCGTGGGCGCCGGGATGAATACACTGCCAGACCCAATCGAGGATTCCGAGTACGGCGACATGGAGGTTATCCCGCCGCAGTACCCCGGAAATGGGCGTAGGAGAGGACGGATGAGCGGAGACGGCGCGGTACGCGTGGGTGTGGGGACGCGGTTCCATTACGATGGTGAAGTTGTCACCGTCGAGGAAATGTTCGGATCCGCAGCGGGAAATGAAATCCTGGTGAAGGACGGACGGGGCCGCAGGCTCCGGCTGTCCTTGAGGGAAGTTCTGACCTCGGGCCGGGCCCGCGTCATTGCCGAGAGGCCCGGACCTTCGTCTGACGACCCCGGTGAGACCGCTTCAGTGGTTCTGGCTCAGCTCGACGACGATGAGCTCGAGAAGGTTCGTGAACGAGCCGCTCACCTCAATGAAGTGATCTGTGGCTTTCGGTCCGGATCACCGGAGTTGGCAGCTCCAGGGGAACCACGCCTGCAGTACGCGCCGGGAACACCGAAGATGACTCGCTACCAGGCCAAGGCGGACGAGCTGGGGGTCGGCTTGCGCACGCTCACCAGATGGGTGAGTGCTTTCCAGCTTGAGCGGGAAGCTGCGTTGACGCGTGACCGGCCGGAGCGGGCAGTCGATGCTGGGGGTGTAGGGCGGGCTGATCCGCGGTGGGTGGAGATGGCCCTGGAAATCATGGCGGAGTACGAAGAGGATTCGACGCCGAGTCAGGCGTTGGTCATCCGCAGTATGCGACCCCGCTTGGATGCCCGCTACGGCAAGGGCGAGGTGCGGGTTCCTTCGAGGCCCACGGCCTATCGGTGGCTTCGTGAGCTGGAGAAGCGTCGGCCGACGTTCAGGCTGAGCGCGAAGAGGAACCGGGACATCGCTGCTCGTCCGACCGGCGTGTACGGGAAGTTGCGGCCCACAAGGCCGGGCGAGTACCTGCTGATGGACACCAATCGGCTGGATGTCTTCGCGCTGGACCCGATGACACTGCGGTGGGTGCAGCCTGAGTTGACCGTCGCCATGGATTGGTACGACCGCTGTATCGCGGGGCTGCGGCTCACTCCGGTATCCACCAAGTCCGTCGATGTTGCGGCGACGCTGTTTCAGGCCTACCGCCCCCGCCCGGCGGGGAAGGACTGGCCGAGCCATGCGGTCTGGCCTGACCATGGCGTTCCTCGCGCGGTCTTGTTGGATCGGGACGCGATCGAGGGCCCGATGGCGGACGCTGCAGCCCGGATCACGGGCCGGGGAGCAGCGGGGCCGGCGCTTGTCCCGGAGACGCTTGTGGTCGACCACGGCAAGGTCTACGTCTCCGAGCACATCACCAGCGTGTGCCAGCGGTTAGGGCTGTCGATTCAGCCGGCCCGCCTGCGTACGGGTCGTGACAAGGGGCCCATCGAAAGATTCTTTCTTACGCTGCGCAAAGGGTTGCTGGAGACGCTCCCCGGATACAAGGGGCCGGACATCTATGCACGTGGGGTGAACCCGGAGGGTGAGGCCTACTTCTTCCTGAACGAACTTGAGGCGATCATCCGGGAATGGGTTGCCGTGGTCTACCACCACCGTCCCCACGATGGCCTGGTCGATCCGCGAGTTCCGGGACTGAGGCTGTCTCCAGCTGCCATGTTCGACCACGGCATCGCCCGCGCTGGCTACATCGAGGTCCCCCGCGATCCAGACCTGGGATTCGAGTTCCTCAAGACCGAATGGAAGCCGATCCACTCCTACGGTGTCGAGACCCGTCGATGCCGCTACAACGGACCAGGCCTGAACGGTCTGCGCAATCAGACGAGTCCCTACACCGGACCGCGCGCCAAGGGGGGTTGGCCCATCCAGGTCGATCCCGACGACATTACGCGCGTCTACTTCCGCCGCCCTGAAACCCGGAAGTGGCACACGCTGACTTGGGAGCATGCGCCAGCCATGAAGTTCCCGGTCAGTGAAGAAGCATTGGAACTGGCCCGGCAACTGGCCGCGAAAAAGTACCCCTACCCCGACGACGAGAGTGCGATGGCCGACCTGCTGGAGCGCTGGAACCTCGGTCTGGGTATGACGAGGGCCGAGCGGCGTATGGCCTTGCGGATGGCGCGCGAACAGTCGGCCATGGAGCTGCCGTCCACCGAGGCTGCCGACGAGGCTGCCGCGTTGCCGTCCGTGGCGCGGGTGCTGGCAGCTGATTCCGTGGTGCTGGCAGAGGGTGAAGAGGATCCCGAGCCTGAGCCGTACGAGGGCCAACAGCCAGGTGATGACGATGATGACGACGAACTCGGCGGCCCCGGCCACAGCCTCGAGGGTCCCGATGACGATGATGACGACGACTTCTACGCGGATGCTCTGGAGGACGCATGACCGACGGGACGCCGCAACCAGAACGCCCACCGCTCGACAATCTGACACTCTTGCGCAAGGAAGGCTTTCGCCAACTGGCCGAGACGCCAGGACGTATTCAGCCCGACAAGCTGACGGTTGAAGAACTCACCGCGCTGAGCAACCCGGCACGCGCGGTCTACGACCGGCAGCGGCGGGACTGGCACGCCAATCTCGGGCCGATCAAGACGCCGCAGCTCATCGCCCTGCAAGAAGACCTATGGGACATCGTCGACAGTAACCTTCAGGACGGCGACAAGGCCAAAGGGGCAGTCGCGGTGGATGCTTTCCCGGGCCTGGGGAAGACCACGGCAGTGCTTCACTTCGCGCAGAAGTTCCATCGCAGGGAGATCTCGGAAGAAGGCGATTTTACGCAGGCAGGCCAGGAACGGTGGCCAGTCTGCCGTGTGGGGCTCACCAGTAACATCGGCATGAAGGACTTCAATCGTGCCATCTTGGAGTTCTTCGCTCACCCGGCTCGTTTCAGGGGGACTTCCGCGGAGTTCCTGCAGCGGGCGTTGGACTGCATCCTCGACTGTGAGACGAAAATCCTGATCGTCGACGATCTGCACTTTCTGAGGTGGTCGGACCGTAACGGCAGGGAAGTCAGCAACCACTTCAAGCACATCGCTAATGAGTTTCCCGTCACCTTGATCTTCGTGGGTGTCGAGTTGGCGAGCCGCGGTCTGTACTCCGAGACGGACCAGTGTGGTGACGTCACACTCGCTCAGACCGCCCGACGCACCACGCCCCTGTCGATGGATCCGTTCCTGGTGAACGACGATAAAGGTCGGATTGAGTGGCGGAGCCTGATGCTGTGGCTGGAGAAGCGCATTGTGCTGGCTGAGAAGTTCCCTGGCATGCTGGCCAACGAGTTGTCGGACTATTTCTATGCCCGTACCACCGGACACATCGGCTCGCTCATGACACTGGTCAATCGTGGCTGCCAGCGGGCTATGCGGACGGGGATCGAACGGCTCGACCAAGAGCTCCTGGACAGCGTCAAAATCGACGCTGCCTCCGAGAAGGCACGCGTGCAGCTTGAGGCTTCCCTGCGGGCTCGGCGCTGGACCTCGAAGAGGAGCGAGGCCCACACCGTAGCCACCGGGAAAGGCGGCGGCCGATGAGCTTGGCTCGCACGCTCCCGCTGCGGATCGAACCGGTGGAAGGCGAAGGGCTGGACAGCTGGCTCGAGGCTATGGCCTGCCGCAACAGGGCTCCGCTCACTCAGGTCGCCGAAGCCTTGGGACTGAGCGGTGTAGCCCCTCAAAATCCTCTGATGAACCCGCCATGGACCATCGCCCTGACTCCTGCGGAGTGTGCGCACCTCGCTTTGGTCACTGGTACCGATTCCGGAACGTTGCGGCGCATGACGCTGGCCCGATGGCACGGAAAGGCGCTGTTTATCGACTCACACCGTCGTCGCGTCGACCGACAGCGACTGTGGGGACGGGCATGTGGTTCCCGCTTCTGCCCTGCGTGCCTGAAGGAATCTGGCGGACGTTGGCAGCTGTCGTGGCGCTTGGCCTTCACCTTTGCGTGCACACGCCATCGCATGCTCCTGGCGGATACCTGCCCCTCGTGTGGAGAGATTCCTCGCAGCCGGGGCAACTACACCGGAACCACGCCCATTTTAGGGGTCTGCCCCACAAAATCCAAGGAATTCCCCCTAGACCGTTGCCAACAAGACCTCTGTGAAGCAGCAGCTTTGCCGCTGGCTGTCGACAGCCCCATTCTGCTTGCGCAGCAACAGCTGACCGAACTAATCGAAAATGATCCTTTGACGACGACGGACTTCGAGGGCGTCTATGGCAGCACACCTGTCGCTATCTCGCAGGTTCTGGCGGACCTGAGGACTTTCGCCTCACGTGTGTTGGCGCTCGCGCACGACGGCGACCTCGCACGCTGGGGAGCCGACGACCTTGTGCACCGCTGCAACGAGTATCGCCAAGCGCCGCTCACCACCTACCGCGGACGCCGAGAAGCGCACACCCGAGGGGCGTGGGTGGCTCCGACCGACGCTGCAGCAACCGGGATCGCCTTGGCAGCGGCCTTGAACGGCCTGAGTCGTACAGACCCGGAGGATGTCGTCGACCGCATCGCGTGGCTCACCGACCGGCTGGAAGCGAAAGGAGGGGGTGTCGCGCACTGTGACATTGAGAAGTGGAGCGCGGAGGCGTCCCCCGACCTTGTCGCCATGGTTCTGAGCGCCGTACACCGCAGCCAAGGACGTCGAGCTGTGCGACTGCACTACCGCACCACCACAGGACGTCCCCAGCGCCCGGCCAAGGGGCTGCAACTGCCGCTAGCCCGGGCCCAGAAGACACCGGTGCGCTTGTGGGACACCTGGACGCTGCGGCTCATGCCAAGCACCTGCCGTGGGAATCTGCGCTGGAGCACGGTCCAACAGGCTCTCGCAGTAAGCACGCTGCAGGTCGGAGCATGGATCAACCTGCCACAAGCACAGAAACTGCTCGGCAACAACCTTCCCCCGAAGACCCTGTCCCGCACGCTGGAGACGCTGCACACACACGAGGCCGGGGTGGAAATCCTCCGTGCCCTGACTCTGTTGGCGAACCTGCTCGATCACGAAGGCTCCCCGATCAACTATGCACGACGTCGAAAAGTGTTCGGGCAGCGAGCCGAGTTCATCACCCCTGAAGACTGGCTAGAGATCGAACGGAAGTCGGGCCGCACGTACCCGGTACCACCATCGCACGTGCACCATGCCAACCGTTGGATCTACCAACGCCTCACCGGCAACCCTGTGCGTTTGATGCGAGTGGCACCTATCCCGAATCGGGACGACAAGCCTAAGAAGTACCCTCAGTTCACATTTGATTTGCACCCATTCGAGGTCGATGAACTTACCCGGCGCTGCCGACAGCTACTGTCCGAGGAATCGATTGTAGAACCTCTGTCATGGGAACCCTCCTTTCCGGTGGAGATGCCGGCCCCAGTAAATCTCCCAGGCGTCCTGCTCGAGAGCATCCACCATTCGAAGGTCCATGAGGTCATCTTGGCCGGCGGTCTCAGTGCCTCAGCAGTTGCGAACGTGCTGAACACCAGCGCGGCACACATTCGCTGCATCATAGACAGACATCCGCTCAGTCGGCGGGAGATCTTAGAAGACCGTAATGAGAAATGGCGCCAGTTGTATCTGGCCGGTCACTCGATCAGCGACATCGGTCGGATGGTCGGAGGAAGCCACCCAGCCATCGCCAAAGAGCTGCGGCAGATGGGGGTTGAGATTCGCTCAAGGGCGCCGAAACGGCAATATGAGCGCCTGACCCAGGAAGTCATCCACCGCTATACCCACCTGGAGGAGTCGCTCCAGGACATCGCGGGGGCAACAGGCATGTGCCGCGCCACGGTGCGCAACATTCTGGAACGTGAGGGCATCTCCCGGCGACCGTGCGGACGCCGTCCTCTGCAAAAGTGATTTTTCGCTCAGCCACTGCCGCCGACGCGACATGCCGCCGCGCTCAGAACAACCTTGTGGTCCATGCGTTTTTGCGCCGCGGCAACCCCGCCTTGCCGGGGCCGCGTGGACAGGGATGTGGGCGGCGCCTTTCGGCACATCTTGCGGGACTTGAGCCGTCCGAAGCAGGGTGGTCTCCAACGCATGAGGGTCATGCCATAGCCGTTATGACGGGGTACGTGTCGATCCACGACAGGCCGCCGAGGTCGAGCTGGTGACGGGCGCGGGTGACGGCGACGTAGGCCAGGCGGGCGTCGGTGTCGTTGACGGGTTCCGGGATGGGGCGGCCCTGGGCGTCCTGTTGGTCGGTGTCCTTGGGCGGGGGAAAGTCGTCGGCGATTTTGACAGCGGACCATTCGCGGCCCTTGGCCTTGTGGGCGGTGGAGACGGTGACGTCGGCGTGCTCTTCGTCGGTGAGTTCGTCGACGGCGGCGAGGATGGCGTCTGGCCCGTGTGTGTCGACGAGGTCGACGAAGGGCTGGAGGTCGCCGCCGGCGGGATCGTAAGCGGCGTAGTCCTGCAGTTCGCCCCAGGAAGCGAAGAGGACCAGTTCGGGGTGGCCGGTGCGGCGGCCTTCCTTGAGGTGGCGGGCTGCGAGCGCCAGCGCCTGCAATGTGTGTCCTCCGCGGGTCAGAGCGACGCGGTGACCCGCGGCGAGCAGGTTCATGACCTCGGTCATGGCGCCGATGTTCGTGCGGCACAGGACCGCGTCCGGGTGGGTGATGTCGCCGACCTTGGTGGGGATGCTCTGGCTGCCAGTCAGGCGGATGGGGGCATCCGCGAGTTCGAGCCAGCGGTTAGCCTGCTCGGCGAGGAGAGGGCCGAAGCGGAACGACTGGGTCAGCGTGAGGTGCGTGGCGTCGAAACCGGTCATCACGTCGCGGGCACCGCGCCAGCCGTAGATGGCCTGGGCGGAGTCACCGACCATGACGAGCTGGGCGTGGTCGCGCTGCGCGGCGAAGACCTGCTCCAGGACCGGGTTCGTGTCCTGAGCTTCGTCGAGGAAGAGGAAGTCCGCGTCGATCCTCGGTTTCGTCAGGGCCCACATCTTCAGATAGTGGTCGTGCTCGAAGCGGACGATGCCGTCATCCGGGTTGTGCAGGTCGGCCCAGGCCTTGACGGCGAACGGCAACACCTCCTCGGCGAGTTGTGCATGCTGGGCCGGTGTTCCCAGGCCGCGTAGCGGTGGTACGTGGTGTCGGGTCAGCGTGCGGTCGGCGGAGTGGCAGAAATGGGAGACCGTGCGAAGCGCCGTGTTGGACAGCGTCCTGTGCCCGACTTCGCGGTCGCCGATCTGAATGGCCCGGGTGATGCCCAGGGCTTGGCCGATTTTCCAGCCGGGTTGGCGTGGGCTGTTCAGGCGGCGAACGTAGCGGTGGCCGACAGCGGCGTATGCCGTCGCGTGGGCGGTCTTGCACAGCACGGCACGGGGGAAGCGGGTCGAGGCGTCGGAGGCGATGTCCTTGTTGAAGGCGAGGTAGCGGCCGCGTCGCTTGGTTCCTTCGGCGAGCTGGACGAGGGTCGTGGTCTTGCCGGTGCCGGCGCCAGCTTGCAGGACGAGATGGTGTCCTGCGTGGAAAACGTCGGCGGCCTCGACCTGTTCATCAGTTGGAGTGGGCAACAAGGCCTCCGCAGAAGGGGTGATGAGTGGCTTGGCGTTCACGGTGGCTCCGCGGGGGAGCCTCTTCGGAGGGCTATCGCTTCGGTGGTTCGCGGTAGTGGCGTCGGCCGAGAAGGGCGTCGGCCGCGCACGCCAGCACTTCTTCAGGAGAGTGGTGAACAAGTAGTCCTTCGAGTTGGGCCGTCAGATGTCGACAGCGTTGTTGTTCGTGACGGGCGACGGCCGCGGCCACGCTGTGGCTCACGAAGTCCTGGGGGCGTTGGCCTCGGGTGGCTGCAGCCCGGCGGATGGCGGTGCGGGCTGTGTTGCTGAGGGTGAGGTTTAGCAGGACCTGACCGTACCTGTCCGGGTAGTGGCTGGTCAGGACGTCGATGGGCAACAGCGCGTCAAGCTGGCGGCGAAGCGCCCGCAGTGCACGGCCTGGACTCTTGGCCCGCTGCAGTGCCAGCAGCCGGGTGCGGTCGGCGTTGGCGGCCAGCCGCGCGGCGTTGTGGGCACGGCGGAGTTCGTCCATGGTGGCGGGTCGCGTCAGGACGATCTCGATCGCGTGGTGCGCTGTCATCTCCAGGCCTCTTTGCGGGATCGAGCGGTAGGACCGGGGCGTCGGACGCGTGCTGGCAGCCGGGTGCGGATGTGTTCGTGGTGAACGAGCGGGTCGAAGGGTTCCCAGTCGGGGACCGCCATGTCTGCAGCCGAAGGCGTTACAGAGTGCTGCGGGCAGCGCTGGGCCCGCCAGCGCAACTGCTCCGCGTACGGCAGGCCGGAAAGGTCATACACGGCCATGACCTCAGTGGGTAGGGCGAGTTGGCCGTGTGCCCGAGTAGCGGGCACCAGGGCCCAGGCGCCGCTGGGGGCATCCGGAGGGAGCAGTGGGTTGCTGCAGCGACGGCGCCGTCGGGCCTGAGCGACGCACTGGATCTCGTCGATGGGACGGGCGGCGAGGTAGCGGATGTAGAGGAGTTGCACGATGGGGCGGGCAGGGCGGCAGACGGTCGAAGCCGCTGCCTCGGCACCGGAGGGCGCACCGGGCGGGGTGAAGGCGCCGGTGTCGAGCAGACGGCGGGTGTTGAGAGCCAGCGCGAGGCGGAGCGCGACCAGTTCGGGCATTACTGGTGAGGCGTCGCGGGCAGGGCACACCGCCCCGTGCGGCAGGCGGCACCAGCTTGTGCCGTCGCCTGCCGGATAGGCGACGCCGGAGCTGACGTGCCAGCGACAGGCGGCGGGTACGCGCGCGGTCGGCAGCTCGTGGGGGTGAAGGCGGACCGGCTGACGGTTGGTCTGGTGGTACCACTCGATCCGGTTGCCGCAGTCGCGGCATCGGCCGGTCTGGCCGCAGCGCAGCAGGCGGCTGACGCCATCGGGGGCGACGCACAGGGAGCGCCGTGGATGGACGGCGGTGAGGCTGCCGTCCCGGCGGTGTCCGGGAGGTGGGGGCGTGGAGCGCATGTGGGCGAACCTGCCAGCCAACACGCCGTACCCGGTGCGTCGCCGCCGTGATGTCCCTCGGTCGGCCGCATTGAGGGCGACTGACGTACGGACAGGCGCTCACGCGTTCGCATCGTCGTCCCCATTTCGGGTGGTCAACGAAGAGCGCTCCGGCGGGAGGTCAGTCGCCGGTCTGCCCGGGCGGCTCATGTCCGCGGCACAGGTTGGCGAAGAGCACGTCGAGTGGGGTGCCCAGCGCATGGGCGAGAGCGTGCCAGGTCTTCAGGGTGCCGACTGTGCGGCCCTGCTCGATCTCGATGAGTGTGCGTCTGGCCAGGCCGGTGCGGGCGGCGAGCTCGTCGTACGTCCACCCCCGTGCCGCCCGCAGGCGCGCGAGCTCCAGGCGCAGCGCGTCGAGGTCCGGGTCGGGCGGCAAGATCGTCACCCCACCATCCGACGGTGCAGACCCCTGCCCTGTCAGTGCAGACCTCTGCCCTATTTCTGCAGGTGGAGGTGAGAGCGGAAGGGCAGATGTCTGCACTACCGTGTGCCGTCGCCCCACCCTTTGGCGGGTGTCGGCGCGAAAACACGCGATGGGAGGAGTAAGGGCCCGATGAGGCTGCGCACAAGGTGTCCCGCGGTGCGGCGCACCTGGATCGTGGAACTGCGTCCGCATGCCGGCGGGCCGGTACTCGTATGCCGGCAGTGCCCCCAGAACGGCAGCCCCCTTGCCGCTGCGTCCGCACGCTCGGCGGCCTTGGCTCACCTTGCCCGGCACGCTCGCTGCGATGTGCTCCCGGTACACATGCGTACGTGCCAGTGCCACGAACGCGGCTGCTGCTGGCATCCCCGCCACCGTGGCTGTGCCGGCCCCATCCGGCTGCTCCTGGCCCGTGAACGAGGGGGACGGGTCTGGCGGCTTGCCGATTCCTGCACTGCCTGCGCCGCGGCCACGGATCAGTCCGCCGTCGTACCCGACACGATCCTGTCGGCGGCTTCGCCGTGGCCATCCGCAGCATCACGCCGTAGACGCGGACGGCAGCCTCGTGGGCCGGGCGAACAGCGCCGGGTTCGAGAGATGCTCAGTTATCTCGCCGCTGCCTTGCCGCCCGACACGGGAGCCGCCGCCCGGCTCCTCGCGCTGCAGTGCGCCTTGCGGATGAACGCCGCAGTGAACGTTCAACTCCCGACAGGGATCCTGCGCGGACTTCGTCTGGGCCACCGCTCAGATCCGTGGCAGGAGCTGGAACGGGCGCGGTGGCTGAGCAGAATCCCAGCAACGCCGGAGGCCGACACAGCGACAGTAGCTGCCCGGCTGTTCGACGCCACGCTGCTTACCCAGTCTCCGGCCCGCCCCGACCGCAGGCGGGCCGCCGACTGGGCCCTGCGCGCGGCTCGACCTGCCCGCGTCGCCGCAGGCGGACCGCTCCCGCAACTGGCCGCCGTATGCCTCGCGGCGTACACGCCCCCGGAGGCCGATAACGGGCTCACTGAGGTGGACCGGATGGCTCGCGACTGCGGTCTGGACCCGTTTGCGCTGCCGGATGTACTCGACCAGCTGGTGACGGTAGGCCTCCTTGCGTCCTGGAACGTATGTCCGGACTCCGGAGATCTGCGATGGACCCAGGCAACACAGTGCATTGGCGGCATTTAGCGGCGTTCGGTGACCAGAATGTGTATCCCTATACGGAGGCCCTGGTGGCCCGGAGTTCGGGGAATGCCTCCTCCCAGACCTCCCTGACGGCACGTCCGATGAGGGGGTACATGGTCGGCCACAGGTCCAGGAGTACATCGCGGTTGAGGAATCGGCACAGGTCGTCGCGCATGCCTTCGGCAAGTACGGTCCGGTACAGGCTCATCCGCTGACGAGGCCGGTCCAGGTCCAAGACGCGCAGCCCTGACCAGACCACGTGCAGGGGCAACTCGACCAGGCCGTGCTCGGGCCCGGTCAGTGCACTGAGGCTGGCGGGCAAGCGCAGGGCGAATCTCGCCCGGTACACCGCCGCTGTGTCGGAGCCGGGACCGATCTCGAACATGGCGTCAATTGTCCCTGTAGATGTCGTCCGAATGGGACGCGGCCAGGGAGTCCGCAGACTCACTCCGGCCTCAGACCCACGCTCACGGGGAAGCCCGCCCCGCTCGCACCCTGCCTCGTACGGGCTGGTCAGCCAGCGGAGTGAGGGGGCGCGAGGCAGTTGTGCCCGAACCAGGTTCGGGTGGTGAGGACCAAGGCGATCCAGCTGGGTACGAACACCGAGCTCCACGCCACCGCAGCGCCCATGGAGCTGGCATCGGCGTGTACAGCATGGCCGTACAGGACGCCGCGGGCGATATTGCCCACCATGGGAACGAGCGGGGCGAACCACAGGATGGACAGGCCCGGCACGTGTCAGGGTCCCAAGAAGAGCGAGATGACCAGGTTTACTCCAACGATCAGTGGTGGGTGCCCCAGGCGTCCGGATCGCGGTTGGCGTCGGTGAAGTAGGCGGCATAGCCCGTCAAGTACGCCACCAGGGTCATGTGGGTGAGGGCGCTGACGGCGACGAGGGATTTCAGGACAAGCCCTGTCCGGGGCCGGACCCGGAGGAGGTCTGCTGTCGGCGCGGAGCGGACGCGTTGTCGTCGGTGTCGACGTCGTCGTCCGTGCCGTCGGCGGGAGCCAGCCGCGGGAAGAGCTCGTCGAGGTCGACAGGGTCGGGCGCGTGCCGGGCCAGGGTGTCGTCGATGAATTCTGTGGCCCAGCGGTAGGCGTGGGGATCGGCACCGGGCTGTTGTGCCCCGTCGGTAACCGCCTCCTGCAGGTCGGCCAGCCACTCCTGGGCGGGTTCATGGTCGAGTTCGGAGGCGACGCTCCTGGCCGCGTCGGACAGCAGCAGTTGGGGATCGCCGGCCACGGCACGGTGAGCGGCGGCGGCGAGTTCGGGCTGTCCGGAGGCGGCGCCCGCGATGACGCTGAGGGTCTTACGGCGCTGCCGCGGGCGGCCAGGGCGGCCTCGTCGGGCGTCTCGCTGCGGTGCGGGATCAGCAGTACCGCCCGACCCGCTACCCGGGCGGGAGCCGGGGCGACGGGCGCGGCGGCTTTTGCCGCGGTCCGATACTGCTCGGCCAGCCGGTTCAGGACACACTGGACTGGGCCTATCGTGCCGGACTCCTACGCATCACAGGCGGTGCCTACCAGTTCCGCCACCGTGAACTTCAGGACTGGCTCGCTACCCATTCCACCACCTGAGGCGATGGACTTGCTGCACGGCGCTCATCCGTCGCCTGGGAGGCCGCGTTTCGTAGGTTCCCCCTGTTTCCTCGGGGGTGTAGGCGCCGAGGTCAAGCCCGATCGGGCAGTGCAGGTGTGTGAGCCGATGGTCCGGCGCGCCGACTGCGCGCAGTGCGTCGAGGCAGTAGTCGTGCGTGCGTCGGGAGTCCATTGGGCCGACGTAGCCGATGGGGAGACATCGAGCACCTGTGGCTCACCAGGTCTCGGCAGCTGAGCGGACCACAGACCACGTGTCCTCCTCGTGGGCGTAGTCCATGGTCATCTCCAGCCGCCAGTTCGCGCGGGTGCCGTACACCGTCGCGTCGGTGACGAAGCGGCCGGAGACGTGGGCTGTGGCCCCGTCGATCTCGACAGTTACGCTCTTCTCCTCGATCCCGTGGTAGAGGAACCAGCCGGCACGCATCTGCGACAACCACTCCTCCTTGGGCTGTACATAGCCGGTCATGTGGGTGAGCGTGCACCCTTCGGCGAGCAGGTTGTCCAGAGCGTGGGTATCGCCGTCGAGCATCGCTTGCAGGTATGCGAGAAAGGCCGTGGTGACTTCCTCGCGGGCGCTCTGATCAGGGGATGGATGCACTGTGGCTCCTGTTGTCTGTCCGACCGAACCCCGTTCGTTCACGCGTCCTGTTGCTGGGAGGTGAACTCGGTGCGCGGGGCCGCCAGACCCGCCAGCAGCCACAGGGCTTTCCGGGACGTCGAGCCGGGCTCGGCGTGATAGGTGACGAGGATCTGGTCGGTGTCGCCGCGCAGTCCCATGGCTTCGAAGGACAGGGTGAGTCCGCCCACCACCGGATGCCGTAGCCGCTGGACACCGTGGTCTCTGCGGCGCACGTCGTGTCTGGCCCACAATCGTCGGAAGTCACTGCTCTTCTCCGCCAACTCGCCGATCAGCGCGGCGAGTTCTGCATCCTCGGGGTGTGTGCCCGCGTCCACGCGCAGGACGCTGACGACGTCCAGCATCTTGGTTTCCAGGTCGGCGAAACGTTCACGTACCGCGGGGGAGAGGAAGACCAGCCGGGACAGGTTGCGCTCCCGGGGTGGTAGCCGGGACCAGTCGCCGAACACGGTGGTGGCGAGCCTGTTCCAGCCCAGGACGTCCAACCGTCGACCACAGACGTACGCCGGGACCCTGTCGAGCGCATCCAGGAGTTGCTGGATGCCTGGCCGCAGCCTCTGGCTCTGGGGTGCGGCATGGCGGTTCCCGTGAAGTTCCGGCCGGGCAAGGCGGAACAGATGGGCGTGCTCGTCCCGGCCCAGGCGCAGGGCGCGGGCGACGGCGTTCAGCACATCGGCTGACATCGTGTCACCGTGCCCCTGTTCCAGACGGGTGTAGTAGGCGAAGGACACCCCTGCCAGCTGCGCGAGTTCCTCGCGGCGCAGTCCCGGGACCCGGCGTCGCCCGGACGATGGCAATCCCACGTCCTCCGGTGTGAGCCGGGCCCGGCGGGACCGGAGGAACTCCCGCAGTGCGGAGCGCCGGTCCAGTCCGGGGCCGGAACCCTCGCTGACGTCGGTACGCGACGGCGGTTGTGCGCTGCTCGGCGTGACGTGAGAAGTCATGTGTTCATGGCTTTTCGATGGGTTGCCTGTTGGGCGGGAGTCTCGGTGCGTGCTCGGACTCGTCTGCGGCCAGGTCGAGCAGAGCCAACGCGTCATGTTCGGGTGTGCCGGGCTCGGCGTAGTACACGACCATGCAGTTGGCCGGGGAGCCCTGCAGCTGCAGGGTCTGGTAACCCAAGGTCAGGTCGCCGACCTCGGGATGGTGGAAGGTCTTGCGCCCGTAGGTATGGCCCTTGACGTCGTAGCGCTCCCACAGGCGCGCGAACTCCGGGCTTTTGAGCAGGAGTTCGCCCACCAGTTGTGTCAGGTCGGGTGCGTCCGGCTCCATGCCGGCCAGGGCGCGCAGTCCGTTGACACAGCTGCGGACCTGGTTGTCCCAGTCGTCGAACAGGACGCGGGCACCGGGGTGCAGGAAGACGTAGCGGGCGATGTTGCGTTGCTCTTCCGGCCAGTCGTCCAGGCCGGCGACCAGCCGCAGCCCGCCCGGGTTGTACGCCAGTACGTCGCCGGTGCGGCTGAACACGTGCGCGGGGAAGGGGCGCAGACTCTCCAGCAGTAGCTTGACGCCGGGCCGTACGGTGCGGTTCGGCGCTGAGGGCGGCTGGGGGACCGAGCGGGCGGCGAGCGCCGCAAGAGCGCGCAGGTGATCGCGCTCGTCCTCTTCCAGCTTGAGCGCGCGTGCGAGGGAGTCGATCACGGACGGGCTGGGCCTGGTCTCCGTGCCACGCTCCAGACGCGCGTAGTAGTCGATGCTGATGCCGGCGAGTGTGGCCAGCTCCTCCCTACGCAGTCCGGGAGTGCGGCGCCGCCCGCCGCCGGCCACCAGGCCGACCTCTTCGGGCGCCAGCCGGGCACGGCAGGCGCGCAGAAAGCGCCCCAGCTCCGTACCGCGGGTACCGCCGCTGTGCTGCTCACGATCCATGTTTTCCAAGTGTGGGGACGCCACGACCTGGGCGGAAGGCGCGTGGGGTGCCCTGCCACAGCACCGAACGCGGCTCCAGGGCACAGCCCGACCTGCCACATGTCGCCTTCGGCCCGCACGCTTGACGAGCGTGGAAGAGGGCCTTGCCCGCGCGGCCGACAGTGTGGTCCCCGCTCTGAGGTGTCCGGCGCTTCCCTTCGTTCCATCCGTCACAGAGAACCGAGCCATTCCCATGTCAGCAAGTCACACTCCCGCCGGTGCGCCGGTGCCCGATCCGCGGCGCTGGAAAGCGCTGACGGTCATCGCGATCGCCCAGCTGATGGTCGTGCTGGACGCGACGGTCGTGAACATCGCCCTGCCGCACGCCCAGGCGGACCTGAACATCTCCGACGGCAACCGGCAGTGGGTGATCACCGCCTACAGCCTCGCCTTCGGCGGTCTGCTGCTGTTCGGCGGTCGGATCGGCGACCTGTGGGGCCGCAAGCGCGCCTTCATCGTCGGCCTGACCGGCTTCGCCCTGGCCTCCGCGCTCGGCGGCGCCGCCGTCAACATCGGCATGCTCCTCGCCTCCCGTGCGCTCCAGGGCGTGTTCGGCGCCCTGCTCGCCCCCGCGGCGCTGTCCCTGCTCACGGTGGCGTTCACCGAGGCCAAGGAGCGGGCCAAGGCGTTCGGCATCTTCGGCGCCATCGCCGCGGCAGGCGGTGCGGTCGGCCTGCTCCTGGGCGGTGTGCTCACCGAGTACATCAACTGGCGCTGGTGCATGTACGTCAACATCGTCTTCGCGGTCGTGGCCGCGGTCGGCGCCACCGTCTACGTCAGCGACCGCGGGGAGCAGCGCAACCGCGACCGGCTCGACGTCGTGGGCACGCTGCTCGCCACCCTCGGGCTCGTCGCCCTGGTCTACGGCTTCGCCCGGGCGGAGCAGGACGGCTGGGGCGCGGGCCTCACCATCGGCACGTTCGTCGCCTCGGCCGTACTGCTCGCCGTGTTCGCCCTGGTCGAGTCCCGGGTCAAGGCACCCCTCCTGCCGCTCCGCGTGGTCACGGACCGCAACCGTGGGGGCGCCTACCTCTCCATGGGGCTGGCCTTGGTCGGCATGTTCGGTCAGTTCCTGTTCCTGACCTACTTCCTGCAGCTGAACAAGGGCTACTCGCCGGTCATGACCGGCGTCGCCTTCCTGCCCCTGGTCGTCTGCCTGGTCATCGGGTCCACCCAGATCGGCACCCGGCTGGTCAACCGCGTCCCGGCCCGCTTCCTGATGGGGCCCGGCTTCCTGCTGGCAGCCGTCGGCATGGTGTGGCTGACCCAGCTGGAGGTGGACAGTTCGTTCGTCACCCACGTCCTGCCCTCCGAGATCCTGCTCGGCCTGGGCACGGGTACGGCCACGATGCCCGGCATGATCCTGGCCACCTCCCGCATCCGGCCGCAGGACGCCGGTGTCGCCTCCGCGATGGTCAACGTCTCGCAGCAGGTCGGCGGTGCCATCGGCACCGCGCTCCTGAACACCATCGCCGCCAGCGCCACCAGTACCTGGCTCGCGGCACGCGCGTTCTCCGGTTCCGTCCCGGAGGCGGCCGCCCAGGAGGCCGCCGTACACGGCTACACCGTGGCCTTCGCCTGGGGCACCGTGATCATGGTGCTGGCCGCACTGATCGCCTTCGTCTTCATCAACGACGGCGGCCCCAGCAGTGCCGACTCCTCCGGCGAGGCCGCGCAGCAGGTCGACATCCCGGTCGTCGCGCACTGACGGCCGGAGCGCGACGGGCCGTCCCGCCACATCGGGACGGCCCGTTCGTCGGAGCCTGGACCGGCCCTCCAGTCAGTCACCTTCCCCTTTGCCCGATTGCACTTCGACTCCCAAGGGAGACGCACGATGGAATACCGCCGACTCGGCAACACCGGCACGGTCGTTTCGAACCTCGCGCTCGGCACGATGACCTTCGGGGACGAAACCTCGGAGGAGGAGGCGTTCGCCCAGATGGACGCTTTCCTGGAAGCGGGCGGAAACTTCGTGGACACCGCCGACCTCTACACCCGCGGCGTTTCGGAGGAGATCATCGGCCGGTGGCTGGCGAGTCGTCCGAGCGACGTCACCGACCGGGTCGTGCTCGCCACCAAGGGCCGGTTCCCGTTCACCGACGACGTCAACGGCATCGGCTTGTCCCGGCGGCATCTTTCCCGGGCGCTGGACGCTTCGCTTCGCCGACTGGGCGTGGACAGCGTCGACCTGTACCAAGTGCACGCCTGGGACCCGCTGACCCCGATCGAGGAGACTCTCTCGTTCTTCGACTCCGCCGTCCGGGCGGGCAAGATCCAGTACGCGGGTCTGTCGAACTTCACCGGCTGGCAGCTCCAGCTCGCGGTCTCCACTGCCCGTGCCGGGGGCTGGCCGGTCCCGGTGACCCTGCAGGAGCAGTACAACCTCGCCGTGCGCGAGGTGGAGTGGGAGGTTCTGCCGGCGGCTTTGCACAACGGACTCGGCGTGCTGCCCTGGTCGCCCCTGGCGAGCGGCTTCCTGACGGGGAAGTACGCGCGCGGCGTCCAGCCCGAGCCCGACACCCGGGCCGGATCGGCCAACCCGCTCTACCAGTACACCTCGGCCAACTACGCCAACGCGGACCGGACCTGGGACGCGGTCGAGGCGGTCTTTCGGGTGGCCGGGGAGACCGGCGCCACACCCGCCCAGGTGGCACTCAGCTGGGTCGCCCACCGTACGGGTGTCACCTCGGCCATCATCGGAGCCCGTGACATGAAGCAGCTGGCCGACAACCTCGGCGCCGCCGATCTGCACCTGGACGCGGACGCTGTCGCTCTCCTCGACAACGCCAGTGATCCGAGCCCGGCGCCCTACCCCTACGGCCCGTTCGGCCTCGCCCAGAGCGACCGGACCGTCAACGGCGGCGCTCAGTTGGACTGACACGACCCGGGGCAGACCGGGGTACCCAACAACACCTCGCCGCCTCGGCGGACCGACCCGGTGCTCACCTCGCTCGGCCGCCGAGGCCCTGCCCACCCGCAGTAAGTCGCCCACCGACCCGTACGGAGCGGCAACCATGCACCACATGACGCGATACCCGGGCGAGGTCTCCATGCCGACAACTCCCGGTGGACCGGAGCCCGAAGGCAGCCGGTTCACCTTCGACGCCATCGGCACCGGCTGGCAGATCGACACCGAAGAGCCGTTGAGCGGGAGTCTGCGCCACGGGATCCTGGACCGTATCCGGCGGTTCGACGCCACGTACTCGCGCTTCCGTCCCGACTCGCTCGTGTCCCGGATCGCGACCGCTCCCGCTGGTGGTCAATTCGAGTTCCCGGAGGACTCACTCGCCCTGTTCGACCTCTACGACCGCCTCGCCACAGCGACCGGCGGTGCCGTCGACCCGCTCGTCGGCCGTGCTCTCGAACTTCTCGGATACGACGCCTCGTACTCTCTGACACCCGCCCCGGCGACGGTTCGGGCCCAGGAGCAGGCTCTGGGCCGGGTGACCTGGGCGGCGGACGTCGTGCGGGACGGCAGGACGCTCACCACCCGCCGGCCGGTCGTGATCGACGTGGGAGCGGCGGGCAAGGGCTACCTGGTGGACATCATCTCGGCGATCCTTCGGGAAGCCGGGATCACCCGGTTCGTCGTCGACGCGAGCGGCGATCTCCGTCATGCGGGGCAACGTGCCATTCGAGTCGGCCTTGAGCATCCGTTCGAGCCGCGGCTCGTTGTCGGCGTGGCGAACCTGCGCGGGCGTGCGCTGTGTGCGTCCGGTGTCCGCGCTCGAGCCTGGGGTGACGGGATGCACCACCTGCTCGACGCGCGCACCGGTCGCCCGGCCCGGACGGTGGCCGCCACCTGGGTCGTGGCCGACGACACCGCGCAGGCCGACGGGCTGGCGACGGCGCTGTTCTTCACCGACGCACGCCGACTCGCGCAGACCTTCGACTTCGCCTACGTACGCATGTACGCGAGCGGCCACGCGGAGATCTCACGGAACTTCGACGGTCAGCTGTTCACCTGAGCGGCGCAAGCGGCTTTGTACCGACAACCACGACAAGGAGGAACATGACGGCCCTGAGCAAGAAGATGACGGCCGCGGTCGGGATCTCCCTCTCTGCGGCCATCACCGGATGCGCCTCGACGGACGCTACCGACGCAAGTTCACCGTCCGCCTCGGCCAACGGGACGGAGCGAGGTTCCTCGACCTACGCGGACGGCGAGTTCGAGGCCGAGGGCTGGTACGGGAACCTTCCCTCCAGCATCGAGGTGACCGTAACCCTCGCAGATGACAGGATCACCGCCGTCAAGGTCACACCCCGTGCCACGGACGAGACCTCGCTCGGTTTGCAGAAGCGCTTCGCCGCCGCGGTACCGGCGCTCGTGGTCGGCAGGGACATTGACAGCGTTCGCCTGGACCGCGTGGCCGGGAACAGCGGTACACCGAAGGGCTTCAACGACGCGCTCGAAAAGATCAAGGCCGAAGCCTCCCGGTGACACGGCCGTAGGACACCTCAAAGGAAGGGCTGCGCAAGGTCGTGGTCGTGATATTCGCATTCGTCAGTGCCGCGGTGCTGGCACTGTTCGGCGCACTCCACTGGTACGTGTGGCGCCGTCTCGTACGGGACACCATGCCCAAGGGGTCGCTCCTCCGGCGAGCAGGAAGTGCCCTGTTCGTGGCCGGACCGCTGCTGTCGGTGGCGGGCATGACCGCGGAGGGCGACGGCGTCCCCTTCCTGCTGCAGCGGATCCTGGCCTGGCCCGGGTACCTGTGGATGGCTCTGTTCCTGTACCTGCTTCTCGCGCTGCTGGTCGGCGAGGCCGTTCGGCCCGTGCTGCGGAGGTGGATCGCACGCCGGAGCGCCGAAGCGGACTCGCGGGAGCGGCTTGTGACGACGACACATTTTGCGCAAGCGCAACCAACTGACTCCGGTGTTGAGGAACTTGCTTCAGCCGTCGAGCCGCCGTCCGCAACAGCGCATCGCGACAGTTCCGAGGCCGCAGGAGGCGCCGCAGGGCCCGTCTCCGTACTCGATCCTCCGCAGGCACCGGAGCCCACGCGGTCGGCAAACACCGACCCCGCCGGCCCGTCACGCCGCCTGTTCGTGTCCCGTGTCGTGGGCGGGGCAGCGGCGGCCGTCGCCGTCGGTACCGTCGGTTATGGCACGTACGGTGTGCTGCGCGGGCCGAAGGTGAAGCGCGTCACTGTTCCGCTGGCCAAGCTGCCGCGCAGTGCGCACGGGTTCCGGATCGCCGTGGTCAGCGACATCCACGTCGGCCCCATCCTGGGACGCGGCTTCGCCCAGCGTGTCGTCGACACCATCAACGCGACACAGCCCGACCTGATCGCGGTCGTCGGCGACCTGGTGGACGGCAGCGTCGAGAACCTGACCCCGGCGGTCGAGCCACTCGCCCAACTCCGGGCACGACACGGCACGTACTTCGTCACCGGCAACCACGAGTACATCTCCGGCGCCGAGCCATGGGTGGAGAAGGTACGGGATCTGGGACTGCGCCCGCTGGAGAACGCCCGCACCGAGCTGCCCGGCTTCGACCTGGCCGGCGTGAACGACGTCCGGGGCGAAGAGGAGGGCCAGGGCCCCGACTTCGGTAAAGCGCTCGGCGACCGCGACCGTTCCCGTACCGCTGTCCTCCTGGCCCATCAGCCCGTAGTCATCCAGGACGCCGTCCGCCACGGCGTCGATCTCCAGCTCTCCGGCCACACCCACGGCGGCCAGCTCTGGCCCGGCAACTACCTTGCCGAGCTGGCGAACCCCACGGTCGCCGGCCTGGAGCGTTACGGCGACACCCAGCTGTACGTGAGCCGCGGCGCAGGCGCCTGGGGCCCACCCGTCCGTGTGAACGCACCGTCCGACATCACCATCGTCCAACTCGCCTCGATGCAGGCGTAGTTGTTTGCCGGGATCCGCGACAGCCACTGCTGCGGATCCCGGCTGTGGCATCCACTTGCCCCTGTCGACGGCGCCGGTTCCGTCGTTCGAGGGCAACGGGAGTTCAGCCCAGGTCCGCGACCAACCGTGGCAGGTCGAGGGTGGTCCTGATACCGGGAGGTGCTTCGCAGACCAGGGGCACGGCGTTGACGACGATGTGGGCGCTGTACCCGGGTGAGACAGCGGCGTAGTTCTCGGATGCCACGCGGATGTCGATGTCGAGCGGGGCGTCGCCCTCGACGACGACGTGCCAGCCGGTGTCGCGCACCTGTTCCCTCCAGTCCTGCTCGAGATCCTGGGTGAGGTACCAGGTGGGCCGGACCACCATGAACGGGTTCCCGTCCCGCCAGCCCGTGACCTCGAATCGCCACGCCGCGACCGTGCCGGCTTCGATGGTCGTGGTGCCGACCTGCACCGGCCTCGCCGCTGTACCTACCGTTCCGGTCGCGGTGATCTTGTCCAGAGGCGCTGAGAGGCCGTCGGCGAGTTGGCGCAGCGACGTGCCGAAGTCCTCCTCCAAGCCTGTCGCCACGCGCGTGAGGTCCATCGCCGCGGGATCGCCGCCGAACATCTGGGAAAGCAGCTCCGGTGAGTTGCGCGTCGTCATGTCCGCGAACTCCTCGATCGTCAGGCGATCGAGCCGGCGCTGGAGGGCCGTCACCGCGAGCGGGAAGACCTCGGTGATCCACCCGGGGCTCGAACCGGTGGCGTGGAGCGACGTACCACCGCGCTCGCACGCGGCCTCGATCTGCTGTCGTACGTCGGGATCGAGGCCGGCCGGGTAGTGGAAGTCGGTGACGCTCGTAACGACGTTGGCGCCCGACTCGAGGAGCCGGCAGATCTCGTCGATCCTGACCGCTTCGAGCACCGGCATGTACAACACGCAGTCGGGCTTGGCGGCGAGGATGTCGTCGATGTTCCCGGTGGCGCGGACTCCGGTCGGCTCGACACCGCACAGTTCACCGGCATCGAGACCGACCTTCGCGTCGGCGTACACGTATACGCCGACCAGGTCGTATCGGGGGTGCCCGATGACACATCGCAGGGCATGCGCCCCGGTATGGCCCGTCGCCCATTGCGCGACTCGGTAGCGCCCGCGTGGTGTCTTGTCGGACTGCTGATCAGTCACTTCTCTCCCTCGTGTACTTGGCCCAGCCGCTGCTCCGCGGGCGCGGCGACACGGCCCTCGACCCGCCGGGTGTACCGAACATCGGAGCGGCCGGTTGTCTCGCTTGTGCCAGGCCACGTTGATGCCGAGGGTTGGCTCGGGTGTCGGAGAACGTGTCGAGTGTGGTGACGACTGGTTGGCGGGCGGATCAGTCCTGGGCGAGGCTTGCGCGGGCGTCGCCCGCGGAGCGCCGGACGGCGGTGTCGGTCAGTTCCCGCACCTTGGCCGCCGGCACCGGAACGACCGGTGCCCCGAAGAACCAGCGCCCCATCTCCTCCTGGGTGGTCAGCTCCTTGGGCTGTGCCGGCAGGTACGGCTGGACGTAGACGGGCGTACCCGGCTCGCTGCGCCAGCTGTCGGCCAGTGTGCCGATGTCCACGGCGTCGTAGCCGAGGGCGTCCAGCAGCTCGACCACCTGTGCCTTGGCGTCCGTGTCGTCACCGGCGATGGGCAGGGCGCTGCGGTCGTCGGCGCCGGCGGGCCGGGCGGCGGTGAACAGACGTACGAAGTCGATGCTGTTGAACGCCTTGACGACCTGGGAGTCGGCAAGGTGCCGCTGTACCAGGGCGCTTGAGGTCTGCTCGCCGGCGTCGAGTTCGGCTATCCGGTCGTCGCGCTCGGGGTAGTAGTTCATGGTGTCGATGACGGTCTTGCCGGCCAGGGCGGCGGCGGGGAGCTGCTGGTAGGTGCTCAGCGGGACGGTCGCCACCACCAGGTCACCGGCCTGCGCGGCTTCGACGGGGGTGGCGGCGCGGGCCTGCGGGCCGAGTTCGGCGACGAGTTCGGCGAGGGTCTCGGGGCCGCGGGAGTTGCTCAGTACGACATTGAGGCCGGCGGCGACGGCGAGGCGGGCCAGCGCGCTGCCGATGTTGCCGCTGCCGATGAGTCCGAGGGTCTTGGTCATGGGGTCATGTCTCCATTCCAGTGGGTCGGTCAGTGGGAAAAACGTGATGTGGGACCTCAGCCGCGCAGGCTCATGCCACCGTCGATCGACCAGGCCTGGCCGCTGATCCAGGCTGCGTCGTCGGAGAAGAGGAAAGCGACGGCGCCGGCCAGGTCGGCGGGCTCGCCAAGGCGCGGGCTGCGGGCGTACTGCAGCGCCATGGCCTGCAGCTGCTGGTCGTCCTGCCCCTGCTGGGTCTCGCCCATGACCAGGCCGGGTGCGACCACGTTGCAGCGAATGCCCTCCTTGCCCCAGCGGGAGGCGATGTGGCGGGTCAGCGCGTTGATGCCGGCCTTGGAGGCGGCGTACGCGGGGCGGGTGGGCTCGCCGCCCCAGGCCGCGCCGGAGGAGGTGTTGACGATGACGCCGCCGCCCTGGGCGAGCAGGTGCGGGAGGACCGCCCGGCAGGTGAGGGCGTAGCCGAGGAGGTTCACGTCGTGGGTGCGGCGCCACACCGCCGGATCCATCTCCAGCAGGTCACCGTCACCGCCCAGTGTGGCCGGTGAGAGGTCGGCGCCGACGTTGAAGAGACCGTCGACCCCGCCGTACTCGGTGATGGTCCGGTCGACCAGTGCCTGGATCGAGTCCGCGCCGGCGAGGTCGAACTCGACGGCGATCGCCGTACCGCCTGCCTCGGTGATGCCCTTGGCGGTCGCCTCCGCCCCCGACAGGTTGATGTCGCCCACGATGACCGAGGCACCCTCCTCCGCGAGTCGCTCGGCGGTGGCGGCACCGATTCCGGTGGCGCCACCGGCAACGACGATCCTCTTGCCCTGCAGACCCCTCATGGCTCTCTCCCTCAGTTTGAACTCTAGGATCTAGCTGTGAATCTACAACCTAAAGGTGAAACTCAGTGTCATAGTAGCGACCATGGTCTAACGATGCGAGTCGGAATCGGGTGAGAGGTAGGATCGCGGCGTGAACGGAACAGCACGTACGAGCACGAGAGACATTGCGCGAGCGGCCATCCAGTCCGAGCTCGCCAAGGTGGCCTTCGACCTGTTCCGCCGCGAGGGCTTCGAGAAGGTCACGGTCAACGACCTGGCGGCGGCCGCCGGTGTGTCCCGCAGCACCTTCCTGCGCTATTTCGGCAGCAAGGAGGACGCGGTCCTGGGCGCCGTCGACGGGCAGGGCGAGCAGGTCGCCGATGCGGTACGCGCCCGGCCTGCGAACGAGGACGACTGGACGGCGCTGCGGCGCGCACTGGACACCGTCATCGAGGACCATCGCCAGGACCCGGACGGCGCCCTCGCGATGTCTCGCCTGATCATGGAGACTCCAGCGCTGGGCGCCCGCACACTGGAGAAGCAGAACGGCTGGCGCCCCGTCATCGCCCAGGCCCTCGCCGAGCGTGGCGATCCCTCGCGACCCACGGCCCTGGGCCCGCTGGTACGCGCCGCTGCCGCCGTGGAGTGTCTGAACGTCGCCGTCAACCACTGGACCGCCTCCGAGGGCCGCCTCGACCTCGACGACTTGCTCGACGAGGCCTTCGCCGCACTCGCACCGCGATAGGTACGACACCGGCGGGTCCTCGGCCACAGGTTCTGGGACGGTCGTGCCGCTCAGTGGGGCACCCCTGCCGTTGATCTCGCCGGTCTGACGGGAGGGTGGCTGCACCTGCTTGCCGGGATCCGCGACAGGTACTGCTGCGGATCCCGGGCTGCGGCAGTTTCAGGAGGTCGGGCGGCCGTTGAGAGCGGCGGGGTCGATCGTCCCGCGTTGTACCTTCGCGTCGTGGGGCGCGGTGAGACCGGCGTTGGTGATGTAGAGCCGGTTTCCGCGGACCGCGGTGGAGGTGGGGGAAGCGAGGCCGTTCGAGGCGGTCAGGACGGTCTCGGTGGTTCCGTCGGGGCGGACGACAGCGATCTGGTTGAGGCCGTTCTGTGCGGCGAACACCACGTCCGAGCGGTCGCTGAGGAAGTTGAAATCGTCGACGCCGGTGAGGCTGCTGGTGACGGTGCGGATCCGGCCGGGTCCGCCGGCGGCAGTGACCGGGATCCGCAGCAGGGTGCTCTTCGCGAGGTTGGAGACCCAGACGGCGCCCTTGTGGAAGCGGAGGCCGTTCGCGCCGAGGGGTACGGGTGCGGACGGGGTGGCCGCGAGGGCGGGGTCGGTCAGCCAGGCGGTCGCCCTTCCGCCGGAGGCCGGGACGGTCCAGACGGTGGCCTTGTTGCTGTCGGCCGCGTACAGGGTGCGTCCGGTCGGGTCGAGGGCCAGCCCGTTGGGGAGGCCGTCGGTGGGCAGGGCTGCGATACGGCGGGGGGTGCCGCCGGGCGGCAACTTCCAGACCCCGGCCCGAGAGGCGTTGGACGAGGACACGTTGAAGTAGATGCCGCCGTCGCGGTCGCGCGTGTTGCCGGTGAACGTGTCGCCCTGCTGCCCGGCGACGATGACCTTGCTGCGCCCGGACGGGGCGATCCGCACCAGCGCCGGACGGTTGCCCGCCACGCTGCCCAGCATGGAGACGGTCAGCGAGCCGTCCGGGTTGACGGTGATGTTCTCCGGGGAGTCGCCGGCGGTGAAGTCGAAGGTGGCGAGGGTCTTCACATCGGTGACGACCGGCTTCGGGGACGTCTTTTCCGTTGACGCGGAGGCACAGTTCGCCGAGGCGAGGACGGTCGCACTCACGACGATCGCCGTCGCGAGCCTGAACCCCTTCTTGACGGGGGCCGCTGCGGGGGCTGCTGTGGAGATTTCTATGTCGGTCATCGCACTTTTCTCGAACGGGCGCAGTTGTCGTTGCGCGTGAGGTGGGGCAGGAAGGGCTGGTGCAGGAAGGGACGGGCGCGGGTCAGTCGCTCAACTCGGCTCCGGACAGGCGTACTTCCTCGATGTCGAGGTACGCCTGCACTTGGCGCAGCACGGTGTCGTCGATGTGGTCCTCGTCGCGGAGCCTGATGACGGTGGCGCGCTTGTGGGCGAGGAGGGCGAGCCGCAGCGCGGTGTAGTCCTCTTTGTGCCGCAGAGCCACGTCGTCGGCCTGGTCGTCGGCACGTACGACGCTCAGGTGAGTCTCGTACTCGCGACGGGTCCATTCGGCGACCTTCGGGGCGGTGCCGAGATCGGCGGCCACCTCCGGCAGCGCCTTGAGTGCCTCCTCGGCGGCAGTGGTGTCGGCGAGGGAGCGCTCCTCCTCGGCGGACGTGTCGTGGGGCAGCCCGGCCCAGCGGACCACGTGCGGCAGGAGCAGGCCCTGTACCACCAGGGTCAGCATGATGACGCCGGAGGTCACGAAGACGATCACGTCACGGTCGGGGAAGGGCGCGCCCGAGTCGAGCGTCTCCGGCACCGACAGCGCCACGGCCAAAGACACCGCGCCCCGGAATCCGGTGACCCCGCCGACCACCCGGGCCCGGTGACTCATCCGGCGCAGCCGTTGCTGCGGACGCCGGTCCAGCAGGCGGATCAGGTACACCGTGCCGAACTGGAAGGCGAACCGCACGGCCACGAGCACCACGGACACCAGGCCGACGGTGATCAGGGCGTGGGTGAGGTCGTCGCTGGTCAGGTCGCGGGCGGCGGACTGTGCCTCCAGGCCGACGAGGACGAACAGGGAGGCGTTGAGCAGGAACGTGGCCAGCGACCAGAACGCCACCGCCTGCCGCCGTGTCGCCGCCCCGACCAGGCGCGGGCCGACCTGGCTCATGATGAGCCCGGCAACCACGACGGCCAGGACGCCGGAGGCCTCGATCAGCTCGGCGAGGAGGAACGCGGTGAAGGGCGTGCCGACCGTGACCACGTTGCCCAGCAGGGGGTCGTCCAGGCGGCGGCGCACTTGGATGCCGAGACAGGCGGTCACCGCTCCGGCCGCGGCGCCGCCGACATAGGCCAGGAGGAAGAGCCACCCGACGTGCGGCACGCTGAAGTGCTCCTCGCCGACGGTGATGCCGACGGCGAGTCCGTAGACGACCAGGGCCGTGCCGTCGTTGATCAGGCTCTCGGCACGCAGCAGGGTGATGCTGCGGCGGGGCAGCATGCGGGCGAGGACCGCGACCGTGGTCGCGTCGGTGGGTGCCAGCGCGGCACCGAGGATCCAGGCCGGCCCCCAGGGGAGCCCCAGGGCGTGCGCGACAGCTGCAACGGCCCAGGCGGTGAGGATGACCAGGGCGGTGCTCATCAGCATGATGCCGCGCAGGTCCCGCCGAATCCCGCGCAGCGAGGTGGTCAGGCTCTCCCAGTACAGGAGCGCCGGGAGGAACAGCAGCAGCATGGCCTCAGGCGGCAGATGCACTTCACGCAGCGCCGGGACGAATCCAAGCAGCGCCCCCGCCGCCAGCAGCAGGATGGGAGGGGCGATACGGAGGCGGTCTCCCGCGATCTGGCACACGAGCACGGTCGCGCACAGGACCACGACGAGTTCGAGACCGAGCACGTTTCATCTCCTGGACAGGTGGTGCGAGCGCGGCGGGGAGCCGAAGGAGGCCCGGCCTGGTGCGCGGGATGTTTCTCTTTCCTCGGCTCGGGGCGCGGCCGTTTCGGGATTCCAGGCTCAGCGCGCCACGAGCTGAAGCGTGGTCGAGGACGCCTCGGGGCTCGTGATGGCCTTGAGGATCTCCGTGGCGTAGTGGCCGTACTTGCTGCGGTACGCGGCGTCCACCTCGCCATTGACGTCGTCGTCGGCGTTCTGGAAGGAGACGTCCTTCTCGACGCCGCCGGCCCGGATATGACCCTCTTGACGGACCCGCGTAGTGCGGAACCAGTCGGAGGTGGGGCCGTACACCGAACGGACGTAGATCCCGTCACCCACACGCACCACCCAGACCGTGCGCGGCTTGCTCAGCGCACCGTCCCGGCGGACGGACGCGATCACCAGTTCCTCCGCCGATCCGACCCCGGCGAGCTCGTCGTTCGTCCATGCCGCCGCCATGAAGGTCTCCTTCGTACGTACCGATGTGGTTCCCGCCACAGGTGAGCGGCTGCCGAGGCCACGATGAGCAGGGCCGTCACGATCGGCAAGCTGGCGCGCGGGCCGCCCGGTGCCGTCACTCCATTCGTCGCCCACCCGCTCGTGCATCCGCCAGTACGCCGCGGACCTGGGGCATCCGTCGAGTCCTCAGCCTGACGGGTGGACTCGACGGATGGCAGGTCGGGCTGTGCCAGGCAGCAGCGTTCAGTGCTGTGACAGGGCACCCCTCGGCGTCACGCGCATCGCCACACCGGTCACGGGACTGCCACACTGGACGACATGGCACGTGAGCAGCACAGCGGCAGTGGAGGCACCGAGCTGGGACGCTTCCTGCGAGCCCGCCGCACCCGGGTGACGCCCGGCGACGTCGGTCTGCCGGCCACCTCCGGTCTGCGCAGGACGCCGGGGCTGCGCCGAGAGGAACTGGCCACTCTCGCCGGTATCAGCATCGACTACTACGCACGTCTGGAGCGCGGGACGGAGACCCGTCCCAGCCCGTCCGTGATCGACGCCATTGCCCGCGCCCTGCGTCTGGGGGAGGCCGAGCACCAGCACCTGCGCGACCTGGCCGCGTGCGCCGACGGGAACGTGGTCGCTTCGGCGACGGTGCCCAGCCGGTCCATGCCTCCGGGCACCGAGCTGATCCTGGAGAGGCTGCGGCCCAATCCCGCGTACGTGGTCGGCCGTACCTTCGAAGTGCTCGCCGCCAACTTCGGCGGGCTGCACCTGTTCGTCGGGATCGAGGACTGGCACGGCGAGCAGCGCAACCTCGCGCGCTACATCTTCCTCCACCCCGCGGCCCGCGAACTGTGGGACGACTGGGACAACGCGGTCCGCAGCTGCGTCGCATGGTTGCGCGGCCTGGCCGGTATCGAGCCGGACGCCCCCGACCTCGCTCGCATCGTCGACGAACTCCTGCTCAAGAGCCCGGAGTTCGCGCGCATGTGGGACCGCTACGACGTGCAGGGGAACACCAGGGGGCGCCTTGCCTACCATCACCCCGAGGTCGGGGACTTCGCCCTCGGCTTCCAGGGCATGACGCTGGACGGCACCAACGGCCAGCACCTGGTGGTCTTCTACGCCGAGCCCGGCACCCCCGACTACGACGCGATGGTCCTCCTGGACAGGCCGGTGCGGGGCCACGCCTCGAATCCGCCGAAGTCGGCCGCGCAGTAGCGAACACGCATCACGCACGCCATCAGGCCCAGGCCTAGGCGTCGGCTTGGCTTGTACTGGCTGCTACTGCCAGGCGTAGGCACGCGGGTAGTACGAAAAGTACGCCCTGGCGGCTCCTCGCCATCGGGCACAGGGTGGCTCGTACGCCGGGATCACACCCGCCACAGCGATTGTGTCCCGCTTCTCGGCCAACGGCCTGACCAAAGGGCTCACCCCACAACGAGCCTTCCGGAGGACCTTCGGCGTCGGCGCACCCTCCGCCTCATACCGGCGGACGGGCACCTCGACGTGCGTCCCGCACAGCGTCGCCGGACGGTGTGGCCGTACCGACCGAGACGGCCGATCCTCTGCCGCATCCCCCCAAGCGAGAGAGTGCGTATGACCACCGAACTTCCGGACTCACCCGTTGAACTGTCCGAAGGATCCGCGCCGGTGCCCTCACGGCGCACTTTCATCGCGACGACAGCCGCCGTCGGTGGTGTGGTCGCGGCGGGTGGCCTGGCCGGGGCGGTCCTGACCGATCAGGAGTCACCGGCCGCCGAGGCCCCGCCGAGTGGTCGGCTCTCGCTGACCGTCAATGGCGAGCGGCGCACGGTCACGATCGACAACCGGACCTCGCTGCTCGACCTGCTGCGTGAGCACTTCGGGCTGACCGGCAGCAAGAAGGGCTGCAACGCCGGTGCGTGCGGAGCCTGCACGGTTCTGGTGGACGACCGTCGGGTCAACTCCTGTCTGACACTGGCGGTTCGCTTGGAAGGCGCCGAGGTCACCACGATCGAGGGGCTTGCCAAAGGTGACCGACTGCACCCGCTGCAGGCGGCGTTCGTCGAGCAGGACGCCTTCCAGTGCGGCTTCTGCACTCCCGGTCAGATCATGTCCGGCGTCGGCTGCATCGAGGAGGGCCACACGGACTCCGCCGAGGAGATCCGGGAGTGGATGAGCGGCAACATCTGCCGATGCGGCTGTTACGTCAAGATCGTCAAGGCGGTCGACCAGGCCGCTCACGGGAAATGAGGCCCGGCCCCCATGCACCCCTTTTCTTTCACCAAGGTCTCCGACACCGCCGACGCGCTCACCGCGGGCCGACGCGGCGGGCGCTACATCGCCGGGGGCACCACCCTGGTCGACCTGATGCGCGAGACCGTGGAACGCCCCGACACACTCGTCGACATCAGTGATCTGCCACTGCGGGACGTGACCGTCACCGAGCGCGGCGGCCTGCGTATCGGCGCCCTCGTGCGGATGACGGAGGCCGCCGCCCACTCCAAGGTGCGCACCCTCTACCCGGTCGTCTCGCAGGCTCTGGAACTGAGCGCGTCGGCCCAACTGCGGAACATGGCGACCATCGGCGGCAACATCATGCAGCGCACCCGCTGCACGTACTTCCGTGACGTCACGGCCGCCTGCAACAAGCGTGAGCCGGGCGCGGGCTGCGCAGCCCGGGAAGGCTACAACCGCACCCACGCCATCCTCGGCACTTCCGAGTCCTGCGTGGCCACGCATCCCTCCGATGTCGCCGTGGCCTTCGCGGCACTGGAGGCGCGTGTTCATCTGCTCGGCCCGGACGGGACCGAACGCAGGGTTGCCTTCACGGACTTCCTGCTTCGGCCGGGCAGCACACCCAACCGCGAACAGGCCCTGCGAAGGGGCGAGTTGATCACCGCCGTCGAGATTCCGGCCCTTCCTCGTCCCCTCAAGTCCGGCTACCTGAAGGTGCGGGACCGGCAGTCGTACGAGTTCGCGCTGACCTCCGCGGCGGTCGCGCTGCACATCCGTGGCGGGGTCATCCGCGAGGCGAAGGTCGCCGCCGGCGGCGTGGGCACGGTGCCGTGGAAGCTGCCTGCCGTCGAGCGCCGCATCATCGGCGAGCGCCCCTCGGACGCCTTGTGGGCCGAGGTGTCCAAGGAGGCGGCGGACGGTGCCCGTCCCCTCCAACACAACCGTTTCAAGGTCGAGTTGCTCCAGCGGACCGTCGAACGCCAGCTGCGCATCGTAGGAGAGAGCAAATGAGCCCCCAGCCGCAGGCAGCCGTCGGCGCACCGCTCTCCCGCGTCGACGGACGGCTGAAGGTGACCGGGCAGGCGAAGTACGCCGCCGACCACGACCCCGAAGGGACCGTGCACGCGGTCGTCGTCGACAGCAGCGTCGCCCTCGGACGGATCACCGGCATCGACACCCGCGCCGTCCTCGCCCAGCCCGGTGTACTGACGGTGATCAGCCACCTCAACGCACCCACGCTGGCGTATCGCGACAATCCCGGGGGATACAACCCGCCGGGCAGGCGCCTGCGTGCCTTCCAGGACGATGCAATCCTCTTTCACGGTCAGCCCGTTGCTGTCGTAGTGGCCACCACGCTGGAGGTCGCGCAGCACGCCGCGGACTTGGTGGAGGTCGAGTACGACTCGCGGCGGCCGTCGACCGACATGAATGGCAGCCCGGCCGGCGGCCAGCCCCTCAACTACGCCCGGGGCGACGCTGAGGCGGCGCTGGGCTCCGCGGCCGTACGTCTGGATGCGACCTACCGGCTTGCCCGCAATCACCACAACGCGATGGAGCCGCACGCGACCGTCGCCCGCTGGGACGGCGACCGGCTCACCGTCTGGGACAAGACCCAGTGGGTGCAAGGCGCCCGGAACGAACTCGCCGCCGTGTTCGGCATCCCGCAGAACTCGGTGCGCGTCATCTCGCCGTTCGTCGGCGGTGCGTTCGGCAACGCGTCGAGGGTCTGGCCGCAGACCACGATCGCGGCCGTCGCCGCGCGTGAGACGGGCCGTCCGGTGAAGCTCGCGCTGACCCGCGAGCAGCTCTACTTCCACGTGGGCTACCGGCCCACGTACGAGTACCAGGTACGTGTGGGAAGTGACCGGCGCGGACGTGTGACCGCGATGGTCCACGACCTGAGGTCGGAGACCTCCCGCTACGAGACGCACGGTGAGCCCATCCTGAGTCTCGGGCAGATGTTCTACAACACGCCCAACGTCCGCATGACGCACCGGTCGGTGCCGCTGGACGTGAACACCCCGACGTGGATGCGCGGGCCCGGATACGCCACCGCCTCCTATGCCGTCGAGTCGGCGATGGACGAACTCGCGTACGAGGTGGGTGTGGATCCGATCGAGCTGCGCCTGCGCAACGAACCGGAGGAGGACCCGTCCGACGGGCTGCCGTTCTCCACCCGGCGACTGCGCGAGTGCTTTGCAACCGGCGCCCGCGCGTTCGGCTGGAACCGCCGCAACCCCCGGCCGCGCTCCACCCGCGACGGCGACTGGCTGATCGGTATGGGCATGGCCGCGGGTGCCTACCACACCCGGCGTGACCCGGCCGAGGCGTCGGTCCGGCTGGATGCCGACGGCACCGCACTGGTGCAGTCCGCGGCCAGTGACATGGGACCGGGAACGTACACCTCCATGACCCAGGTCGCTGCCGATGCCCTCGGCCTGAGCATGCGCGGTGTGACCTTCCGCCTCGGCGATTCGATCATGCCGCCGGCCCCGCTGCAGGGCGGTTCGAAGACCATGGCCAGTGTCGGGTCCGCCGTCCAGGACGGTTGCGACAAGCTGCGGCAGCAGGCGATCAAGCTCGCTGTGGAGGACGAGCGGTCGCCGCTGTACGGCGTCGCCCCCGCGGATGTCGTCGTACGGGCCGGTCGGCTGCATGTGGAGGACAACCCGGCGCGCGGGGAGACCTACCGGCAGCTCCTGGCTCGCAACAACCGCCCCCGTCTCGAAGCCAACGGGTCCTACACGCCGGGCGAGGAAGTGGAACGGTTCTCCACCCATGCGTACGCGGCGACGTTCGCCGAGGTCGCCGTCGACCGGCGACTGGGCCTGGTCCGGGTGCGGCGGATGCTCGGCGTGTACGACGCGGGCCGGATCATCAGCCCCAAGCTCGCCGACAGCCAGGCACTCGGCGCCATGGTGGGCGGCATCGGCACGGCCCTGCTTGAGCACACGGTCACCGACCACCGCGACGGCAGGATCGTGAACGCGAACCTGGCCGACTACCTCGTCCCGGTCAACGCCGACGTCCCCGACCTGCGGGCCATATACCTCGAAGGAGAAGACACCGAGGCTGACCCCCTGGGCGTCAAGGGCCTCGGGGAGGTCGTGCAGGTCGGCGTGGCGCCCGCCGTCGCCAACGCCGTGTTCCACGCCACCGGGCGCCGGATCCGCGAACTGCCCATCACTGCCGAGGCTCTGATCTGAGCCGAGGCCCTGAATCGAGTCCCCGGGCAGCCGGTTTCGTGGTGAGACGGCCGCCCGGGGGCTCTCCGAACCGCCCGGTGGCCGACCACGCACAGCCACCGGGCAACAGGGCCGCTGCCGCGACCCCGTTCCCCCGCGGCGCGCGGTGGCGGCCCGCCCGAACCGTCAGCCCTTCACGGAGACCCGCCCATGCTGAACGTCGCGGACACGCTGTACGACTGGTGCCGCGAGGCCCGTCCCTTCGCCCTGGCCACCGTGGTCCGGGTCAGCGGCAGCGCACCCCTGCCGCCCGGCACCGCGCTCGCAGTGGACACGGACGGCAATGCGGTCGGCAGCATCTCCGGAGGCTGCGTGGAGGGGGCCGTCTACGAACTGTGCCGTCAGGTCCTGGCGGACGGCGGTCCTCCCGCGCTGGCTGGCTTCGGCTACTCCGACGACGACGCCTTTGCCGTGGGCCTGACCTGTGGTGGCGAGATCCAGGTGCTGGTGCAGCGAGTGGACTCCGTCGACCAGCCGCACCTCGCCGTCGCCCTCGAAGAGATACGGCGAGGCCGGCCCGCCGCCGTGGCGCAGGTGGTGGACGGGCCGGACAATCTCCTCGGCCGCACCCTGTGTGTGCTCGGCGACGGCAGTGCGTACGAAGGCACCCTGAGTGGCCCGCGTGAGGACAGGGCGGTCGCGATGCAGGCCTGCGCCCTGCTCAGGGCGGGACGCACAGGACTGGTCGAGGTCGGCGGGGACGCCGACACCTGCCCCGAACGGCTGTCCCTGCTCGTCCACACCAACGCACCCCGCCCCCGGATGCTGATCTTCGGCGCAGTCGACTTCGCGGGAGCCCTCAGCCAGGCCGGACACTTCCTCGGCTACCGGGTCACCGTCTGCGACGCCCGTCCTGTCTTCGCCACTGCCGCCCGCTTCCCGCACGCCGACGAGGTGGTCGTCGACTGGCCCCACCGCTACCTGGCCGCGACCCAGGTGGACGCCCGTACAGCGGTCTGCGTGCTCACTCACGACGCCAAGTTCGACATCCCGCTCCTGCGCATGGCCCTGAGCCTGCCTGTGGGGTATGTGGGCGCGATGGGCTCACGGCGGACCCACGACCACCGCCTGGGTCTGCTGCGGGAGGCGGGCGTGCCCGAGACGCACCTGGCCCGCCTCAACTCACCGATAGGCCTGGACCTCGGCGCCCGCACACCGGAGGAGACAGCCGTCTCCATCACCGCGGAGATCATCGCCCACGCCCACCACGGCACCGGTCTGCCTCTCGCCCATGGCACCGGGCCGATCCACGAGCCCGTGGCCACAAGGGGTGCCCTGGCAGGTCACTGAACACCGCTACAGGGCACAGCCCGGTCTGCCACATCACGGCGCCGCGGAGCAGGCTGAACGCTTGTAGGAGATCTCTTCCTCGGCACAGCCCTCTTTTCGATCACAGGAGACAGACGATGACGATGGACAAGGACGTAGCGGTCATCATCGGCGCGGGCGGAATCGGCCTGGCGATCGCCCGTCGAGTGGGCATCGGCCGCGCCGTGCTGCTCGCGGACCACAGCGAGAAGGGACTGGGCGTCGCCGCCGAACAGCTTCGCGGCGCGGGCCATGACGTGACCACCCACCTCGTCGACGTGTCCCAGCACGCCGCGGTCGCCGAACTCGCCGACGCGGCCGCGGAGCTGGGCCCCGTCACGCAGGTCGTGCACAGCGCCGGGGTCTCGCCCGTACAGGGCACCACCGAGCAGGTCCTGCACGTCGACCTGGTCGGCACCGCGTTGGTCCTCGACGAGTTCGCCCGCGTCATCGCGCCCGGCGGTGCCGGTGTCGTCATCTCCAGCATGGCCGGTCACATGGCGGGCGCGTACCCGTACGACACCGAGCACGCGCTGGCGAGCACCCCCGTCTCCGAGCTGCTCGCCCTGCCGTTCCTGGCCCCCGAGAAGGTGGGCGACTCCGGTGCCGCCTACGCCCTGTCCAAGCGCGGCAACGCGCTGCGCGTGCAGGCCGCCGCCGTCGAGTGGGGCAGGCACGGCGCCCGCATCAACTGCATCAGCCCCGGCATCATCTCCACCCCCCTGGCCCAGGACGAGATGTCGGGCCCCGGCGGAGAGGGATACCGCCAGATGATCGAGACGTCTGCCGCCGGGCGCATCGGCACCCCCGACGACGTCGCCGAGGCGGCGGCCTTCCTGCTCGGCCACCAGGCCGGCTTCGTCACCGGAACTGACCTCCTGGCCGACGGCGGCGTGATCGCCGCCCTGCGGGCCGCGCAGGTGTGGCCCGTGGGCCAGGCACAGAGCTGACCCACCGCCCGACGCGGCCCGCCCGGATCAACAACCGCCTGCGGACCCGCGGGGCAGGCACGCGTCGCGCCCGCCCCGCCCCCTTCCACCGTCCCCTGAACAGCGCCACCATCCGTGTCATCGAGAGGAACCAGCCGTGCCCCGTCCTACCCCGAAAACGCCCTGGGCCGCGGCCTGCGCAGCCGCCGTACTGCTACTCGCGGGCTGCACCTCGACCGGCGAGGAGGAGTCCGCCCCGTCCGCCGGGGCAGACGACGCGGGCTCGGATTCCTCGCGTGTGCGCGTCCTTCGGACCGTGACGCAGGGGCTGAACACCCCGTGGGGCATGGCCGCGCTGCCGGACGGCGACCTGTTGGTCTCCTCCCGCGACGACGGCACGATCACCCGTGTCGACGCGGACAACGGCCGGAAGACCGAGGCCGGGACCGTGGAGGGAGCGCAGGACCTGCCCGGCGAGGGCGGCCTGCTCGGGCTCGCCGTCTCTCCGGACTTCGCCTCCGACCGCCTGGTGTACGCCTACTTCACGACGGCCTCGGACAACCGCATCGTCCGCATGCGGTACGACACCTCACGCCCCCAGGGCGAGCAACTGGGCCGTCCGGAGACGGTGTTGGAGGGAATCCCCAACGGGACGTACCACAACGGCGGCCGGATCACCTTCGGCCCGGACGGCATGCTCTACGCGAGCACCGGCGAGACGTGGGACCAGCCGATCGCCCAGGACCAGGACTCGCTCGGCGGCAAGGTACTGCGCATGACCCCCGAGGGCCGGCCCGCACGCGGCAACCCGGAGCCCGACTCGCTCGTGTACTCCTCCGGTCACCGCAACCCGCAGGGCCTGGCCTTCGACGACGACGGGCAGCTGTGGGCATCGGAGTTCGGCCAAGACACCTGGGACGAGCTGAACCTGATCCGGCCTGGCCGCAACTACGGCTGGCCGGAGGTCGAGGGCCGAAGCGACCGGGCGGGCTTCACCAATCCGGTTGCCCAGTGGCGTCCCGCCGACGCGTCCCCCAGCGGCATCGCGTACGCCGAGGGCGCGATCTGGATGGCGGGCCTGCGGGGCGAGCGGCTGTGGCGCATCCCGCTGGACGGCTCCAGGGTCGCGGGCGAGCCCTCGGCCGCGCTGGAAGGCTCGTACGGCAGGCTGCGTACGGTGGTGGCGGCGGGCGGCGACAGGCTGTGGCTGGTCACCAGCAACACCGACGGCAAGGGTTCGCCGGAGGACAGCGACGACCGGATCCTGCTGCTTCAGGTGTCCTGAAGGCACGCCACGGCGGGTACATCAGGTGTGCGGCCCCGGCTGTCGGAGTCCGCCGTCCGGACCGGTAGTCGAGTGCGGTGCAGTGCTCGCAGCCGTCTCCCCGCCGCAGGGAAGCTCGCGGATCACCCGCCGGATGGCTGAGACGACCTGGGTGACGGTGCCCCGGGTGGCTGCCGGGTCATCGAGCGCAGTGGAGGCCAAGGTGTGCCGTTGCCTGTTCGGGGTCCCAGTAGTTCTCGCGGAAAGAACAACGCCAAGCAGCTGCGGCCCAGCTCGCAGGGTGCAGTCAGGGCAGCCGCAGCGGCCTCCGGGCCTGCCTTGGTCTGTCCGGGGAAGTCGGGCACGACGGCGACGCCCCAGATGATGAGGGCCAGGGTCGCTCGGCACGAGCAGGCCAGCGAGATTACTCACGGAAGCCGTGACGCTGCGACGGCGTCGAAAAAGGGTCATCGAGCTTCGTCGTCACGGCCCCCAGGCAGGGGGCGAAGCGCACACTGTCCGGCTTATGCCGCCCCGACCCCGCAGCCAACGCACCACCGGTGGCAGGGCGGCCGCACACTGCGCCCGGCCGCCCGGATGCCGGTCATTCAGAGGGAAGACTTCCGAGACGCTCGGCCATGTTCAACTCGAACTCCTTGTCCGTACTGAAGCCTGCGGCGTTCAGCTTCGGCATCATTGCCTGCGCTTCGGGCCAGGCGTCCACCCCGGCGAGCACGTGGTTGGAGACCCAGAGATCCCCTTCCGAGGGGACGCCGGCGCGCGCGTTGACCAGCTTCTTGCCGACCTCCAGCGCGCGCTTCTCGAAACGGCTCACGCGCTCGGCGAAGGCGTCGACGAACGCGTCGAGCTCGCTGTCGGGAACGGATCGGTTGACCCAACCGTAGCGTTCGGCGATGTCCGCGTCGAAGTCGTCCGCGCCTAGGACGACCTCGAGGGTCCTGGAGCGTCCGATCAGGGCGGCGAGCCATTCGACGCCGCCGCCGCCCGGAATGGAGGAGCCGGCGACCTCGATCAAGGAGAACACCGCCCGTTCCTTCGATGCGAAGCGCATGTCCATGGCGAGGGCGAACTCGAACCCCTGCGCCCGGGCGCGGCCGCGCATCTTTGCCACGCTGATCACGGAAGACTGTGCGAGCCGGGTCACGAAGGTCGGCCAGTGGTCGAACGAGGCGCCACCTGGCTGGTCGGCCGCCCCATGGCCGCGGGCGACATCGTGGTGGTTGACGAAGAAGTCCTCGTCCCCGCTCTCGAATACGACGATCTTGAGATCGGTGTCGTGTTCGATCTCGTCCATCAGGACGTTCAGTTCCGCGAACATCTCCGGGTCGAAGAGGTTGAACGGGGGGTTGTCGATGACGATCCGCCAGTAGGAAGGCGACTGGCGGATGACATTGAGACGACTGGTGTCGGCCATGATGTGTGCTCCGTTCGGAGGACCATCGCGACTGGACACCTGTGATGCCGCCGCGAGGTCGTGTCGTTCGTGCGTCACCCCAGGGTTAAACATTGACACCAGTGTCAAGGTCAAACGGAAGGCTGCACACCCCGCAGAGAGGCTGGTACGGCACCCTGGTGCGGTACCGGTGCCGACGCTGCTGCGTTACGTGGTCGCTTCGTCGACGGCTTTCATGTAGCTGTCGATGGCGTCGCGGTTCTGGGTGAGGCACTGGATGCGGGCCGTCATCCGGTCACGCTCGTGTGCGAGGAGTACCAACAGTTCCGGGTCGGCATCATCGACAACAATCTCGCGGGGTTTGTCGAGGCACGGCAGGATCTGCTTGACGATCCGGGTGGGGATACCGCTGTCGATCAGTCCACGGATCTGGATCACCCGGTCGACCAGGTAGTCGTCGTAGTCACGGTATCCGTTGGGCAGCCGCTTCGGAAAGATCAGCCCCTGCGCCTCGTAGTACCGCAGGGACCGCGCCGGCGTGTCCGTCAGCTTCTCCAGCTCTCCGATGCGCATAGGACCATCCTCGCTTCCGCCCCCGCAGCTTCCGGGTTGACCTTGCCACTTATGTCAACCATGCATCGTAGGGCTATGGCCCAAGCACAACAGACGCCCAACCCCTCCCGGTCATCGAACGATTTTGGTTGGGGTCATCCAGCAGATACTCATTGGAGGAGCGATGCCCAGCGCGCGAGCACACCCGTGGCAGGACCGGAGTCTCACACCGGACGAACGTGCCCGGCTGGTCGTCGCGGCGATGACCGAGGACGAGAAGTTCTCCTGGCTGTCCGCACCGATTGCCCTGCCGGTCCCGGGCTATCCGCAGATCCCGGACTGGGCGCTGGGGTCGGCGGCGTACTACCCGGCCATCCCACGTCTGGGCCTTCCGGCGATCCAGCAGGCTGACGCCAGCCTCGGGGTCGTCAATCCCGGAGGCATCCGGCAGGGCGACAACGCGACCGCGCTGCCTTCGGCCCTGCTGCTCGGGGCGACCTTCGATGTCGGGACCGCGCGGGAGACCGGCGCGGTCGTCGGCCGCCAGGCCCGGGCCAAGGGGTTCGCCGTGCAGCTCGCCGGCGGCGCCAACCTCGTGCGCGAGGCCACCGGCGGCCGCAACTTCGAGTACCTCAGCGAGGACCCGCTGCTTACCGGCCGTCTGGCGGGCTCCTCCGTCGAGGCGATCCAAGCCCAGGGCGTGGTGTCCACTGTGAAGCACTTCACCCTGAATGCTCAGGAGACCGGCCGCGTCATGGCCGACTCCCGCATCGACGAGACGGCCCACCGCGAATCGGACCTCCTCGCCTTCCAGATCGCCATCGAGGACGGCCGTCCAGGCGCGGTGATGCCCGGCTACAACCTGGTCAACGGCCACTACGCGTCCGAGAACGCTCACCTGCTCACCACCGTCCTCAAGGGCGATTGGGGCTTCGACGGCTGGGTCATGGCCGACTGGGGTGCCACCCACTCCACCGAGAAGGCAGTTCTCGCCGGCCTCGACGTCCAGTCGGGGGCGAACTTCGACCCGCAACCCTACTTCGGTGCACCGCTGCGAGAGGCCGTACGCGAAGGCCGCGTTCCGCAGGAGCGCATCGACGACATGGTGCACCGCCAGCTCCGCACCCTGTTCCGCCTCGGCGTGATCGACGACCCGCCCGCGCCTGGCGGCGCGCTCGACTACAGCGCCGACGACCTCATCGCCCAGCGGGCCGCGGAGCGCGGACTCGTCCTGCTCAAGAACACCGGTGACCTGCTCCCCGCCCCGCAGGGCCTTCAGCGCATCGTGCTCATCGGACGGCACGCCGACGTCGGAGTTCTCTCCGGCGGCGGCTCCTCCACCGTCACTCCGCACGGCAGCATCGTCGAGAAGTCCGGGATCGACCGGGTCTGGGCCGACCGGGTTCACCACCCCTCCTCCCCGCTCCACGCGATCCGCGCCGAAGCACGAGCCGCCCACGTCGACTTCCACGACGGCATCGACATCGCCGCCGCCGCAGAAGCCGCCCGAGGCGCCGACCTCGTTGTCGTCATCGCCGAACAATGGCGCGCCGAGGGCCTCGACACACAGGGCCTGGGACTCCCCGACGGGCAGGAGCAGCTGATCGAAGCGGTGGCGGAAGCCAATGCCCGCACCGTCGTTGTCGTCCAGTCAGGCGGCGCCGTCAGCCTCCCCTGGGCAGCGAAGGTCCCGGCCGTCATCGCCGCGTTCTACCCTGGAGGGCGCGGTGCACAGGCCATCGCAGGAGTCCTGTTCGGACGCGTGAACCCCTCCGGCCACCTGCCGGTGACCTTCCCCGAGTCGATCGAGCAGCTCCCGCGACCCGAGCAGAGGGACCCGGCCACGACCACCTCGAACCCCAACATGGAACGCATCGGGGAGATCTTCGAGGTCTCCTACGACATCGAGGGCAGCGACGTCGGCTACCGCTGGTTCGAACGAGAGCAACTCGTGCCCGCCTACCCGTTCGGCTGGGGACTGTCCTACACCATGTTCGCCTTCAGCGGCCTGACCGTCACCGCCCACGGCCCGGACGTCCGCGTAGCGGGCATCGTCACCAACACCGGCGCCCGCGCCGGAGAGTTCCTGGCCCAGGTGTATGTCAGCCGCGGCATGCCCGTCGGCGGCGACCGGGACGATTTCGGACCTCGGCTCGCCGCCTTCGAAAAAGTCCACCTCGAACCGGGCGAGAGCCTCTCCTTGGCGCTGCACCTCGAACCGCGCTTGCTCGCCGGCTGGGACGTCGATGCCGGGGCATTCAGTGTCGCGGGCGGCAGCTACCAGGTCCGCATCGGCGCACACGCCCACGACAAGGACGGACCCGCCCAGACCATTCTCCTCCGGCCTGACCTGCTGCGCTGACACCTCTCCGTCCGGCAGAACCCGCGGCACCATCCGGTGCCGTCAGTCACCAACCACCCTGAGGGATGACACGAGATGACCACCACCGACACCGCCCGCCCCGCAGAGGCATCCGGCACCTTCCGCCTCGGCGGCGACCTGGAGATCAACCGTCTCGGCTACGGCACCATGCAGCTGACCGGCAAGGGAGTCTGGGGCGAGCCGAAGGACCGCGACGAAGCCGTCCGCGTGATCAAGCGTGCCGCCGAGCTCGGCGTGAACTTCTTCGACACCGCCGACAGCTACGGCCCCGACGTCACCGAGGGCCTCCTGCGTGAGGCCCTGCACCCCTACGGCGACGACATCGTCATCGCGACCAAGGCTGGCCTGACCCGCCAGGGGCCCGATCTCTGGGCGCCCGTCGGCCGCCCCGCCTACCTCCGCCAGCAGGCCGAGCTGAGCCTGCGCCGCCTCGACATCGAGCGCATCGACCTCTTCCAGCTCCACCGCATCGACCCCGATACCCCGCTCGAAGACCAGATCGGCGAACTCAAGAAGCTCCAGGACGAAGGCAAGATCCGTCACATCGGCCTCAGCGAGGTCACCGTGGCCGAGGTCGAGGCGGCACAGGCGATCGCGCCGATCGTCTCCGTGCAGAACCTCTACAACCTCACAGACCGCTCGTCCGAGCAGCTGCTCGACTGGGCGACCGAGAACAGGGTCGGGTTCATCCCGTGGTTCCCGCTCGCGACCGGAGCACTGAGCGGCCAGGGCAGCCCTCTGTCCGAGCTGGCGACACAGCACGAGGCTTCGCCGGCGCAGCTCGCCCTCGCATGGCTGCTCAAGCGTTCGCCCGTGATGCTCCCGATCCCGGGCACCTCACGCGTTGCGCACCTGGAGGACAACCTTGCCGGCGCAGCCATCGAGCTGACCGCCGACGAGTTCGAGGCCCTGTCGAAGGCCACCGCCTGACGGCCGGCGCCAACACGACGGCAAACACCCGACCGCTGCTCCCTCTGTCCCGAGCTGTTCCGGTGCGAAGCGAAGGGTCCGGGATGCTGTCGACGAACACCAGGGCCTGCCAGAGATGGGGAAGGTATCGGTCCCCGGGACCGTCGCCCCGAACCCGGCCGGATGCCGTCGTCGGTGACGTGGCATACGCGGGCCGGGGCGCCTGCCGTGCAACGCGGAACGAATTCTGGCAGGTACCACTCGCCCCCGGTCCGAACACCCCTTAGCTGCACGGGAGTTCGAACCGGGGGCGGGAGGGCGCTGTGCTGCGCACTTCGGTTTGTACGGCCGTCAGCGGCGGGGCGGTGCTTCGACGCCCGTCAGCGCGAGGCCCGCCGGCGAGAGCCGGGCACCGTGGATGGTGATGCTCGCGACGGCGGCGTTCAACTCCTGGAGTTCGTCCGGGCTGAACCTGACTTCCTCCGCGCCGATGTTCTCCAGGAGGTGGGAGAGCCTGGTGGTGCTGGGTATCGGCACGATCCACGGCTTCTGGGCCAGCAGCCAGGCGAGGCCGATCTGGGCGGGTGTGGCGCCCTTGCGTACGGCCCAGTCCTGGAGCAGTTGGACCAGTGGCATGTTGGCGGCCAGGTTGTCGCGGCTGTTGCGGGGGAAGGCGGTCCGGCGGTCGCCCTCCGTGAACTGGAAGTACGGGCTTATCTGGCCGGTCGCGAAGCCATTGCCCAGGGGTGAGAAGCACACGAATCCGATGCCGAGTTCCTCGCAGAGCGGCAGGACGTTCTCCTCCGGGCCGCGCCAGACGGTGGAGTACTCGTTCTGGATCGCGGTGAGCGGGAGGACCGCGTGGGCCCGGCGAATGGTCTGCAGGCCCGGCTCGGAGAGGCCCCAGTGCAGGACCTTGCCCTGGGCGACGAGGTCCTTCACCGTGTCCGCGACGTCCTCGATCGGGACGGTGGGGTCGACGCGGTGCTGGTAGAGCAGGTCGATGTGGTCGGTCCTGAGGCGCTTCAGGATGCCGTCGACGACCTGCCGGATGCGCTCCGGACGGCTGTTCAGGCCGGTGTTCGCCCCGGTGTCCGGGTCGATGTTCCAGCCGAACTTGGATGCGATCACCACGTCGTCGCGGACGGGCCGGAGGGCTTCGCCGATGATCCGTTCTGACTCGAACGGCCCGTACGCCTCGGCCGAATCGAAGAACGTCACGCCCTGGTCGGCGGCCGTCCGGACGAGGTTGACCATGTCCTTGCGGCTGGTGACGGGGCCGTAGAGGTTGCCCGGCATGGTCTGGGTACCGAGGCCGATGCTGGAGACCTTCAACCGCCCGAGCTTGCGGTGACCGGTCTGCGTGATGGCTGCCGTCACCTGATTACGACGGCCGACGGGGCCCCTGGCCCCGGTGGCGGACACTGCCGCCTGTGCCGGTGTGGCCGACGCGGCCACCACCGAGGTGGCCGCCAGACCGGCGGCGCCCATCAGGAAGCCGCGACGGCCGCGGTCGTTCGAGGGTCCGTTCGGCGTGCTGTCCTGTTCGTGCATGAGTTACATCCCTCATGGTCGTCGGTTGATAGCGCCCTTGGTGCGTCACCGCATCGCGGCCGGCGACGAAGAAGCGCCAGGCCTGTGCGGTTACGGGCGTCCTGTGGCGGCGATATTGCCGGGCGATAAGGATGATTCAATCAGCGTGGCCGCCGGGCAGGGAGGCCGTACTGTTCCACGCAATGCCAGAGCACCCCACAGCGAACTGGTGGGACATCATGAAACCCCGAGACTGTCGAGCCAACTGTCCACTTCCGACTCCGCATTGTCCATGTCGTCTCGCGAGATCGTGAAAGCATTGCTTATCACGGTGGAATCGGAAAGCGTTTCGGTGATGATTTCTACAGTTCCCGAAAGGCGGTTTCCGCCGTGGGTGCTGAACAGCATGATGTTCTTCTTGCTGAAGTCATGCTGCTCAAGGAACGTGTACATCGGCATCGGCAGGTCGTACCACCAGATCGGATAGCCGATGAAGACCGTATCATATTCTTCCAGTTTCGGGATCAGGGATTTTAGTTTCGGCCTTTCGTTTCCTTCCTGTAGTTTGAGTGCGAGATCTGTGAGGGCCTGGTGATCAAGCGGCAGCTCTTCGGCCGTCTCGATGCGGAAAACCTCGGCGCCGGTGCGCTCCTCAATGATTTGAGCGACGTACTGGGTGTTGCCGAGGACCTTTCCGTCGACGACGTGAGTGCTGTTCTCCTCGTTCTCGTTCATGTTGTCCGGGTCGTCGGTCTCCGGCACGGAGAAATAGGCGACCAGAGTGCGGGACCTGTCCAGCGGAGGGGCGGTTTCCGCGGTTCTTGTGGATTTCTCTGATTTCGGACCGGTGAGGGCCTCACTTGCCCCCTCGGCTATTGTGCAGCCTGCGGCGCTGCCTCCGGCCAATGCAACGGTGGCCATCGCAAGAAACTTCCGGCGCGTGGTGCTTGTCATCTCCGTGAACTCCGTGTCGTCGGCGATATCGATTTTCCAGGGGCCGCCTGAAACTGTTTTCGTACCGCCTACATGGTGAGGCGTTCTTGGTGTATTCGCCGTGCGGAGACTCCCATGCGCCGCAGTAGACGCTCGTTCGTCAACACGGCGGGATTTGGACCCACGATGAAGAACGCACCCTTTGCGACTGCCTCCGCGGACAGCGTGCTGGCAAGATCTTCGCGGCGGAACCGGCCGACACTGATGGTGACCTGCAAACGGTCTCCGGACGCTGCCTGGTACTCCTCGAGCACGTCCCGGTAGTAGGCGTCTTCCGGCCTGCGCACGGCCCACAGCAGGTGAATCCTTCGCGTGGTGTGGTGGGCCGCTGCCAAGCTGAGCAGCGGTGCCACGCCGGCGCCCATCCCGACGAAGACGAGCGGAGCCTCACGGTCTCGACCCTGGATGATCGATTCGAAGCGGCCGAACGGCCCCTCCAGGCGGACTCGGGTTCCCACTTCGACATCGTCGAGGCGGCGAGTGAAGTCTCCGTGCTGCCGAATGGTGAAGGTCAAGGTTTTCTGGTTGTCGTCGGTCACCGAGAAGGGATGCCATTCTCTGCTCACGGAGGAAGACCCCTCGAAGCTGAGGAAGAAGAAGTCGCCCGGCTGCAGGGTCGCCGCCTTGCTGTCGAGGCCCACTGAAACCCTGCGGGTCGCCCCACCGCGCGTGTCGTTGCTTGTGACGGTTCCCATCAGATAGGTATCGGGGGCGATCCATTTCTTCCAGACATAGATGCCAAGTGCCGTCACTGTGTACAGATCGAAAAGCACCATGAACGCAAAGTACTGGTTCACCCTCACCAGCAGATGGACGTGCAGCCAGATCATTACGACGATCACCAGGTTGAGCCGATGAATCCACACGGAAAGCTGGCGGCGGAAGAGGATCTCCAGAATTACCTTGGCCTTCAGTAGAATTCTCGATCTGTCGACGAACCATCCGCTCATGAAGAACGCCGAGAAGCACAGCACTACGAGAGCCCCGTAGAACCCCCAATCTCCCAGGGTTCGAGCCAGCCGGCTCGGCGAGTAGGAGTAGTCACTGTGGATGTATGCCGCGCCGATTGCCAGCACGCCGAGTACCCCGTGCAGGGCATAAATGGACGGCAGTCCCACAAAACGGTGAAGCCATGACGGTCTCACGCTGAGCACGATGGACAGCAGCCACCATGTATATGCGATCAGGCCGAGGAATATGTAGAAAACCAGGAGTGGCGGCTCCTCGGTCAGGGAATCGTAGGTGAGCGCCAGTGGGAGCGGAAACACCACCATGAGGCTCCAGAACAGCAGCTTGCGTAGCATCTCTAGAACCCCGCCTGGGTTGTCCGGCCAGCCTCGGCCGTGTCCCGCACATTTTGTAGGTTGACATAGATGAGCGCCGCCATGGTCAGGACAGCAACTGTGACCAGGATGATCACTTTGTATTTCTGATTCACGTGCAAGCCTTTTTCGATCCCTGCATGGGTGAGGGGAATTCGTTCGGTGCGCCGGACAGGTACGAGCACAAAGCGCACGCGGGCAGGGCGACGGTCCCATGCCGAATACTCGGTGAACGTGGTACGGGTGGGGCATGGTGTCGCCTCGGTCCGCAGGCCGACTCAGCAGCGGAACGACTCAGCAGCGGAACAACTGAAGTGAGGCGAGCGAGTGGGTGGCCGGGGATCTCGACGCGAGGTGCGATGCCGTGAGGCCGCCTGGGGGCGGTGCGCTGCATTCGTCCCCCCGGGCACCGCCGGCGGGGGGCGCCACCTCGGGTTCCACGGCGTGGCGGCGGTCACGGCCGGCCAGCCAGGAGGTCAGGTCCACGACCTGACCGACGTCTCCGCAGGGGGTGGACTCGTCGGCGGGTTCGGTGACGACGACGTCCGTCGACAGTTCCAGGGGCGCCGCGGCAGAGTCGTGGGCGGAGTGCTGTCCGGACGCGCCGGGCGCCGGCACGCCGAGGAACTGCAGGGCTATGAGGAGAGCGGCCAGAGCGAGCATGGGCCGGGGTGTCCTGTCTCGGGGCATGCTCCTCCTTTCGGCCGTTCTCGGTTCATTCGGCTCCTGCCCGGGAAGCGGGAAAGGACCGGTCTCCCTCTGCGGCGCTCCGGGAATCCCGGCGGCAGGTCCGTCACGGACAGCGCGTCAATTCCGAGCGTGCGGGAGTTCCACGCTCCTCGCCCACCCTTCCTGACGGGCTCACCCCACGCCAGGCCGTGTTGTGCCAGGGAGCGCTGATCAGGGTATTGACAGGGCACCCAACATCCTGGCCAAGCAGATCACTTGTCTGCTATGGGCGGCCTCAACAGGTGCGGACTTGCCCCACGAGCGGCAGAGCACTGCGGCCGCACCGGGCCCGCGCTCGGAGTCCCACGCTTTCGGGATTGGGCGAGCTCCGCACGAGCACCGGCACGTCGACCTCTGCCGACCGGTCAGGAGAAGAAGATGGGCATGCGTGGCACGTACGGCGACTCAAGGGCGTCGATCTCGTCGTCGGTGAGCCGGACGTCGAGCGCGGCGACGGCGTCGGCCAGGTGGTGCGGCTTGGTGGCGCCCACGATCGGGGCCGAGACCACCGGGTTCTTGAGCACCCAGGCCAGCGCGATCTGCGCCATGGACACCCCGCGCCCCTCGGCGATCTTCTGCACGGCGTCGACGATGGCCTTGTCGCTGTCGAGGAAGAGCGGCCGTCCGTTCATGTCGAACTGGCGGTCCTCCTCCGACCGCGTCGTACCCTGCTCGCCCCAGGGACGGGTCACCCTTCCCCCGGCGAGCGGACTCCACGGGATGCTGCCCACGCCCTGGTCGGCGAGCAGGCCATACATCTCCCGCTCCTCCTCGCGATGGATCACGCTGTAGTGGTCCTGCATGGACACGAACTTCGTCCATCCGTTCGCCTCCGCCGCATGCTGCAACTTGGCGAACTGCCACGCCCACATCGACGAGGCACCGATGTAGCGGACCTTGCCCGACTTGACCACGTCGTGCAGCGCCTCCATCGTCTCCTCGACCGGTGTCTCGGGGTCGAAGCGATGGATCTGGTACAGGTCGATGTAGTCGGTGTCCAGGCGCCGCAGCGAGGCGTCGATCTGCTCCATGACGGCCTTGCGCGAGAGTCCCGCGCCGCCCGGCCCCTGGTGCATGGGCTGGAACAGCTTCGTGGCGAGAACGATGTCGTCGCGCTGGGTGTACTTGCGCAGCGCGCGCCCGACGATCTCCTCCGAGGTGCCCAGGCCATAGATGTTGGCAGTGTCCCAGAACGTGATGCCGAGTTCGACGGTCTGCCGGAAGATCGGCTCGGCCGCCGTGTCGTCGAGCACCCATGGCATCCGCTTCGCGGGGTCGCCGAAGCTCATACAGCCGAGCGCGATACGGCTGACCTTCAGACCCGAGGTTCCCAGGCGCGTGTACTCCATGACCAACTTCCTCTGACTGATGTGTTGGGCTGATCTGTTGTGGTGCTTGGGTCGGCGGCGGCTCAGTAGTAGCGGCCACCCGTTGGTGCGGGCAGGGCGTCGAGTTCGGCAAGGTCTGCCGGGCTCAGCTCCAGGTCCGCAGCACCGGCGTTGTCGTGCAGGTACTTGGGCGTCTTGGTGCCAGGGATCGGGACGACGTACTCACCCTTGGCCAGCACCCACGCCAGCGCCACCTGAGCGGGGGTGGCCCGCATGCGGTCGGCGATCTCGCGGACCTTGTCCGTGATGGCGCGGTTGATCGCCAAGGCGTCCTGCTGGAAGCGGGCCAGGCCGCGCCGGAAGTCGTCCTGAGGCAGGTCGTCGCGTGAAGTGAAGCGGCCGGTGAGGAAACCCTTGCCCAGGGGCGAGTAGGGCAGAAAGGCGATGCCCTGCTCTGTGCTGTACGGCAGTACCTCGGTCATCCAGTCCCTTGTCCACAGCGACAGTTCGGACTGGACCGCAGTGACCGGATGGACGGACTGGGCCCGCTTGATCTGCTCGACACTCACCTCGGACAGACCGACTGCGCGGGCCTTCCCGGCCGCGACGGCCTCGGCCAGCGCGCCGACGCTTTCCTCGATCGGTACCTCAGGGTCCACGCGGTGCAGGTAGTAGAGGTCGACGTGGTCGGTACTGAGGCGCCCGAGGCTCTCGTCGATCGAACGACGGATGTGCTCAGGACGGCCGTCGAGGCCGGTGACCGCACCGTCCCGGGCCAGCACGCCGACCTTGGTGGCCAGCACGGCGCGCTCCCGGTGGCCGCCCGTCAGGGCTCGCCCGACCAACTCCTCGTTCGTGTACGGGCCGTACACGTCCGCCGTGTCGACCATCGTGACGCCCAGGTCGAGCGCTTGGCGGATCACCGAGATCAGCTCGGCCTCGTCCCGCGGGGCGGCTTGGTCGTAACTGAAGCTCATGCCCATGCAGCCCAGGCCGACGACACCGACCTCGGGTCCGTCGGGGCCGAGAGTGGTGGTGCGCATGCCGCTCCTCCTTTCGGTTCTCGGTGGCTCGGGCCGGCGTCCGGTGCGTCGGCGGGTGACGGCCCAGGGTGAGGCTCTGTCAGTCCGCGGACCGGGTGCGCAAGGATTCGATCCTCAAGGTGTGCGCCGAGTCGGACGCCGCCAGATCGAGCAGGACCATCGCGTCGTACTCGGCGCTGCCGGGCTCGGCGTGGTAGGCGACCATGCGGTGGCCGGGAGTGCCCTCCAGCTGCATGGACTGATAGCCGAGGGTGAGGTCGCCGACGTCGGGATGGTGGAACGTCTTACGGCCGTAGGAGTGGCCCGTGACGTCGTAGCGTTCCCACAGACGGGCGAACTCCGGGCTCTTGAGCAGGAGTTCGCCAGCGATCGTGGTGAGGTCGGGGGCATCGGGGGAGGTGCCTGCCAGGGCGCGCAGGCGGCCGACGCAGCCGCGGGCCTGGTTGCCCCAGTCCTCGAAGAGTTCGCGGGCAGCGGGGTGGAGGAAGACGTAGCGCGCGATGTTGCGTTGCCTGGCCGGCCAGTCCTCCATTCCGGTGAGCAGCCGCAGTCCGCCCGGGTTCGAGGCCAGCAGGTCGCCCGTGCGGCTGACCACGTGCGCGGGGTGGGGCCGCATGGCCTCCAGCAGCAGCTTGACTCCGGGTCGCACGGAGCGACTTGGCGCGGCCGGCCGTTCTGGAGCGACGGTGGTCCCCCCGTTCGGGCGAAGCCCCGAGTCGGGGAGTGCGGCGCGCGCGGCCAGGCTGCGCAGATGGTCGTGTTCCGCCTCCTCCAGTCGGAGGGCGCCTGCGAGGGAGTCGACCACGGACGGGCTGGGATGGGTTTCCTTGCCGCGCTCCAGCCGGGTGTAGTAGTCGATGCTGATTCCGGCGAGTGTGGCAAGTTCCTCGCGGCGCAGTCCAGGTGTGCGGCGCAGGCCAGTGCCGGGCGGCAGTCCGGCCTCCTCGGGGGTCACCTGAGCCCGGCGGGCGCGCAGGTACCGCCCCAGCTCGGTGCCACTGCTGTGCTGCTCACGATCCATGCCTTCGAGTGTGCCGGGGGTCCGACCTGCGGGAAAGGCGGGTGGGGGGCCCTGTCACGGCACTGAACAGCGCTCCGGGGCACAGCCCGACCTGCCACATGACGAGGCGGCGGCGCACGCTTGATGCTCGTAGAAGGTCTCCGCTCCCGGGCAGCCGCGCACCACGACGATCCGACTCGTGACCGCGCTCAGGAGGCTCCCGGACGGACTCCGCGGCCACCCGGCTGCCTGGCACCACCCCGTCCCATTGGAGAAACCGTGCTCACCGTCAACGCTTACGTCGCGACGTCCGCCACTGAGCCCCTTGCGCCGACCACCGTCGAGCGCCGTGACGTCGGGCCGCACGACGTCCTCATCGAGATCAAGTACTGCGGCATCTGTCACTCCGACATCAGCCACGCCCGCAGCGAGTGGGGCGAGCAGGTCTTCCCGATCGTGCCCGGCCACGAGATCGCCGGCATCGTCACCGACGTCGGCTCCGAGGTCGGTAAGTTCGCGGTCGGTGACCGGGTCGGTGTCGGCTGCCTGGTGGAGTCCTGCCGTGAATGCGACTCGTGCTTGAAGGGCGAGGAGCAGTACTGCTTGAAGGGCAACACCCTCACCTACGGCGGTATCGACAAGGACGGCACGATCACCCAGGGCGGCTACTCCACCCACGTCGTGGTCACCGAGGACTTCGTCGTGCGCATCCCCGAGGGCATTGCCCTCGACGAGGCAGCTCCGCTCCTGTGCGCGGGCATCACCACGTACTCCCCGCTGCGCCGCTGGGGCGCGGGCCCCGACAAGAAGGTCGCCGTGATCGGTCTGGGGGGCCTGGGCCACCTGGCCGTGAAACTCGCGCACGCGATGGGCGCCGAGGTCACCGTGCTGTCCCAGTCGCTGAAGAAGATGGACGACGGCCTGCGTCTGGGCGCCGACCGCTACCACGCCACCAGCGACCCGGCCACCTTCGAGGAACTGGCCGGCACCTTCGACATCATCGTCAACACGGTCAGCGCGAAACTCGACCTGGACGCCTACCTCGGTCTGCTGGCCGTGAACGGCACCCTGGTCAACGTCGGCGCCCCCGCCGAACCGCTGTCGCTCAATGTTTTCTCGCTCCTCATGCGGGGCCGGTCCTTCTCCGGTTCGCTGATCGGGGGCATCCGCGAGACCCAGGAGATGCTCGACTTCTGCGCCGAGCACGGCATCGGCTCCGAGATCGAGGTCATCCCTGCCGAAAAGATCAATGAGGCGTACGAGCGTGTCCTCGCCTCCGACGTGCGCTACCGCTTCGTGATCGACACCTCGACGCTGGCCTAACCCGGACTACTGCTGATGCTGTTCTTGCTGATGCGTCGCGGCCCAGGAGGCGAGAAGGCGCAGCCCGTCGTGGGAGGGCGTGCCGGGCTCGGCGGTCCAGACGACGAGTTGCTGGTCGGGGTCGGTACTGGCAGTCAGTGTGTCCCAGTCGAGGGTGAGTTCCCCGGCGATGGGATGGTGCAGGGTCTTGGTGCCGACGTTCAGGGCGGCGACGTGGTGACCGGCCCACCACGTGCGGAAGTCGTTGTCCTGTACGGACAGTTCGCCGACCAGAGTGGTCAGCCGCGGATCCTGGGGATACCTGGCGGCTTCCATGCGCAGTTGGGCGACGGCTGTGCGGGCTACGCGTTCCCAGTCCGGATAAAGCTGTCGCATGGCCGGGTCCGTGAAAAGGAGCCGTACGTAATTGCGCTTCTTCTCGGGAATCAGCGAGAAATCGGTGACGAGCGCCGCGCCGAGGGAATTCCAGGCGAGAATGTCCATGCGGCGGCCCAGGACGATGGCCGGCGTAGCGGTGAGATCGTCCAGCAGACGCCGCAGCTGAGGTTGCACCCTCTGTCCGGAGCGCCGAAGTGGCCGGGCACTCGCCTTGCCGGCAAGTTCGAACACGTAGTCCCTTTGGTCGTCGCTCAGATGCAGCACTTGCACGAGCGACTGCAGGACCGGGGCGGACGGCGGCATCCGGCCCTGTTCCAGGCGGATGTAGTAGTCCGTGCTGATCGCGGCGAGCTGGGCGACTTCCTCCCGGCGCAGCCCCGGCACCCTCCGGGGTGTCCCGGCGTCGGGCAGCCCCACGGTACGGGGGCTGAGCTCCGCACGCCGAGCCTTGAGGAACTCACCCAGCTCCTTGAGGTGCGCACTGGTGGTCATGTCCGCCAGTCTCGCACCGGTCGGCGGAGAGGTGGGTGGGAGAGATCTGTCCCAGGATGTTTTTCTCCCAGGAGGAAACCCTCCTCTTTGCGCGCACGGGAAAGCGTGTGAGCGTGAAGAACATGCCCGGCTGAGGGTGCCGGCGGACACGAAGGAAACCCCTCTTGTAATTCCATGCAATGCCGTACGACAGGGAGAAGGAACATGGCTGAGCAGCAGTCCGCAGCGCAGAAGGCCATCGGCGACATCGCACCCAAACTCGCCGACCTGACCGACGAAGTCCTGTTCGGCGACGTCTGGGAACGGCCGGGCCTGTCCCCGAGGGACCGCAGCCTGGTCACCGTCTCCACCCTGGTGGCGCTGTACCGCACCGATCAGCTGGGCTTTCACCTGGCCAAGGCCCTGGAGAACGGGGTCACGCGCGAAGAACTGGTCGAAGCCATCACTCACATGGCCTTCTACGCCGGATGGCCCAACGCCATGAGCGCTGTCACCCAGCTGAAGGACTTGGTCGAGAACGGCCAGTAGCCCCCGGTGACGGACCCCCTCCACCGACATCCCCCCACTCCAGGGAGCAACTTCCTCATGAGCAAGGTCTTCTTCATCACCGGCGCCGGCCGCGGCCTGGGCGTCGACATCGCCCGCGAGGCCCTGAAGGCCGGTCATCGGGTCGTGGCCACCGGCCGTCGTCCGATGCAGGTCGTCGAGGCCCTCGGCGGCGAGCAGGACAACCTGCTGGTTACCGAGTTGGACATCACCGACGTCGATAACGCCCACGCCGCGGTACGGGAGGCGGTGGACCGTTTCGGCCGTATCGATGTGCTGATCAACAACGCCGCCAATTTCTTCGCCGGCTACTTCGAGGAGATCTCCGACGCGCAGATGCGTCAGCAGATCGAGACGAACCTGTTCGGGCCGATGAACGTCACCCGCGCCGTCCTGCCCGTCATGCGCGGGCAGCGAGATGGTCACGTCATCACCATCTCGTCCATCGCCGGCCTGGTCGGCCAGGAGTTCTGTGTCGCCTACGCGGCCGCCAAGTTCGGCGTCGAGGGCTGGATGGAGTCTCTGCGCTTCGACGTGGAGCCGTTCGGCATCCGTACGACGGTCGTCGAGCCCGGCTTCTTCCGTACGGAGCTGCTGGTGGACGCCTCCACCAGCTGGGCCGAGTTGTCCGTCGACGACTACGCCGAGCGCAGCGCCGCGACGAAGGACGCCTGGCAGGGCATGAACGGCCAGCAGGCAGGGGACCCGGCCAAGCTCGCCCACGCGCTGCTGGCCGTAGCCGAACTTCCGGAACCGCCGCTGCGGTTCGTAGCGGGCGCCGACGCGATCGCGACCACGGAGGCCAAGGCAAAGGAATTGCTGGCGCAGGCGGAATCGTCCCGCGAGCTAGGCGCGCACCTGGCCCACGACGACGCCGCCTGAACCCACCCCGCATCCACACCGTCAGGAGAAACCGATGGAAATCCTCAAGAAGCAGCCCACCAGCAAGGCTCCGGCCGACTGGTTCACCGGTGACGTCTGGTGGGACGTCGTCTACGCAGGTCAGGACCCGTCCAGGGCCCGCCTCAACCTGGTGCGCTTCGCGCCCTGTGCCCGCACCGACTGGCACTCCCACACTCTCGGCCAGACCTTGCACATCGTCTCCGGCATCGCCCTGATCGGCGGCCGTGACGGCACGGTCATCGAGGCCCGCCCCGGCGACACGGTCCACACCCCGCCGGGGGAGGAGCACTGGCACGGCGCCGCCCCCGACGCTTTCATGGAGCACCTCGCCCTGTGGGAGGGTCGGGGCGACGGCAGCCCGGAGACGACCTGGCTGGAGAAGGTCACCGACGATCAGTACAACGGCCCGCGTACCACCACACGTTGAGGCTTGCTGCCCGCTGATGGGCGTCCGCGTCGGTGTGTCGAAACGTGGAAGGCATCATGGCGCAGTCTGTTGAAAACTTTCTCGGGGTCTTCCTCCGGTCGCGACGTGAGCGCCTCGACCCGGCTGACATCGGCTTGACCTCCCCAACTCGCCGCCGGACGCCCGGGTTACGTCGCGAGGAAGTCGCGCACCGAGCGGACGTGAGCGTCGAGTGGTACACACGCCTGGAGCAGGGCCGAGGTGGAGCACCGTCGACGCAGGTGCTCCACAGCGTGGCGGAAGCGTTGCTTCTGAGCCGTGCGGAACGCGAGCACATGTTCTCGCTTGCTCACGGGCAACGACCTGATGTGCCGCACAAGCCTGTGGACGGCATCAACTCGCGCCTGCGGAGCGTACTCGACGGCTTCCCCCACGCTCCGGCGTACATCAAGACCGCGGCCTGGGACATCGTGGCCTGGAATCGCGCGGCCCGGCTCGTGCTTTCCGACTACGAAGCCATGGGCACCGAGGACCGTAACGTCCTGAGGATCCTGTTCCTCGACCCTTCCTCCCGAACGTTGTTGAGGCACTGGGAACGCGAAGCCGGCCTGGCCGTATCGACGTTCCGGCTTGAGCTCACGCGCTGGGGGGCCACCGACGAGGCCGAGAGTCTCGTCCAGGAGCTGCGCGCACGCAGTGCGGACTTCGCAAGGCTGTGGGGTGCGAATGACGTCGGCACCCTGGGCGAGGGCGTCAAGCATCTCAGCCACCCGATCGCCGGTGATCTCGCCATGTGGTACTCGTCGTTCGCCATCGACGACGAGCCTGGGCTCGGCATGGTGCTCTACACGCCGAATGCCGAACGCGACGCGGAACGGATCCGGCGACTCATGGGGGACACCCACTGACCTTGCAGGGGCACTGGGGGGTACAGCCGATACCCGTATGTTCGCGGCGTGGCTGAGTCTGTGGCACCGAGGAAGCATCTGTGGCGAACCCACGTACGGCTTCCTCGGACATGGAGCAAGGACTGTGCCAACCACCACCCCGATCAACAGCCTCGACGAGCAGATCAGGCAGCGCATGGAGGACTGGAGGACGTCCTTCGAGGCGAAGGACGTCGACGGCATGATGTCCTTCTACGCCGACGGCGACGCATTCAGCGCCTTCGATCTCATGCCGCCCATCGAGTTCCGCGGCGGCGACATGTGGCGCCAGAACTGGGTCGGCTTCTTCGCCGCGTGGGAGGGCGCGCTGCACCTCGAATTCTCGAACGTCGAGGTGCACGCCTCCCACGACCTCGCGATCGTTCGCCTCCTGGTCCGACTGGTCGGCACCATGGAAGGCCAGAAATTCGACCTCTGGGTGCGAACCACCAACTGCTTCCGCCGCATCGACGGTGAATGGCTGATGATTCACGACCATGTCTCCGTTCCACTCGACTTCGCCACCGGCCAGTCACTGATGAACCTGTCGCCGGCCAAGCCGTTCGGATGAGCCGATCCCGCGCCCCCAAAGCAGCGCGTCGACCCTCCAACAAGCTTGACAGGAAAGGCACAGAACCGTGGCACACGCCCCCACAGAAGCAGAACCCCTGACCGCGCAGCAGGCAGAGTCGGTGCTCGATCGACTGTCGCACGCGTTCGTCAGTCCACCCCGATCGCCCATCCTCCACACGCCGGAGGAGGAGAACCTGGAGTACGAGGCGGTGACCTTCCCGTCGAGCGACGGAGTGCCCCTCGAAGGCTGGTTGATTCCCGCCGACTCCCGTCGCCTGGTCATCGCCAATCATCCGATGGGCTTCAACCGCTCAGGACTGCCGTCACACCTGGAACCGTGGGCGTCGATCTGGCGGCCTACCGGCAACGACTTCGAGGTGAACTTCGTCCCCGACTACCGGATCCTGCACGAGGCCGGTTATAACGTACTGGCATACGACCTGCGCAACATGGGTCTGAGCGGTGCGGCGAATGGCGGCGCCGTGACGAGCGGACTGTACGAGGCACGAGACGTTCTCGGCTCCATCCGCTACGCAGCGAACCGAGGTGAAACAAAGGACATGACAGTCGCTTTGTTCAGTCGATGTCTCGGAGCCAACTCGACTTTCGCGGCGATGCGACAAGACGAGAAGGCATTCCAAGGAATCAAGTGCCTGGTGGCCTGCCAACCCGTGTCCGACGACGTCATCATGCGTCGAATGCTGGACATCCTCGGAGTCGGAGGAGACCGAATCGACGAGCTCGACCGGCGGGTCAAGCTCAGCACCTCGATCGGGTTCCAGGAGCGACCTGACGCGGCATGGGCCAAGTACGTCCGCATCCCCACGTATCTGTACGGCGTCTACGAGGACTCTCTCACCGTTCCAAGTGACCTTGAAGAGATGTTCAAGGCGTTGGACGTCGAGGACAAGAGACTCGAGTGGGTCCGTGACACGACTGCACGCTGGGACGGCTACCTCGAGTTCCAGCGTCGGCCCGAACCGATACTGGACTGGTTGTCGCACCGCCTGGCATGACGCCCGCCGACCGGCTCAGGTTTTGTGGCGTGCCTTCGTCGGTAGGGCGGTCGCGGAAAGGGCGCGCAGATCGTCGAAGGATCGAGAGAGATGCGCGTCCAGGCTCTGTGAGGGGTCGTCGATCCAGGCCTGGGCCGCGTGGTGGAAGGTGGCCCAGCCGGTCTGAGCGGCCAGGCCGGCCAGCCGGTCGGGGACATCGCGCTGCTTCAGGGCCTCCGCCACGGCGTCGGTGAGCAACGCGGCCTTGGCCAGGTCGCGTTCGCGGAGCGCCGGTGTCGCCGCGATGATCGCCAACCGCGGTTCGGAGAACGGGCGGTTGTCCTCAAGGATCCGTCCGGCTTTCCGGAAGGCGCAGAGCAGCATCTCGAGCGGCTGCAGACCATCGGGCGCTTCGGCCACCGCCTCCATCAGCGCGGCGCGCAGGTCGGCTTCGCCGTCGAAGAGCACCTCGCGCTTGTCCGGGAAGTGCCGGAAGAACGTGCGCTCGTTGACGCCGGCCCGCGCGGCGATCTCAGCCGTGGTGGTCTGGTCGAATCCGCGCTCCTGGTACAGCTCCAGAGCCGCCCGCTGAAGGCGGCGCCGCGCTTCTACTCCGCTCCGTGGCACCTCCTGAGGGTACCGCACGTGTCAGTCACTGGCGTCAAGTAGTGCCAGTGACTGACGCTAAGTGGGAGAGTTTCATGCATGTCTTCGTCACCGGCGGTTCCGGCCTGACCGGCCCCGCCGTCGTCGCCGAGCTCGTCGCGGCCGGCCACACCGTCACCGGCCTGGCGCGCTCGGACGCCGCTGCCGCCCGACTGGAGTCGCTGGGCGCCACACCGCACCGCGGCTCCCTGGACGACCTCGACAGCCTGCGCAGCGGCGCCGAAGCCGCCGACGGCGTCCTGCACATGGCCTACGGCGGCGACTTCTCCGACCTCGACGACATGATGAGGCGAGACCGCACCGCGATCGAGGCGCTCGGCGAACCGCTGGAACACTCGGGCAAACCGTTCGTCAGCACCTCCGGCACGCTGGTCATGCCCGTCGGCCGGGAGACCACCGAGCAGGACGAGCCCGACACGGCCGGGATCGCGGCCTTCCGTATCGCGGGTGAGCGAGCGTGTCTGGCCTTCGCCGCCCGGGGAGTACGCGCGAGCGTGGTCCGGCTCGCCCCCACCGTCCACGGCCCCGGGGACCACGGCTTCATCGGCATGCTCGTCGCCACCGCACGTAGGACCGGCATTTCGGCGTACGTCGGCGACGGTACGAACCGCTGGCCAGCAGTGCATCGGCTCGACGCGGCGACCCTGTTCCGCCTGGCCTTGGAGAAGGCTCCCGCGGGAAGCGTGCTGCATGGAGTAGCCGAGAGCGGCGTCACGCTGAAGAGCATCGCGGAGACGATCGCCCGAGCCCTCGATCTGCCCGCCGTCCCGCTGACCCCGGACAAGGCTGCCGCGCACTTCCCGAGCCCGTTCATGGCCACCGTCTACGGCATCGACGCGCCCGTCTCCGGCACCCGCACGCAGGAGCTGCTCGGCTGGCTGCCCACCCACCCGACACTCCTCGACGACCTGGAGCACGGCGACTACTTCGCCACGCCGGCCTCCTGATCACCTCGCACCAGCGCCGACAGGGTACGGGGCTCTGGCTGCCCGCGGGTGGTGCCCATGGGGTGCCCTGGCGCACCACTGAACATCGCTCCGGGGCACAGCTCGCCCTGCCATCCGGCGAGCGCCGCGAGCACGCTGGGTGTGGACTGAAGATCCGTTTCGATCCGACCCGCGGAGCACTGGAGCAATGAAGCACATCAAGCTGGGCGACCTGGACGTCTCCCGAATCGGCCTGGGCACCATGACGATGTCCGGCGTCTACCTCAGCCCTGGCGAGACCCCCGACGACAGCGAGTCCGTCCGGGCGATCCACCGGGCGCTCGACCTCGGCGTCACCCTGCTCGACACCGCCGAGGCCTACGGCCCCTTCGTCAACGAGGAACTCGTCGGCCGGGCCATCAAGGGCCGCCGTGACCAGGTCGTCCTGTCGACGAAGTTCGGCATGCTCTCGCACAGCGGCGGCATGATCGACGGCACACCGGCGAACCTCCGCATCGCGATCGAGGGTTCCCTCAAGCGGCTCGGCACGGACTACATCGACCTCTACTACCAGCACCGCGTCGACCCGAACACGCCGGCCGAGGAGACCTTCGGCGCCCTCGCCGCACTGGTTGCCGAGGGTAAGGTCCGCCACCTCGGCCTGTCCGAGGCGGCGCCCGAGTCGATCCGCCGCGCCCACGCCGTCCACCCGATCGCCGCACTGCAGTCGGAGTACTCGCTGTGGACGCGGGACGTGGAGGCGGAGATCCTGCCGCTGCTGCGGGAACTGGGCATCGGCCTGGTGCCCTGGTCGCCGCTCGGCCACGGCTTCCTCACCGGCAAGATCCGCGCCACGGAGCACTTCGAGGCGAACGACTGGCGGGCGAACAACCCCCGTTTCACGGAGGAGAATCTCAAGCGCAACCTGCGCATCGTCGAGGAGGTCGAGGCCGTCGCCGCCGAGGTGGACGCCACCCCCGCGCAGGTGGCCCTGGCCTGGCTGCTGGCCCAGGGCGACGACATCGCCCCGATCCCCGGCACCAAGAGGGTCTCCCGTGTCGAGGAGAACACAGCCTCCGACGCCGTCGTGCTGACCGCCGAGCAGCTCGCCCGGCTGAACAACCTGGCACCGGCCGCCGGTGACCGACTCCACGAGGCGGGCATGCGGCTGGTCAACCGCTGACTCCGACCCACCCGACGAACTGCGGAAGGAAAGCATGCGCACCACCACACTCGGCCCCGACGGACCCGAGGTCGGCGTCATCGGCCTGGGCTGCATGGGCATGAGCTTCGGGTACGACCTGGCCACCCCGCGCGACGAGGCCGAGCTGATCTCGGTGATCCACCAGGCCCTCGACCTGGGGATGACCCTGCTGGATACCTCCGACGTGTACGGCCCGCTCACCAACGAGGAGTTGCTCGGCCGGGCTCTCTCCGGAGGCCATCGCGAGCGCGCGGTGCTGGCCACCAAGGTCGGCGCCCTCACCCGTAACGCACAGGGTAGGCCGGTCCCCGGGCTGAACAACCGACCTGAGCACATCCGCCGCTCGATCGACGAGAGCCTCGGGCGGCTGGGCACGGACTACGTGGACCTGTACTACCTGCACCGCGCGGATCCGAGTGTGCCGATCGAGGAGACTGTCGGCGCGCTGGCGGAGGCGGTGGCGGCGGGCAAGGCGCGTCACATCGGTCTGTCCGAGGTGAGCGTCGAGCAGATCAAACGCGCTCAGTCCGTCCACCCCATCACGGCGGTGCAGTCCGAACTCTCGCTGTGGACACGGGACTGGATGACCGAGGTACTGCCGTACTGCCAGGAGCAAGGCATTGCCTTCGTGCCGTACTCACCGCTCGGCAAGGGCTTCCTCACCGGCCGGTTCACCTCCTTCGACGACCTGCCGCAGGACGACTTCCGGCGCGGCCTGGCCCGTTTCCAGCAGGACGCCCTGCGTGTCAACTTCGCCCTCGCCGAGAAGGTCCGGCAGATCGCCGACCGCATCGGTGCCACCCCCGCTCAGGTGGCGCTGGCATGGGTCCTGGCCCAGGGTGAGTACGTCGTCCCGATCCCCGGCACCAAAACCCCCAAGTACCTCCACGACAACGCTGGCGCGGCCGACGTCCAACTCAGCAGCGACGACCTCGCCGAACTCGACGCCCTGCCCACCCCAACAGGCGGCCGCTACCACTGAACCGCCGGTTCAGTCACTGAACCACTGACCGAACGAACGACGGCGCGCCCCACGACATCGAGGTGCGCGCCGTCAGTCGGTCGTAGTCTTCGATCCGCCATTCGTCGACGACTAGGGGGGTGTGCTCACTTCGAAGTCCCCCGGACGGTGTCGAGTGCGTCGACGAGTTGCCAGACGGACCGGGCCCGGGCGTAGGCCGCGTACCGGGAGATGTTCGTGTTGGCCACGAACCAGGACTCCGGCGTGGCGAAGGCATGGCCCTTGGTCGTGGCGCCGTCGTCGTAGATCCGGTTCGCCACGGCTTCGCTCATCTTCAGGGCCTTGGCGATGAGTTGTGTGTCGCCGGTCGCTCGGCCTATGTGCACGGCGGCGGCCGTCGCCATCCACGTGGTGCCGGGCCACACATCGGCGATCTCCGGGACGAAACGGCCGGGAGACTGGATGTAGTCCATCGGATAGGGCTTGAGGTTCTCGTCCAGGATGATGGGCGGACCGGTGGGAACGCCGTCGGAGTCTTTGGGCGCCAGGAAGGCATCCAGGGTGTTGTGCCAGTGCCTCCGCGCGCGCCGCAGGTCGATCAGATTCGGCAGACCGAGCTGGGAAGCGACGCACTGGGCGTAGAACGCGTCCAGGAAGGCCGCGTCCGTCGGCAGCACCGGCTTCTTGCCTCCGAAGATGTCGCCGGTTCGCCCTTCGATGCCGCCGGTGCCGTCGCAGTAGCGGTAGCGCCCGGTCTCGGGGTTCCAGAAGATCCTTTCGAACTCCTCCTTGGCTGCCGACAGTTCGGTGTCGATCTCTTTCTGGACCGAGGCTGTGGCTTCGGGTATCCCGAGGGTCCTGGCCTTCGGCGTGAGCGTCGAGAGGATTTGGAGCGAGAGGACGTACAGCTGGCAGTTGTAGATTCCGTGGCCGTTGACCAGCAGCTGGTCGTAGGTGTTGGGCGGATTGTTCGACGGCGGGTCCGCCGGGAGGTGGGAGCCGGGCGGGCGGAAGAACTGGGAGTGCTTCAGCGTCCGCAGCATCTGGGGGTAGCCGTAGGTCAACAGGCTCTTGTCGCCGGTCTCCTTGTACAGCGCGTACACCCGGTAGATGAGCTTGTGGAAGCAGTCCCGGAACGCGTCGCCGCCCGCGGGATCAAAGAGCGCACCGAGGTCGTCGGTGCCGGCAGGCGGTGCGCCGAAAACGGGTTCGGAGGTTGCCGAGGGGGCGCCCTGGTTGGCCGCTGTCGCGCTGATGTACGGGCCTGTGTCGAACATGATCTGCTGGGGCACCCGCCCCCATCGGTCCTGCTTGGTCAGTTGCAGCCAGGCGCGGAGCCGGCCGAGTTCAAGGTTGGGGAACAGCTTCGTGTACAGCAGGTATCCGAAGCTGTCGACGTCCATCTCATTGGCCCCTGCGCCGCCGCTTCCGGCGTCGATGGTGTAAAAGAGGTGCGTGCCGGGGATCTCCGCACCCAGGCGAGGCCCGCCGGCGGCGGGAGTGATGGTGTTGCTGACGAGGCCCGCCTCCCAGAACGAAGCGCTGAAGACCATCCCGAAGAGCTCGTTGAGAGCTGCCTTTCGCAGCCACACCGGGTACTTCGGATTCTCGGCGATCGGTTTCCACCACGACTCGACAGCGGCGAGGGAGTCGTCGTGCCGCGCGAGCTCGCGCTTGGCGATGGTGAAGGCCTGCTTGAACGGGTACGAGTTCGGGACGTAGTCGTTGGTGTCCGTCGAGGTCGCACCGAGGAACTCGGTGTACCTGCGCATCCAGACAGCCCGGCCCTCGGGCACGCCGTCGTAGTACACCTGCGGGAAGTCCCAGGACAGGGCGTACCGGACGGTTGTCTTCTGACCCGGCCGCAGCCGCACGGACACGGCGACGGCTCCAGCCGAGTCGGAGTCGTCCAGGGCCCTGTTCGGCAGCTTGCCCGTGGCGGTGAACGGTTCGTAGATATCGCTTCCGTCGCCCGCCCCGTTCCACGAGGTGACATACGTCAGCTGCTGACCCGCGGTCGGCAGGGCGGCGATGGTCCACTGCGACTTGTAGGAGTCCGGCGTGTTCGTCGGATCGTCGGAACCCAGTGTCACGCCGGCGACACCCGACCGGGTGTCGGTGTCGAACCGGCTGGAGAGTCCGGTGCGTGTGGTGTCCGCCGCATGCGGAGTGGCGTTCGGGAACGTGAACATGACTGAGAGGTCAACGGTCTTGCGGGTGGGATTGGCCAGCTCCACGTCGAAGAAGGCCACCGGCATGGAGGTCCGCTCGTCCTCACCGGCCACGATCGGCGACCAGAAGCGCATGGACACCTGTGACTGGAACACGTTGTAAGTGGTCCAGCCGAAGGGGTACAGCGCGGCGTAGGTTCCGTCGCCGGGGTCGAGTTGGTTCCACCGGGGGAGGACCCCGTCGAAGTCCCGCTGCGGGGCGATGTGGTCGTGCCGGGTGGCGAGGGTCCTGACGGTCGGGCCGTCCCCGCCCGCCACCTCCTCACGGACGTGGAAGGCCGCCTGGGGAAGCGTGCGCATGTCCCACCAGTCGGACGACTGGGAACCGCCCATGCTCCACGGGCCGAAGGTCCCGAACAGGTTGTAGTGGAAGGATCCTGCGCCGACGCCGCCGAGCGGGATACCCAGACCTGGCACGCTCATGCCGCCGGCGCGTCCGCGCAGCCCCGTAGGCTGGCCGGTGCGGCACTCCGAGTCGGCCGCCGTCTCGCAGGGGCCGTCCGGCGCGAGGCCCCAGGTTCGGACGTACGCCGCCTGCGGCACTCTTGCCGCGTTGAGCGGTGACGCGTGGGCGGTCGGGGCCGAGTCGAAGGGCGGCACTCCGCCGAGCTCGCCCGCTGCGACGAGTGCGGCGACGGACAGAGCGCCCCCACGGATGAACGCCCTCCGCGGGAGGCCTTCGCCGTCGGGCGCTGTGACCTGGTGGGAATTGTCTGGTGAGCTCATGGTGGTCCTTGCTCCTAGATTGCTATTGGGTGTCGCCGCTCCTGGGCGGCGAACCGGTTACGTCGAAGGCGCGCGCGAGAACTGGCTGGATCAGGCGTCCGCGATCGGTTGCGGGAGGGACCTCCCGCTACAGCAGTGGCATCGCGTTCTGCTCACCGGACTCGGGCCGGGCGAGGATCGCGTCCACCTCGTGCTGGAAGGGCTCCGAAGCGGGAGAGAATTCCGCCGCCGCGAATGCGCGCGACAGGTCGGCGGCGGGCGCGTCCAGGTGTGCGCCGAGCCGTCTGGCGACCTGTGCCTCGCCCTTGGGCGCCATACCGCTGTCCACGGCGGCGGTCACGACGGCGGACCAGGTGATGGGGTCGTCGAGCACATCGCGGATGGTGGTGAATTGCCGTGGCGCGAAGAGGGGGTGGGCCGGATCGGCCGTCTTCCAGCGGTGGTCGCCGTGCCCGACCTTCTCCGGCTCGGCGGCACCGGGAAGGTGCACGTGCGCGGTGACCCCGACCGGCACGCGCACGTCCAGCCTGAACTGCCCGTCCTCACGCACCCAGGCGACGCGCGCTTCGCCGTAGGGCGTGAGATGCCGGGCCGAAGCAGAGGTGAGGGCGGCGGACGGAAGAGGGTGGACGAGGATCTCGCGATAGCCGGGTGCGGCAGGGGCGAGGCCGGCCACCCGGCGGTGAAGCCAGTCCGCGACCGCACCCAGCGCGTAGTGATTGAACGACGTCATCTCACCAGGGTTGATACTGCCGTCGGGCAGCATGCTGTCCCAGCGCTCCCAGACCGTGGTCGCCCCCATGGCCACCGGGTAGAGCCATGAGGGGCAGCCCGTCTGCAGCAACAGCCTGTAAGCGACCTCGCCGTGCCCGGTCGAGGCCAGCGCATCGGTCACCAGCGGAGTGCCCACGAAACCGGTGCTGATCCGAAAGCCGCTGGCGCGCACGAGGTCCGCCAGCCGCCGGCCGGCCTCCGCCCGCTGCTTCTCGCCGGGCAGCAGCGCCCACTCGATGGCCAGGGCGTAGACGGTCTGTGCGTCGGACAGGACACGGCCTGCGGGTGTGACGAAGGCACGGGCGAACGCCTCGCGGACCTCGGCCGCCAGAGCGGCGTAGTGGTCCGCTTCCTCGGTCCGGCCCAGCTCGCGGGCCGACTCGGCCACGATCTCGGCGGAGCGTGCCAGGTGCGCGGTGGCGACGACGTCGGGATCGGCCTTGGCACCGGCGGGATTCTCCGGCGGCGCGCTCGGGTCCAGCCAGTCGCCGAACTGGAAACCGCCCGTCCATAGCCGGTCGGGTCCGGCGAGTCCGGTCATCCGGTCCACCCAGCCGCGCATGCTCGGCAGTTGACGCTCAAGGAGGGCACGGTCCCCGGTGCGCCGGTACAGCACCCACGGCACCACCGTGGCGGCGTCGCCCCAGGCTGCCGCGGCCGGGGACGGTGTGTGCAGCACGTCCGGCACCACGAACGGCACCGATCCGTCGGGATGTTGTTCGGCCGCCAGGTCGGCCAGCCACGAGTCGAGGAAGCCCGCGGTGTCGAAAAGGAAGGCCGCCGTCGGTGCGAACACCTGCATGTCACCGGTCCAGCCGAGCCGTTCGTCCCGCTGCGGGCAGTCGGTGGGTACGTCGACGAAGTTGCCGTGCATGCTGCGGACCACGTTCTCGTGGAACCGGTTGAGCATCTCGTGCGACGAGGTGAACCAGCCCGTGCGCCGCAGGTCCGATCCGATCACCACCGCCTCGATGTCCTCACCGCGCAGTCCGCCCGGCAGGCCCGAGACCTCCGCGTAGCGGAAGCCGTGGAAGGTGAGGGACGGTTCGAGCACCTCCTCGCCCCCGCCGGCCACGAGATAGCTGTCGGTCGCCTTCGCCGTGCGCAGTGGACGCGTGCCGAGCTCCCCGTTCTCCAGGACCTCCGCGTGCCGCACCACGACTTCTCTGCCCGGCGCGAGACCGCGCACGCGCAACCGCACCCAGCCGACCGCGACCTGGCCGAAGTCGACCAGGGTCCGTCCCGACTGCGAGGTCCACACCCGCTCCGGCGCCAGGAGGCGGCCGGCGCGGACGGGAGGCCCCGTGGGGGCGACGAGGCGACTGAGGTCGCCGTCGACCACCTCGACCTCGCCCGTCGCCGGGCGCCGACCGCCGGCCCGGCGCCGCAGGTCGGTGCGCTGCCCGTCGTAGAGATCGTCGGCGAGCACCTCACTCTCGCGCGCGGTCCACGAGCCGTCCGTCGCGAGAACGTGCACCCGGCCGTCGGCGGTCGTGACCTCCAGCTGCGCCAGCAGCGCCAGCCGGTCGCCGTAGAGCGCGCGCTCGCCGTTGAAGCCGAGGCGGCCTCGATACCAGCCGTTGCCCAGCAGGAGGTCCACGACGTTGCGCCCACCGCGGACCAGGTCGGTGACGTCGTACGTCTGATAGCGCAGCCGGTGCTCATAGGCGGTCCAGCCCGGGGTCAGGACGAGGTCACCGACCCGGCGTCCGTTGAGCGTGGCGACGTACAGACCGTGGGCGGTGGCGTACAGCCGGGCCCTGACCACCTCACCGGGTACGTCCAGCGTGGAGCTCAGCACCGGTGCGGGCGCGTGCAGGTCCCCGACGCCGGTCGGGCTCACGAAGGCCGCGGCCCAGTCGGAGGGGTCGAGCAAGCCGGTCTCCACGACGGCCGGTTCGCTCCACTCGCTCCACTCCTCCTTGTGCGCCACGCGGACGCGCACCTCGGCGGACTCCCGGGACACGAGCCGCTGGGCCGGCCAGGGCACCAGCACCTGCTCGGCGCTGTCCACCCGGTACCTCTCACGGGTTCCGTCCCGCTCGACCTCGACTTCGTACGCCGTCTGTTCGTAGCCCTCGTCCGCGTGCGGAACGGCCCACGACAAGCGGGGAGCAGCTGTTCCCACGCCCAGCACAGGGGCACTGTCCGTACGGTGCTCGAACCGGGGTGCGCAGGGAGCGGCAGCCACGACCATGCAGGTCTCCAGACTTCTCGGCACATGAGGATCGGCCCCAGGACCGGTGTCCGCGTCGTTGCGCGAAAGCACCTCGCGCGCTCCCGGAACGAGCCGCGGTGGTGGGGCCAGCAGCGTTTGCATCGTTCCACAGGAGGATGGGCTTAGGAAGATGTCGGACCCAAGGACGCCCTGACTTGCGAACCAATGGTCTGTACCCGCGCCTGTAGCATGGCCTGTGTGGACAACGATGCTGCTGGACGTGATTCGCAGGACGACGTGCGTGTTTCGAACGGCGGGCGGACGAAGCCGCAGCGCGTCGGCGTCACCAGCACGTCCCAGTCCTCCAAGGGGCGCCGTGCAACGATCCAAGACGTTGCACGAGAGGCGCAGGTCTCGGTTTCCACCGTCTCCAACGTGATCCGTGAAGCCCCCAACGTCCGTCCCCAGATGAAGGCCAAGGTTGCCGCAGCGATCGAGAAGCTGGGTTACCGGCCACAGGCCGGTGCCCGGGCGATGCGGGGACGCTCCTACACCATCGGCGTCATGCTCACCGAGTTCTCGGCCCCCTTCCAGACGGAGATCGCTGAAGGGATCGCCGACGAACTGGAGCCGAGTCCGTACCAGGAGATCTTCGTCGCCGGCGGCCTCTCTGCCGAGGGCCAGCAGCGAAGCATCGAAGCACTCACCGACCGGCAGGTGGACGGACTCATCGTCATCGCGCCGGCGATGGCCACCTCGTGGCTGGAGAAACTCGGCTCGGGACTGCCCACCCTGGTGATCGCACGCCACGGCGGATCCGCCCAGTACGACACGGTGGTGGACGACGACCAGGGCGGCGCGCGTCTCATGGTCGATCACCTGGTGGCCCTGGGGCACCAGCGCATCCTGCACACGAGCCATCCGGCGGGACGTCTCAGGAGGCCCTTCGTCCTGGCCCACACCGCGCGGTGCGACGGCTATGCGAGCGCCATGAAGCGGCACGGTCTCGAACCCGATGTCATCGAGACCAGCTACTCGGAAGCAGGCGGATACCAGGCCGCCAGGCAGGCCTTTGCCAGGCCGGCGCCGCCGACGGCCGTCTTCGCCGGCGCGGACATCGCCGCGTTCGGTGTCCTGCGTGCGGCGGAGGAACGCGGGTTGAGGGTGCCGCAGGACCTCACCGTCGCCGGATACGACAACGTCTACGCCTCGACGATCGGCCGGGTCTCCCTCACCACGGTCGACCAGTCGGGCCACCTCACGGGCCAGATGAGCGCGCGGCTCCTGCTGGAACGGCTGAACGGCCGGACCCAGCCCGTGAACTACGTCGTGTCACCCCGGCTGATGCCGCGCGGCACGAGCGGGGCCCCGGCACGGAATTCCGCCCGCCGACTGCCCTGACGGCGGAGTTCCTCAGGGGCTGTTCGCGTTCATGGACGCTTTGGAACGGTCCACTGCTGGCTCATGTCGAGACGGACGGCTGGCACCTCGCGTCGGGCTGGCCCGTCACTCACCAGTGCATGGGCGCGGGCGCCCGTTGGGCGGGAAGCGCCAGATGAAAAGCGCACTTGACGTGGCGATTTGAGGCTTGCACTACAAGGGCGTTGCGTAAACGTTACCTCGCAATGACAGCGCCCTCCCTTGACGCACCCCCACTCGCTACCTAGCCTCCATTTGAAACGTTCCAGAGAGCATTTCATCTGATACGTACCCCTTTCGGCTGAGCGCGGGACGCCTCCGCTCCGGCCTGCGGTCACTCCAGACCGAGCCTCTCTTGCGTCCGAAGGAGCCAACCATGCGGCGCGCTACAAGACCTGCCTTCGCAGCACTGACGATGGCGACGACCGTGACCACCCTGGCAGCGCTGAGCGCCTGCACCAGCACAGACTCCGGATCGGGGGCCACGGGAGGGAAGAAGGACACACTCACTCTCGGAATGTCCGCCGACATCCAGGGCTGGGACCCCTCGAACCAGCCCGGCTACCAGGGTTGGACGGGCGAGGCGGTGTATCAGTCCCTGATCCAGTGCGACGCCCTGGGCAAGCCCCAACCGGACGCCGCCGAGAGCTGGACGTTCAAGAAGGACAACACAGGTGTCACGTTCCAGCTTCGGTCCGGCATGAAGTTCTCCGACGGGACACCGGTCGACTCGGCGGCCGTCAAGGCGTCCATCGCCTATATCGGGCAGCACGGCGGTCAGGCCGCCCGCTTCGCGTCGATGAGGGTCGACACTCCGGACTCCCGAACCGTGGTGATCGCCGTACCGAAGCCGAATCCGACGCTCGTCGGGCGCATGTGCGAGGCGAAGCTGGCGAGCCCGAAGTTCCTGGCATCGGGCCAGGTGAACAAGGCCCCCGTCGGCTCGGGTCCGTACACCCTGGACCAGTCGGCGACGACCAGCGGCTCCGTGTACACCTTCGCCAAGAACGACGCGTACTGGAACGCCAAGGCCTATCCGTACAAGAAACTTGTCATCAAGAAGATCACGAGTGAGACGGCCGCGCTCAACGCCCTGAAGACGGGGCAGCTCGACGGCTCCCTCATCACGCAGGCGACGTACAACGAGGCCGAGGCGTCCGGTCTCAAGGTCGTGAAACTGCGCGGCAACACCACTCGGCTGCTGTTGACGGATCACCAGGGCAAGAAGATCCCGGCACTCGGGAACGTGAACGTCCGCCGCGCCATGAACATGGTGTTCGACAAGGAGGCGATGGCGAAGGACCTGTACCGAGGTCTCGCCTCACCGGCCGTCCAGATCTTCCGCCCGGGAAGCTCGGCGTACATCAAGGACCTCAAGGACCCCTACCCCTACAACGTCGAGAAGGCCAAGGACCTGATGGCGAAGGCGGGTTACGCGAAGGGGTTCACCGTCGAGATCCCCTTCATGCAGGGCCAGAACCTCGAGGCGCTGATCCCCGTTGTCAAGCAGCAGCTGGGGCTGCTCAACATCACGGTCAAGCAGGTGACGCTGTCCGGCCCGAACGCCATCAGTGAACTGCTCAGCGGCAAGTACCCCATGCCCTTGTGGCAGCTCGGGAACTACGGCGAGTCGCTTCAGGACATCGCCGACTACGTGCTGCCCGACGGCATCTGGAACGTCATGCACCAGCCCGATCCGACGGTGGCCAAGCTCTACGACAAGGTCCTCACCAGCTCCGGCCAGGAGTCGGCCGCCGCCCAGCAGGAGATCAACCGGTACATCAGTGACCAGGCCTGGTTCGTACCGATGGCGTACCCGGACGGGTTCTACGCCCACAGCTCGAAGATCAGGGTGCCCACGATGAGCGATTCCTCGGCTCTGAATCCGCTGCTGCGCGACTTCAAGTAGCCGAACGAGACGAGGGATTGGAGCCGCAGGTGTTCGGTTCTCTGGTGAAGAAGCTCGTCCGAGCAGTGGCTGTGCTGCTCGTCGTCAGTTTCGCGACCTTTGTGCTGATGTTCGGAAACGGGCCCGGGATCGCGCGGGCGGTCCTGGGAACACAGGCGACCGACTCCGACGTCCGCGCAGAGATGGTCCGACTCGGCCTCGACCGGCCGCTGTTCGCTCAGTACGGGGACTGGCTCAAGGGGGTGGCCACCGGCAACCTCGGTGACTCGTTCTTCACTGGGCAGTCCGTGATGTCCACGCTGTCGTCGCGTGTGCCGGTGACGCTCGCCCTCATCGTGCTGGCGCTCGTCCTGACGGCTGTGGTGAGCGTGCTGGTCGGTGTCGTCGCCGCCGTCCGTGGGGGGTGGGTCGACCGGGTGGTCCAGTTCCTGGCCGTCCTCGGTGCGGCGGTTCCGGCGTTCATCGTCGCGATCGGGCTGGTTTTCGCGCTCGCAGTCTCCGTCCGGCTCTTCCCGGCGACCGGATACGTGTCGCCGGACCAGAGCCTCACGGGCTGGCTCAAGTCGATCACCCTTCCGGTGCTCGCGCTGGTCGTGGGATCGATCGCCAGCGCTGCTTCGCAGTTCCGGGGCGCCGTGATGGACACCTTGTCCCGTGACTTCGTCCGCACCCTGCGGGCACGCGGAATCAGCGAGTCCCGGATCATCTTCCGGCATGTCCTGCGCAACGCCGGCGGCCCCGGACTCACCGCCCTGAACCTGCAGACCATCGCCCTCGTCGGCGGCGCAGTCTTCATCGAGCAGGTCTTCGCCCTCCCCGGCCTGGGGGAGCTCAGCAACACCTCCGCCCAACAGGGCGACGTTCCGGTGGTCATGGGAGCGGTCCTGGTGACCATCGTCATCGTGCTCGTCGTCAACGTGCTGGCAGACCTCGCGAACGTGGCGCTCAACCCGAAAGCGAGGACGCGATGAGCGTGCCCGAGCCCCTGGAACCGGCAGGGGCGCAGACGGAGCCGACCGTGAAAGGCCGGTCCGTTCTGCGCCGGCTCCTGACCGACCCTGTGGGCGCCTGTTCTCTGGCCTTTCTGCTCTTCGTCGTGTTCCTCGGGCTGTCCAGCACCTGGCTGGCGCCGGTGGCACCCAACGTCACGGAACTCGGAGCGGTGAACGCACCGCCGTTCTCGTCAGGGCATCTGCTGGGCGGGGACGCGTCGGGCCGGGACCTCCTGTCGAGGCTGATGTGGGGCACCCGGCAGACTCTCCTGGCCTGCGTGGTCGTCCTGGTCGTCTCGCTCGTGCTCGGCGTGACGAGTGGTCTGGTCGCCGGCTTCTACCGCGGCAGGTTCGAGGCCGTCGCGAACTGGGTCTCCGACGTCGTCATGTCGATGCCCGGGATCGTGCTGCTCATCGCGCTGTACGCGCGGACGGGGCCCAACATCGTCGCCGCCATGACCGTCTTCGGTCTCATCATCGCGCCGTCGTACTTCCGGCTCGTCAGGTCGGTCGTGATCGGAGTCCGAGCTGAGCTCTATGTCGACGCGGCGAAAGTGGTCGGGCTGTCCGACCTGCGGATCGTCGGTCGGCATGTGCTCTGGGCGGTCCGCGCACCGGTCGTCATCCAGAGCTCGTTCGTCCTTGCCGCGGGCATCGGCATCGATGCAGGCGTAGGCTTCATCGGCCTCAGCGATCCCGACAAGGCGTCCTGGGGCGGTGTGCTGCAGAGCTCGTTCAGCAACCTCTACAACAACAAGGCCGGCGTCCTGTGGCCCGCCCTGCTCATCAGCCTGACGACCCTGGCGCTGGTCCTCCTCGGCAACGTCCTGCGCGATGTGCTCCAGTCGTCCCAGCAAAGCAAGAGGATGTCGTCCCGCCGACGCCGGGAAGCGATCCGGCAGGCACGGGAGCAGGGCCCGCCGGACGCCGGGAAACAACAGACACCCGTGCCGGATGCGGTGCTGTCGATCAGGGGCCTGCGCATCGGGTATCCGGACGGCGAGGACGGAGTACGGGAGGTCGTCCACGGCGTCGACCTGGACGTACGGCGCGGCGAGATCCACGGCCTGGTGGGCGAGTCCGGGTCGGGCAAGTCGCAGATCGCCTTCTCGGCGCTGGGCATCCTGCCCCGTGAGGCGGTCATCCTCGGCGGCAGCATCCTGCTGCACGGCGAGGACCTGCTGGCGGGCGAACAGCACATGCGCCAGGCGCGAGGCCGACGCATCGCGTACGTGCCGCAGGAGCCGATGTCGAACCTCGACCCCTGTTTCACGATCGGCGCGCAACTCGTCCACGGGCTGCGCGCGGTGAAGAAGACAATGACGAAGCGCGATGCCGAGCGCGAACTTCTCGCTCTGCTGTCGCGGGTCGGGATCAAGGATCCGGAGCGGGTCTTCAAGCAGTACCCGCACCAGATCTCCGGCGGCATGGCGCAGCGCGTGCTCGTCTGCGGCGCGGTCGCCGCCGGTCCGGACCTGATCGTCGCGGACGAGCCCACGACCGCCCTGGACGTGACCGTGCAGGCCGAGGTGCTGGAGCTGCTGAGGGAACTGCGCGACGAGCGCGGGCTCGCGATGGTCCTCGTGACCCACAACCTCGGCGTCGTGGCGGACCTCTGCGACACGGTCAGCGTGATGAAGGACGGACACATCGTGGAGCGCGGCGACGTGGACTCGCTCTTCGAGGCGCCCACCGAGCAGTACACGCAGGAACTGCTCTCGTCGGCACGCCGTGTCGAGATCGTGGAGGTGTGAGTCAGGTGGCAGAGCCGGTTCTGAAGGTCGAAGACCTCGTCGTCCGCTACGGCGGACGCCGGGGCACCGGCAGCACGGTGATCGACGGCGTCTCCTTCGAGCTGAGCGCGGGAGAGACGCTGAGCCTGGTCGGCGAGTCCGGATCGGGCAAGACGACGATCGGCCGTGCGATCCTCGGGCTCGCGCCGGTGACATCGGGCTCCGTCTCCTTCCGCGGGGAGACCATCAGCAGCATCCCGAGGTCGCGCCGGCGCAAGGTCGCGCGCGACATCCAGGTCGTGTTCCAGGACCCGTACTCCTCGCTGAACCCGTCGATGGCGGTCGAGGACATCCTGGTCGAACCCCTCCTCGCCACCGGCTCCGGCGACGGACGGACGCGCATACGGGAACTGCTGGACGCCGTCGGTCTTCCGGCCGACGCCGGCGGAAGGTACCCGCGGGAGTTCTCCGGCGGGCAGCGGCAACGCATCGCCATCGCACGGGCGCTCGCCCTTGACCCCGTGGTCATCGTCTGTGACGAACCCACCAGTGCCCTGGACGTCACCACGCAGGCCAGGGTCCTCACGCTCCTCAAGGACATCCAGCGCGAGACGGGCGTGGCCTACGTGTTCATCAGTCACGACCTGGGCGTCGTCAACGAGGTGAGCGACCGGATCGCCGTCCTCCACCAGGGGCGCATCGTCGAGATCGGCAAGGCGCAGGACGTCGCTACGAACCCCGAGCACTCTTACACCCGCAAGCTGCAGATGGCGGCTCCCGTCGCGGATCCGAAGAGGCAGCGCCTGCGACGGGCCGAGCGCCTGCAGTTCGCGGCCGAAGAGCTCGCTACTCCCCGGAGCGGCAGCGGACAGTGAGGAAGGGTGCGGGACCCGCCGGTGAGGTGACCGGCGGGCAAGGCGTCCGTGCCTCGTCGCGGCCACAGCGGGGCAGACCGCACCGCTCGTGACGCCAACTAACCCCCTGTCATGCCACTTCCCGTAGGAGCACTGCGGCTCGACCTCATGTTCTTCCTTCAAGCAGGCCCGCGTCGCCACGCCTGAACCGGCGCGTCGCACTGCCTGTCTCACCCAAGGTGGTAGGGAAAGATGAAGGTACTTCGAAAAGTTGTCACCTGTGCGGTGGCGATGCTCATCGTGTCGGCAGGCACGGTCGGCTCCGCCCCAGCGGCCCCGGCCGACTCCGCGGACCGGCCGGGCACGACTATCCGGGCCGACCTCGCCCGCCAGGGCGCACGGATCGATGACAAGTACACCGACCTGACCGTATGGGACTACAACGGCAGCTGGACCACTGCTGCCGACAGCATGCCCTCGGACTACTACGCCAAGCACTATCCCGAGGTGAAGCGGGTCCAGCTGATGACCGCGACCGGCGGCTGCTACGACGGCTACCCCGGCTGCGGCAGCAACCGTGACCTGTTCAAGAACCCGGCCGACCGGTCCACCACGACCGACTACGACTTCGCGCCCCTCCTGCACGCCGTCCGCAACGTCGTGCGCCAAGGCCTGCAGCCGTACGTCGTCACGGGCAACGTGCCGATCAAGTTCACTGCGCAGCCCGCGATCAGCGGCAGCTTCGGAGTGAACCTTCGCCCGCCGGACGACTACAAGGCGTACGCCGCGTACATCAAGGCCCTCGCCCGGGCGGCGATCTCCGAGTTCGGAGCGGCCGAAGTCCGTAGTTGGAAGTGGGGTGTGCTGACCGAGTACGAGAACGGCGACTGGTTCAAGGCGGCCGACGGGACGCCGCAGTCGACGGCAACCGCCTACTTCAAGCTGTACGACCACACCGCCAAGGCGCTCACCGACGCGATCGGCAAGGGCAAGGTCGACATCGGCGCGCACAGCATGACCACCCAGGACGGGCTCTGGGACGAGAGGCTCTTCATCGACCACGTCGCCAAGGGCCGCAACCACGCGACCGGCGGCATCGGAGCGCCGATCAAGTTCCTCAGCTTCTCCCACTACGACGACAATCCGGGGGAGGGCCCGCCCCCGCCCCACACCTTCGCGAGCAACCTGGCCACACTCAAGGACCGCGCCACCGCCGTCGGCCTGCACGGCATCAGGTTCGCTGTTGACGAAGGCCGCATACTCCGGGGCAGCGACGACCGTGAACTGTTGCCGCGCTCGGTCGCCTGGAGCTATCAGTCCGCCCTCGACGCGTCGCGCTACGCGACGATGGTCAACGACGACGTGTCGTGGTTCGCCCGCTGGGACGTCAACACCGAGGGTTACTTCGGGACGGGGACCGAGGTGGATCCGGTGGAGACCAACCTGGCCAAGCTGACCTCCAGACTCGGAGGCAGTCGGGTGCTCGCCACGACCACCGCGGGCTTGCCGGCCAGTGAGGAGAATCAGGTCGGCGCAGTGGCCGGCTACGACGACAAGAGCGACACCCTCAACGTGCTCGTCTACAACCGCAGCGACGACACCTCGGCGACCACCTCTGAACGGGTGACCCTGGACATCGCCAACGTCACCGCCGCCAAGCATCGCCCGCTCTCGGCCCGGCAATGGCGGATCGACGACGAGCACGCCAACTTCTGGCCGACCTGGAACGCCGACATGACCGCGCGCGGAATGACCTCGGACTCCTTCGACGCGCCGTGGTCACGCGACAGTTGGACGGTCCCCAGACTGGTGAACGAAGCCGACCGGAACTACTGGTACTCCCGCGTCCCCGCCTACCAGAAACTCGCCGCGCTGAAGGCGGAGCCCGCCGGCGCACGCATCTCCGGATCAAAGCTGGTCATATCGGCCAACCTGCCGCCGCAAGGTGTGGCCCTCTACCAGATCACCGGTGTCCGTCCCGGACGCTGAGCGCGATCGCGGGCGGCGCCCGTGAGCACCGCCCGCGGAGCCGGACGACCAAGCCACCGCAGTGATCTTCGCACGGCACGAATCGACGCGCCGGGCGGCCCGTTTCCCTCTCAAGGAGAAGAAGTTGAAGGTGTTCCGAAGAGCAGCCACCTGCGTGGTGGCGATGCTCACCTTGTCGGCCGGCGCGGTCGGCACGGCCCCCGCGGCTCCCGCACCCCCGCCGGGCACGACCATCTCCGCCGACCTCGTCCACCAGGGCAAGCGGATCGACGAGAAGTACACCGACCTCACCGTCTACAACTACAACAAGGACTGGACCACGGCTGCCGACAGCCTGCCCTCGGACTACTACGCCAAGCACTATCCCGAGGTGAAGCGGGTCCAGTTGATGACCGCGACCGGCGGCTGCTACGTCGGCTACCCGGGCTGCGGCGCGACCCGTGACCTGTTCAAGAACCCCGCCGACCGGTCCACCACGACCGACTACGACTTCGCGCCGCTCCTGCACGCCGTCCGCAACATCGCTCGTCAGGGCCTGCAGCCGTACATCGTCACGGGCAATGTGCCGATCAAGTTCACCGCGCAGCCCGCGATCGGCGGCGCCGGGGTGAACGCTCGGCCGCCGGACGACTACAACGCCTATGCCAAGTACATCAAGGCGCTCGCCCAGGCAGCGATCTCCGAGTTCGGGCTCTCCGAGGTCCGTGGTTGGCAGTGGGGGGTGCTGACCGAGTACGACAACGGCGACTGGTTCAAGGCGGCCGACGGGACCTCGCAGAGCACGAAGACCGCCTACTTCAAGCTGTACGACTACACAGCCAAGGCGCTCACTGACGCGATCGGCAAGGGCAAGGTCAACATCGGTGCCCACAGCATGTTCGGCATGGCCACGCCCGAGAGCGTCTTCGACCCACACCTGTTCGTCGACCATGTCGCCAAGGGCCGCAACTACGCGACCGGCGGCATCGGCGCGCCGATCAAGTTCCTCAGCATGTCCTACTACGACAGCACGCCGGGGGTGGCTCCGCCACTGCCCTTCACCTTCGAGAACGACCTGACAGAGATCAGGGACCGCGCGATCGCCAACGGCCTCACCGGCCTCAAGTACGGCATCGACGAAGGCCGGACGATCGGGACGACCGACGGCCGCGCGCTGGTGACGCGTTCGGTCGGCTGGAGCTTCCAGTCCGCCCAGGACGCCTCACGCTTCGCGACGATGGTCGACAACGGTATGACGTGGTTCGCCCGCTGGGAGCCCAACACCGAGGGCTACCACGGCTCGGGCGCCGAGGTGAACCCGGTGGAGACCAACCTCGTCAAGCTCACCGCCAAGCTCAAGGGGAGCCGGGTGCTCGCCACCACGACCGCGGGCACCCCGGCCGGTACGGAAAACGAAGTGGGCGCAGTGGCCGGCTACGACGACAAGAGCGACACCCTCAACGTGCTCGTCTACAACCACAGTGACGACACCGCGGCGACCACCTCTGAACCGGTGACCCTCGATGTCGCCAACGTCGTCGCCGCCAGGAACCGCCCGGTCACCGCCCGCCAGTGGCGGATCGACGACCAGCACGCCAACTTCTGGCCCACCTGGGAAGCCGACATGGACGCACGCGGGATGACCTCGGACTCCTTCTCGCCAGGGTGGTCACGCGACAGCCTGCTGACGCCCCAGATGCTGGTGAACGACGCCGACCGGGACTACTGGTACTCCCGCGTACCCGTCTACCAGAAACTCGCCGCGCTGAAGGCGGAGCCACTCAGCGCACGGATCTCCCGATCGAAGCTGGTCATCTCCGCCAACCTGCCGCCGCAGGGTGTGGCCCTCTACCAGATCACCGGCGTCCGTCCCGGACGCTGAGCGCCACCGACGGGCGGTGCCTGTGCGCACCGCCCGCCGGCCCCGCACCGCGAGGCTTACCGCAGCCGCTTCCCAACGTCCGCCGGAGACGAGTCCTCCCGGAACGGAGTCCAACGTGATTTTCTCGCGCACACTCGCACCGGGCCAGTCCTGCCACGTCATGACGGCCGACATCGACACAGGCGACGTTCGCCTCGTCCACACGTCGACCGACGTGCTGCTTGAGGCCCCGAACTGGGCGGTGGACGACCGCCTGATCCTCAACGGCGATGGGGTGTTGTGGCAGCTGGACAGCACGGGCGGATCCGAGCCGACGCCCATCCCGATCGACGGGGTCCCCGAACTCAACAACGACCATGTCCTGGCGCCCGACGGCACGACCGTCTACCTGTCGGCCAACGACGGACACCTCTACGCGGCTCCGCTTGTCGGCGGCACCGCTCGCCGGGTCACGCCGGACCACGGACGACGCCCCCACTTCCTGCACGGCGTCAGCCCGGACGGTCGCCGACTCGCGTACATCGGCTGGGACCCGGACGGCGACGCCGGACGGCAGACCCCCGGCGTCTACACGACGGCGGTCGACGGTACCGACGACCGGCGCCTCACCCACGACCTTGCCCCGGCAGACGGATCTGAGTACTCGCCCGACGGGGAGTGGATCTATTTCAACACCGAGCGATTCAGTACGGAACCTGGTCACGCCCAGATCGCACGCATGCGCGTCGACGGCACCGAGGTCGAGCAGCTCACCTTCGACCAGCGCGTGAACTGGTTTCCCCACCTGGCGCCCGACGGCGGCTCAGCCGTCTATCTGAGCTTCCCGCCCGGAACCGTCGGTCATCCGGCCGATCTCGTCGTCGAGTTGCGGGTGGTCCGCGACGGGGACTGGGCCGCCGCCCGGAGCATCCGTGAACTGTCGGGCGGCCAGGGCACCATCAACGTCAACAGCTGGGCTCCGGACGGGCGGAGATTCGCTTTCGTCGAGTATCCGTTCTGCCCGTTCGTCGATGACACACAGCGTATGAGCGCGTGAATCGGCCGCGTCTTCAAAGGAGAAGATATGGATGGCAAGGTAGAGCCTTCCGTGCTGGAGAGTCCGTATCCGATGCGGACGAGTTCGTCGACCACGGCAGTTCCTGGGCGTCGGCGTGCGGCCATTACCGCACCGTGGTGGTTCGTCGTCCCCGCCGCAGCCGCGTTTGTCTTCGTGGTCGTCGTACCCAGTGCTCAAGCCATCTTCTACTCCTTCACGAACTGGGACGGCTTCACCTCGGTCTTCGAGATGGTCGGCCTCGAGAACTACCGGTCGGCGTTGGAAAATCCCAACGCTCTGCGCGCTCTGCGCAACACGATTGCCTTGACCGTGCTCGTCACAGCCCTCCAGATGGTGCTCGCGCTCGCCCTCGCGCTCGCCCTGAACTCGCAGGTTAAGAGCCGCAATGCGCTGCGTGTGCTCTTCTTCTCGCCCGTCGTGCTGACGTCGGTCGCGGTCGGCTACATCTGGCAGTTCATGCTGAAGCCGACGGGCGTGCTGAATCAGCTGCTTTCGTTCGTCGGACTCGGTTCCCTGAGGCACGACTGGCTCGGTGACCCCTCGGTCAATCTCTGGGCGATCGGCGGAATCACCGTTTGGCAGTCGGTTGGATTCACCATGGTGATCTACCTCGCCGGGCTCCAGTCGGTGCCGGCCGAGATCATTGAGGCCGCGTATCTCGACGGCGCCGGACCTTGGCAGAGGTTCTGGTATGTCATTCGACCCTCGATCGCGCCGGCGACACTCATCAACTCGGTTCTCTGTGTGGTGGGCGGCCTGAAACTCTTCGACGTCGTCTTCATCACCACAGCGGGCGGCCCGGCCTATTCGTCGACGACTCTGGCGACGCTCACGTACACCGACGGCTTTGTCCCGGGCAACTACACCCTCGGCGTGACGCTTTCCGTCCTCCTGTCGCTGCTGGTCACTCTCGTCGCCATTGTGCAATTCCGCCTGCTGAGGAGTCGTGACGCCGCATGATCACTCGATACACCTGGCGGACCCTCGTTCTCGAAGCAGCGCTGTGGGCCATCGCGGCCATCAGCATCGCCGTTCCCCTCTGGATCCTGATCAGCGTCGCGCTGAAGCGACCCCAGGACGTGTCCACGGGCCTGACGTTCCCGAACCCCGTCAACTGGAGCAACTTCACGACGGCATGGACGCAGGGAAGCCTCGACACCGCTTTCCTGACGAGCGTCCTCATCACCGTCACCACCGTGCTGTTCAGCGTCGTGACGTCGGCACTGGCGGCCTACCCACTGGCACGGGTGACCCGCACCTGGTCGAAGCTGGTCTTCGGCTTGTTCCTCGCCGGGCTGATCATCCCGTCCGCACTCGGCGTCCTGCCCCTGTACATCACCATGGTGAAGGCAGGGTTCGTCGGCAACGTCGCCGCCGTCATTCTGATCTACGTCGGCCAGACGGTCTCGTTCAATGTCTTCCTGTATGTCGCTTTTCTCCGTGCTCTGCCGCGCGACTATGAAGAGGCCGCTGTCATCGACGGCTGCGGACCGGTCAGGACGTATTGGTCGATCGTTTTTCCGCTGCTGCGCCCGGTGACCGGGACGATCGTCGTGTTGAACGTCATCTCCGTCTACAACGACTTCTTCACGCCACTGCTCTATCTCAACGGCAGCGCGAATGCGACCTTGCCTCTGGCCCTGCGCAATTTTTCGAGTACTTATTTCACCAATTACGGCGCGATCTTCGCTGGACTGATTGTTGCGCTGGTGCCGGTACTTCTCTTCTATTTTCTGCTGCAGAAGAAAATCATCAGCGGGTTCGCGGGCGGTCTCAAGGGCTAGTCCTGTCATCCCACCCCCGTCTGTGCATCCATCGAGAATGGAGTGACAGTGAAGTCACGGAATCTCATAACAGTCGCCCTCGTGGCATCGGCCGGGCTGGTTCTGTCCGCATGCTCGTCGGGTTCCTCATCCGGAAGCAGCAATACCATCACGGTGATGTGGCAGTCGAACGGCGACAACTCCGCCATCCCAGCGATAGCGAAGGGATTCGAGGCCGCAAACCCGGGGGTGAAGGTAGAAGTCAAGCTTCTCGCCGACGCCGACGTCCATTCTCTCGTCAACGCGCAGCTGCCGGCAGGTAACGGGCCCGACGTTTTCATGACCGCCGGCAACATCGGAACCGGCAGCATCGAGGATTTCGCCAAGAAGGGGTTGATCGCTCCGCTCGATGATGCGACGTGGGTCGACAAGCTCGACGCTCCCACCCGAGCGGTCGGTACCGCCGCCGACGGCAAGCTCTACGGCCTTTCGCCGACGGTGGGGGCGGTGGGCGCCGTCTACAACACCGGCGCGCTGGCTGCGGCAGGCCTGACCATCCCGACCACCTGGGATGAGTTGCTGAAGTTCTGCAGGGATGCGAAGGCGAAGGGAAAGACGGCATTCGGGCTGGGGCTGAAGGAGGGCTGGACGACCACGCTCCTGCCCGACGCCCTGCTGGCCACAACGATCACCGACCCCGACAAGTTCAACTCACGCGTCACGTCGGGCAAGTACGACTTCACCTCTGACCCGGAGATGAAGTCGGCATTCGAAAAAGAGTCCCAAATGAAAGACGCGGGCTGCTTCAACGCCTCGCCCATGGGCACCTCGATCGACAACGACACCCTGCCGGCGACTGCGAAGGGGACGTTTCTGGGCACGGTGACGGGTGCATTCCACTTCGGGTCCCTGACTCAGGCGAACCCTGACGGGAAATTCACTCTTGTTCCGCTGCCCGCCTCGAACACGGCGGCCGACAACAAGGTCTACCTATCGTACAGCCTGTCGATGGCAGTGAACGCGCGTTCCAAGAACCTCGCGCTCTCCAAGAAGTTCGCTGACTACTTCGGCACGGCGCGCTCCCTGAACCTCCTCGCCAAGCAGTACGGTCTCGCACCGACGATTCCGAACTCCGAATTCGTGGTACCGCCCTCGCTGAGCGAGCTCGTCAAACTCCAGAAGGAAAACCGGGTGTCCAATATCACCTGGTACGTCGGTGACAACTCCTTCAAGGGAATCCAGTCGGGTGTGAGCAACCTCTTCCTCGGAAAAGATGACATCTCTGCACTTCTGAAGGAGATCCAGACCGGCTACGTCGCAGACAGCACGAAGTAGCTCCGGCCGAAATGGTGGATGACCACCGTCGTTTTGCGAAAGGGACATGATCTTGCCCATTCACTCCCAATCTCCCACCGAAGACACCGAGGCCGGCGCCGAACTCCAGAGGACCGACTTCGGCTTCACCGAGAGTTTTCTGATCGGCGCTGCCACGGCGTCGTATCAAATCGAGGGAGCGGTAAACGAAGGCGGCAGGGGCCCTTCGATCTGGGACACCTTCAGCCACACTCCCGGCAAGGTGCTGAACGGCGACTCGGGCGACGTGGCCGATGACCACTACCACCGCCTCGAAGAGGACCTCGACCTCATCGCGGGCCTGCGCATCGACGCCTACCGATTCTCGATCGCCTGGCCGCGCATCCAGCCCACCGGCCGTGGGCCGTCCAACCCGGAGGGCATCGCCTTCTACAACCGCCTCATCGACGGACTGCTCGAACGAGGCGTCAAGCCGGTGGCGACGCTCTACCACTGGGACCTCCCCCAGGCGTTGGAGGACGAAGGTGGCTGGGTCAACCGGGCGACCTCCTTCGCGTTCGCCGAATACGCGCGCATCGCCGGTGAAGCCTTCGGCGATCGCGTCGCCATCTGGAGCACGCTCAACGAGCCGTGGTGCGCGGCCTTCCTGGGGTACGGCGAGGGAACCCATGCGCCGGGACGAACCAGTCACCGGGAGGCTCTCACCGCGGCCCACCATCTCAACCTCGCGCACGGGCTCGGCCTGGTGGCCCTGCGCGAGACCGTGTCCAATCCGCTCGCGCAGTACTCGGTCACCCTCAATACGGCGTACTACGTCGGGGAGGGCGAGGGAGGCGACGAGGCGGTGAGGAGACTCGACGGCGTCGCCAACCGGATCTTCACCGGACCGATGCTGAAGGGCGCCTACCCCGAGGACCTGCTGGCGGACACCGCGGAGATCACCGACTGGTCCTTCGTGCTCGACGGCGACGAGACGCTCATCAACCAGCCGATCGACTTCCTCGGCGTCAACTACTACTTCACCCAGTACGTCACGCTAGATCCTCACGCGAACCGGGTGACGACGACGGGAGGCACCGCAACGCCCGGTGCCGACGACGTGCGGATCATCGAGAAGCCGGGTCCGCGGACGCTGTACGGCTGGAGCATCACACCGGAGGGCCTGGAGGGCCTCCTGCTCTCGCTCACGCGGCAGTTCCCCGGCCTGCCCCTGGTGATCACCGAGAACGGAGCGTCCTTCGACGACCAGGTGGTCATCAAGGGCGGCGAACGACGGGTTCACGATCCGCAGCGCATCGACTTCCTCGTCCGGCACTTCGAATCCGCCCGACGCGCCATCGACCAAGGCGTCGATATTCGCGGGTACTTCGTCTGGTCGCTGCTGGACAACTTCGAGTGGAGCCGCGGCTACAAGGAGCGGTTCGGCCTCATCCACGTCGACTACGAGACGCTGACCCGCACACCGAAGGACAGCGCGAGATGGCTCTCGACGGTTGCCGCCGGACGCAAGCCTTCGACCAGCGGAGGTACCCGCCATGAGTGAGCAAAGGGCCACCTCCCCCCACCGGCTGCGCTTCGAGCACCTCGACGACGCCGTGCTCGGATCCGACATCGTGCGTCCACGGCTGTCGTGGCAACTGCCCACCGGCGCAACGCATCAGGTGGCGTACGAGATCGCGGCGGGTGACTGGTCGAGCGGTGTGGTGCCGTCGGCCGAGCGTGTCCTCGTACCGTACGACGGCCCCGCACCCATATCCCGGCAACGGGTGGAATGGCGGGTCCGGGTGTGGACGGACCTCGGCGAGAGCCAGTGGTCCGCGTCGGCGTTCTGGGAGATGGGACTGCTGCACCGGGGCGACTGGTCGGCCTCATGGATCCGGCCGAACGAGCAGGAGGTTCCCGCCCCTGGTCACCGGCCGGTCTACGCCCTGCACTCCGCCGTCGAACTGACCGGGCCGATCGCATCGGCACGGGCTTACGTCACCGCTCATGGCGTCTACGAGCTGGTGGTGAATGGGCAGCGCATCGGAGACCAAGAACTCACGCCAGGCTTCACCGCGTACCGATCGATCCTCCAGGTTCAGACTTATGACCTGACCAGCGCCTTGCGGCAGGGAACGAATGATCTGGGCGCTCTGTTGTCCGACGGCTGGTACCGCGGCTTGTTCGGCTACAGCCGGACGTTCGACAACTTCGGCGAACGCACCGCGCTCCTCGCGCAGTTCGAGATCACCTACGCCGACGGCTCCACGGTCGTGGCCGGCACGGATCTCGGCTGGGCCAGCACCGTCTCCGAATCGACGCAGGCCGATCTCCTCGACGGACAACGGGTGTTGCAGCAGCCGGAAGGCTTCGGCTGGGGTCGCCGCGATTGGCAGCCCGTACTCGAACCGACAGATCCCTTGTGCGCGGACTGGAGCCGCCTGTGCGCGACACCGGCGCCCGCGGTTCGTCGTATCCGATCCATCGCACCCGTGTCCGTGACGACCCTCGTTGATGGCCGGCATGTCGTCGACCTGGGAGAGAACACCCACGGCTGGGTCCAACTGGGCGCCACGGGCGCCGGGTCCGAGGTCGTGCTGACACACGGCGAAGCTCTGGACCGGGACGGCGATGTCACCACCGACCATCTGCGTCCTGACATGGGATCCGGTGTCCTGCTTCCCTTCAACCAGGTCGACTCGGTGGTCACCTCCGGAGAGGACCGGGCGTTTGAGCCGCGTCACACCACCCACGGGTTCCAGTACATCGCCGTCGACGGGCTTCCGGGACCTCTGAACCCGGCAGACGTCCGCGGGATCGAGGTCCGCACCGACCTGCTCCCCACCGGTACGTTCCGCTGCAGCGACCGTCGTATCGAGCTGCTGCACGAGGCCGCGGTTCGCAGCTGGCGGAGCAACGCCTGTGATGTGCCGACCGATTGCCCCCAGCGTGAGCGTGCGGGGTGGACCGGCGACTTTCAGGTCTTCGTTTCGACGGCGGCCTTCCTCGACGACATCGCCGGGTTCTCCGACAAGTGGCTCAAGGATCTGGCCGCGGATCAGGTGCCCAGCGGTTTGGTGAGGAACTACGCCCCGTGTCCGGAGGCGGCGGTCGGAGACTGGGAGGGCTCGTCCGGGTGGGGCGACGCGGCGGTCTCCGTGCCTTGGCAGATGTGGCAGTCGTACCGGGACCGCGACCTGCTCGCGCGGCAGTACCCTTCGGCCGTCGCGTGGGTGGAGTTCGCCGAGACAACGGCACGCACCGCACGCGCGGCGGAGCGAACAGCCGCGAACGCCGAGCCCCTGGAACACGAGCAGTTCCTGTGGGACACGGGGTTCCACTGGGGGGAGTGGCTGGAGCCCGGGGTCGAGCCCGCACCGGGCGGCGAGGAAGCGATCGTCGCCACCGCCTACTTCGCGAACTCGGCCCGCCTACTCGCGCAGACCGCGCAGGTACTCGGCAAGGTAGACGACGTGGCGCGCTGGACCGAGCTTGCGGAGAACGTGGCGCGTGCCTGGGCAATCGAGTTCGTCGGAACCGACGGTCGGTTGGCCCGCGACACCCAGGCCAGCTATGTGCGAGCCCTCGGGTTCGGCCTGATTCCCCAGCACCTTGTGCGGGCGGCGGTCGACCGCCTCGTCGAATTGATCAAGGTCGATGGCACACACCTTGCGACGGGTTTCCTGTCCACCAGGATGCTGTTGCCCGTGCTGGCGGACAACGGGCGAGCCGATGTCGCTTTCGACCTGCTGTTCCAGGACACGTCCCCATCATGGCTGACGATGATCGACCGTGGCGCGACCACCATTTGGGAGCACTGGGACGGGATCGACGCGAAGGGCGTGCCGCAGGGCTCGCTCAACCACTACAGCAAGGGCGCGGTCATCGCGTTCCTGCATCGGTACGTGGCGGGGCTGCGTCCCCTGGAATCCCACCCGGGTTATGAGCGCTTCGTCGTGGAACCGGTGATCGACGAACGCCTCGACTGGGCAGAGGCGACGCTTGAGACACCCTTCGGCCTCGTGTCCTCGTCGTGGCGGCGCGGCGGCGACCGGGTCCGCGTCCGCTACGAGGTTGTCGTGCCACCGGACACGCAGTGCGAACTCCGCGTCGGTGAGCAGCCCGTCGTCCTCGGGCCGGGAACCCATGTGATCGTGCGCTGAAAACAGCGTTCCAAACGGATTTAGAGAGATGGAGTATCAATGAAGATCACGGAGATTGGTCCGAACGCATTGCAGGTTTCCACCCTCTGCGTCGGGACGAGCCCACTCGGGAGCCTGCCGGACACGTACGGCTATGCGGTCGACGAGGCTCGGGCGGTGGCGACGGTCGAGCGCATCCTGGAATCTCCCATCAACTTTCTGGACACATCGAACGAGTACTCCCAGGGCGAGAGCGAACGCCGAATCGGAATTGCTCTGAAGCGTGCGGGCGGTGCGCCCGACAATTTCGTGATCGCGACGAAGGCCGATCCGGCGGCCGGCAGCCGGACCTTCGACCGCGAGCGAGTCCTTCAGTCATTCCGGGAAAGCGCCGAACGGCTCGGGGTCGACACCTTCGGTGTGTACTACCTGCACGATCCCGAACGGTTCCCGTTCGAGTACCTGACCGGTCCTGACGGCGCCCTGAGTGGGATGCTCGAACTGAAGGAAAAGGGGCTGGTCGGCGCCATCGGCGTCGCCGGAGGAGACATCACGGAGATGCACCGTTACGTCGAGACGGGGAAGTTCGACATCCTTCTCAACCACAATCAGTACACCCTGCTCGATCGCTCGGCGGACGCGTTGATCGACCACGCGATCGCGGCCGGGATGGACTTCGTCAACGCGGCCCCGTACGCCAGCGGGATCCTCGCGAAGCCAGCGGCTGCGAAACCACGCTTCTGGTACAGCGTGCCGAGCGAAGCCGTCATCGCGCGAACCGAGCGGATCCGTGAGATCTGCGATCGCCACGGAGTCTCCCTGCCCGCCGTCGCCCTGCAGTTCTCCACGCGCGACCGACGGATCACCTCGACCGTCGTCGGCGTCTCGACCCCCGAGCGCGTCGACGAACTCGTCGAGAACGAGCAGGCCACGATCCCCTCCGAGATCTGGGCCGAGATCGACAGCGTCACCACCGAGCAATAGCGGTGCTGTTCAGCGCGATGCCATATCCAAACGAGGATTCAGACAGGACGACCATGACCAAGTACTCCACCATTCGTCCGGGCCGGGAGTGGCTCGACTCGTCGGGGGCCCGGATCCAGGCGCACGCTGGTTCGATGCACTACGAGGAAGGCGTCTTCTACTGGTACGGAGAGAACAAGGAGAAAACGGGCCCTGGAACCGGAGTGTGGCACTGGGGTGTGCGGTGCTACTCGTCGACAGACCTTTACAATTGGGAGGACCGCGGGCTCATCATCGCGCCCGACCTCGACGACTCCGAGTCGCCGCTGCACCCCGCGCAGCTCACCGACCGTCCTCATATCCTGCGTAATCCGCGCACAGGTCAGTACGTGTGCTGGCTGAAGACAATGGGTCCCGCCAATATGCAGACGTCGAGCGTGCTGGTGGCCGATGACTTCTTGGGACCGTACACACTCATTCGCCGCGGTCTCCGCCCTCTCAGCATGTCGGCGGGCGACTTCGACCTGGTCGTTGATCCGACCGACGGCAAGGGGTACTACTACTTCGAGCGGGTGCACAGCGAACTCATCTGCGCCGATCTTTCCGACGACTTCACCGACGTCACCGGCTATTACTCGACGCACTTTCCGCAACCCGGCCCGCCGGATGTTCGAGAAGCGCCCGCACACTTCGTTCGGGGTGGCCGACACTATCTGGTGACCTCGGGTACGACGGGCTACTTTCCCAATCGATCCGAATTGGCGGTAGCGCCCTCATATCACGGTCCATGGCGGGTCCTCGGCGACCCGCATCCGGCGGACAAGAGCCACACCTCGTACCGTTCGCAGATCAGCTGCGTCTTCCCGCACCCGCACAAACCAGACCTGTATATCGCCATGGCAGACCGCTGGCTGCCGTCACTTTCCGAGGCCGAGTCCGACATCAGCGCCGCCACGGGGCCGGAGTCGGTGAGCGCGAAGGTCGCCGCCCTTCTCTACGGAGACATCAGGGAAACCGACACGGCACACGCGGACTACGTCTGGCTTCCCCTTCGGTTCGACGGCGAGATGGCCTACCTCGACTGGCACGACGAGTGGCGGATCGAAGACTTCTGAAGCGAGCTTCCCGGCTTTGGCCTTGTCGGTTCAACGGCAACCTGGCTCCCTGGAGGGGATGGATGGTGGGCGCAAGACGTCACGGTCCCAAGGCGATTGAGGCTGTACCACCGCTCGGGCGTGCGGAGACTCAGACGCTCGTGGCTCTTTTTGACACAGCCGTGCCGCCTGACGACGCACCGGGCGGCTGGCACGGTGGTGGTGCGGCACTCCTACGCGAACACCTGAACGGCTTTCTCGACTGGGCCGTCCCGGTCCTCTCCGCGGCGATCGAGCGAGTGGACAAGGCCGCGCGAGACGCGTTCGGCAGTGCGTTCGCGGACCTGCCGGCGTTGGAACGGGCACAAGTCCTCGGGAACGCGCTGCAGGGTGAGGAGTTGTCCGCGGCCGACCATGCCGAGCGCGAGGACAGGCCGATCGACACGGTGATCGAGCTCGCGCTCCAGGCTTTCTACGGCGGCACCCGGGAACCGGCGGGCTGGCAGCTGACCGGCTTCAGACCGGTCCCAGAAGGGGTCGAAGAGATCGAACCCGACCCGGTTCCGCACATTCGGCCGGGCGCGCTGGAACCCGAGTACGACGTGATCGTCGTCGGTGCCGGCGCGGGCGGCGGGATGGCAGCTGCCGAACTCGCCGCCCGCGGTCGGCGCGTGTTGCTCGTCGAACGCTCACGCCCCTTTTCGAACGGCGAGCTTCGCGGCAACCACCTCCAAGGCAAGCGACAACAACTTCACGACGTCATCGCAGGACCGGGGCGCGGGAGCCCGCGTGTCCTTGAGCTGGCGGAGGGCTCCACCCGTGTGCTTCGCGGGGACGGACCGGGCGCGGACTACGGCCTGGTGGCGATGGCCCTCGGCGGCGGTACGCGCGTATGGCAGGCCATGTCATGGCGCTTCCTCCCGCAGGACTTCGCCATGGCCTCCACCTATGGTGTTCCCGAGGGAAGCACGCTGGTGGACTGGCCTTTCGGCTACGACGAGTTGGAGCCGTACTACGAGCGTGTGGAGTGGGAGCTCGGCGTCGCGGGCGATTCGACGTCGGCCGCCGCGACACGCGCCCCGCGGCGGCGAGCGCTGCCGATGCCCGCACTTCGCGACAACGGCCTGCGCGTTCCGTACACGGAGGCCGCCACCCGGCTGGGCTGGGACGCCTGCCCGATTCCCTTCGCCATCAACAGCGTTCCCCGGGCCGGTCGGGGCGCGTGCGTCGGGTGCTCGCAGTGCGTGGGCCACGCATGTCCGGTGGACGCGAAGAACGGAACGCACAACACGGCCATTCCGCGCGCGATCGCGACCGGCAACTGCGATCTGCTGATGTCCACGCAGGTCACGGAGGTCCTGCACGACCAACGCGGCCACGCGCGAGGGGTTCGAGCGTTTCACGTCACCGACGGCACGGTCAGCGAGCTGACCATCCGCGCGCGATCGATCGTGGTCGCGGCCGGTGCGATGGAAACCCCGCGGCTGTTGCTCGCCTCGGGTCTGGGCAACGACTGGGTGGGCCGCAACCACCACACCCACGCTGCCGCGGGCGCGGTCGCTGTCGACGCACCCGTCAGGAAGGAGTACGTCGGACCCGGCCACTGTGTCGCGACACTGGACTTCGTCCACGCGGGCGGGGCCCCGTGGGGAGGAGGTGTCATCTTTGACCTGCCCACCATGCTGCCGGTCGAGAAGGCGGCGATGGGCCGGACGAGCGCCGCCTCCTTCGGCGTCGAGCACAAGCGCTGGATGCGTGAGTCGCCCCTGCCGCTCGGCGCCCTGTCGATGGTGCAGGAAATCCCCCACGAACTGTCGCGCGTGAGTGTGGACCCGACTGTGAGAGATCGATTCGGGATGCCGGTGGCACGGTTGCGCGGATGCGCGCACGAGGCATCGGGAGAGGCCGCGGAGTTCATACGTGAGCGGTGCGTCGACTGGGTCAACGAACTCGGGGGACAGGGGATCTCGTCGGACTCCTATCCAGGAGGGTCGCGGGGCGGCGAGCACTCCGGCGGCACCGTGCGCATGGGCGTCGACCCTGCCCAGTCCGCCGCCGATCCTCAGGGGAGGCTGCACGGAACCGCCAACGTCTTTGTGGCCGACGCGTCCTTGCACCCGACGAATGGTGGATTCAACCCCGGTCTCACGGCTATGGCGTGCGCCCTGCGCGTCGCGGCATTGATGCCATGACGCCTCGATGCCACAGCTGAGGCTCGCGAGACGCCGGCCGGTCCGATCGGCGGCGTAGCGCAACCCGTCCGGCACCAAGGTCTCAGCGGTGTCACGCAACCGTCCAGCACCAAGGTCCAACAGGAGACGAACAGATGAGTACGACAATGGATCGACCTGCGAGCTTCGCGATCGTCGGCACCGGCTGGAGATCCGAGTTCTTCCTGCGGGTCGCCGCCGAGCTGCCCGAGCGGTTCGCCGTCACCGGCGTCCACTCGCGGTCGGCCGCGAAGTGCGAGGAACTCGCCCACCGCTTCGGAACCGTCGCGGTGGGCTCGGTCGAAGAAGCGGCCGAGCACGGCAACCCCGACTTCGTGATCGTCGCGGTGCCCTGGCCTGCCGCGCCGGAGATCACGCAGCAGATCGTCGAACTCGGCGTCGCCGTCCTTGAGGAGACCCCACCCGCCCCGGACCTCCCTGCGATGCGAGACCTCTGGTCCCGGGTCGGTGACCGGAACCTGGTGCAGATCGCTGAGCAGAACATGTACATGCCCGCGCACCGGGCTCGCCTGCGGATGGTCAAGGAAGGTTTGGTCGGTGAGCCCACCAGCGTGCAGGTCAGCTCCAACCACCTCTACCACGCGGTCTCGATCATGCGCGGTCTGCTCGAAGCCGGCCGCGGACCGACGACCGTGATCGCCCACACCGCCAGCACGCCCCTCGTCGATCCCATCACCTTCGGAGGCGCCTTCTCGGACAACCCTGATCCCGTCCCGTGTGCCGCGACGTTGGCGATCCTCGACTTCGGAGGCGGTCGTACGGGCCTGTACGACTTCACCGAGAACCAGTGGTGGAATCCCCTTCGGCGCAGGAGGCTCACCGTGCGTGGCACGGGAGGCGAGATCGTCGACGATCGGGTGGTCTTCCTCGATGATCCGCGCACGATCGTGGAGTCCGTCGTGACGCGCCGGCAGACCGGCATGGACATGAACCTGGAAGGGTTCTTCCACGACAGCATCGCGGTGAACGGCCGTGCCATGTACCGAAACCCGTACCGGCCCGCTCGTCTGTCCGACGAGGACATCGCTGCCGTGACGATCGTCGAGCGGATGTCCATGTGGGTTCGTGGCGAGGGGCCGCCTCCCTACCCGCTGGCGGACGGGCTTCAGGATCACCTGCTGGGCCTGGCGATCGAGGAGTCGGCGCGGCTCGGTCGCCCCGTGGTCACGACCACGGAGCCATGGGCGGATGCAGTTGGTCCGGACTTCGAGGCGAAGGTGTCAGGAGAGACCTGACCTGCGCAGCGGCAGCCGTTCGCTGCGGTGCTCGGTCAAGTGACCGGGCCGATGGCATTTCCTGCGAGGAACTCGCCCCCCCGAACGATCCGTGAATTGCAGAACTCTCGGAGGACGGACCTACTTGGTGAGCACCGCGGTACGCCGGGACCAGGTGCCCTCGACGGCGGCGCTGAGCAGGAACTCGGCGACATCGGCCCGGGAGATCCTCGGTATGCCGGGCAGCCGGTCGAGCTGCTTGAGATCGATGGCCTGGACGGCTGTGGCCGGCTTGTTGGTCAGGAGTACCGGGTAGACGAGCGTCCATTCCAGGGCGGAGTCGGTGAGGATGCGCTCCCCGGCGGCCTTGTCAGCGAAGGTCGCTCTGCCGCCCTTGTACAGGAACCGGAGGACGCCGGAAGCCTTGGCCAGGGACTCGCCGACGCCGAACGCCGACATGATCACCACTCGCTTGGTGCCACTGGCCTCGGCGGCCTGGACGAGTGCGCGCGTGCTGTCGGTGATCAGGTTCGCCGGGTCCTTGGACTTGCCGATCCCGAGGGTGCTGACCACCGCGTTCACCCCGCGCATGGCTTGCGCCAACGCATCGGCGTCGCGGACGTCACCGGCGGCGGCGGTCACCCGCTCCCGCGGGGCGAGCTTGGCGGGGTCCCGTACGAAGGCGACCACCTCGTGTCCAGCGGCGGTGGCGCAGTCGGTGAACACGCCGCCGGTGGCGCCGGTGGCGCCCAGGAGAAGAAATCTCATCGCAGTTGGTCCTTTCAGGAGCCTCGGCGGCTCTCGCTTACAAATATGTACAAACGGGAATTTTGCTGCGCCGGGTGGGCGCGGCCCGACGCGGGCAGGGTCCCCGCGGCTCATTGCGGGTCACGTCCGAAGGATCGGTGCGGACCCGATTCCCTCTGGTCAGCTCGCGGCATCCACGGACACCCAGTCAATCAATCGTGCTACACGGTAGTTAAAATGGAACTCAGTCGCAAGTTAGAGGCTTGGATTCGGTATCGAGGGTCAGCGTTGAATGCGGGTAGGATTGTCAGGTGGCCGAGTCGCCGCGTACCAGCACCAGGGACATCGCACGAGCCGCGATCCGGGTCGAACTTGCCTCGATCGCCCTCGGGCGGTTCTGCCGTGAAGGCTTCGACCGAGTCACCCTCAACGACCTCGCCGCCGCGGCTGGCGTGTCACGAAGTACATTCCTGCGCTACTTCGCCAGCAAGGAAGAGGCCGCCCTCGGCGCCTTCGACGACCAGGGCCAACAGGTCGCGGACGCCCTGCGTGCCCGCCCCGCGGACGAGGACGACTGGACCGCCCTGCGACGCGTTCTGGACACCCCCATCGCGATCCACCGCCAGGACCCGGCCGGCTCTCTCGCGATGGCCCGTCTCGTCCAGGACACCCCCGCTCTCTGTGCCCGAAGGCTGGAGAAGCAGTCCGGGCTGGCAACCCCTACTCGCGGCCACCCTCAGGGAACGCCGCTGCACCACCGACGATCCCCGGCCTAGGCCCCACCGTCCTCGCGGCAGTCGCCCTCGACTGCCTTAACGTCGCGGTCGGCCGGTGGACCGATAGCGACGGCGCCCTGGACCTCGAACCCCTCGTCGACGAAGCATTCGCCGTCTTCGCGCCGCGACAACCGCCACGTCAAACGATCGCGATGCCGATGTGACGGGACTCTCCGGAGGCGTCCGCAAGGGCTCGATCTTCGATTCGAGGTCGCAGACGCTGCTACTGGCGGCGCGCCGCCACACGTTTGAACTCGCAGCCTGGGCACGGCCTCTCGTTCGTCAGGAGCACCGTCTGGATCCGGGATCGGGCATGCACGCCGGGGTTATTCGCTTGGCTCCGCCGGCCTTCGGCATCGATCCTGGTAATTGCTAGATCGGGATGCCGGCAGCCGAGTCCACGGTCGGCGGTACATGCACGACAGGAGCGCCGATGGACGCCGCAGACCGCCTCGCCCAACAGATCAAGGTCATGAGGCAGCTGCTTGCCGACGCCGAACCCGCCTCCCTGCGGGCCGGCTATCTGGCCGACCCCGCGTCCGGTAACCCGGTGCTACAGGGATCGACCGCGACGGCCCTTGTCCCTCGCTGGAACGAACGCTCGAACGGGTTGTGGGTCCCCGCCTCCTCTCAGCCACCGGCGCCGATCGATCTGACCGCCGTCTTCCTAACGCCGGAAGAGATCTTCGGACTCCATCTGCCCGCCGACTACACCCTGCGCCAACTGCAGCGCCTTCCACTGGAGGGCGTTCTGCGCTTCTGCGCCCTGGCCCTCAACTCCCTGGCCGTTCCCGGAGCGTCCGCAAGAGCAGTTGATCAGCAGTTTGCCGACCTGTTGTTCAAGGAGCCGGTCCGCGAGCGGGTTCTGAACCTGCTCCGGGATGAGACCCGCAGACTCCTCGTGCCCCAGGCCTTCATGCTCTTGGCCCGTATGGCGGTGGAGGTCTCGCCGGACGTACTCCCGGAAGGCGTAGCCCAAGGTGACGTCCTGAGCGCCTTGTTCGGGCTCACGCAGACAATGGGGGTGTTTCCCGACTCGGGCCCGACCGTCATCGGAGACCGGCCGGGCGCGCTGGGCCGGGAGATCATCGCCAACCAGCACTTCAACTACGGCTTGTCCGTCGCGGGGTTCCTGGCCCGCTATGCGCGCCGCTGGCTGCAGTTGCCGGCGGAGCACCAGGGCGAGCCGGGCGTCGTCGACCTCAGCCAGGCCTACCGGGACTGCACGGGCATCCGGCTCGAGTCTCTGGCAGCTGTCGCCGGCTACCTGTGGATGGTCACCACCACCGGCCGTTTCGTCATCGAACCGGGTGAACTGGCCGGCCTGGACATACCAGCCGAGCAGGTCGAGGCGGTGCTGGCGCTGATCAGCACCGACCTGCCGGGAATGCGGGAGGCGGTGCGCAGCGAACGGCCCGAACAGCGCACTGAGTGGTCTTTCGACCCGTTCCAGCAGTGGCCGGTACTCCGGCTGCCCGAGGAGCGGCTGCTCATCCTCGACCCCCGCCGCCTGCTCGACCGCGCCTTCGGATGGCTGCCGATCTGGGACATCAAGCACCCGCCGCCGGAACATCCCAAGCCCGCCGGCCACCGCAAGCTGGCCGCCCGGGCCGAATCGACCCTGCGTCACCTCAGCGAGGTGTACGTCAGCGAAGTCCTGCACAGGATCACCGGGGACGAAGGCACCACCCGCCGGGTCTACGACGACGCTGACCTCAAAGCGGCCTACACCGCCCAGGGCCAGCGCGTCGCCGACGCCGCGATCGACTACCCCGGCACCTGGATCGTCATCGAGGTCACGACGACCCAGCTGCGCCGTGAAGCAGCCACCGCCGTACCCGGTGAATCGCAGATCGAGGACATCGACAAGCTCATCGAGGAACTCGACCAGATCAACGCGACGATCACCGCTCTGCGCCGTGATGAGTCCGCGCTCACCGGTTCGCCCGCCACCGCCGACCGCCGCTACCTGCCGCTGCTCGTGCTGCCCGAGGGCTTCCCCGTCAACCCGGTCACCCTCACCGTCATCCGTGAACGGGCCCGGGTACGCGGGCTGCTGCAGGCGCGGGACACCGATCCGGTGGAGATCGTGGACATCGAGGAACTGGAGATGATCGAAGGCATCCAGGAGGAGTCCGGCCCCAGCATGCTGGACATCCTGCGCGGCAAACAGTCCGGCAGTATGCGCAACGCCGCCGTGCGCGAGCACATCTTTCACGTCATGCGGTTGCGGCCCAGCCGCCCCGCCCGGCACTACGACCTGCTGCAGGCGGCGCTGCAGCCGCTCGCTGACGCTCTGCCACGCCCGCCGCAGGACCGGGCCCCCGGCGAGCAGGGCTGAAACCAGCGATGTCGTCTGCTCTGGGCCTGGCCGACTGCGGGGAGATGCCGGTGCTTCGTGTCAGACCCCTGTGTGAGGATGCGGGGCATACCGGAGGTGCACAGAATGGCGATCGAGTGGGACCGCATCGGGCAGGTCGCCTTCGACCGGCATGTGGAGGCATTGCTCCACCGCATGTACGACGGCAAGGCGATCGCCGTGAACGGACGTGGTGGTGACCAGGGGATCGACGTTCGCGTCAGCACCGATGCCGGGCTGCGGATCTTTCAGTTGAAATACCACCCTGACGGCTTTCCGGGCACTTACCGGGGGCGCCGCCCCGCGATCAAGAAGTCGTTCCTGCGGGCCATGCAGCATGATCCGGTGGAATGGACCCTGGTGGTCCCCTGCACGCTCACCGCGTCGGAGCGGGCTTTCGTCGACAGACTCGCCGTCGGCCGGACGGTGAAGGTGTCCGTGATGGACCGACCGGCACTCGACGACGCCTTCGCCGTGCACTCCTCCCTGGAAGCCACGTTCACTCGCGATCAGGCGCGGGAAGCGGCCAGGGACTTCGGCCGTGATCAGGCTCTTCTGGTGGACGGTGACGACCTGATCGAGCGTGTCCGGGCTCTCGGCAACCGGGTGGACAACGTCGACCCCAACTGGACCTGGGACTTTCAGCGCCGGGGTGACACCGTCATCCAGACACTGCGCGCCCAGCATGCGCTCGCTTTCGAGGTCAGCCCCGTCCGCCTGAGTCTGGAGACCCGTCCCGAGGCCATGGACGCCGGACTGACCGCAGCCTTCACCCGGGCCCTGGGGTACGGGACTGCCGAGGAAATCGAGCTGCCTCCCGAAGCGGTGGCCAGTTTGACGATCGACGGCCCGGAGTGGCTGTCGAAGACGGTCAGTGACGTCCGAGTGATCTGGCAACCGGTTCCGGATGTCGTACCGTCCGACGCCGCAGCTGAGGTCGAGTTCCTGGACTCCGAAGGCACGCCGACCGGGCGGTACGCCGGACGCCTGATCGCACACCGCTCGGGAGAACTGGGAGCGTCCGTCGAAGCCGACATCCACGCCGCCCGACTGCAGATGCTCCTCCCGTTCGACCAGCACACCGAGGGGACGGTGCGGTACTCCTTCGACCTCACCGGCCGAGAGCCCGCCGAGGCCATGAGAGTGCTGCGGCTCCATCAGCGCATCCTGCGCGGCGGTTCCCTTCGTATCAGCGTCGACGGCACCGAGGTCGGCTCCGGGCAGCTGTCCACCGGAGGCACCGAGGAGGACTACGCGGAGGTCGAGAAGCTGTTGTCGTATCTCTCGGATCTGGAGGTCGTGCAGCATCACTGCGAGTCCTACTTCCCCGCGCCGCTCGTCTACAGCGGCGCCGAGCGCATCGACCTCCGGATCGCACGTCTGCTCATCGAGGGACGCTGCGTGGCCGACCGGTCGGCGCACACGGTCACCGCCACCCTCAACGGCCTCGATTCCCCCGAACTCCGAACCGCCCTCGGCCCGCAGCCGCAATCTCTGCGCTTTGGCGGCAGAGGCTTCGAAGTCACCATCGGCGGCCGTGCCTTGGACATCGGCGCTGTCTATGTGTTCCACCCCCGAGTCATCGCGGACAACGGTGAGCAGACCATCGCAGCGCTGAGAACCGGACGAGTTGCCGGCACGAAGGTTGTCTTTCGTCCCCAGGACGGCGAGCACTTCCGCCTCTATCTCGCCGACGCCCCGGGCAACTCCCGTTCCCTGGCCCCCGTTTCGCTCGGCCTGCGCGGGTACACCGACCCCCGCTGACGCCCAGCGCTGCCGACTCCGTGCGGAGCCCTCGGCGCCGGGCGTCGGACAAGTCCACCGCTGCCCGCCTTGTATCCGTGGCCTCATTGCCCGGGTCGGATCCGGGGAACGCGCCCAGGTAGAGGCACAGTTCGGTGAGAGTCGACGGTCAGCGGGTTATCCTTCCGCGATTTCCGTGTCGGCGGTGACTGGTTCAGGGGTGTCGAGACTGGGGCCGCGGTATTCGGGGTGGGCCCGGTCCAGAGCGGCTGCGACGTGGAGGGGTACGGGGTGGCGCGTGCGTGCGTCCCAGGCCAGGGACTGGTGGCACAGTTGGGCGGCCAGGCTGGCGAGCTGTTTCGGATCGTGGCCCGCTGCTCGGGGGACGGTGATCTGGACGGCGGTGAAGCTGTGCCAGTCCTTGCGTTGGAGGCTCTGTTCTTCCACGGGAAGGGTGAAGCGGGTGTAGACGCCGCCGATGCTGCCCGCGCTGCCGAATCCCTCGTAGCTCCGTGATGCTTGGGCGGTGTACCAGCTGGTGATGCCGGTGCTTGTGGTGCGCTGGTAGAGGTAGTCCTGGGGTTTGGGCGGTCGTTTGGGGTTCTTGCGGTTGCTTGCCGCGTTCTCCACCGGAGCAGGGACTTCACCGTAGGACGTGTTGATGGCGACGACGGCGACGGGGCGGGTGTCTGTCTGCAGGTCGTCGCCGGGCAACGGGCCCGTGGCGAACTGGATGTTCTGGAGGCCGGGCCAGATGGTCCGGCATGCTTCGGTGTCGACGAAGATGATCAGTGGCCGGTCGCTGGGCAGCACTTTCAGAGCGGAGTCGATGTGCTGGCGGGCCAGAAGGGCGCCGTCTTCGTGGCGTGCGTGGCCGTCGCGGCCGATCGGGCCGCGGCCGAAGGCGGCCTCGGCTTCGGCTTGGGGGCGCCAGTCGTGTGTGTGGTGGTCGTAGGTTTTCAGGTGCCAAGGCTGTTCGGAGTCGCAGCTGGTGTGGAGGGCGGTGAGGACCTCAACCATTTGCGTGCGGTCGGCGCCTCCGGGGCGGCGGTTGCTGACGCGTTGTTGGCGCAGGTGGATGCCGACGAGGATGGGTTCGGCGGTGAGGTCCGTGACCCGGCAGAGGCGGTCGTCGACGAAGCCGAGACGGAAGAAGAGGTCGCGTAGGGCGTTGGCTGCTTTGTAGTCCTTCGGTGCCTCGACTTCTTGGGCGTCGTCGTCTTCGTTCGGTTCGGGTTCCGGCTGGCGGGCCAGGAACTGGGAGACGATGCCCCGGTCGTACAGCGCGCGGCGTAGGTCTCGTTTGTGGTCGTGGCGGTGCTGGTTGGCTTCTCGTTCCCGTTTGCTCGGCTTGGGGTTCCAGACGGTCTCGACCCAGGCGCCGTTGAGGGATCCGTCCTCCACTTCGTCGAGGGCCGACAGTTCTGTGTGCCAGTCGACGGCATCGGCCCGGTCGAGGGCCGGCAGGCGCCGGAAGTGGACGGCCAGTCGAGGGGTGAGCATGTGGTCGGTGCGGTCGCTGCAGTCGAGGGGCTGGTCTGGTGTGTCGGTGTACTGGGCGAGGGTCTCGGCCATGCGGCGTCGGGTGGTGCCGTCGTTGTAGAGGGCGATGATGCGTACCCGGTCCCAGCTGGTGGCGACAAGGGCGTGATCCAGATCTTCGCGGCTGACGGCGCCTTTGGTCGGCCGGGTCAGTTCGATGTCGGTACGTCCGAAGGCAACTTGGGTGATCCGCGGGCGCTTGACGGTCGCGCTGATGTGGTCGGCGAGGATCTTGTTGAACCGGGTGCCGACCCCCTTGCCCAGCGGGTGCGGGATGGGTCCGGGGACGAGAGCGCGTACCTGACCGCCGAGGCCGGCCAGACCTTCGTTGGTGGGCCAGTCGGTGAAGTCCATACCGCATGCCTCGATGACTTCGGAGGCGAAGTTCCGTGCGTAGGGGACCCACTCGCCGTCACTGTTCTTGGTGTGCCCGATGGGCATCCGGAGCAGGGCGCCCTTGCCGTGGTCGATGAAGACCGTGCGGGTGTTTGCCCAGTGGGTGGCCAGGCGGCTGAAGGTGGGCAGAACATGCAGGGCGAAGAGGGGTTCGCCCGGCAGGGTGATGACACGGAAGTCCAGCTTGTGGATGGCGTATCCGGTGCGTTTGGGCTTCAGGATGCTGCGCTTGGTGACGTGGTCCCAGCTGATGAGGCTGCCTTGTGTGTCCATGCGCCAGCGGACGTTGAGGTCTGTCGGGCCGTTGGGCACGGGCAGAGGGTTCCGAGCCAGTCGCTGGGCGAAGTTCCATGCCGCGACGCGGTAGAACCAGCCCGGCGCGTAGGGGCGTCCGTCGTCCGATCCACGGACATACGAGGCCAGATTGGGGTGTTGGACTTCGGCGTTCGCGAGGAGCGGGGCGAGGGTGTTGGCGTCGTCGCCTTTCCGGACACGACGCTCCCATTCCCTGACGGCCATGGCGAGGGTGTCCGGGGCGATGGGGCGGGTGGTGACGGCGACCGCGGGACTGGCGAGTTCGTCGTCAAGGCGCTCATAGCTGTGGGGCATGAGGATGACGGGCTGGCCAGAGACCGCACTGAGCGCGGCGGCCAGCCCTGAATACGGAGGGCGTCGAGGCTTGCCGTTCTTGGCATCACCTGATGTGGGGAGGTTGCTCCATGCCTCGCCGAAATCGCGTTCCAGGGGATAGAGCGTCAGCGTGCCCAGGGCAGTGTGGGGGAAGAGGAAGGCGAGGGTCGTGATCACGGTGTGTTCTTCTTCCGTGAGTGGTGGTCGGCGAAGGTGAAGAACGCGTCCAGGGTGGTGCCGTAAAGGCTGTGCATCCGCGTGAGCACCCCGGTCCCGGACCATTCGCCGCGCAGCTCACGGATGAGTTGGGGCAGGTCCGAGTTGCCGCTGGTGTCGAGGAAGGCGTAGTCGACGAGTTTGATACGGCCGGGGGTGCCGCCTCGCCGGGCGCGGCCGACGAGCTGGACGAGACTGATGATGAGTTCGGCGGCGATGGCTCTCTTGGCACGCTGGGGCAGGGAACGGAAGTAGCGTTCGCTGTTGACGAGTTGCTCGAAGTACTTGCCAGCCACGCTGCGCCGGCGGGCAAGCTCGGTCCAGGGAGCGGCGCTGGCTGCCTTCTCGTCCAAGGCCCGGGAGCCGACGTGGGCGAGCAGCTCGTCAGGTTCGTCGACGAGAGGTACGGGGCGCACGGCGACCCAGATGGAGCCGATGGCCGACTTGTTGGTCTGCGGGGCAAGGATGTTCAGGCCGCGCTCGGCCCGCCCGAGGGGCGCGATGAGAATGCGGGCCTTGGGAAGCCGGGTGAAGGATTCGAGTTGGTCCCCGGGAATTTCGTGCCAGAGCGGGTCGCCGGTCTCGTTTTCGCGGGCGATGGGTTCATCGTCCTGGCGGGGGCGGACGGCGACGGCGATCAGTCCGGGTTCGGCTCCGGCTGCCAGTAGACCGTCCCTCAGGTGCTGGCAGCTTGCGTAGGAAGTGGTGACGAGCAGGATGGAGTCCTGCACTCGCTGTTTGCTCAGCTTGCCGAGGTCTCGCAGTTCACCTCGCAGGCGCGGCCACATGCGTTGGCCGAGCAGTTTCGTCGCTTCGATTCGGTCCTTGCCCGTGATCCCTGAAACACGGAGCATGTCCGCCCCGAGTCCGGGGAAGAGCTCGGTGTCGATGCTCACCCCGTGGTCGACGTCGTCGGGCACCCACCAGGTTGGCGGGACGTGCACGTGGTGGCGGTGCGCTCCGGGTGCGAAGGACGTGGCGGACATGCCGAGCACCACGCGTTTGTGGCCGCTGTGGGCAAGGGCGGTGATCTGTCCCAGGGTGATCACATAGATGTGGGGGTCGCCGCCGAACGCCGCGACGCTCAGCCGCGTGTCTTCTGGGGTATCGGGTTTGACGTCCTCGGTGAAGGCGAACATGAGCCGCCCCTGTGGTCCGTGTGGGATGGCGCGCCAGGCGCTGAACGGCCCCAGGACGTCGGCGATGTCGCGGGCTGCGTCAACGCCGGCCAGCTTGAGCTGCTGGGCGTTGTGGACGAAGCGGTACAGGAGCTGCCGCAGAGGTTCGAGGAATGCCCGGCGGAGCATCCGGTCGAGGACATCGGCTCTGACCTGCTGGTTGGGTACCCAGTGGCTGAGAAGCTGCTCCAACTTCTTGCGGACATGGGCGAGTGAGCCGGCGTGCTCGTCGGGACTGGTCGCGTCTCGCAGCAGCTCCGCTACGGTGCGCACGTGTTCGGGCAGCGAGTCCAGGCGGAACTTGCGCTCGTAGAAGTTCGCGAGGAGCAGCCGCTCGGTGGGATCGGGAGAGTAGCCGCGTTCCTCGGTCGTGATCAGGTCCTCGTCGGCGGCGAGGAAGGCGCGCAGCTGGGTGCTGATCCAGCCGTCCCAGCGCTGCGGGATGATCCACCGCTTGTCCTGAACGGGACGAGCTGATCGCTTCTTGCCGTTGCTCTTTTTCTTCGTTTTACGCTCGCTGGGAGCGAGGGTGCCGTGGGCGAGGTGGCTGGTATAGGTCTCCGCGAGCCAGCGGGTGCGCATCAAGGTGTTGCGCATACTTTCGTCGAGCGCGGGCCGTACGCGTCCGAAAGCCTGGATGAACTGCCCGTCCAGGGTGAGCAGGGGCCGCTGGTCCTGCCTGTTGCCCCACGCCAGCGTCAGTCCTCGCCCGGCGCGCCCGAGCACGAAGGACTGGAAGGCGTCCACCTCGTCGATGGCGGTGAACTGGCAGCGGCGCATGACGAGTTCTTCCACCATCATGCGTTCGACGACTGCCCCGGACTCCAGACGGACCGGGATGTGCAGGTGCCCTTGATAGAGATTGGCGTGAGTGGTGACGATGATCTGCGCTGTGCAGGCCTGGCGGGCGAGACGGAATTTCCCGCAGGATTCCCGGAACGGGCACGCACACGGACCCTGCCGCGCAGACTTCGTCCGCTTGCCCTGCCCGGGCGGGGCCGGGGTGCCATAGGGCACCAGCGACACGCACTGCTCATGCCCCGGCACCCACGCGTCCACCTCTTCGTCGATCGTCGCCGTCGAAGGCAGAGCGCACCCGTATCCCAGCCGTTCCTCCGCCCACTCGACGAACGCGCGGTCCTTCGACTCCGCGGCCACCTGCTCCAGCGCCGCCATCATGCTGTTGGGCGACATCAGCGGTACGACCAGACGGCGGGGGTCCTCGACTCCCCGGGCTCGGAGGTCCGACTCGATGCCGTACGTCATCTTCAGGGCGGCAACCGTGGTGGGCACGGCCAGGGCCAGGGTGACCCCTTCCTGCTCGGCCCAGGAGCCCAGGCTGCGCATGAGCACGCTCTTGCCGAAGCCGGTGGGAGCCTGGAGCACCTGCAGATTCCCCGCACGCAGTCGGAGCAGTTCGCCAAGGGGCTGGTCGTCCCGGACGAGCAGCTGTTTGAACAGGGGCCCCAGCGACTGGGTGCGGAAGGTCTCGCCGAAGTGCTGGTCGAGTTCGGCGTTGAGGGCCATGAAGTCGCCGACCTTGACGGTGAGTTGGCCGGCGGACGCGGACGTGTGGACGGTGGGCGGGTCGCTGTCGGCAGCGGCGTGGTGCTCCTCAAGTCTGTAGTGGGCCTGCACGGCCCAGGTGTGTTCATGACCGGCGACCGGGACCCGCAGCGTCGTCACATAGTCGCCGGGCTCAGCGGTGGGGATGGGCTGGCTGTTCTCCGTACGGATCCGGTCGATCTCCTCAAGGAGGAGGTCGGCCAGCTCGCGAGGGGGCATTCCATGGCGGGAGGCCAGCTCACCCTCGCCCTGGAGAACGTATTCGCTGATGGCCCCCGTGGCCAGAAACCGCTCGGCGTCGACGTGTAGCGACTCCTCGTTGCTCAGCCGGTTCGGGCGCTGCCGCAGGATGCGACTGATGCGCCGCTGGTCCGACTCCGGGAGGTCCGGATACTCGGCCCAGGCGTCGTATTGGCCAGTGAGGAGATAGCAGACACGTTGCAGATCGGTGCCGCTGCCTCCACCAGCCATCGTGAGGGGGAAATGCGCTTCCGCGACCGCGCAAGCGCCGGCAATGACCTTGGGTAGGATTCGCCGATCGAGGGCACTCTCGTCATCCACCAGCTGACGCATCATCGGCGCTGGCCCTTCCTGATCTCGGACTTGGCTTGCTGGATGACCTCGCTGACGAACAAGATCTCCAGATTCGGAAGGAGCGCGACCAGTTCGTCGCGCTGGGCATCGCCTCGGTAGTCCGGGATGACGATCGTGCGCGCTGCGGGTGGTTTCTTGCGCAGCTTGTCGGCCAGCGACACCGCACACGCGTAGTCCTTCACGTCCAGCGTTTTCGCCCAGCCGGTCGCCGGCACCCCTACCGACAGGTCGATGCGGTCTTTGTCGGGCCAGAGTTGGACCTGCAGGCCGTGCCGACGCAACGCTTCCAGTCGCTCGAAAAGGTAGACCTCGGAGACGCCGGGAACGACGATGTGGCGCCACACCGCCGTCTCCACACACACGCTGCGATCCGCCCCCTCCCTCCGGAACGCCCGGGCCGCGGGCTGGCGCGGCACGTCACCGTCTCTGCGCTGGAGCAGGGGGCGTCCCTTGGAGGAGTCCCCGCGGACGAAGTACACCGCGTTGTGCAGCGGGAAACGGCACCGGACCTCATCGCCGTCGATGTGCATGGGCCAATGACACACAGGACACGGCCACCAGAACTTCCCACGGAACACCTGGTCCGCGGGAATCGGCGTGTATGCGACCGATTTGCGCATGCCGACGGCTTCACTGAACAGCTGCGCCAACTGGCGCTCCACACCAGCAGGTTGTTTGACGACGAAATATCGATGGGCGGTGTACTCCTCATCGGTGGCGCCTTCATGGATTCGCCGGAAGGCCTCGTTCTCCACCAACTCCGCGTGCATCCAGGCCCAGGTGGGAAGCCACCGGCGGGCCGGATCAACGCCACCACTGAGCAGCTCAACGATGTCCTCGCAGCCCTCGCCGTAGACGTCGTCGCTCAGAAGACCGCCGTTCAGGACCGTCAGCTCGCCCCCGGATCCATCCCGGAACAGCTCGGGCGCAATCGCCGCGATCGGCTTGTGCAGTGCTTCGACAAGCATCGTCGGGGTCGTCGGGCCGCGCCCGGGACCACAGACGGACATGACCACCCCGGTCATGCGGGCGATCTCACGCCGGGCAGTCGGCTCGTCGTACCGGCAGGTGTGGGCGTATCCAGCGCGTACCGCAGCGCTGATCAGTACTCGGCGGCGATACAGGACAGCGTCAGATGGCAGCACCATCGGACCTCCATCTCACTTCATTAAGTGACCACGACAGAGCTCTTTGCGATGCAGAATCATGCCACTCTGGACTGTCATCGACTGCCTGGCCCGGAAGGTCCTAGGCGTCTCGCGACCTGCGGAAACACTTCTATCGAAGGGTCTTCGACGCCCCGTGATTCACTACATCGAGTGAATATTGTTCAACCGTTCGATATTTGTGGGGGTGGTGCGGGCGATGGGAAAGAAAGGAACAAACTTTCTGAGTATTCGCTCAATGTGGTGGTGAGTATCGGATTCTTGTGCTGCAAGCCCATCCTCGTGTGACCCTGGTGGTGGCGCGTCTGGCGGGCAGGGTGTCGTCGGCGCGCACTTCGCTATGGGCGGGTGTGTGTCATCCGTGGTCGGGGCGGTTGCGGTTATCCTGCTCGGTCCCGGTGGGGGGTACGGGAGCAGACCACTCGGGGCGGGTAGCAAGAGTGCAATTCTTCGACGCCCTGGCGGCGGTCCGGCCGGAGGCAGTACTCGAGCTGACGCGTCTACCTCACCCCCTACGCAGCTGATTCTGCTGGGCCCCAGCGGACAGGAATGGGCGCGGTCCTGGTCCGGCTTTCCTGACTCAATGGGTTGACGAAGGCGGACTTCATCCCTGACGACACTACTGCGCCGATACTTCGGGGAACACGTGAGTTATGCCCGGGAGCACAATCCAGCCTGTGACGAGCAGCCGAAGCTGGACAACCTGACACTTTCCCGCAAGGAGGGTTTCCGCATTCTCGCCGAAGCACCCCCGCGCCCTAAGCCGGACCTCCTGACCCTTAAGCAGCTGGCCGCGCTGGGAGAGACGGCACGAGCGGCTTACGAGAAACAGCGCAGTGTGTGGCATGCCAACCTTGGTCCGATCAAGACACCCCAGCTCGAAGCTGTAAGTGAAGTCCTGTGGGACATCGCGGACAGCAATGTTCAGGGCGGTGACAAGCCAAGGAGCGTAGTCGCCGTGGATGCGTTCCCTGGACTCGGCAAGACCACCGCAGTGTTGAACTTCGCTCTCGAGTACCACCGGCAGGAGATGCAGCGAAGGGGCGCCTTCACAGACTTGGGCCACGAGCGATGGCCTGTGTGCCGCATCGGGTTGACGAGCAACGTCGGTATGAAGGATTTAAACAAAGCCATGCTGGAGTTCTATGCGCACCCCGGACGTGTCAGTGGTACTTCTGCTCACTTCGTTCAGCGGGCCTTGGAATGCGTCCTAGCGTGTGAAACCAAGATCCTAATCATCGACGACCTGCATTTCCTCAAATTGACGAACAAGAACGACCAAGAGATAAGCGATCACTTCAATCGCATTGCGAACCAGCTCCCAGTGACGCTGATCTTCATCGGCGTCGAGTTGAAGAAGCACAGCATCTTCTCTCCAATCGACGACAGCGGTGGCATCACTTTGTCGCAGACCGGACGCAGGGCAACCTTGCTGACCATGGTTCCGTTCGACGTCGACAATGACGAGCACCGCCGGCAGTGGCGGCAGCTATTGCTGGATCTAGAACAGCAGATCGTGCTGAGCCGGACGTTTGCCGGCGTGCTCACCGGACTCTCCGACTACCTATACCTCCGTACCACAGGGCATATCGGATCGCTCGTGACGCTGATCAATCGAGGGTGCCAACGTGCTGCACGCACCGGCACCGAGCTGCTCACCAAGAAGCTCCTCGACGAAGTGAAGATCGATGCTGCCTCGGAGCGAGCCAGGAAGGCTTTGGAAGCCAAGTCCAAGCACCGCAAGATAAGTAGCGCTACCACAAAAGACAGGCCTGGCGAGGCGAGCGCGGACAAGAACCCGGCTCCATGACGACGCCCCGGACCCTGCCACTGCGGGTTGCTCCGTTACCTGGTGAGGCGCTGGACTCCTGGCTGGAGGTGTTGGGCAACCGTCTTACGACTCCTTTGAACGATCTTCTGCCTCATCTTGGTCTTGCTCGCCCGCGTTTTCCGCAGAAGCCCCTCGACTGGATGATTGCGCTTCGCGCCGACGAAGCCGCTGGCATCTCAGCTGCTACCGGAACAGATCCAGAGACCTTGCACCGCATGACACTGGCCTACTACGACCAACGAGCCTTGCTGATCGACCATGCCATTCGACGGGTCAATGGGCGACATCTCTGGGGGCGAGGTAGGGGCTCCCGTTACTGCCCGGATTGCCTTTCCATGAACGAGGGACGGTGGCTCCTGTCATGGCGCCTCGGTTGGTCCTTCGCATGTCTGGATCACCAAAGAATGCTGGCCGATCTCTGCCCGGACTGCGGACGACTGCAGCGCCTTCAACCCGGCCCGGGAGGCCAGCTATCCCGACTGGGACGGTGTATGAACCCACGCGCTGCCGCTGCCTTTGGGCGCTCGGCCACGCGCTGCGGTCACCCGCTGTCGACAACTCATACGGCACTATTACCAACAGGGCACCCGGCACTCTCAACCCAGCAGATTCTCATGCAGGTGATCGAGGAAGGTTCTGCCGCTTTTGGTGTCTATGCCGATTACCCTCAAGATGCCCGTACTGCACTGGCCGACATCAAGTCCGTGGCTGCACGGATTATTAGCAGGGCTACTCGACAGCATCTCGTAAAGATTCTTCCTCATGACTTACTTGAGTTCTATGAAGAGGGGCTGGCTCAGTCACCAGGACGAGACTCGCATACGCCTGATCTTCGGCGTGAAGGGTCCATGGCCCCAACGCAAGCAACGACTGTTGCAGCCAGTCTCACCGCGGCGACCCAGATCCTGTTGCAGTCCAATGTCCGGGCGGCAGGCGAGGCTCTTCGCTGGCTCATCCAGATCCCTTCCGCAGCAACGCGGGCTCCGGCTCTCGCGCCTACTGTGATCATCTCTGACTGGGGGCGTGGCATCAGCGAGGTGCTGCGAGGGGTTCTGTTCTCCGCACTTGAGCCAACGATGGCTTCCACCAGCAGACTGCGTTACCGAACTGTCTCGCCGTTGCCCGCCACCCCAGCACCTGCCAGTCTGTCGATTGAGCGGTCTGCACGTATTCCAGCCATGTTCTGGGCTAGTTGGGCGCTGAGGATGCTTCCCCAGAAAGGTGTTTACCTCCAGACCTTGAGGACCGCACTTCCATGCATTGTCTTACAGGTCGGCAGTAACCTCACTCATGACCGGGCTATGAAGCTACTTGGGGAAGTCACCGACAGCACCAACAGTCCTCGGATTCTTCAGCAACTGCAAGATGGACCAAACTGGCGAGACATTCAGGCGGCACTTATCCGGCTTGCTGAATTCCTGGATGGAAATCCACCGCCCATCGACTATCGGCGCCGCCGTCTTCTTGACTACTCGCAACTCCTGCCGGAGCAAGAGTGGGATGAATTTTGCCGAAGGTCAGTAGCGTCCACAGGTCGGGGCCCCCGGCACCGTCTCACTCGCTGCTATCTCTTCGAACGGATCAGCGGGATTCCTGCGGAGCTTGCACCAGAGCCCTTTGCGGCGAATACCAGCTCTTGGCGAAGCCAGCTCAGAAATTTCCCGGAAACCCTCACACCAGGATTCGCTGCGGAACTTGAAAGAGTCGGCATGGAGTTTCTGGATCGGCACGGAATCCGCGAACCAATCGAATGGCAACCACCGATTGAATTGTTAGACGGCCTCACGCTACCTGGATTCGATCCATCAAGAGTCGAAGCGACTGTCGTGCATGAACTGATGCGGCGAGAAAAACTGACTCTAAAACAGGTAGCAGCTCGACTGTCAACATCAACTCATGCCATCTGTCACGTCCTCGAGCAAGAACCCGCTCCGCAAAGTCGATGGCAAGCCAGGACCGCTGGAGCGGCGAGGGAAGATCTCAAGCGCCGACTGCCGCCTTCGGAGCTGGCCCACCACTACGAGCGATATTCGGAGTCCGAAATCGCCCGTAAATTTAATACCAGCGGTGCCTTGATTCGTAGAATCGCCCGTGAATATGGGCTGCCGCGTCGCCCTCCCGGAAGTGTGCGGAAATGCCCACCTCTCGCGGGAGAATGGCTCCGAGAGCAATTCGTCATTCAAGAACGCAGGTTCGCAGAGCCGGACAGCGGGCCAAACATGAGCCTGTCGATGCGGAACGGGCGCCAGTCTCGCGGAGGTAGAAGCGGAGAGGATAAACCTGGCACCAAGTCTCTCGCGGATGGTGCCCCCGACGTGCTGAAGTCAGCGCTCACCGGAATTTATGGATGGGAGCGGCTCGCGCGATTTGCAGCCGCAGTCCCATACGGCTCCCTTTCGGAGGCGGCCAAGAACCTCGGAATCTGTAGAAGCGTGATATCGATGCAGATCAGGCAACTCGAACGAAGTCTAGGAGGTCCTCTTTACGTGCGAACTCAACGGAACCGGCCCATGCAATTGACGCCACTCGGAATTGAAGTCCTGGATGCGATCCAGAACATTGGACTGGGGCGCACCGAGCTGTGAAGTGTATGGGCGCCTTACGTTGATGAGGTGTCGCCTTCTGTCATCTGGAATTTACGGTGGAGTGACTTTGATGTCGCTGGTGCAGTCGGAGCTTAATTCGCCTGAGAAACACGGGAATAATCCGTCTCGGGTGATTCCTCTCCGTGTCGTTACGCTATGGGGCCGTCCTATTGCATAGCAGCGATGGATTCGAGATCGAAGTCGCGCTTGAGTTTATTGCCCTCTTTCCAGTCAAGTGCTTTGTCGTGTTGAAGGCGGCCCACGACGATTCCGGGTGCGACGCCGACTTGTTCTGCAAATCGGCTGATTTGAGTGAACGGTTTAGGCTGGCGTCGGAGTGCTTCGTAGGACGATTCGTATTCTGAGGGGATCAGGGTTTGGGCTGCGAAATTATTTGCCTCTTCTTCCGCTGGTCCTTTTCCTTTGAAGGGATCCTCATCGAGGAATGTCAGCCGCTTCCCGTGGAGTAGGACATGTCCAACCTCATGGAAAAAGGTGAACCAGAAGCGGTCGTCCTTCTTGTAACGGTCGGTTAGGGCGATCAATACCTTATCCGGATTGAGCCACCGCGTTGCGCCCGATAGATTGGTATTTTTGAATGCTGGAGAGAAGACAACTGCTACTCCAGCCTCCGCGCAGAGATTGGGCAACTGAGTGAGCCATGTCTCTGGGGCTTGTCTACTCAGCGCGCGGAGGTTTGGCAGGAGATCTTGCAGCGCCTCTCGTCGGAACTGCTTACACTGGCGACGTCGAGCTTCGATAACAGCCAGCCGGAGCCAGGCGTAAGTGGCATATTCGTTGGGGGTCGTTGCAGATGATCGCCGAAAAGCCACGCTGTAACCGTTCCACAGCTCTTCAGCAACCGTAGGACTGGCGACACCGAAGAAGTCTAGCAACCGTTGCACATTGGCAACTGTTTTGCCTCGGTCGGGCAGAACATTTCGAGCAACCAGCTCGGTCAATGGAAACCTGTCGAGCCACTCAATTTGGTTGGCCAGGGCGCTTTGTTCCTCTTTGCGAGCCAATTGCGTGCGCCAATCAGCTTCCAACGTATTCCATACGGTGGCAGGGACTCCAGTAGCCCGTTCAAGTAGAAGTGCGGTCTCCGGGCTAATTGACGCGATGCCCTGCACGATCTGATTGACGTGCTTGGTTGAGAGACCGGTGCGGCGGGCGAGATCAGCTTGAGAAACGCCGAGTTCCTCCAGGGTCTCCTTAAGGGTTTCCCCCGGGTGCGGCACGGTCTGCGGGGAGTACTCGAGGGGGTCAGGGGCGCCGAAGGTCATCGGAGTGTGCCTCTCTCCTGGTGAGGAAGGGGCCGTGCTGGGGGGCTAGGCGGCGGATCACAGGACGATCTCGGTTACGACGAGGGCTCGGACGGCCTGCTCATCGAGCCGTCCGTCGGGAAGTACGAGCGTCGGGGCGTCGCGCGGCCGTGCGAGGAGATCGGCGGCCGGCCCCAAGGAGATCAAGACGTAGCCGTTGCCGCGGGTCGGGTGGTGGCGGAGCCGGGCGGCGGGCAGGCGGCGGAGCTCGGCCAGATGTGCCACAGCCGATATCTCTCCAAGCCGCCGACGGATCGCTGAAGCCAGCGCAGGGCCGTACTGGCTGCGCCTGACGTCGTCGTCGTTGCAGATCCGGGCCAGCTCGCCATCGCCGAAGAGGATCTTCAACCGCCACCTCTGGAACAGGTTGTCTTTACCGGATCTGTGCATGCTACTCTCTCGGCGCAGCGAGTTTGATCTCATGCACCAATCAGGTGTACGTAACTTTGAGTAATCGTTCGTCGCGGGATGGTCCCGCGGAGGAAGGCGGGACCCGATGGCGGGAGAGAGCCACGTCAACCACAAGGTTCTGGCGAAGCACGCCGAGAACAAGGTGAACGTGCCGCGGGATGACGCCAAAGAGCGCCGGAGGCAGGTCAACCACCTGAGGGAGCGGTTGGAGTCCTACATCGACGACCACCCGGACTACGACCTGGTCAAGCTCCGGGCGTCGGGCAGCACTGCGAAGCACACCGCGATCAAGCGCCGCAAGGGCGAGGGCTCCGATGCCGACGTAGCGGCCTACGTTTGCTCCTGTGACCCCGATACACCCGAGTCCGACCTGCTGGAGTGGCTGCGGGACCGCTGCATCGAGGTGTACGGGAAGACGAAGGTCGCGGACGACTTCGTCATTTCGCAGCACGCCGTTGGCATCACCCTCCGTGGCTCCGGCCTCAAGATCGATGTCGCGCCGGTGCTGGACACCGGGGAATCCGACGACAAGGGCTACCTGATCACCCGGCAGGGAGAGCGGGTGCTGACCTCCGTCACCCAGCACCTCGAGTTCATCCGGACCCGGAAGGGGAAGGCCGGCCCCGGCTACGCGGAGCTCATCCGGCTGCTCAAGGCCTGGATCCGCGAGAGCAAGCGCCTCGACCCCGACCTGCGCTGCAAGAGCTTCCTGCTCGAACTCATCGTCGCGCACCTCTGGGACAACGGCTGGAACGGCGAGTCCCTGGAGGTCGACGACTACCCGCGCGCGATCGAGCAGGTCTTGGCCTACATCGTGCGTACCGGCCTGAAGTCCCCGATCGTCTTCGACGACTTCTACGACCCCGCTGACGTGCTGACCACCTACGAGGCCATCCAGGTCTGGGACCCGGTCAACCCGGAAAACAACGTCGCCTCCAGTTACACCGAACACGACCGTCGGCGCCTTGTGGACCAGGCAGCCACCTCGCTGGACGAGATCTCCTGGGCCGCGACCGCACCGACGAAGGGCGACGCCAACGACGCGTGGCGCACGCTGTTCGGCCCGTCCTTCGAAGGAGCCTGAAACCGTGACCACCTCCTACGCCCGCTCCGCCACCTTCACCCTCACCGACGCGCGCTACATCGGGGCGAAAGTCGGCGCCGACCTCCGCCAACTGAACAGCCTGTACGGCAAACCGGTGCACACCGACATCGACAACTACGTCGAGGAAGTCGCCATGCTCCTCAAGGACGGCTACCTCGGCACCGTCGACTTCGGCTTCCGGGACACCGGCTCCAACGCCTGGAAGCTGCGTCTGCGCTACCGCGCGACGACCGGCGGCCACCTCGTCGACACCCGGCCCGGAAGCCTGCCGCGCAGCGCTGACATCACCGGACTCGACTTCTACAGCTACCTGACCTACAGCCCGGCCTTCCACCTCCTCGGCACAGCAGACCGAGACCGAGTCAAGGTCGCCCTGCCGGTGAGACGGACGGGCGCCGACGCCCCGACCGCGAACGCCGGCACCACCCAGACCGGCCGCAGCTATGCCCGCAACGGCACCGGTGTCGACCGCGATGTCTATCAGGCCCAGTGAACCCTCCATCACCAGCACCGAGGACGACACCCGTGAGTAGCCAGGACGACCTGTTTCACCCCGTGATCGAACTGCCCGAACCCACCCGACAGGCACGGTACGACCGCCTTATCGGCCTGGACACAGTCAAGCGCCAGCTACGTAAGGAGGCCGTCCTCCTGGCGGACCCCGATCGCTTGCACGCGTGGGCGCGTCAACACCACCCGGGAACAGACCCCGCAGCGCTCCAGTTGTTCGCCGACCGCGCACCGCTGTTCGTCTTCGCCGGGGACGTCGGTTCGGGGAAGTCCGCCCTCGCGGAGTCCTTCGGATGTGACCTGGCCGAACAGCTCGACCTGCCGGTCTACCTGTACCGGCTCAAACTCGCCACGCGAGGCAGCGGCCTGGTCGGCGAGATGACCGCTCTGATCGGAGACGCCTTCTCGTATGTACACGAGCAGGGCCGCGGGGCACGCGACCCCCGCGGTGTCAACACTGTCCTCGTCCTGGTCGTCGACGAAGCCGACGCCCTCGTACAGTCCCGCGAGGCACAGCAGATGCACCACGAGGACCGTGCCGGAGTGGACGCCTTCCTTGCCGGTGTGGACAGCCTCGCCGGCGCTCGACTGCCTGTCCTGGTCGTACTGTGCACCAACCGTGTCGGCGCACTCGACCCCGCTCTCATGCGCCGCGCTGCGGCGACCTTCACGTTCGTCCGCCCCGACGACCAGCAGCGCCGTGCCGTACTCACCCAAGCTCTGCACGGCATCGCCGTCCGCCCGGACACCTTCGACAAACTCGTCCAGCTCACCGGCCCGGACGCAGACCGTCCCGGCTACACTTTCTCCGATCTCACCCAGCGCCTCATCCCGGCGGCAATCCTGCAGGCCTTCCCCGACGGGCCCCTCCGCGACGAACACCTCCTCACCGTCGCCAACGAACTCGCCCCCAGCCCCGTCTTCGCGGAAACGCCCTGATGGCCTCGCTCCCCGCGCCCAGCGCAACAGGAGTACGGATCGCAGGCGACCTGTATCAGTGGCAGCTCGCATGGCAAGGGTGCGTGACCGCCGTCCGTGACGCCTCCATCCACACGCCCAATCCGGTCGTCGCGGTCGGCGTCGAACTCGACGACGCCGGCAACCTCGACGATGTCGTCCTGCACCGCGCCACCCCGCCGCACACCTACGCTCAGGTCAAGTACGCCGTCGACAGCAGCAGCCCCGTCAACGAGGACTACCTGCTCAAGCCCAGCGACTCCGGCGGTCCGTCGATCCTGAAGAAGATCGCCCGCACCTGGCGCCGGCTCACCGCCGACGGCACCCTGGTGGACTTGGCCCTCATCAGCAATCGGGCCCCCGACGCCGGCGACCCGCTGGTCTCGCTGCGAGATGCCCGCACCCAACTGCTGATGCCCAAAGCCGGCCAACAAGGCCCCAGATCAGCAAAAGGCACTGCCCGACGACGATGGGCGGTGGGCGCCGACCTGACCGAGACTGAGCTCCGCGACCTGCTTGAGGTGCTCCGCTTCGACCTTGCCCGTGACCCGACCCACCTGCACGACCACGTTCAGTCGCTCATGCTTGCCACAGGCTTGCGCCCGGACGATGCGGCGATCCATATCGGGGCCGACTGGGTGGCCCGCCAGGTACGAGACGGTCAGCGGACCCTGACCCTCACAGCGATCACCGAAGCCATCGACTCCCTACAGCTAAGGGCCGGACCCACCCGCGCCGTGGTGTCCATCGCCACCCTCAAGCCCGACCCCGCGACAGGAGACGCCGACTACGCTCTCGACTGGGTCGACCGCTTCGACGGCGCGTCCCCCTACGTCAAGCGGCGCCCTCAAGGCCCCGCAACCTGGGCCCAACTACAGGCGGAGATTGAAGCCGCACCCCACAGAATCCCGCCGGGAAAAACAGCCGTTGCGATCACCGGCAGCCTCCGGCTCGCTCCCGCCTTCCTCGTCGGCAGCGCCTTCCGTATGGTGACCGGCGCGGACCTCGCCGTCATGCAACGCGGCCAACTTTGGTCCTCCGCCGACCCGTACGACGCCGTGCTCACTCCCGCACAAGCCGAGTACAGGATCGGCCAGGGCCCGGACCTGGCCGTGGCCATCGCCGTGGCCACGGACCTCACTGACGACGTACTGCACTTCCTGCGAGACCAGGGCCTCCCAGTATCCCAACTCCTGGTGCTCCGGCCGCCGACCGGCGCCAAGGACAACTCCATCCCGAACTCCGCGACTGCCAACGCCCTGGCCGTCGGCATCCGTGACACAGTGCGCCGCGCTAGCCGCAACGCCTCGCGCGTCCACCTCTTCCAGGCCAGCCCCATGGGCCTGGCGCTGATGCTGGGCCACCGGTGGAACCGGCTGCGCCCCACGGTGGTGTACGAAGATGTCGCAACCGAGCGGATCTACGAAGAAGCCTTCACTATCGACGCCTGACCGAGCCCATCCTGGGTGCGTACGGGCGCTCGGGCGGCACCTGGAGTCTATGAGGTAGCAGGTCGGGGGCGGTCGGCCAGTGGCACCAGGACGGTTCTGCGTCCTAGCAGAGCCCCAAGAGTGAGGACGAAGGTGGCGGGCCCGTCGGTGAACAACCAGTTGGTGGCGTCCGCACCGTGTTCCTCGACGGTACGACGCCAGTGGTGGACCACATAACGGACGAACGCCTCGTGGTGTTCGGTCGTGTCGGGGATATTTCCCGGCTGGGTACGGATGACCAGCGCCCCGATGCACCGGTTCCCTTCGGGATCGCCGCGCTGGGCCTGACCTGGAAGGACATAGACCTCGCTCGCGCCGCGCTCGGCAGCGCACAACGCGTCTCGTACCAGTCCCTCATTGTCCGAGAGCGCCACGATCAGCGCGATCCTGTTGGGTCGTAGCCCTGCCGTTGTCCCGGTGCCCGAGGAGGCTGTGAACTGATGCCACGATGGCTCCTGCCCGGGAGCGGCGAACGCATCGCGCAACCGGAGCAGGTCGCTCTCTCCTGGCGGGAGCTTCAGCGAGCTGTCAAGCCGCACGGAGGGAAAGGAGGACCGGCCTCGCTCCTCCGACTGCCCCATGACGAGTGCGATGATCCGCCGCCGGGGCGCAGGGACTCGCAGATGCCGTCGGTCGGACTCCTCTTCCCCGGGCGACTCGGCGAACACGCTGACGTTCTCGTGCAGTTGGGCACGCAGCATCCCGCCGAGACGATACGCGTCTGCATGTCGGGCGGTGACGTAGAACGAAACAGACTCTGGTGCCTCTCCTGCTCCGATCGTCTGCTCTTCGAGCCTGGCCTGCATTACCCGGTATGCAAAGGCCACCCGGTCGGACACCTCGATACCACCCAGCAGTGCGTCCGGTTCCACGACGAAACAGGCGGCATGGCGCTGCAGCGCATCATCCTGCATTTCGCGCAGTCGCGTTCGGTCCCAGTGCGAGTTGGCCCCGAGATAGATGACGATGCCGACCCCCTCCTTGCTCCGCAACACGTGCGTCGCCCAGGCAACGAGCAGCACGGCGAGCATGGCGACGGTCATCAGCCCGAACAGTGAATCGCCGACAACCGGCACGGCCTGCACCAGATTCGGCAGCAAACCCAGCGCGAGCGCGGCGGCCGTGGTGGCAAGCAGAGACCACATGCCTTCACGTGACAGCAGAAACGTCCATACCCAGGATCTCCGCTGCTGCATCCCACCCGCCCCCATCGGCTACCGCCTACCGAATGATGCCTCTGCATATCGCCGTCAACTGGTCGGTGACGTGTTCCCGCGGGCCTGGCCAGACAGGTGAGCGCTGTCACCTTGATCAACGTACTGCCCAACCGCAATCCGCCTTGAGTAAGAGGAGGTCGAACCCGTGCGCAGCACTCAATGGTCAAGATCGTGAGACAGACTCCGTGGCCACTGAGTGAGACAACCGCCAGAACCCCAGGTCATTTCAGCGGAATAAGTCATTCCGAATGAGCGCCTACAGCCGCCAGGCCAGACTCAGCCTGGGCCACCGTCTGTGGGCCAACGGCCGTTGGCCCGGGCGGCTTGCTTCGGCCGGCCGGCTTGCTTCGACTAGTCCGGCGGGACCCCCGGACTCGATGCCGGTTCCGGGGGGCCGGTCCCGGTGCCGGGTGTCGTTGGCGGGCTCGCAGTGCCCCCGTCCTCGTGGGCCAGCCGGTGTGGCCACCACACCTTTGGGCCGACGTCCAGGAACAGGGACGGCACGAGGACCGAGCGGACGATGAACGTGTCGAGCAGTACGCCCAGTGCGACCGCGAAGCCGATCTCGGCGAAGGCGACCATGGGGAGCGTGCCGAGGGCGGCGAAGGTTCCGGCGAGGACCAGGCCCGCCGAGGTGATGACCGCGCCTGTGGTGGCCAGGCCCGTCACCACGCCCTTGCGGGTGCCCTGACGGGCCGCCTCTTCGCGGATGCGGGTGGTCAGGAAGATGTTGTAGTCGATGCCCAGGGCGACCAGGAACACGAAGACGAACAGCGGGAAGTCCGTCGACTCGCCCGCGTAGTCGAAGATGTGGCGGAACGCGAGCGCACTGATCCCCAGCGCGGCGGCGAAGGACAGCACCACCGTGCCGATCAGCAGCAGCGGGGCGACCAGCGCCCGGAGCACGGCGCCCAGGATCAGCAGGACCACGACGAGCACCAACGGGATGATCAGGATGTTGTCGTGGGTCGTCGCCTTGTCCATGTCGAGCAGTGAGGCCGTGCCGCCGCCCACCTGCGCGTCGGCGTCGGGTACGTCGTGCACGGCGTCCCGTACCCGCTCCACCGTCTGTTTCGCGGCCTCGCTGTCCGCGGGGGCGGTCATGGTGGCCTCGAAGAGGACCTTGCCCTCGAACTCGGGTTTCGTGCCCGGTGGCAGGCCGAGGGATTCCGGTACGACACCGCGGGTGGCCGCGACCGCCTGGCCGACCTCCTCGGCCTGGGCGCGGTTGCTGACGATGACGAGCGGATCGCCGCTGCCCGCGGGGAAGTAGCGCGCGGACACCTCCTGGCCGACGATCGAGTCGGGTTTGCCGGTGAAGGCGTCGGCGTTGCTGATGCCCTCGGCGCGCAGCTGGATCAGGCCGAGCGAGAGCAGCGCGAGCGCCGCCGCCGTGACGCCCCAGATCAGCCGCGGGCGATGGGTGATGCGGTTGCCCATCCGCGCCCAGACACCGCTCTCGGTCGGGTCGGGGGAGCCGAAGTGCGGGATCACCGGCCAGAAGATCCAGCGGCCGAAGATCACCAGCAGGGCCGGGAAGAGGGTCATCATTGCGGCCAGTGCCACGGCGACGCCGATGGCCGCGACCGGGCCGAGGCCGCGCGTCGAGTTCATCTCGGCGGCGAGCAGCACCAGCATGCTCAGGACGACGGTCGCGCCGGACGCGAGCACAGCCGGGCCCGCCCGGTGCAGGGCGAGCGCCATCGCCTCGTGGCGGTCCTCGTGGCGGCGCAGTTCCTCCCGGTAGCGGGCCACCAAGAGCAGGGCATAGTCGGTCCCCGCGCCGAAGACGAGGACGGTGAGAATGCCCGCGCTCTGGCCGTTGACGGTCAGGCCCGCGTGCTCGGCGAGGAAGTAGATCACCGCCTGCGCGGTGAACAGCGCGGCGACCACGCCGAGCAGCGGGACCAGTAGCAGGGTCGGACTGCGGTAGGTCAGCAGCAGCATCACGATGACGACGGCCATCGCCGAGAACAGCAGCGTGGAGTCGATGCCCTCGAAGGCCTCGGAGAAGTCCGCGGACGTGCCGCCCGGGCCCGTCACATGGACGGCGAGCCCGTCGCCGCCCTTGCCGGTCACGTCACGGATCGAGTCGACGGCGGGCGAGATCTCCTCCCAGCCCTTCTCGTCCATCCTGATGGGGACGATGATCTGGGCCGCACGCGGATCGGTCTGCCGGTCGAAGACCGGGCCACGGGTCTCCGCGCCGAGGATGCCGTGGGCGCGCAGTTCCTTGATCTGGCGGGCGTCCTCGTTGATCTGCGCCCGCTCCTCGGCCGTCAGGCCGCTCTCACGGGCGTACACGACCACCGCGGGGATCTGTTCCGGCCTGAAGTCCTCGGAAATCTCAAGGACTTGGGTGGACTCGGCGGATCCGGGCAGCCAGGACGCAGCGTCGTTGTCCTGCGCGTCGGTGAGTTTCGAGGCGAAGGGCGCCGTCAGGAACAGCAGCACCAGCCACAGTCCCACCACGACCCATTTGCTGCGCCGGCCGCACACCAGCCAGCCGATGCCGCGTCCCTGCTTCCCCTGTGCGTCCGTCATGGCGACCCCCGTAGCCGCGTGTGGAGCTGGTGGGCCGACAAGGATGGCACGGGCCGCGAGGCCGGTGCAGTCCCTCGGCAGGATTGGTATATACCGACCGGTACGGGTCGAGGGCCCCGGGGACCTCGACGACCGGGGAGAACAACCGGCGCCGGGCATGGCAGGCTTAACGCATGGCCGCGCAGATCAACCCCAGCATCCTGTCCGCCGACTTCGCCCGCCTTGCCGAGGAGGCAAAGGCGGTGGAAGGGGCTGACTGGCTCCATGTCGACGTGATGGACAACCATTTCGTCCCGAACCTCACGCTAGGTGTGCCGGTCGTAGAGTCTCTGGCGCGTGCTACGGACACGCCGCTGGACTGCCATCTGATGATCGAGGACGCCGATCGGTGGGCGCCGCAGTACGTAGAAGCGGGTGCCGGTTCCGTCACCTTCCATGTCGAGGCGGCCGCCGCACCCGTGCGGCTCGCCCGCGAGATCCGGGCCAAGGGCGCCCGGGCCTCCATGGCCCTGCGGCCCGCGACTCCCATCGAGCCGTACGAGGATCTGCTCCCCGAGCTCGACATGTTGCTGATCATGACCGTCGAGCCGGGCTTCGGAGGCCAGGCCTTTCTCGACATCATGCTGCCCAAGATCCGCCGCACCCGCGAGTTGATCAACAAGCACGGCCTCGAACTGTGGCTGCAGGTCGACGGCGGGGTCTCGGCCTCCACCATCGAGCGCTGCGCCGAGGCCGGCGCCGACGTTTTCGTCGCCGGTTCGGCGGTGTACGGGGCGGCCGACCCCGCCCAGGCGGTACGTGCATTGCGCACGCAGGCGGAGGAGGCGACGGCCCAGGCAGCATGGGCATGCGACCACTGAGCCAAGGGAACGTGAACGCCGCCCCTCAGGGCTGATCAAGTACGCCGGATCTGCAAGGATGAACGGCGAATCCAGGTTGTGAACAGCAGTGAGGAGATCGCCGTGTCGGGTATGTCGGCGGGCCGGTCGGCCATGCGGATGGGACCCGCTGAGCTGGTGCAGGCGGCGGCCATGGCCCGCCGTTTCTACCTTGAGGGCAAGTCCAAGATCCAGATCGCCGAGGAGTTCGGCGTCAGCCGCTTCAAGGTGGCCCGGGTCCTGGAAACCGCCCTCGAACGGGATCTGGTGCGGATCGAGATCCGAGTCCCCGCCGAACTGGACGCCGACCGCTCGGACGCACTGCGCGCCCGCTACGGCCTGCGGCACGCCGTCGTCGTCGAGTCCCCGGCCGAGGCCGAGGAGTCGCCCGACCCGGAGAACCTCGGTGAGGTCGCCGCCGACCTGCTCGGTGAACTCGTCGCCGAGGGCGATGTGCTCGGCCTCGCCTGGGGCCGCTCCACCATCCACATGGCGGCCGCGCTCGACCGGCTGCCGCCGTGCACGGTGGTGCAGCTGACGGGTGTCTACGACGCGGGGACGGCCGAGCGCGGCTCGGTCGAGGCGGTCCGCCGGGCCGCCCAGGTCTCCGGCGGGGACGCCCATCCCATCTACGCGCCGATGCTGCTGCCGGACGTCGCCACCGCGGCCGCGCTGCGCAGCCAGACGGGCATCGCCCGCGCCTTCGAGTACTTCGACAAGGTCACCGTCGCCTGTGTGTCGATCGGCTCCTGGGAGGCGGGCATCTCGACGGTGCACGACATGCTCACCGAGGAGGAGCGCGCCCACTACGCCACCCTCGGTGTGGCCGCCGAGATGTCCGCGCACCTCTTCGACTCCGAGGGCCGTCGCGTCGGCCGGGACCTGGGCGAGCGGTGCATCACCGTCGAGGCCGACCGGCTGCGGCGGATCCCCGAGGTCGTCGCGATCGCCGGCGGGCAGCGCAAGGCCGCCGCCATCGACGCGGTACTGCGCTCCGGCCTCGTCACCAGCCTGGTGACGGACACGGCGGCCGCGGACTACCTGATGACGGCGGGCCCGACCCCGCGTCCGGCCCTGAACCGGGCGGACCCGGACGGGCCCTGAGCCCGCAACGCTCCGACGGCGGCTGGGCAACGCGCCGCGTGGGGACGGCTGTGGCAGCATCGGCAACATGCTGCTCCGGTCCGTCCCCCGCCTGTTTCCGGGGCCGCTCCTCTGTCTTGTCACGTGTCTTGTCGCGGTGCTGGTGACCGGTTGTTCGTCGGCGGACACCACGGCAGGGGCCGGCGCCGGCACCGGGGCGGCCACGAGCACTTCAGCCCCCTCCTGGGCCGCGGGGACGGTGACGGTCGAGGAGGCGCGGCTGCCCGCCGAGGCCCGTCGGACACTGGCCCTCATCGACGACGGCGGCCCCTTCCCGTACGCCAAGGACGGCTCGGTGTTCGGGAACTTCGAGCGGGAGCTGCCGCGGCAGGAGCGCGGCTACTACCGGGAGTTCACGGTGCGGACGCCCGGCGAGCGGGACCGTGGAGCCCGGCGCATTGTCACGGGGCGGGGTGGCGAGGTCTACTACACCGATGATCACTACAACTCGTTCAGGGCGGTGCTGAGATGACGCACGACGTGGCGGGCCACCACGTGGTCGCGCTCGACCTCGACGGCGTCGCGGACAAGGCGGGCCTCATGGAGCGCTGCGTCAGCGCCCTGGAGCTGCCCGACTGGTTCGGGCGCAACTGGGACGCGCTCGCCGACAGCCTCGGTGACTCCACCGTCTGGCCCGCGCCCGCCGTGGAGAAGGGGCTGCTCGTCGTCGTCACCGGCTGGCAGCCGTACGCGAAGGCGCGGCCCGACGAGTGGGAGACCGCGCGGGACGTGTTCGCCCAGGCGGCGCACGGCACCCCGGCGCTCACCATCGCGCTCGCGCTTGGAGGATCGCACCAGTAGCCCCCTGACCAGCCTGGATGATCAGCCCGGGGCGTGTTCACCCACCGACATGGGACAATGAGGTACGTGCTCTTCCCTCGGGCTGTCCTGTTCGGGGGCCACCTCTGAACGACCGGGATGTGCAGCACGTGCGTTTCCTCAACGACATCCAGCCCGCGTACGACCTGACGTACGACGACGTCTTCATGGTGCCGAGCCGCTCCGCGGTCGGTTCGCGGCAGGGCGTCGACCTGGCTTCGCCGGACGGCAGCGGGACCACGATCCCGCTGGTGGTCGCCAACATGACGGCCATCGCGGGCCGCCGGATGGCCGAGACGCTGGCCCGCCGGGGCGGCCTCGTCGTCATTCCGCAGGACATCCCCATCGAGGTCGTCACCGAGGTCGTCTCCTGGGTCAAGAGCCGTCACCTCGTCCTGGACACCCCGATCGTGCTGGTCCCGCACCAGACGGTCGCCGACGCGCTGTCCCTGCTGCAGAAGCGCGCGCACAACGCCGGTGTCGTGGTGGACGACGACGGCAGGCCGGTCGGCGTGGTCACCGACGCCGACCTGAGCGGTGTCGACCGCTTCACGCAGCTGTCCGAGGTCATGTCCCGGGACCTGCTGCTGCTCGACGCGGACATCGAGCCGGGCGAGGCGTTCAACAGGCTCGACCACGCGAACCGGCGGTACGCCCCCGCCGTGGACGCGGACGGCAGGCTCGCCGGCATCCTCACCCGCAAGGGCGCCCTGCGCGCCACGCTCTACACGCCGGCCACCGACGCGGACGGCAAGCTGCGCATCGCGGCCGCCGTCGGTATCAACGGCGATGTCGCGGGCAAGGCCAAGCAACTCCTCGCGGCCGGCGTCGACACGCTCGTCGTGGACACCGCGCACGGCCACCAGGAGTCGATGATCTCCGCGGTCAGGGCGGTCCGCGGGCTCGACCCCCAGGTGCCGATCGTCGCGGGCAACATCGTCGCCGCCGAGGGCGTACGCGACCTCATCGAGGCCGGCGCGGACATCATCAAGGTCGGTGTCGGTCCCGGCGCCATGTGCACCACGCGCATGATGACCGGTGTGGGCCGCCCGCAGTTCTCGGCCGTGCTCGAATGCGCCGCCGAGGCGAAGAAGTTCGGCAAGCACGTCTGGGCCGACGGCGGTGTCCGCCACCCGCGCGACGTCGCCATGGCGCTGGCCGCGGGCGCGTCGAACGTGATGATCGGTTCCTGGTTCGCCGGTACGTACGAGTCGCCGGGCGACCTCCAGCAGGACGCCAACGGCCGCCTCTACAAGGAGTCGTTCGGCATGGCGTCCGCGCGCGCGGTGCGCAATCGCACGTCGGAGGAGTCGGCGTACGACCGCGCCCGCAAGGCCCTGTTCGAGGAGGGCATCTCGACCTCGCGGATGTTCCTCGACCCGTCCCGGCCGGGCGTCGAGGACCTGATCGACTCGATCATCGCGGGCGTCCGCTCCTCCTGCACGTACGCCGGTGCCAACTCCCTTGAGGAGTTCGCCGAGCGGGCCGTCGTCGGCATCCAGAGCGCGGCCGGGTACGCGGAGGGCAAGCCGCTCCACGCCAGCTGGAGCTGACGCAACTCCCTTCCTTGCGGCCCCTGTTGTCCCGTCTGCCGGGAGAACAGGGGCCGTGCCGTTTCCCGAAGTCGCTAGGGTCGGGCGGATGAGGATCGACGTCTGCCGTGCCGAGGACATCGCGGTGCTGGAGCGGTTCATGCCCTCGCACAGCGTGGACGGGAGCCACGGGGCGCGGTTCGCGCGGCAGGAGGCGGGTGACAGCAGCTATCTGATCCCCTGGCTCGACGGACTGCCCGTCGGCCACGCGGAGGTCCGCTGGACCGGTTGCGAGGCTCCCGAGGTGCGGGCTGCCCAGCCGGGCTGTCCCGAGCTCAACGGGCTGTTCGTCTGGCCCGCGTCGCTCCGCTCGCGGGGTGTCGGAACGGCACTGGTGCGTGCCGCCGAGGAACAGGCCCTCGCCCGCGGCACCGGGCTCATGGGGCTCGGCGTGGGCGACGACAACCCGCTCGCCGCGCGGCTCTACGCACGGCTCGGCTACCGGCCCACGGTGTCGTACGTCGACCGCTGGGCGTATCTCGACGTGGACGGGGAGCGTCGTGAGTGCGCCGACCCGTGTGTCTTCCTGGTCAAGGAGCTGTCGTCAAGCCCCCTTGACGTCAAGCCTGCCTGACGAGACGCTGGGGGCCATGACGACACCGCAGAGCATCGAGCCCCAGTACACGCTGCTGACCGCCGTGGCCCGCCTCGACGTGCTGCGCATGCGGGAGTCGCTGGCCGGGGCGGGGAGCGACGAGGAGGCCCTCGACCGGGGCGAGCTGCTCGAACTGCTCGCGCTGAGCGAGGTGGTGGCCACCAAGGCCGCGTACGGACGGCAGTTGAGCGTGCGCGAGGCGCGTCGGGCCGGGGCGTCCTGGTCGCAGATCGGGGCGGCCCTGGGCACCAGCAAGCAGGCCGCCTGGGAGGCCCACAACCGGTGGATCGACGAGCAGGCGGCGGTCCATGCCCATGGGCGGCCCGGGCAGCTGGGTTTCGACGAGGACGACGTGGCCGAGGCACGGGCCATCGCGGGGGATCCGGACGGGGTCTGAGCGGGGGCGGCCCGGGCCGCCTGTCCTGCGACGGGGCTGAGCGGAGGGACGTTCGGCGTTCGGCGCGATTGGCTTCCGGGTCTGCCCCACGGTCGGGCGGCGGGCCGACGCGGGCGGTCTCCCGGGCCTGCGCGGCAGTGGGGTGACGGGCCGACGCGGGCGGTCTCTCGAGCCTGCGCGGCGGACGGGTGACGGGCCTCGGTGGCGGCCGGACGGCGGGTCCGCGCAACGGTCGAAAGGGCCCGCGCAACGAACACGCGCCTCCCCGCGATCAACGCAACGATCTTGCGGAGGCGCGCAAGGTTGCTGCATTACGGCTGGAAAGGCTGTCCTCGTAGAGTCATGCGCTGAACGTAGTGTGGCGGGGACCCCGTGCACGGTGGTCCCCTTCCTTCGGACTGCCGTGGGGCCGCGCCGCCCTGACCGGCAGCGATGAAGGAGCCCAGCCGCGTGCTCGACCACGGCGCACCCCCGCAGTCCCGCAGTCACCCCACCCCCGAGCCCCCGGGAGCCGGCGCGCGCCTGATGCGCCGCAAGCCCGTGGAGAGCCTGGTCGCGGAGGGTGGCCAGGGCGAGGGCGGCAGCCTGCGGCGCTCCCTCGGCCTCTGGCAGCTCACGATGATCAGCATCGGCGCCACGCTCGGCACCGGCATCTTCGTGGTGCTCGGCGAGGCCGTCCCCAAGGCGGGCCCGGCCGTCACCGTCTCCTTCGTGATCGCCGGTCTCACGGCCCTCTTCTCCGCCCTCTCGTACGCCGAGCTGGCGGGCACCATCCCGGTCGCCGGGTCCTCGTACTCGTATGCGTACGCAACCATGGGCGAGCTCATCGCCTGGATCTGCGGCTGGTGTCTGGTCCTGGAGTACGGCGTCTCCGTCGCGGCCGTCGCCGTCGGCTGGGGCGAGTACCTGAACGAGCTGCTCGACGGCACGATCGGCGTCACCATCCCGGACGCGCTCTCGGCGCCACCCGGTGACGGCGGCGTCTTCAATCTGCCCGCGCTCATCGTCGTACTGCTCGCCATGGCGTTCCTGCTCGGCGGTGCCCGCGAGTCCGCGCGCGCCAACACCGTCATGGTCGTCGTGAAGATCGCCGCGCTGCTGCTGTTCTGCGCGATCGGTATCCAGGGCTTCCGGTCCGGCAACTACGAGAACTTCATGCCGCTCGGCATGGCGGGCGTCAGCGCCGCCGGAGCGACCCTCTTCTTCTCATACATCGGGTTCGATGCAGCCTCCACTGCGGGCGAGGAGGCCAAGAACGCGCAGCGCGACCTGCCGCGCGCGATCATGCTCTCCCTGATCATCGTGACCGCGCTGTACGTGCTCGTCGCGGCCGTCGCCGTCGGCGCGAAGCCCTGGCAGGGCTTCACCGACTCGGAGGCCGCGCTCGCCGGGATCATGAAGGACGTCACCGGGGACGCCTTCTGGGGCACGCTGCTCGCGGCCGGCGCGGTCATCGCCATCGCGAGTGTCGTACTGACCGTGCTCTACGGGCAGACCCGCATCCTCTTCGCCATGTCCCGCGACGGGCTCGTACCGAAGGTCTTCTCGCGCGTCCACCCGAAGACCGGTACGCCCCGAGTCAACACGGTCATCGTGTCGCTGTTCTGCGGTGTCCTCGCCGCCGCGATTCCGCTCGGGCAGCTCGCCGACGCGACCAGCATCGGCACGCTGTTCGCCTTCGCGCTGGTCAATGTGGCCGTCGTGGTGCTGCGGCGTACGCGGCCCGAGATGCCCCGTACGTTCCGGGTGCCGCTGTCGCCGGTGATGCCCGCGCTGGGCTTCGCCTTCTGTGTGTGGATGATGGGCAGCCTCGACACCGTGACCTGGGTCGTCTTCGGGGTCTGGATGGCCGTCGGGCTCGTGTTCTACTTCAGTTACGGCTATCGCCGCTCCCGTCTCGCCACTCCAGAGAAGTGATCCACCCGCAGTGCTGAACGATCTCGACGAACGCATCGTGCACGCCCTCGCCGAGGACGCCCGCCGCTCCTATGCCGACATCGGGCAGGAGGTGGGGCTGTCCGCGCCCGCGGTGAAACGGCGGGTGGACCGGTTGCGGGCGACCGGGGCGATCACCGGGTTCACCGTTCGGGTCGACCCCGCCGCGCTCGGGTGGGAGACGGAAGGGTTCGTCGAGATCTACTGCCGGCGGAATACCTCGCCGGAGACGATTCAGCGGGGGCTTGAGCGGTATCAGGAGGTTGTTGCCGCGTCGACCGTGACGGGGGAGGCGGATGCGATGGTGCAGGTTTTCGCTTCTGATATGCGGCATTTCGAGCGGGTGCTTGAGCGGATTGCCGGGGAGCCGTTTGTGGAGCGGACGAAGTCTGTGTTGGTGCTTTCGCCTTTGTTGCGGAGGTTTTCTTCGGGGTCGCCTACGTAGGGGGTTGTGCGGGGTGGTGTTGCGGCTGCGGGTTTGTTGTGGCTGAGCGCGCAGTTCCCCGCGCCCCTAAAGACTGCGCCGTTCCCCGCGCCCCTAAAAGCAAGGGGCGTGTCCGTCCGTGGTTGCGTGCGGGTTCGTGGGGGCTGAGCGCGCAGTTCCTCGCGCCCCTAAAGGCTGCGCCGTTCCCCGCGCCCCTGAAGGGGCGGGGCTCAGAAGTCTGACTGGCCTGATTGGCGGGCCAGGGCGTTGTTCGCTATTGAGTTGTGGACGCTGAAGGTGATGGCGTCCGGGCGGTAGCGGTCGTCGGACCATTCGACCGGGCGGCCCTCGCGGGTTGTGGTGACGCGGCGGACTCGTAGGAGGGGGCTGGTGCGGCGGACGTCGAGGAGGTCGGCGTCCTGGGCGCCGGCCGCCACCGCGTCGATGACGTGCTCGCCGTAGGCGAAGACCAGGCCGGTGTCCTCGTAGAGGCGCTGGGTGACCGAGGGGCAGTCGGGTTCGACGGCCTCGACGGCGGGGGAGATCCAGGCCGCGTAGACCGTGCGCTCCAGAAGGACCGGTTCGCCGTCCAGGCCGCGTACGCGCAGGACGTGCAACACCGGTGTGCCCGTGGGCAGTTGGAGGCGGACGGAGTCCTCGGGGGTGGCCGGGCGGTACTGCGACGACACCACGTGGCCCGTCGCCTCGCGGCCCATCGCGCGGGCCCACTGGGCGAAGGAGCGCAGCTCCTCGAAGGACTGGCTGCGGCGGCTCGCGAGGACCACGCGGCGCGCGCCCTGCCGGGAGCCGATGAGGCCCTCGGCGGTCAGGGCGGCGACGGCCTGGCGGACGGTACCCCGGGAGACGCCGTAGCGGGCCGCGAGGTCGGTCTCGGCGGGCAGTCGACTGCCCACTGTGTACTCCTCGCGGTCGATCGCCCGCCTGAGTTCCTCGGCGATCTCCTCGTGTCGCGTCGCCATGCTCCCCCTCTGTGCGCAGATGTGTACCGCTTGACCAGCCTAGACGACGATCAAGGGTGACACGTGCACCCGGCGAGTGGCAGTGAAATCAAGGTCCATGGTTTCACCAGAGTTTACGAACAGGACATCAGCGCCGGGCCTACTGAGGCCAACTTGTTCAGACAAGTTGTGCTGACAAGCTCTCAGTCTCGTGTGACCCCTGCGCGCACCCCTGGAGAAGACCGTGAACGTGTCCCTGCCGAGAACAGCCGTCTTCGTCGGCGCCGCCGCACTCGCCCTGAGTGCCTGCGGAGCGGCCCCCGACGACAACGCCTCCACCACCACCGACGGCAAGAGCGCCGCCACCGCGACCTCCGCGGAGGCCTTCGGCGGCATGGACGCACTGGTGAAGGCGGCCAAGAAGGAAGGCACGCTGCAGGCGATCGCGCTGCCCCGCGACTGGGCCAACTACGGCGCCCTCATCGACGGCTTCCAGAAGAAGTACGGCATCAAGATCGAGGTCGAGAACCCCGACGGCAGCAGCCAGGACGAGATCAACGCCGTGACGTCGAGGAAGGGGCAGGACCGGGCCCCCGACGTCCTGGACCTGGGCAGTTCGTTCGCGCTCAGCGCCGCCCAGCAGGGCCTCCTCGCGCCCTACAAGGTCGCGGGCTTCGCCGACATCCCCGAGGGGCAGAAGGACGCGCAGGGCCGCTGGTTCAACGACTACGGCGGCTACATCTCCATCGGCTGCGACGCCAAGCGCGTGAAGACCTGCCCGACCACCTTCGCGGACCTGCTGAAGCCGCAGTACAAGGGGCAGGTCGCGCTCAACGGCAACCCCACCAAGTCCGGTTCGGCCTTCGGCGGCGTCTGGGCGGCCTCCCTCGCCAGCGGCGGCTCCTTCGACGACATCCAGCCCGGCCTCGACTTCTTCGCCAAGCTGAAGAAGAACGGCAACTACACGCCCGTCGAGTCGACTCCCGCCACGGTCGAGAAGGGCGAGACGCCGATCAGCATCGACTGGGACTACCTCAACGCCGGCTACGCCGACGAGTTCAAGAAGAAGGGGCTCGACTGGAAGGTCGCGGTCCCGTCCGACGGCAAGTTCTCCCAGTACTACTCGCAGGCCATCAACAAGGACGCCCCGCATCCGGCGGCCGCCCGCCTGTGGCAGGAGTACCTCTACAGCGCCGAGGGCCAGAACCTCTGGCTCGCGGGATACGCCCGCCCGGCCCTGATGACCGCCATGGAGAAGGCCGGCACGCTCGACAAGACCGCGGCCGCCAAGCTCCCCGAGGTCTCCGGAACGCCCGCCTTCCCGACCGAGGCCCAGCAGAGCAAGGCCAAGACCGTGCTCGGCCAGGGCTGGGGCAAGGCCGTCTCCGGATGACCGCGACCCTCACCCGTGTGGACGTGGCGCCCGTCGCTTCCCAGAAGCGGCGGCGCCACGCGCCCGGCTGGCTCGCCGTGGTCCCGCTGCTCGCCTTCGTGGCGCTCGCCTTCGGGATCCCCGCGCTGGCCATGCTGAACGGCGCGTTCACCGTCAAGGACCCGGCCACCGGGGCGACTTCGTACAGCACGGCGAACCTGACCGCCTCGCTGAAGGGCGCGTACCTCACCGCCCTGCTCGGCAGCGTCAAGTTGTCCGCCGTCTCGGCGGTCATCTCGACGGTGTTCGGCCTGCTGGTCGCCCAGGCCGTGGTGACCTCCCGCTTCCGCGCTCTGCGCGAGGCCGTGCTCACCGCGTCCGGCGTGCTCGCCAACTTCGGCGGTGTCCCGCTGGCCTTCGCGTTCGTCGCCACGCTCGGCAACTCCGGTGTCCTGACCCGGCATCTGGGCCTCGCCGACAAGGGCTGGGACCTCTACAGCTTCTCGGGTCTGGTGATCGTCTATCTCTACTTCCTGATCCCGCTGATGGTCCTCACCATCACCCCCGCCCTCGACGGACTGCGCGTCCAGTGGCGCGAGGCCGCGCGGAACAACGGGGCCACCGCAGTCCAGTACTGGCGGCACATCGCCCTGCCCGTCCTCGCGCCCTCCCTCCTCGGCGGATTCGTGCTGCTCTTCGGCAGCGCCTTCGCCGCGTACGCCACCGCCGCGGCCATGGTGGGCAGTTCGGTCCCGCTGGTCACCCTGCAGATCGCCGACGCCATCTCCGGCAACGTCCTGGTCGGCCAGGAGAACGTGGCGCTCGCCCTCAGCCTCGACATGGTCCTCGTCGCGGGCCTTGTGATGGCCGTGTACCTGCCCCTGCAACGACGGAGCGCGCGATGGCTCGACAACTGAACCGGTCCGTACGTCCCTGGCGCGGGGTCGTCCTCGCCGGCGCCGCGCTCTACTTCCTGGTGCCGCTGGCCGCGTCCGTCGTCTTCACCGTCGACGTGCCGGGGCAGGGCGTCACCTTCGACGCGTACACGCAGATCTTCGGCACCGAGGGGTTCGTCTCCAGCCTGCTGCTCTCGCTGGAACTGGCCGCCGCCACCATCGCGATCGTGCTGCTGCTGATGGTGCCCGCGATGGTCGCGCTGCGGCTCGGCGCGCCGAAGCTGCGGCCGGTCGTCGAGATCGTCTGCTCGCTGCCGCTCGTCGTCCCGCCCATCGCGTTCGTCGCCGGGATCGGCACGGTCCTGAAGTGGGGGCCCGAACACCTCTCCCGCACCCCGCTGTTCCAGACGTTCGTGTCGATCCAGAACCCCGACTTCCCGTTCGTCCTCGTCCTCGCGTACGTCGTGATGGCGCTGCCGTTCGTGTACCGGGCCCTGGACGCCGGGCTGCGCGCGATGGACGTACGCACGCTCGTCGAGGCGGCCCGCAGCTGTGGCGCGGGCTGGCCGCAGGCGCTCGTACGGGCCGTGCTGCCGAATCTGCGCGGGGCGCTGCTCAACGCGTCGTTCCTCACCCTGGCCCTGGTGCTCGGCGAGTTCACCGTCGCCCAGCTGCTCGGTTTCCAGCCGTTCGCCGTGTGGATCGTCAACGTCAGCGGTTCGCAGGCCCAGTTGTCCGTCGCCGTGTCCGTGCTCAGCCTGCTCGTCACGTGGGCACTCCTTCTCGCGCTCGCCGGGTTCGGCGGGCGCTCCCGTACCGCTCCCCGGGGATGAACCATGACCGCAACCACGCTTGAGAAAACGGCCACGACGGCCGCCACCGTCGAATTCCGGGGCCTGCGCCGGGAGTTCGGCAAGTCCGTCGCCCTCGACGGGCTCGACCTGACCGCGCGGCCCGGCGAACTCCTCGCCCTGCTCGGCCCGTCCGGCTGCGGCAAGACCACGGCCCTGCGAATGCTCGCCGGGTTCGAACACCCCGACTCCGGTGAGGTGTTGGTCGACGGCGAGGACGTCACACGCGTCCCGGCCCACCGGCGCGACGCCGGGATGGTCTTCCAGTCGTACAGCCTCTTCCCGCACCTCAGCGCGCTCGACAACGTCGCCTTCGGGCTGCGGATGCGCAAGGTGCGTACGGCCGAACGGCAGGCGCGCGCGGCCGAGTTGCTCGAACTCGTCGGGCTCGGCGACAAGGGCGGGAACTTCCCGCACCAGCTCTCCGGCGGTCAGCAGCAGCGCGTGGCGCTCGCCCGCGCGCTCGCGCTGCGGCCCCGCGTCCTGCTCCTCGACGAACCGCTGTCGGCGCTCGACGCCAAGGTGCGGCTCACGCTGCGCGAGGAGATCCGCCGGCTCCAGCAGGAACTCGGCATCACCACCCTGTTCGTGACACACGATCAGGAGGAGGCCCTCTCGATGGCGGACCGGGTCGCCGTGATGCGCGCCGGACGGCTCGAACAGTGCGCGGCTCCGGCCGAGTTGTACGGGCGTCCCGCGACCGCGTTCGTCGCCGAGTTCGTCGGTACGATGAGCCGCATACCGGGCCGGGTGGCCGACGGGACGGCCGAGGTGCTCGGGCAGCGGCTGCCGGTCGACGGCGAAGCACCCGCCTCGCCGGAGGTGGACGTGCTCGTACGGCCCGAGGTGGTACGGGTGACGGCCGAGGAGGCTGGCGATGCCCGGGTCGTCTCCTCCGCCTTCCTCGGCGCCGCCACCCGCGTCACCGTCCGGCTCGCCGACGGCACCGAGGTGAAGGCCGACCTGCCGACCCACGAGGCCGCCGCGCTGGGCGCGGGCACCGCCGTGACCGTGAGCCTGCCGGAGCGTCCCGTCCTGGTCGCCGACCGCCTGTGAGAGAGAGCCGCGTGACCCCCCACATCCCCCACACCACCCCTGCCGGCCGCACCCCTCGCCGTCCCCAACAGCCGCTCCAGGCCGTCCTGTTCGACATGGACGGGACCCTCGTGGACACCGAGCGGCTGTGGTGGGAGGCGGTCGAGCACGTCGCGGCGGGGCTCGGCAGGTCGCTCACGGAGGCCGACGAGGAGGACGTGCTCGGGCGGCCCGTCGAGCACACCGCCGAGATGCTGAGCCGGGCCACGGGAGCCCCGTTCGCGGAGGTCGCCGCCGATCTGCACCGGGAGTTCGCCGTCCGGGTGCGCTCCGGTGTCGCGGCCAGGCCCGGCGCGCTCCGGCTCCTCGACGCACTGGCCGCGGACGGCGTGCCCACCGCCTTGGTGACCGCGTCGCCGCGCGCCATCGCGGACCTCGTCGTCGAGGGCCTGGGTGCCGGCCGTTTCGCGGTCACCGTCACCGCCGACGACACCGCGCGCACCAAGCCCGCCCCCGACCCGTATCTCGCCGCCTGCCGCGCCCTCGGCGTCGAACCCGCCTCCTGCGTGGCCGTCGAGGACACCCGGACCGGGGTCTCCTCGGCGGAGGCGGCGGGCTGCGCGGTGCTCGCGGTGCCGTCACTCGCCCCGATCGCCGCCGCGCCCGGCCGCACGATCCGCGAGAGCCTGGAGGACGTGACCCCGGCCGGACTGCGCGACATGATCACCACCCGTGAGGCGTTTGAACCGTCCGACCGGTCTGACCGATCAGACCTGCCCGAGCCGTCCGACTCTTCCGACCTGCGTGAACTTCGTGTGATGAGCTGGAACCTCTGGTACGGCGGCACCAAGGTCCGCCATCACCGCGAGAAGCAGCTCAAGATCATCCTGGAGACCGGAGCCGACGTGGTCGGCCTGCAGGAGACGTACGGCACCGCCGCCCGCGAACTCGCCGACGCGCTGGGCTGGGAGTACCACCGGGCGGGCGAGAACCTCGGCGTCATCAGCCGGTACCCGATCACCGGCCGGCTGGGCGCGGCGGACCCCGGCTTCTACGGGGCGACCGGCGTCCGCGTCACGCTCGGCGCGGACCAGGACGTCGTGCTGTGGAGCGCCCACCTCGACTACACGCCGTACGGCCCGTACGAGGCCTCCTTCGACGGGCTGGCGGCGCCCGAGCTGGCGGCCCACGAGTCGGGACGGCTGGGGCAGATGCGGGAGATCCTGGCCGCGATGGGCCCCGACCTCGCGGCCCGCGACACCACTCCGGTCTTCCTGGTCGGCGACTTCAACGCCCCCTCCCACCTGGACCGCGACGACGCCGAGTGGCCCGTGACCAGGGCGGCGGAGGAGACCGGCCTGCGCGACTCCTTCCGGGAGGCGCACCCCGACCCGGTCGGGAGCCCCGGCCACACCTGGTCGCCGGTCCACACCGAGCACGAGGACGGCAGCGGGCGCCCGGAGCCGCAGGACCGGATCGACTACGTGCTCTACGCGGGCGCCGGGCTCCGGGTCCTCGACTCCCGCACCCTCGTCACCGGCACTCCGCGCACCTGGCCCGACGTCGAGGACAACGACTGGCCGTCGGACCACGCGGCGGTGATCACGACGTTCGCGCTGGACGGGGGAGACAGGTCCCGCCTGAGCGCCCTGTAAGGGGCGCGGGGCTGTATCGATATGCGGCTCCGCCGCGGGGCGCGACAAGCCCCCACCGGCCCGCAGAATTAATCACCGCGCCCCCAGCGGAGCGCCTAGCATTGCTGTCATGACCTGGCGACATTGATCCACCAGCCGTGCCTCCCGAGGGGCCCGAGGACCGCCTCGGACGCCGTATCTCCGGCGTCCGAACTGTCCCTGCGGTCCCTCCGGGAAGGCCTCATGACACTCTCACCTGCGCGTGCGCCCGGCTCCGGCTCCGGCCCCGCCCTCCGGCGGCTGACGACCACGCTGTACGGCTACGCGTTCCTCGACGACTTCGTCCTGCTCTACCCGGTCTACGCCCTGCTGTTCAGCGACACAGGGCTCACGGTCTGGCAGATCTCCTCGCTGTTCTGCCTGTGGTCGCTGACCGGCGTCCTGCTGGAGATCCCGTCCGGCGCCTGGGCCGACGCCGTCTCGCGGCGCCTGCTGCTGTGGTTCGGACCGCTGCTCACGGCCGCCGGATTCGCCCTGTGGGTGCTCGTCCCGTCGTACTGGGCCTTCGCCCTCGGCTTCGTCCTCTGGGGCGCCAAGGGAGCACTCGGCTCCGGCGCGCTGGAGGCGCTGGTCTACGAGGAACTGGACCGGCTCGGCGCGGCCGACCGGTACGGGGCCGTCATGGGCAGGGCCCGCGCGGCCGGACTCGTGGCCGTGATGGCGGCGATGCCGCTGGCCGGGCCGGTGTTCGCGTTCGGCGGCTACCCGGCCGTCGGGCTCGCCAGTGTGCTGGCCTGCCTGCTGGCGGCAGCCACCGCGGCACGCTTCCCGGAACACCGGGAACCGGCCGACGCGGCAACGGGCCATCGCGACGGCTGGACCCGGACGCTGCGGGCCGGGCTCGCCGAGGCCCGTGGCGACCGGTCCGTCCGTGGTGCCCTGCTGCTCGTCCCGGCCGTCACCGCCGTGTGGGGCGCACTCGACGAGTACACACCGCTGCTCGTCCGCGACACAGGCGTCGCGGAAGCCGCCGTCCCGAACTGGCTGTTGCTGATCTGGGCGGGGGCGACCGTCGGCGGGCTGCTGGCCGGTGCGGGCAGGCGGCTGGGCACGGGCGGATTCGCCGTGCTGCTCGCGGTCTCCGCGGTGGCACTGGCCGCGGGGGCCTGGGTGCGGACCCCGGCCGGCATCGGCCTGGTGGCGCTCTCCTTCTGCGGGTTCCAGCTGGCGAGCGTGCTGGCCGACGCCCGGCTCCAGGACCGTATCGGCGGAACCGGCCGGGCCACCCTGACCTCGGTGGCCGGGGTGGGCACCGACCTGACCACCATCGCCGTGTACGGCGCCTACGGGGTGATCGGGTCGGCGACCACGCACGGCACCGCCTTCGCCCTGTTCGCGGTGCCCTACCTCGTGACGGCCGCGCTGCTGGCGGCCGCCGGAAATGGGGCCTGCCGGAAGGCGGCCGCCGGGAGGAGGGCCGCCCGCGCCGCTAGAACTTCGGGTTCCAGGGCACGACCGTGAAGTCGCCCGTGCCCTTCTTGACCTTCTCGAAGGGCGCGGAGCCGACGCACTTGGGCAGGTCCTTCGTCTCGACGGGGTTCCCGGTGGAGGCCCAGCTGTACCCGAGCCGGTCCTGCCGTCCGGTGTCATGGACGGTGATGCCGACCCGCTTGCCCTTGGCGCCCGGCAGGTCCGAGTCGGTGACGACACCGGAGACGACGGCCACCTTGCCGCCGGTGACCAGGCAGTCCACCTCGGCCTTCGCCCAGGCACCGTCGCCGCCGGCGTAGTGGCTCCACTCGAAGGTGCCGGTGGCCTTCAGCGGATCGTCCGTGTCCTTCGTGGCCAGATGCGCGTCGAAGGAGAACGTGATGTCGTCCCCGGCCGACCGGTACAGCTTCGCCCTGCCGGTGAGCGCGGCGGCCTCGCGCTCCCGCTCACCGGAGGCGGAGGCGACGGAGGGCGCTGAGGTGGTGGAGTCGGTAGCGGCGGCCCCGGTGGCCCCCGTGGCCCCAGCGGTAACGAGCAGAGCGGTACCGAGCCCGAGCACGGCGGTCTTCGTACGGCGGCGGTTCATGTCGGCCCTTTCGTGGTTCGTCCGGTGATTCATTCGGCGGTTCGACGGCGGGTGCTTGACAGCACTCACTGTCCCGGCGCCGGCGCCGCCCCACATCGCGCCGCAGGCTGCACCGCGCCTCCGCCGCCCGGCGGGGGAGTACACCCCTGACCTGCGCCCCTGGAATGAAGGCCCTTCCTCCCAGGGGCGCACGTCAGGGGCGCAGGTCAGGGGCGCGCAACGAATCGCCGCCGTACCGCCGACGGACGCAACGATTCGTTCACCGGCGCGCAACGGCTCCTCCTTGTCCGCCCGAGCCCGTCGCCCGTACCGTCTATCTGGCCCCCCGAACCCCCTCCGATCCCGGTGAGGAACACGCATGCGCACCGCCCTGCTCCAGAGCTCCGGCCGTCCCGGCTCGGTCGTCGAGAACCTCAAGGTCCTCGACGAGGCCGCGGACCGTGCCGCCGCCGCGGGCGCCGGGCTCCTCGCCGCCCCGGAGATGTTCCTCACCGGCTACGCGATCGGCGCCGACGTGCACCGGCTCGCCGAGCCCGCCGACGGCGACTCCGCGGACGAGATCGCCGAGATCGCCTCCCGGCACGGCGTGGCCATCGCCTACGGCTACCCGGAGCGCGCGGCCGAGCTGGTCTTCAACGCGGCCCAGCTGATCTCCGCCGACGGCACGCGCCTCGCCAACTACCGCAAGACCCACCTCTTCGGCTGCTTCGAGCAGGAGTGGTTCACCCCCGGTGACGAACCGGTCGTCCAGGCCGAGCTGGACGGCCTCCGCGTAGGCCTGATGATCTGCTACGACGTGGAGTTCCCGGAGAACGCCCGCGCGCACGCCCTCGCCGGCACCGACTTCCTCGTCGTACCCACGGCCCAGATGCACCCGTTCCAGTTCGTCGCCGAGTCCGTCGTACCGGTGCGTGCCTTCGAGAACCAGATGTACGTGGCGTACGTCAACAGGGTCGGTACGGAAGGGGAGTTCGAGTTCGTCGGGCTCTCCACGCTGGCCGGCCCCGACGGGGGCGCCCGGGCCCGGGCAGGCCGCGGCGAGGAACTCGTCCTCGGTGACGTGGACCCCGCCCTCCTCGCCGCCTCGCGCGAGGCCAACCCGTATCTGAAGGACCGCCGCCCCGGCCTCTACGGGTCCCTCGTCTGACACACCCCCCTCAGAGCCACCCGCCTCACCCCAGCTTTCCCCGCAAGGAGTCCGTACCCCATGACGTCCACGGTGCCCCCCGCCGTCCCGCACACCGACGCGCAGCCGCCGATCACCATGTTCGGCCCGGACTTCCCGTACGCCTATGACGACTTCCTCGCGCACCCCGCGGGCCTGGGCCAGATACCGGCGACCGAGCTAGGCACCGAGGTCGCCGTCATCGGCGGCGGCCTGTCCGGCATCGTGGCCGCGTACGAGCTGATGAAGATGGGCCTCAAGCCCGTCGTGTACGAGGCCGACAGGATCGGCGGCCGGCTCCGGACGGTCGGCTTCGACGGCTGTGACCCCTCCCTCACTGCCGAGATGGGCGCGATGCGCTTCCCGCCGTCCTCCACGGCACTCCAGCACTACATCGACCTGGTGGGGCTGCGGACCGAGCCGTTCCCCAACCCCCTTGCCGAGGCGACCCCTTCGACCGTGGTCGACCTCAAGGGCGAGTCGCACTACGCGACCAGCGTCGACGACCTGCCGCAGGTCTACCGCGACGTGATGAACGCGTGGAACGCCTGCCTCGAAGAGGGCGCCGACTTCTCCGACATGAACCAGGCCATGCGTGAGCGCGATGTGCCGCGCATCCGCGAGATCTGGGCGAAGCTCGTCGAGAAGCTCGACAACCAGACCTTCTACGGCTTCCTCTGCGAGTCGGAGTCCTTCAAGTCCTTCCGGCACCGCGAGATCTTCGGCCAGGTCGGCTTCGGCACGGGCGGCTGGGACACCGACTTCCCGAACTCCATCCTGGAGATCCTGCGCGTCGTCTACAGCGAGGCCGACGACCACCACCGCGGCATCGTCGGCGGCAGCCAGCAGCTCCCGCTGCGCCTGTGGGAGCGCGAGCCGCAGAAGATCGTGCACTGGGCGTACGGAACCTCGCTCGCCACCCTGCACGACGGGGCCCCGCGGCCCGCCGTGACCCGCCTGAACCGCACGGCCGGCAACGGGATCACGGTCACCGACGCCTCCGGCGACATCCGTACGTACCGGGCGGCGATCTTCACCGCCCAGTCCTGGATGCTGCTGTCCAAGGTCGCCTGCGACGACGCGCTCTTCCCGATCGACCACTGGACGGCGATCGAGCGCACCCACTACATGGAGTCGAGCAAGCTCTTCGTGCCGGTCGACCGGCCGTTCTGGCTCGACAAGGCCGTCGACGACAGGGGAAATCCGACGGGGCGGGACGTCATGTCGATGACGCTCACCGACCGGATGACACGCGGCACCTACCTCCTCGACGACGGGCCGGACAAGCCCGCCGTCATCTGCCTCTCCTACACCTGGTGCGACGACAGCCTGAAGTGGCTGCCGCTGTCCGCGAACGAGCGGATGGAGGTCATGCTGAAGTCGCTCGGCGAGATCTACCCGAAGGTCGACATCAGGAAGCACATCATCGGCAACCCGGTCACCGTGTCCTGGGAGAACGAGCCCTACTTCATGGGCGCCTTCAAGGCCAACCTGCCCGGCCACTACCGCTACCAGCGGCGCCTGTTCACCCACTTCATGCAGGACCGGCTCCCCGAGGACAAGCGGGGCATCTTCCTCGCGGGCGACGACATCTCCTGGACGGCCGGCTGGGCCGAGGGCGCCGTACAGACCGCCCTCAACGCGGTCTGGGGCGTCATGCACCACTTCGGCGGCGGAACGGACCCGGCCAACCCCGGGCCGGGCGACGTCTACGACGAGATCGCCCCGGTAGAACTCCCCGAGGACTGAGCGCCCCATAGGGGCGCGGGGAACTGCGCGATCAGCCCCCACCGGGCCCGCAGACAGATCACCGCGTTCCCAACGGAGTAAGCAAACACCGGCCGACCAGGCCAACCCCCGTATCGAGCCGCTCGACAAACTCCCCGGCCAGATCGGGGAGTTCCCGCAACGCCCAAACGGCCCGCGCAGCGGACCACGCCGCATCCCGCGCCCGGTCCAGACTCCACGCGCCCAGCAGATGCGTCAGCGGATCGGCGATCTGGAGGAGATCGGGACCCGGCATCAGATCTTCGCGGATCCGCTCCTCCAGCGAGACGAGGACGTCACCCACGCGATCGAACTCGTCCTCCAGCTCGGCCGGTTCGCAGCCGAGCGTACGACAGGTGTCCACCACCGCGAGCGCCAGATCGTGCCCGATGTGCGCATTGATGCCCGCAAGGGCGAACTGCAGCGGACGTACTCCGGGATGGCGGCGGAGTTGGAAGAGAGGCCGCCAGCAGGCGGGCGGGCGGCGCTCGTCCGCCACCGCCTCGACGGCGTCCAGATAGCGCTCCGCGAACCGCACGTCCAGCGTGATCGCGGCGCGGACATCGGTGAAGTGCCCTGTCTCCAGGCGCCGGTCGACCTCCTCGGTGACGGCGAGGTAGACACGGTTGAAGACCGCGACACCGTCCCGCTCGGGCCAGTCCGCACCGAGCGCACGCATCCGGTGCACCACCGCGTCGACGCCGTGCACGCGAGCTGTGAACTGTTCCAACGGCACCATGGGGGCAGGGTCCCAGGCCTACGCTGTGCCGAGGGCCGCCGGGCCGAGCGCTTCCCCAGAACGGGGGAACACGCGGGACCCGACGGAGGGGGGAGCACCACGTGTCAGGGCAACGTGCCCATCGCCTGGCCGCACGCAGGGCCGAGCGCAGGCGCGCCGCCCGGCGCGGCGCCATGGTCGCCGTGGCGTCCGCGGTCGTCGCGGTCGGCACCGTGACGGGCATGATGTCCGCGCTCGACGACGGTCGGGGCAGCGACGAGGCGCGCCCCGACGTCACCAGCTCACCGCTCCTGCAGCCGCTGCCCGGCGTGCCGACGCCGTCGCCCTCGAAGACGTCCGCCTCACCGTCCCCGTCGCCCTCCCCGACGAAGGCCAAGCCGAGCCCGAAGCCCTCGAAGAGCGCGTCGACGAAACCGAGGACGGAGCCCGTGTCGGTGCAGCTGTACCGGCACCCCGAGTCCCAGGTCCTCGACTGGGTCCGCGACCACCGCGACGACCCGCGCCGCCCGCTCATCGAGTCCCGGATAGCCGACCGGCCCGCCGCCGTGTGGTTCGCGGACTACACGCCGTCGAACATCACCGCCCGCGTCAGGGCGGTCACTTCGGCCGGCTCGGCGAAGGACAGGGTCCCGGTCGTCGTCCCGTACGCGATATCGAACCGCGACTGCGGAGGGGCCTCGCAGGGCGGTGCGCCGGACCTCGGGGCGTACGACGGGTGGATCGACAAGTTCGCGGCGGGGCTGGGGTCCGAGGAGGTCATCGTGGTCCTGGAGCCGGACGCGATCGCCCAGTCGGACTGTCTGTCCGAAGGCGACCGGTCCGCCCGCTTCGCCTCGCTGGCCCGTGCGGGACGCGTCCTCAAGGCGGCGAACCCGAAGGCGCGGGTCTACTTCGACGCGGGCCACTCCGACTGGAACACCCCGGAGAAGCAGGCCGGGCTGCTGCGCCGGGCCGGTGCCGCGTCCGCCGCCTCCTCGGACGGCATCTTCAGCAACGTCTCCAACTTCAACCGGACCGGCGACGAGATCGCGTACGTCCGCCGGACCCTCGACGCCCTCGGCGGCCCCGCGAGCCTGGGTGCCGTCATCGACACCAGCCGCAACGGCAACGGCGCCCCGGCCGACGGCGAGTGGTGCGACCCCGCGGGCCGCAAGCTCGGACAGGCGCCGACCATGAGCACCGGAGAGGCACGCATCGACGCCTACCTGTGGGTGAAGCTGCCCGGCGAGTCCGACGGCTGCAAGGGCGCCCCGGGGACGTTCACCCCGGACTACGCCTACGACTTGGCCCGCTGACCGCCCGCCGAGTCGGATCCCGAGCCCGATGCCGAGTCGGAGCCGGAGCTGGAGCCGGAGCCGTAAGACGACGTGCCCTCGTCCAGCAGCGGCTCCTGCGACTTGAGGTGCGCGGGGGCCATCGCGCGCAGCGCGTGGTAGCCGATGATGACGACGAGCGTGCCGAGCGCGATGCCGCTCAGCGAGAACGTGTCGGTGAACTCCAGCGTGACGTTGCCGACGCCGATGATGATGCCCGCCGCGGCCGGCACCAGATTCAGCGGATTGCGCAGGTCCACCCGGGCGTTGAGCCAGATCTGCGCACCCAGCAGGCCGATCATGCCGTACAGGATGACCGTGATCCCGCCGAGCACACCGCCCGGGATGGCGGCCACAACGGCGCCGAACTTCGGGCAGAGGCCGAAGAGCAGCGCGAAGCCCGCGGCGGCCCAGTAGGCGGCCGTGGAGTAGACACGGGTCGCGGCCATCACGCCGATGTTCTCGGAGTACGTCGTGTTGGGCGGGCCGCCCACGGCGGTGGAGAGCATCGAGCCGACGCCGTCCGCGGAGATCGCCGTGCCCAGCTTGTCGTCCAGCGGGTCGCCGGTCATCTCGCCGACCGCCTTCACATGGCCCGCGTTCTCGGCGACCAGCGCGATGACGACGGGCAGCGCCACCAGGATCGCCGACCACTCGAAGGACGGGCCGTGGAAGTCGGGCAGTCCGATCCAGTCGGCCCGGCCCACGGCGGAGAGGTCGAGCCGCCAGTGGTCGGTGAGTTTGCCGCTCGCGTCGACCGAGTGGATCCGCCCGAAGACACGGTCGAAGACCCAGGAGATCCCGTACCCGAAGACCAGCCCGAGGAAGATCGCGATCCGTGACCAGAAACCGCGCAGGCACACCACGGCCAGAGCGGTGAACACCATCACGAGCAGTGCTGTCCACTGGTCCTGCGGCCAGTACGTGGAGGCGGTGACCGGCGCCAGGCTGAAGCCGATCAGCATGACGACCGCGCCCGTGACGATCGGAGGCATCGCGGCGTGGATGATCCGCGCCCCGAACCGCTGCACCGCCAGACCCACGAGGAACAGCGCGACCCCGACCACGAAGACGGCACCGGTCACGGTCGCGCTGCTGCCGCCCTGCGCGCGGATCACCGCCGCGACGCCCACGAAGGACAGCGAGCAGCCCAGGTAGCTGGGCACCCGGCCACGGGTGGCGAGCAGGAAGATCACCGTAGCGACGCCCGACATCATGATCGCGAGGTTCGGGTCCAGGCCCATCAGGACCGGCGCGACGAAGGACGCCCCGAACATCGCCACCACGTGCTGGGCGCCGAGCCCGGCCGTACGCGGCCACGACAGCCGTTCGTCGGGGCGGACGACCGCCCCCGGCGCGGGCGTGCGCCCGTCACCGTGCAGCTTCCAGCGCACGCCGAGGTCCATGGTGGGGTTCCGCTTTCTCTGTACGTCGAGATCCTGACGTCGATGGACCGACGTCAAGATCCGTAAGTGAAGATCAGCGCCATGGTAGGGCGGGGCGGGGAGAGCGGACGGATCAGGGGCGGCGATCCGGAACCGGCGCGTCCGCCGGGCTGACCTTCCCGGCGGCGGTGCGGCCGCTGGCGCGCAGCACGTTCGCGAACGAGGCGAGGCCGAGGGTCAGCACCGTCACCAGGACGAACGACGTCACCAGGCTCGTCGCGTCCGCCACGGCCCCGATCGCGGACGGCGCGATCAGGCCCGAGGTGTACGTGATGGTGGCGACGCCCGCGATGGCCTGGGACGGGTTGGGGCCGCTGCGACCGGCCGCCGCGAAGCAGAGCGGGACGACGACGGCGATGCCGAGGCCCAGCAGGGCGAAACCGCCCATGGCCATCGGGGCGTTCTGGGCCATCACGACGAGCAGTGCGCCGAGGGTCGCGAGGGCGCCGCTGACCCGTACCGTGCGGATCGGGCCGAAGCGGTCCACCACCGCGTCGCCGGCGAACCGCGCGATCGCCATGGTGAGCGTGAAGCTCGTGGTGGAGGCGGCCGCGACCCCGGCCGAGCTGTCCAGGACGTCCCGCAGATACACCGCGGACCAGTCCAGGCTCGCCCCCTCCGCGAACACCGCGCAGAAGCCGATCGCGCCGATGAGCAGCGCCGACTTCGGAGGCAGCGCGAAGCGCGGGGGCGGTTCCTCGTCCTCGGTGGGGCGCAGGTCCAGCACCCACCGGCAGGCGGCCACGCCGATCAGCGTGAGCGCCACGGCGGCGAGCGCGTGGTGCAGGCGTGCGTCCGAGCCCAGATGGGCGGCGACGGTACCGGCCGCCGAGCCGACCAGTGCGCCCGCGCTCCACATCCCGTGCAGCCCGGACATGATCGACTTGTCGAGCCGGGTTTCGATCTCGACACCCAGGGCGTTCATCGCCACATCGGCCATGCCCGCCGTCGCGCCGTAGACGAAGAGGGCCATGCACAGGGTGAGCAGGTTCGGCGCGAGTGCCGGGAGGGTGAGTGCGAGCGTCCACAGGGCTATCAGGCCCCGCAGGGCCGCGCGGGCGCCGAAGCGGTGGCTGACGCTGCCCGCGAGCGGCATCGCGACGGACGCGCCGATCGCCGGGAACGCGAGCGCCAGGCCGAGCTGGCCCGCGCTCACGGAGGCGTGGTCCTGGATCCACGGGACGCGGGTCGCGAACGAACCGGTGACGGCACCGTGCACGGCGAACACCACCGCCACGGCGTACCGGGAGCGCTTCACCTCGCGCTGGTCGTAGACCACTTCACCCATTTTCCCGGCCCCTCCCTGTCCTCTCCCCACTGTGCCGCCGTAAACTATCAGGAACCCTGCCTGATAGATAGGCGGTATCGGGCCCGGCCGCCCTGGCGCCCCCGATCTGGAAGGATCCCGGCATGCCCGCATCACCGAGCACCGCCCGGGCCATCAACGACCGGCTCGCCCTGCGCCTCCTCCAGCAGGAAGGCCCTTTGACGGCAGGGCAGTTGAAGCAGCTCACCGGCCTGTCCCGGCCCTCCGTCGCCGACCTGGTGGAACGCCTCGCCGAGGCCGGACTCATAGGCGTCGTGGGGGAGTCCGGCGAACAGCGACGCGGCCCGAACGCCCGCCTGTACGGGATCGTCGCCGACCGCGCACACCTGGCCGCACTGGACGTACGGACCGAGGGCGTGACCGTTCTCGTGTCGGATCTGCTGGGCTCGGTGCTGGCCGAGGCGTCGGTGCCGATCGGCGACGGTACGGACACCGGGCCCGCCGTCGAGCAGGCGGTCACCCTTGTCGAACGTACGGCCAAGGAGGCGGGCGTCGAGCGGCTGCACACCATCGCCGTCGGAGCCCCCGGGCTGATCGACCCCGCCACCGGCGAACTCCGCGACTCCTCGGGCCTGCCCGAATGGCACCGCCGCCTCGCCGCGGCGTTGCAGGAGCGACTGCCGCCGGCCCGCGTCCTCGTCGAGAACGAGACCAACCTCGCGGCGCTGGCCGAGCAGCGCGACGGGGCCGCACAGGACCGCGACACCTTCGTCCTGCTCTGGCTCGGCCACGGCATCGGCGCGGCCGTGGTCCTCGACGGCGTCCTGCGCCGGGGCGCCTCCGGCGGTACGGGCGAGATCGGCTTCCTGCCGGTGCCGGGCACGAGCGGCCCGCCGTCCGCGACGGACTGCGAGGGCGGTTTCCACTCCCTGGCGGGTGCCGCCGCGATCACCGAACTGGCGGCGCGCTACGGGATCGTGGCGCCCGCCGCGCCGCACGAACCGTATGCGGCGGCGCTGGTGCGGGAGGCCGTGGCGCGGGTCGAGGCCGATGCCGGGGACCCCTTGGCCTCGGGCTTCCTCGACCTGCTCGCCGAACGCGTCGCCCTCGGCGCCGCGTCCGTCGTCGCCGTCCTCGACCCGGGCTGCCTGGTGCTCGCGGGCGAGATCGGCGGGGCGGGCGGCGAGGTGCTGGCCGCCCGTGTCCGGGACCGGGTCGGCCGTATGTCGCCGCTGCCAACCGAGGTGCGGGCCGGCACCCTGGGCGGCGGCGCCGTGCTCCGCGGGGCGCTGCTGATGGCACGGGACGGGGCCCAGGACGAACTGTTTGCGCCTCCGGAGAGGTGACGCCCGGCCGAGTTTCGGGAAACGGAGACCCGGCGGCGGGGCAAGGGCCTCCGTCACCGCCGCCGGGTCGTTCTGGGGGCGGGCCGGCGAACGCGGAGCCCGTGGAGGCGTCGGTGAACGCAGACCCTAAAGAGGACTAGACCAAAGCGTCAATAGGTATGGACCAATCATAAGCTGCTGTGTCTGAAAGGTAGTTGGTCCGCCACGAGTGTCCAGTGAAGTCCATCGCCACACCCTGTGAGGCAGCCCACAACATTCGCCCGCATGGGCGTCGATCAGGCGTGGCACACTGAGTCTGTACCAGAAGCAGCGCACTCCGGGGTCGGTGAAAGTCCGAACCGGCGGTTACAGTCCGCGACCCGGTCGCTTCCAGCGGCCGGTTGACCAGGTGAAATTCCTGGACCGACGGTTAAAGTCCGGATGGGAGGCAGTGCGCGGCGGGCGGGCATTCGTGCGCGCCGCCGTCTGTTTCGACGTGTCCCTTGGGCACGTCCTACTCTCGGCGTCGCCCCCGGTGTCCTCGCTCGCTCATATCTGTCGTCATCGACAGGCCCCGGAGTCCGTGCCCGAAAAGGCAGGAGGACCCGGGAAGTGTTCACCGGAATCGTTGAAGAGCTGGGTGAAGTCACCGCCGTCGAGAATCTCGGCGACGCCTCACGTTTCCGACTCCGTGGCCCTGTGGTCACCGAAGGTGCACGTCACGGGGACTCCATCGCCGTCAACGGCGTCTGTCTGACGGTCGTCGAGCACGAGGACGGCGAGTTCACCGCCGACGTCATGGCGGAGACCCTGGACCGCTCCAGCCTCGGCGCCCTCACCGTCGGCTCCCGCGTCAACCTCGAACGGCCCATGGCCGTCGGCGAGCGACTCGGCGGGCACATCGTGCAGGGCCATGTGGACGGCACGGGCGAGGTCATCGAGCGCAAGCCGTCCGAGAACTGGGAGATCGTGAAGATCTCCCTCCCCGCGGACCTCACGCGCTATGTCGTCGAGAAGGGCTCCATCACCGTCGACGGCATCAGCCTGACCGTCGTCGAGGCAGGCCCCGACTTCTTCACCGTCAGCCTCATCCCGACCACCCTCGACCTGACCACGCTCGGCCGCAAGCAGCCCGGCGACCCGGTCAACCTTGAAGTCGACGTGATCGCCAAGTACGTCGAGAGGCTGCTCGGCTCGCGGGCGGAGCAGCCGGCGGGGCTGCCCGGCATCCCGGGAGCGACGCCGTGAACTGGCTCAACTCCGAGGCGTTCACGCTCTTCGGCCAGCACATCAAGTGGGCCGACATGATCGGCAACGTGATCGGTCTGATCGGCCTCGCCCTCGGCTGGCGGCGGTCCATCTGGACCTGGCCCGTCCAGTTCCTGTCCGGCGCCATCCTCCTCGCGGCCTTCGCCACCGCCCATCTCTCCGGCAGCGCAGGCAAGCAGCTGGTGGTCATGGCCGTCGCCCTGTGGGGCTGGTGGCAGTGGAACCGCGGCAAGGGCGGCGCCCAGGACGGCTCCATCGCCGTCCGCTTCGCCACCTGGCGCGAGCGCGGGTACCTCCTCGGTGCCGCGGCCGTCGGCACCCTGGCGGTCGGCAGCTTGTTCACCGCGTACCCGACGCTGTCCTGGGACCCCTGGCCGGACGCGTACATCTTCGTCGGCACGGTCGTCGCGATGTACGCCCAGGCGCGCGGCATGGTCGAGTTCTGGTTCGCCTGGCTGCTCGTCGACCTGGTGGGCGTGCCGCTGAACTTCGCCAACGGCTTCGCCTTCTCCGGTTTCGTCTACATCATCTACGGCGCGCTCGTCCTGTGGGGCATGCGCGACTGGTGGCTGCGCTCCCGCAAGGCCGGGCAGCCCTTCCTGGAAGGAGCCCCGGCATGACAACCGCGCCGGTTTGGTACAGCACGGGCCACGATCAGGACGCCTCGGACTTCGCGCTCGACCCGGTCGAGCAGGCCATCGCCGACATCGCGGCGGGCCGCCCGGTCGTGGTCGTCGACGACGAGGACCGGGAGAACGAGGGCGACCTCGTCATCGCCGCCGAGAAGGCGACCCCCGAGATCATCGCCTTCATGATGAGCGAGTGCCGCGGTCTGATCTGCGCACCCATGGAGGGCGACGAGCTCGACCGCCTCCAGCTCCCGCAGATGGTCGAGAACAACACCGAGTCGATGCGCACGGCCTTCACGGTCTCCGTCGACGCGGGCCCCGCCTACGGCGTGACCACCGGCATCTCCGCCACCGACCGCGCCACCACGCTCCGGCTGCTGGCAGGCGGCGAGGCCCGGGCGAGCGACCTCGTGCGCCCGGGCCACATCTTCCCGCTGCGCGCCAAGCCCGGCGGCGTATTGGTCCGCAACGGCCACACCGAGGCCGCCGTCGACCTCGCCCGGCTCGCGGGTCTGCGTCCGGCCGGCGCCATCGTCGAGATCGCGGGCGAGGACGGCCGGATGCTGCGGCTGCCCGAGCTGATCCCCTTCGCCCGCAAGCACGGCCTGACGATCATCTCCATCGAGGACCTGATCGCCTACCGCCGCACCGCCGAGCCCACGGTCCGCCGTGAGGCCGAAACCCAACTGCCCACCGCCTTCGGCGAGTTCACGGCCTTCGGCTACCGCTCCATCGTGGACGGCGTCGAGCACGTCGCCCTGGTCCACGGCGAGATCGGCGACGGCGAGGGCGTTCTCGTCCGCGTCCACTCCGAATGCCTCACCGGCGACATCTTCCACTCGCTGCGCTGCGACTGCGGCCCCCAGCTCGAAGCCTCCCTGGAGCGCATCCAGGCCGAGGGCCGCGGCATCGTCGTCTACCTCCGCGGCCACGAGGGGCGCGGCATCGGGCTCCTGTCCAAGCTGCGCGCGTACGAACTCCAGGAGCAGGGGCACGACACCCTCGACGCCAACCTGGAGCTGGGCCTGCCCGCCGACGCCCGGGACTACGCGGCCGGCGCGCAGATCCTGGAGGACCTCGGCGTGCGCAGCCTGCGCCTGATGACCAACAACCCCGAGAAGACCGACGCGCTCGTCCGGCACGGCCTCAAGGTCACCCACCGCGAGCCGATGCCCGTACAGGCGGGCGAGCACAACCTCCGGTATCTGCGCACCAAGCGGGACCGGATGGGACACGACCTGCCCTGGCTGGACACGACCACCGTGTCCGCCTGCGGCAACCAGTAACGAAGAAAAAGCACGAGGAGACACAGACGTGAGCGGCAAGGGTGCACCCGAACTGTCCGTACGCAACTGCAGCGACCTGCGGGTCGCCGTCATCGCGGCGCAGTGGCACGAGAAGGTGATGGACGGTCTCGTCGACGGCGCGCTGCGCGCCCTGCACGAGCTGGGAATCGACGAGCCGACCCTCCTGAGGGTCCCCGGCAGCTTCGAGCTGCCGGTCGTCGCGAAGGTCCTCGCGGGCCGCGGGTACGACGCGATCGTCGCGCTCGGCGTCGTCATCCGCGGCGGCACCCCCCACTTCGAGTACGTGTGCCAGGGCGTCACCCAGGGCCTCACCCAGGTCTCGATCGACACCGGCGTGCCCATCGGCTTCGGCGTCCTGACCTGCGACACCGAGGAACAGGCTCTGGACCGCGCGGGCATCGAGGGCTCGAACGAGGACAAGGGGCACGAGGCGGTGACGGCCGCCGTCGCGACCGCGGCCACCCTCCGCTCAGTATCCGAACCCTGGCGGTAGGGAGCCCCCTTCACCACGTAATGTGGGGGCCATCATGTCCAAGAAGACGTTCGAGGAGCTCTTCACCGAGCTCCAGCACAAGGCCGCCACCGGCGACCCCGCCACCTCCCGCACCGCAGAGCTGGTCGGCAAGGGGGTCCATGCCATCGGCAAGAAGGTCGTCGAAGAGGCCGCCGAGGTCTGGATGGCCGCCGAGTACGAGGGCAAGGAAGCGGCCGCCGAGGAGATCTCGCAGCTGCTCTACCACGTCCAGGTGATGATGGTCGCCCGCGGAATCTCGCTGGACGACGTGTACGCCCACCTGTAAGCATCCTGCATCTGTTCACCGTAAGACATCACACGAAGGAAGCCGACCTCATGCTGCGCATCGCCGTCCCCAACAAGGGTTCCCTGTCAGGCCCCGCGGGGGAGATGCTGCATGAGGCCGGCTACCAGCAGCGCCGGGAGGCCAAGGAGCTCCGGATCGTCGACCCGGAGAACGAGGTCGAGTTCTTCTACCTCCGCCCCCGCGACATCGCGATCTACGTCTCCTCCGGCAAGCTCGACATCGGCATCACCGGACGCGACCTGCTCATCGACTCCGCGGCCCACGCGGAGGAGATCCTCCCGCTCGGCTTCGCCCGCTCCACCTTCCGCTTCGCCACCAAGCCCGGCACGGCCGACGCGGTCGAGGACCTCGCCGGCAAGACCGTCGCCACCTCGTACGAGGGCATCGTCGCCAAGTACCTCGCCGACAAGGGCATCGACGCGTCCGTCGTCCACCTCGACGGCGCCGTCGAGACGGCCATCGAGCTGGGTGTCGCCGAGGTCATCGCGGACGTCGTCGAGACCGGCACCTCGCTGCGCAACGCGGGCCTTGAGGTCTTCGGCGACCCGATCATGAAGTCCGAGGCCGTCGTCATCCGCCGCACGGGCGCGGAGGCCACCGAGGACGCCGAGCCCAAGGTGCAGCAGTTCCTGCGCCGCCTCCAGGGCGTCCTCGTCGCGCGGACCTACGTGATGATGGACTACGACTGCCGCGTCGAGCAGCTGGAGAAGGCCGTCGCCCTCACCCCCGGCCTGGAGTCGCCGACCGTCTCGCCGCTGCACAACGAGGGCTGGGTCGCCGTGCGCGCGATGGTCCCGTCCAAGGAAGCCCAGCGGATCATGGACGACCTGTACGACATCGGCGCGCGGGCCATCCTGACCACGGCCATCCACGCCTGCCGCCTCTGAGGACGACCACCATGTCCGACACACCAGAGCTGCCCGCTCTTCCCGTCACGTTCCGGCCGGGACGCACCCGAGCCGTCCTGCTGACCGCGGGCACCACGATCTTTGTGGTCATCACCACGGTCGCGATGCTGCTTGAGAAACTCAGCCCGGGGGAGCGCACCAGCTTCGTCTTCACCGGGGCCCTGCTCTTCGGGGTGCTCGTGCTGCTCTCGCGGCCGAAAGTCGTCGCCGACGAGTCCGGCGTGACCGTGGTGAACATCGCCGGCCGCAGGAAGCTGGCCTGGGCGGAGATCCTGCAGGTCAACCTGCGCCCGGGCGACCCGTGGGTCTTCCTGAACCTCAGCGACGGCACCAGCCTGCCCGCGCTCGGCATCCAGCCGGGCATCGCCAAGCAGCACGCGATCCGCGACGCCCGTGCGCTGCGGGCCCTCGCCGAAGCCCACTCCTTTCACGAGCCCGACGGACCGCGGGAAGACGAGCACGACGAACATCAATCCTGACTCTCGGCCTTCCACCCTGCCGTACGGGCCCATGTCTTGATTAATCTGTTGGCGGAGGCGTTTTCGTTGCGCCTCCGCCTCTGCCTTCCCACCCGGGATCCAGAGGCCCCCTGCTATTTCGAGGAGTGACTCCCTCCAGCGATGGACGGATCGTCCTGTAGTACCTGCGCCGCCCCCTCCCGACATATCGAGGCGGCGGCATGACCATCCCCCTGCTGCTCCTCGGAGCGGCGTTCCTGTTGATTCTCGCCAACGGCTTCTTCGTGGCGGCCGAGTTCGGCCTCGTCACGGTGGAGCGCCCCGACGCCGAGAAGGCCGCCGCCGAGGGCGACCGACGGGCCCGTACGGTCGTCAACTCACTCAAGGAGCTGTCCTTCCAGCTCTCCGGCACCCAGCTCGGCATCACCATCACCTCGCTCGTCGTCGGCATGCTCGCCGAACCGGCGCTCGCCGAGCTGCTGAACGGCCCCATCACCGCGGCCGGCATCCCCGAAGGCGCCGTGTCCGGCGTCGCCGTGGTCATCGGCATGCTGCTGGCCTCGGCCGTGCAGATGGTGATCGGCGAGCTCGTGCCCAAGAACTGGGCCATCTCCAGGCCCATGCAGGTCGCGCGGTTCGTCGCGGGCCCGCAGCACGCCTTCTCGACCCTGTTCCGGCCGGTGATCTCGGGGCTCAACTCCGTGGCCAACCGGCTCGTCCGCACCCTGGGCGTCGAGCCCACCGCGGAACTGGCCTCCGCCCGCACCCCCGGTGAGCTGGTCTCGCTGGCCCGGCACTCGGCCCAGGCGGGCGCCCTGGAGCAGGACACCGCCGACCTGTTCGTCCGTACGCTCTCGCTGGCCGGCCTCACCGCGCAGCACGTCATGACCCCGCGCGTGAAGGTCAGCGCCCTCCAGTCCTCCGCGACCGCCGAGGACGTCGTGAACCTCACCCGCGCCACCGGCCTGTCCCGCTTCCCCGTCTACCGGGAGCGGATCGACGAGATCGTCGGCATGGTGCACCTCAAGGACGCCCTCGCGGTGCCCTCGCAGAACCGCCTGCGCACACCCGTCACCAGGATCGCCCAGGCCCCTCTGCTCGTCCCCGAGACGCTGCCCGTGCAGCCCCTCCTGGAGCGGCTGCGCAACGAACAGCCCATCGCCGTCGTCGTCGACGAGTACGGCGGCACGGCCGGCGTGGTCACCCTGGAGGACATCGTCGAGGAACTCGTCGGCGAGGTCCGCGACGAGCACGACGGTCACGACGTCCCGGAACTGGCCGCCGCACCGGCCGAGGACGGCCGCCCCGCCTGGGACGCCGACGGCAGCTGCCGGGTCGACATCCTCCAGCGCATAGGCCTGGACGTCCCCGAGGGCCCGTACGAGACGGTCGCCGGCCTGGTCGCCGATCTGCTCGGCCGGATCCCCGCACCCGGTGACAAGGCGGAACTGCCGGGCTGGCGCCTCTCCGTGCGCCAGGTCGGGCACTACCGGGCGGAGCGGGTCCGGCTGGTCAGGACCGCCGGTGCCGGCTCGGCATCGGCTTCTTCGGCTTCTTCGGCTTCCGTCTCCGCTTCCGCGGTGGAGGCCGTCCGATGAGCGTGCTCCAACTTCTGTTCGCCGCCCTGCTCGTGCTCGCCAACGGCTTCTTCGTCGGCGCCGAGTTCGCGCTGGTCTCCGTCCGCCGCAGCCAGATCGAACCGCTCGGCACCGCACGGGCCCGCCAGGTCATGTACGGCCTGGAGAACCTGCCGCAGATGATGGCCGCCGCGCAGTTCGGCATCACGGTCTGCTCGCTGACGCTCGGCGCGGTCGCCGAGCCCACCGTCGCGCACCTCCTGGAGCCGGTGTTCCACGCAGCGCACCTGCCCGAGGGCGTGATCCACCCGCTCGGGTACGTCATAGCCCTCGCCGCGGTCGTCTTCCTGCACCTCGTCGTCGGCGAGATGCTGCCGAAGAACCTGGCGATGTCCGCCCCCGAGAGGACCGCGTTGTGGCTCAGCCCCGGCCTGGTCGCCTTCGCGCGGCTGTGCAAGCCGGTCACCGTGGGCCTCGGCGCCTGCGCCCGCGTCATCCTCAGGCTCTTCCACGTCGAGCCCAAGGACGAGGTCGAGGCGGTCTTCACCAGTGAGCAGCTCAACCGGCTGGTCGAGGACGCGGGACAGGCGGGCCTGCTCGACCCCGAGGAGCAGGAGCGCCTTGAGGACGCCCTGGAGCTGGGCTCCCGCCCGGTCACCGACGTGCTCCTGGACAGCGAGTCCCTGGTGACCGTCGGCCCCTCGGTCACCCCGGGCCAGGTCGTCGCACTCACCGCCCGCACCGGGTACTCCCGCTTCCCGGTGGCCGCCGAGAACGGCGCCTTCATGGGCTATCTGCACGTGAAGGACGTACTCGACCTGGAGGAGTCCGAGCGGGCCGTGCCGCAGCAGGTCTGGCGCCCCATGACGACCCTCGGGGCCGAACTCCCGCTGGACGACGCCCTGACCGTGATGCGCCGCGCCGCGACGCACCTCGCCCAGGTCGCCGACGCGTCGGGGAAGGTGCTCGGCCTGGTCGCCCTGGAGGACGTACTGGAACTCCTGGTCGGCGAGGTCCGCGACCCGGCACACCGGGAGACGCAGGCGGTACGGGTCGGTGAGCCGCGCTCCGGGGTCGCTGAGCCTTCGGATACGCCGCAGCAGGCACTCGCAAGCTGACGCAGAAGACCCGCGCCCCTGTGCTTTTAGGGGCGCGGGGAACTGCGCGACAAGCCACGACGCACCCGCACTCGCGAGACGTCACCACGAAACCGCGCTCGTGGGCGAACCTCACATAGGTGAGGGATCCTGCGGCCCCCGCCCAGACAACACCTCGCCGTACGCCTGCATGAGATCGGCCAGCCGAAGCGTGGACAGATCATCGCGCGTGAGGTGCCCCGGATACACCGAGAGCCGCAAATCACGGTACGCACAGCTCTTCTCGTACAGCGTGCGCAGAAACCGCCCATTGCCGAGCTCGTCGATCCAGCCCTGATCGACAACGTGCCCGCTGATGGAGCGCAGCTCGTCGAGCGCCTCCTCGTCCCACACGTCACCGTTCTCCGCGGCCAGCACCTCACCGATCGAGGTGAGTTCGAGCGGCCGGTACGACGGGAAGTCGACGCGGGTCGTGAACCGGGACGACAGTCCGGGGTTGGCGGCCAGCAGCCGGTCCATGCCCTCCGGATAGCCGGCGAGGATCACCACCAGGTGGTCCCGGTTGTCCTCGGCCCGCTTCAGCAGCACCTGCAACGCCTCGTCGCCGTACGCGTCGCCCTTGCCGTAACCGGAGTTGGAGAGCGAGTAGGCCTCGTCGACGAAGAGGACGCCGCCGATCGCGGAGTCGATCAGTTCGTTGGCCTTCACGGCGGTCTGGCCGAGGTACTCGCCCACCAGGTCGGCGCGCTGGGCCTCGACGAGGTGGTCGCCGCCGAGCAGGCCGAGCGCGTAGAAGACCCGGCCCAGGATCCGGGCCACGGTCGTCTTGCCGGTGCCGGAGGGACCCGAGAACACGAAGTGCCGCTTCGGCGGCTGGACCGGCAGACCCTGCCCGGCCCGCAGCCGCGCCATGTTCAACTGCGCGGACAGCGCCTTCACCTGGCGCTTGACCGGTTCGAGACCGACCATGCGCTCCAGCTCCAGGAGTGCCTCTTCGAGCAGTGCCGGATCGGTGGGCCCGGTCGGCAGATGCGGTGGACGCACCGGCACGATGGCCTTCTCGCGGACCCGGTCCGCCTCGGAGGGCAGCGCGCCCGGCGGCGGCAGCTCGGGCTCCGAGAGCTTGAGATCACGGCCCTCGCCTCCGAACAGCGGGTCGACACCGTCCGGGCCGTCCAGGATGTCCTGGCCGACACCGGTGAGCGTGATCGCCGCGAGGTCGGCCGTGTCGTCGTACCCGTCGCCCTCGGAGATCGCCGCGAGCCGCGCGGAGGTGTCCATGAAGGCCGGGTCGACCCGGTGCACCGCCCGGTACAGGGGCAGCGCCGCGGCGGAGCGGCCCGTGCCCTCGTGCGCCCGCGCCAGCCAGTACCGCAGCTCCTTGCGCTGCGGCTGCTCGCTGCGACAGCGCATCAGCGCGGACGACAGCAGCGGCTCGGCCTGCCCGAACATCTCCAGGCGTACCCGTGCCATACCGCCGAAGAGACCCGCCTCGATGCCCAGCATCGGATCGTCGATCAGCGGATCCGTGTGCCGGACCAACTGCTCCCAGTCCTTGACGAGATACGCCCGGCAGGCGTGCAGGAACCGCACCTGCGGATCCGCGTCCACGGGCGGCAGGCTCGCGAGCGCCCGGTCCAGCTCCGGGACATGACGCCCGTCGAGCCAGTGCGAGGCGTGCGCGAGCAGCAGATCGCGCGGCGACTCCAACACCGGCTGCACCCACCAGCCCAGCCAGTACCAGGAGTTGAGCGTCCGCCGGTGGCGGGAGCGCTGTTCCCCGAAGCGCTCCCGGTGCCGGAACATGCGCAGCAGCGCCGTCGTCGTGTCGATGCGCAGCGCGTGCAGCCCGAGCCAGCCGTCGGCCATTCCCGGATCCATCCGGACCGCGGCGCGGAATTCCTCCTCCGCCTGCGGATAGGCCCCCATGGTGTAGGCATCCACACCTCGCAGCCAGGCGAGGTCGGCCGGGGCCTCGGGGCCCTGCGTGCCGAAGTCCATCACGTCCCCCACAAACCGTGCCCCCGTTGATCGCCGGGCGGGCCGGTGCCCGTCGGCAGTCTTCGTCGAACCGCTGTGCCGCGGACGGGAGTTGCGTTCGGTGCGGAGAGCAGCCGTCCGAATGCCGCACCGAGAGGCATCGTACCTGCGGGGCAGTACCGGGCCGAAGGGTGCCGCACGACAGGTTCTCCGAGGTGGGAGCAGATGGGGCGCACTCGGTTTGGTGACCGAGGGTGAACGAATCGCGCCTCGGAGCGTCCGAAAAACGGCTCCGGGCAGAACGAAGCCCCCGATCACGGGGGAACAACCGGGGGCTTCGCGTCTGCGGGGCGGCCTCAAATGGCCGCACATTCAGAACGTAAGTCCTGTACGGCCCCCGGGTCAAGCCGAGTTGGAGCACTCAGGCAACTTCTCAGAAGTGGGTCTTCACAAGTTCAGCACACAGACGCTGGGCCGTCACGGTCCGTGACGGAGAGGCTCTTCGCTGACGTCGCAGCAGGCCCCTGGAGCACCTCGTACCCCTCTGAACACTGCAGCACCAGAAGATCGGCGAACGGTTTTGACGGGTCCTTGGTGAAGTGCCGACGCTCGGCGCGGACCCACCCCTCCCAGAACTCGTCCTGCGCCGAACCGTCCCGCTGCCGCCCGCGCGCCCACGCGTCCTCGTCGGCCAGCTCCATCCACAGCAGCCGCGCCAGCCACGGCCTGAGCGCGCGACGGCCGGCGCCCACCCCTTCGACGACGATCACGGGCGCCGGCGGCAGGGCGCGGGCCGGTCCGAAGCCGCGGGTGTTCCAGTCGTACGGCGGATAGTGCGCCGTCGTGCCGTGCGACAGCGGCTCGACGACCTCCCGGAGCAGCCGCCCGGTCCAGGCGAAGAGCTCCTCGTGCGTGGCGATGTCGTCCAGGTGGAGCACGGGAGCCCCGCCCAGCGCCTCGGCCAGCTGCCCGGCGAACGTGGTCTTCCCCGAGCCCGCGTGCCCGTCGACGCCGACGAGCCGGACGGGTCCGCAGGAGGGCGGCAGCCGGTGCAGCCGGGCGGCGAGGGCGTCGAGGTGGATGAGGGGTCCTTGGGTGCGGTGCGGTGCTCCTGGGCTTCACTCTACCGAGGTCACCCTCGGGCGACCGGGGGAGAAGGCGCCGTCGTCCTGTCGCGGCCATGCCAGTGGTATCGACCAATATTTGTCGGCGCCGCGACCCGCGAAGTGCTGGCAGAAGCCGTGATCGCGAACCATAGTTGCCCCCACACCCACGCATTGGACCTGCCCGTTCCGGACACCTGGGGGTCACCCACCCATGACCAGAGCTGAACAGCCGTCCCGCAGAAGTCTCCTGGCCGTGGCGGTCGCCGCGGCCACCGCGGGCGCCGCGAGTCCGGCGGCGGCAGCCACCGGCTCGACGGCCGGGCCCGCGAGCACCCGGACCGCCGCCCCGTCGAAAGCCCCGTCGCGCCTTGTGGACAACCATGCCTGGACCTCGTACACCGACTGGCGCGGTGGTACCGCGGCGGGGACCCGCGCCGTGCCGGGGGTGCGGCCGGGCCTGGCGATCGGGACGCCCGAGGGCCGGACCGACTACCAGGACCCGCACACCGGCACGACCGCCACCTGGGAGTACGCGCGCTGGACCTCGCCCGTCCACCGCCTCGCCGTCCCCTCGACCGAGGTCATCCCCTCCTGGAACGCGCGGACCCCGGCGGGCACCTGGCTCCAGGTCGAGCTGTCCGGCACGTATTCCGACGGCACGGACGCGCCCTGGTACGTGATGGGCCGCTGGGCGGCCGGGGACCAGGACATCCGGCGGACCTCGGTGGACGACCAGAGCGACGGGAAGAGCAGCATCTGGACGGACACCTTCTCCATCGACGACGCGGCCTCCGGGCTGCGCCTGGTGTCGTACCGGCTGCGGCTGACGCTGTACCGCAGGCCCGGGACCACGGCCACGCCGACCGTGTGGCGGCTCGGCGCGATGGGCTCCGACGTCCCGGACCGCTTCACCGTCCCGGCCTCGACGCCTGCTCTCGTGCGGGAGCTGACGGTGCCGCGCTACTCGCAGGAGATCCACGCCGGCCAGTACCCCGAGTACGACAACGGCGGCGAGGCCTGGTGCAGCCCCACCTCCTCCCAGATGATCATCGAGTACTGGGGGCGGAAGCCCACGGCGGCGCAGTTGGCCTGGGTCAAGCCCGAGTACGCGGATCCGCAGGTGTGCCATGCCGCCCGGTTCACGTTCGACCACCAGTACAACGGCTGCGGGAACTGGCCCTTCAACGCCGCGTACGCAGCGACGTACGAGGACCTCCAGGGCGTGGTGACCCGGCTCGGCTCGCTCGCCGATCTGGAGACGCTGATCGCCGCCGGAATTCCGGCCATAACGTCCCAGTCGTTCCTCAAGACGGAACTGACCGGAGCGGGGTACGGCACCGCGGGCCATCTGATGACGGTCATAGGGTTCACCGCCGACGGCGACGTGATCGCCAACGACCCGGCCTCGCCGGACAACAACGCGGTCCGGCGCGTCTACAAGCGGCGCGAGTGGGAGAACATCTGGCTCCGTACCAAGCGGTACAACGCCGCCGGGACGGTCGTCTCCGGTACCGGCGGGGTCTGCTACGTCTACTTCCCGGCCAGTCCCACGGCCGCCCAGCGGACAGCGCTGGAGGCGGTGGGCATTCGCTGACCGACGGCTGTGCGGGGGGCTGCTGTGGCGGGTGCCACAGCAGCCCCCCGCGCGTGACCAAGCTCTCTCCCGCAAAAGCCCGATCCGGTGGCAAGGTGGACAGAACGGTGGGGGGAGTCCACTGCAAGACCGACGTGAGCGAGCTGCCATGACCACGACCTCAGCCACCGCCGGACGTGTCCGTACCCGTACCGGCGGGCCCAAGGACGACGGCCCGAAGATCCTCGAACACGTCGTGGGCTGGACGTTCGTGGTGGTGCTCGCGATGCTCGTGACGCAGCTCGGCCTCGTCTGATCGCGGTCGAAGAGAGTCGAACAGGCTGGTGGCACTGCTCTGCCATACTGCGGGGGTCCCGCTCGCAGTTGGAGACCAGGTCCGGAATTGAGTAACAGTCAGCAGCGTGGTGCCGACCGCCCCGGAGCGCGCGGCACCGACCGTTCTTTAGCGCGCCGCGCCGAACTCATCGCCATCGGGCGGAAGTTGTTCGCCGACACGTCCTACGACGCACTGTCGATGGACGACATCGCGAAACAGGCGCAGGTCGCCAAGGGACTGATCTACTACTACTTCAAGTCCAAGCGCGGCTACTACCTGGCGATCGTCCAGGACTCGGTGGCCGAGCTGATCTCCCGGGCGGCGAGCGGCCTCGAACTGCCCCCGGCGGAGCGGGTCCACCGCACCATCGACGGCTATCTGCGCTACGCCGAGAACAACCACGCCGCGTATCGCACCATCATCAGCGGGGGCGTCGGCTTCGACGCCGAGGTGCACGCCATCCGGGAGGGCGTGCGGGAGGCCATCGTCGAGACGATCGCCGAAGGGGCGTACGGGCGACGGGAGATCGCCCCGCTGCCCCGCATGGCGCTGCTCGGCTGGCTGTGCAGCGTCGAGGGGGCCACCCTCGACTGGATCCACCACTACAGCCTTCCGCGCGACCTCATGCGCGAGCTGCTGGTGAGGATGCTCGGCGGCACGATGCGCGCCATCGAGGAGCTGGACGCCTCCTACCCGGCCCCGCAGGCCGCACGCCGGGACGCGTGAAGGGCGGGAGCCTGTCGACCGGCCCCCGCCCCTCACTCAAATGCCCTACCGGCGACGCTAGTTGATCGCCTTGATCAGCTCGCCGTTCGACGTGTCACCGCTCAGCTCCCAGAAGAACGTGCCGCCCAGGCCCTGCGCGTTCTTGTAGTTCATCTTCCCGGCGATGGTCGACGGGGTGTCGTAACTCCACCAGTTGTTCCCGCACTTGGCGTACGCGGTGCCGCCGACCGTGCCGGTCGCCGGGCACTTCGTCTTGAGCACCTTGTAGTCGTCGATGCCCTGCTCGTACGTGCCCGCCGCCGGGCCGGTGGCCGTGCCGCCGGGCGCCGCCTGGGTGACACCGGTCCAGCCGCGACCGTAGAAGCCGATGCCGAGCAGCAGCTTCGAGGCCGGGACGCCCATGCCCTTGAGCTTGGCGATGGTCGCGGAGGTGTGGAACTCCGCCTTCGGGATGCCCGAGTAGGAGTTCAGGGCCGAGTGCGGAGCCGTGGGACCGGTCGCGTCCCAGGCGCCGAAGAAGTCGTACGTCATCGGGTTGTACCAGTTGACGTACTGGGCGGCGCCCGCGTAGTCCGCCGCGTCGAGCTTGCCGCCGGCCGTGGCGTCGGCCGGGATCGCCGAGGTGACCAGCGCGGAGCCGCCGAACTTGGCGCGCACCGCCGACATCAGGTTCTTGTACGCGGCCCGCCCGCTGGTGTCACAGGTGGCGCCGCAGGCGTTCGGGTACTCCCAGTCGATGTCGATCCCGTCGAAGACGTCCGCCCACTTCGAGTTCTCGACCAGGTCGTAGCAGGACTGGGCGAAGGCGGCCGGGTTCCTGGCCGCCTCGGTGAAGCCCGCCGACCAGGTCCAGCCACCGAAGGACCACAGGACCTTGAGGTTCGGGTGCTTCTTCTTCAGCTCGCGCAGCTGGTTGAAATTGCCGCGCAGCGGCTGGTCCCAGGTGTCCGCGACGCCGTCGACCGACTCGGCCGCGGTGTGCGTCCGCTCGGTCGCCGCGTAGTTGTCGCCCATCGCGCACTTGCCGCCGGTGACGTTGCCGAAGGCGTAGTTGATGTGCGTCAGTTTGGCCGCCGAGCCGGACGTCTCGACGTTCTTGACCAGGTACTTCCGGTCGTAGGTGCCCCATTCGGTGAAGTAGCCGACGACCTTGGAGCCTGCTGCCTTGGGTGCGGCGGCCGGCTCGGCAGGTACGGCCGCGGCGGCGGTACCCGCGCCGGCGAGCAGACCCGCGCCCAGAACGGCACAACACGCGGCGGATACGAGCGCCCTAAAACGGACGCGGGGGCGGAGCGAGCTGAACATCGTGTCTCCTCGTGGGGGAGAGGGGAACGCGCGCCTATTGGCATGAACGCGGTGAAGCGTTGGAGCGAAACAGTAGGAGGACTAGACCAGTACGGTCAATGGTTCGGACCATTCGCTCCAGGAATCCTTTACTCTTGAGTAAGCGGTCGTTAACTGGTGACTGGATGCCTCCGATCGGGCATACTCACAGCGCACAGCCGCTGATCAGCCGCTTCCGTGACCCGGAGACGCCGAGCATCGACAGTGCCCAGAAAGACCAGGCGGGGCAGCCCCACCCAGGTGTGCGTTCGCCGAAGTGCCCAACAGGGAGGAGAGCGTCGCCATGCCCGACCGCGCCCCGCAGCCGGTGGACCGTCAACTGCCCACGGACGAGGCCCGGGATCTGATCTCGCTCGTGCGTGACATCGCGCAGCGCGAGATCGCCCCGAAGGCGGCCGAGGAGGAGGACGCCGGGCACTTCCCGCGCGAAGTCCTCACGCTGCTCTCGGAGTCGGGGCTGCTCGGCCTCCCGTACGACTCCGAGTACGGCGGCGGAGACCAGCCGTACGAGGTCTACCTCCAGGTCCTCGAAGAGCTGGCCGCCGCCCGTCTCACCGTCGGCCTCGGCGTCAGCGTGCACACGCTCGCCTGCCACGCCCTCGCCAACTACGGCACCAAGGAACAGCAGGTCGAGCATCTCCCGGCCATGCTCGGCGGCGGCCTCCTGGGCGCCTACTGCCTCTCGGAGCCGTCCTCCGGCTCGGACGCCGCGTCACTGCGTACAAAAGCAGTGTGGGACGGCGACTACTGGGTGATCACGGGCACCAAGGCCTGGATCACGCACGGCGGAGTCGCCGACTTCTACACCGTGCTCGCGCGCACCGGCGGAGAGGGGGCGCGGGGCATCACGGCGTTCCTGGTGCCCGGCGACGCCGAGGGGCTGAGCGCCGCGGCGCCCGAGAAGAAGATGGGCATGAAGGGCTCACCCACCGCTCAGGTCCATTTCGACGGGGTGCGGATCCCGGACGACCGGCGCATCGGCGACGAGGGCCAGGGCTTCGCGATCGCCCTGTCCGCGCTCGACTCGGGGCGGCTCGGCATCGCGGCCTGCGCGATCGGTGTGGCCCAGGCCGCGCTCGACGAGGCCGTGGCGTACGCCACCGGGCGGCAGCAGTTCGGCCGCCCGATCGCGGACTTCCAGGGCCTGCGTTTCATGCTCGCGGACATGGCGACCCAGATCGAGGCGGGCCGCGCGCTGTACCTCGCCGCGGCCCGGCTGCGTGACGCGGGACGGCCGTTCGCCAAACAGGCGGCCATGGCGAAACTGCACTGCACCGACACCGCGATGAAGGTCACCACCGACGCCGTCCAGGTACTCGGCGGGTACGGCTACACCGCGGACTTCCCCGCGGAGCGCTTCATGCGCGAGGCCAAGGTGCTGCAGATCGTCGAGGGCACCAATCAGATCCAGCGGATGGTCATCGCCCGTCACCTCGCGGGTCCCGAGTCGCGCTGAACCTCCCGTACCCGTACATCGCCGAGGGCGCCGCGAGCCGGGCCCACTCCGGGTCGTGGCGGCCCGGCAGGGTCCGGCCCCGGTCGGCCCAGGTGCGGATCAGGGCCCGGTAGATGGGGGGATCCAGGGGCTGATGGTGTGCGTGGGGTCCCTGTGAACTCTGTGAGCCCTGAGTTCCCTGTGTCCAGTGAATCCCTTGGGTCCACTGAGTTCCCTGCGTCCGCTGGGTCTCCTGTGGCCCCAGAGATCCCAGGGACCCCTGGGGAACCGATTCTGCCGACGGGGGGAAGGGGATCCGGCGGCGGCGCTCCGCATCTGCGTATGTGGGGGTCATACCGAGGCCAACGGGTCCATGGCCGGACAAGTCACCGGCGCGGGGATTCGCCAGTGAGTTCGCGGCACGCCCTCGTCGGGTCGCCGCAGGTCAGCATGAGGGGCGCACCGGACCCCGGCACCGGACTCTGGCCCCCTGCCGTCTTCTGACGTACCGTCAACTCCACCGCCGGGGGCCGCACCCCTCCGGGCGACGTCATGCGCCGTACGCCCCGGGAGGCAGCCGATGCCCGACGACCGCCCCGTAGCCCTTGACGAGTACCCCGTGCACCAGGTCCCCCTCTCGATGAAGCACGTGGCGACGGGGGACCGGAACGCCTACGACCGCTGCATCTTCCAGGTCTTCGACCACCAGGGGCGGGCGCTGCTCATCCTGGGGCTCGGCGTGTACCCGAACGTCGGGGTCATCGACGCGTACGCGACCCTGCGTACCGGCGACACCCTGCACGCCGTACGCGCCTCGGACGCCCTGGACGACGACACCCGGATGACGATGGCGGTCGGTCCGCTGCGGATCCAGGTCGAGCGCCCCCTGAAGGACTTCGTCCTGAGCTGCGCGGCCGACCCCGAGGACCCGGACGGGCTGTCGTACGAGATCACCTGGTCCGCCGACTTTCCCGCGCTGTGGGAGCCGCATCACGTCCAACGCCGGGGCGCCCGCCTCACGTTGGAGGGCCGGCGCTTCGTGCAGGCGGGGCGGTGCGAGGGCTGGATCCGGGTCGCGGGGGAGGAGATCCGGCTGTCGGGCGACGGCTGGACCGGCACCCGCGACCGCAGCTGGGGCACGCGCCCGCTGCCCGGCGAGGAGGGCGGCCGGCTCGCCGAGGAGCACCGGACCGAGGGCTTCCACTGGCTCTGGTGCCCCGTCCGCTTCGAGGACCGCTTCCTGATGGTCATCACCCAGGAGGACGCCGACGGCTACCGGACCCTCAACGACGCGACACTCGTACGGAACGGTGAGCGTGACCGCCAACTCGGCTGGCCCCAGACCGAGATCACCTACCGGAGCGGAACCCGGCACCCGGAGCGCGCGATCGTCCACCTCGGCGACTTCCGCAAACCGTCGGAGCTCGGCGTCGAGATCCTCACCTCCTCGCCGCTCGCCGTCGGAGCCGGCTATCCGCCCGCCGACGACTGGCAGCACGGCACCTGGCGGGGACGCGGCTGGACCGACCGGCGTACGTACGACCTTTCGGACCCGGCCGCGCTCGGGCTCGCCGCGTACGGCGTGACCGACCACGCCGCCCGCTTCACGCTCGACGGGCAGGTGGGGCACGGGATCTTCGAGCACGGCTCGTTCGGACGGCACGACCCGAGCGGATTCACCGGCTTCGACTCGGTCGCGCCATAGCCGAGTTGACTCCAGGGAGGGAGTGGAGCGATGGCAACGGCACCCCGTCCGCGTACGACCACACGCGACCCGGAGGAACTCGCGCAGCGGCTGACCGCCTGGCTCGCCGGACGGCTGCCCGGCGCCAAGGCGGTCGACGTCCGTGTCCCCGCCTCCAACGGAATGTCCAGCGAGACCCTGCTCTTCGACATCGAACACCCCGAACCCCCGGTGCGCGCCTGCGCGTTGAGGCTCGCGGCGGACCCGGCGGCGTACACCGTCTTCCCGGTCTACGACCTGCGGCGCCAGTACCGCACCATGCGACTGGTGGCGGACCGCACGGACCTGCCCGTGCCGCGGGTGCAGTGGCTGGAGGAGGACCCGGGGCCCCTCGGGGCGCCCTTCTTCGTCATGGAGCGCGTGGCGGGCCGCGTACCGCCGGACGTCATGCCCTACACGTACGAGGGCAACTGGCTGCACGCGGCAAGTGACGCCGACCGGGAGCGACTTGAGCACGCCTCGGTAGGACTCCTCGCCCGGCTGCACGACCAAGTCCCGGTGCGTGAGGCGGACTTCCTCTCCTCGCCGGGGCACGGCAGCGCGCTACGACGTCATGTCGAAGCCCAACGCACGTACTACGAATGGGTGATTGACGGGCTGTCGCGATCGCCCCTGATCGAGGACGCCTTCGACCGGCTCGACGCGCTCTGGCCGCGCGACGAGGGCGAGACGGTCCTCAGCTGGGGTGACGCACGCATCGGAAACGTCATCTACGACGGCTTCGAACCCGCCGCGGTCCTCGACTGGGAGATGGCGGCACTGGCCCCGCGCGAGGTCGACCTCGGCTGGATGATCTACCTGCACCGCTTCTTCCAGGACCTCACCGTGAGCTTCGGCCAGCCCGGACTGCCCGGCTTCCTGCGCCGGGACCGCGTGGAGCCGCGCTACGCCCAACTCACCGGCCACACACCCCGGGACATGGACTTCCACATCCTGTACGCCGCCCTGCGGCACGCAGTCGTCATGCTGCGCGTCGCCTACCGGCAGGTGCACTTCGGTGAGACCGCAGTCCCCGCGGATCCGGACACACTGATCCTGCACCACGACAGCCTGCGAGCCATGGTGCAGGGCAGTTACGGGAACTGAGGACCGCTCAGGCGGAAACCGGCCGAGTGGCTCTCAGGCGGCCTGGTCGCGCATCACCGGCACCCGCATGGGGCGCGAGCCGGGGCCACCGACGTGCGAGAACGGCTGCGTACGCCAGTCGAGACCCTGAGGGAGTGTCAACAGCAGGGCGGTGTCCTGCTCCTGAGCCTCCATCGTCTCGTCGGCGGGCCGGGCCTCGGCCGCCGTGCGGCCCGTACCGGCGCAGACCGTGAGCCCGAACGGGTTCCACGGCGACGCGCACAGCGCGTGCTCCGGCAGGATCTCCTCGTCCGCGAGGAGCGCGATGGGCTGCGCGCAGTCCGGGCAGATCACCCGGTACATCTCGAAGGTGTCGTACGCGTCGAACTCCTCGGCGTCAGGTTCGACGCCCTCCGGCTCGGGCTCGACGACGGGCTGCTGCCGCTTGGGCGCGGTGCGACCAGGGCGCTTCAGACTCTGCATGGGCTACTCCCCCTCGGGTGGGCCGACAAGGCACTGCGACCTCGACCACAGCAAGCACTTCCCGCCCCGTCTCTGCGGTAATCACGAGAACATCACGGAACCGACCGCCGCGATGTGGCGTTCGTCACATGCCGCGTGCAGGTGCCCGACCCGGTGGTTTTGTCCCCCGGGTGTCTCGCCCGCTTCTTCAGGCCACATCACAAACAGGGTATGACCTGCGCCGCAGAGTACCCGAGCGGATCAAGGGCATGTAGGTTCTCCGCCATGGAGGAGCTGGACCGCCACATCGTGCAGCTGCTCGTCGAAGACGGGCGGATGAGCTACACCGACCTGGGCAAGGCCACGGGCCTGTCCACGTCGGCCGTGCACCAGCGGGTGCGCCGGCTTGAGCAGCGCGGCGTCATCCGCGGTTATGCCGCGGTCGTCGACCCGGAGGCCGTCGGGCTGCCGATCACCGCCTTCATCTCGGTGAAACCGTTCGACCCCAGCGCCCCCGACGACATCGCCGAACGGCTGGCCGACGTCCCGGAGCTGGAGGCCTGCCACAGCGTCGCCGGCGACGAGAACTACATCCTCAAGGTCCGCGTGTCGACACCGCACGAGCTGGAAGAGCTCCTCGCGCGCGTGCGCACGCTGGCGGGCGTTTCGACACGTACGACGGTGGTCCTCTCCACGCCGTACGAGGCCCGGCCGCCGAAGATCTGACGCCCGCGCGCGTGAGACCCCGAGGGTGGCCCCCCGTGCGCGGGGCGCGTGCGCCGAGGGGCGAGACTGTTCCCCATGAGTGAGAGCACCGCCACCCCCCGAACGATGTTGCTGCGCGGCGGGGAGGTCCACAGCCCCGCCGACCCGTTCGCCACCGCGATGGTCGTGGAACGCGGACAGGTCGCCTGGGTCGGCTCCGAGGGCGCGGCCGACGCGTTCGCGGACGGCGTCGACGAGGTGCTGGACCTCGAAGGGGCGCTCGTCACCCCGGCGTTCACCGACGCGCACGTGCACACCACGGCCACCGGCCTCGCACTCACCGGCCTCGACCTCTCCACCGCCCGCACCCTCACCGAGGCGATCACCCTCGTACGGGACTTCGCGGCCGCCCGCCCCGCCGACCGGGTGCTCCTCGGCCACGGCTGGGACGCGTCCCGCTGGCCCGAGCGTCGGCATCCGCGGCGGGACGAGCTGGACGAGGTCACCGGCGGACGCCCGCTCTACCTCAGCCGGATCGACGTCCACTCGGCCGTCGTCACCACGGCTCTCCTCGACATGGCGCCGGGCGTACGCCGGGCGGCCGGCTTCGAGGACGGTGAACCGCTCACCCGCGACGCCCATCACGCCGTACGCGCCGCCGCGTTCGCAGCGGTTACGCCGGAGCAGCGCACCGAGGCCCAGCGTGCCGCGCTGAAGCACGCGGCCTCGCTCGGCATCGGCTCCGTGCACGAGTGCGCGGGCCCGGAGATCTCCTCCGAGGACGACTTCACCGGGCTGCTGCGGCTCGCCGGGGAGGAAGCAGGGCCCCGGGTCGTCGGCTACTGGGCCGAACACGGGGAGGAGGGCGTGGCGAAGGCCCGGGCGCTGGGAGCGGCCGGCGCCGCGGGCGACCTCTTCGTGGACGGCGCCCTCGGCTCGCACACGGCCTGCCTCCACCAGCCGTACACCGACGCCGAACACACCGGCACCGCCTACCTGGACGCCGCCGCCGTCGCCGCCCACGTGGTGGCATGCACCGAGGCGGGCCTCCAGGCGGGCTTCCACGCCATCGGGGACGCCGCCGTGACCTCCGTGGTCGACGGAGTCCGCGCCGCCGCGGAGAAGGTCGGCCTGGCCCGCGTACGCGCCGCCCGGCACCGGGTCGAGCACGCCGAGATGCTCACCCCGGAGACGATCGCCGCCTTCGCCGAACTCGGCCTCACCGCCTCGGTCCAGCCGGCCTTCGACGCGCTGTGGGGCGGCGAGGACGGTATGTACGTCGAACGCCTCGGTGCCGAGCGGGCCCGGGCGCTCAACCCGTTCGCGGCCCTGCTGCGGGCCGGGGTGCCGCTCGCCTTCGGCTCCGACAGTCCCGTCACACCGCTCGACCCGTGGGGCACCGTCCGCGCCGCGGCCTTCCACCGCACTCCGGAGCACCGGGTGTCCGTGCGCGCCGCGTTCACGGCGCATACGCGGGGCGGCTGGCGGGCGGTCGGACGCGACGACGCGGGGCTCCTGGTACCCGGCGCGCCCGCGGACTACGCCGTGTGGCGCACCGACGAGCTCGTCGTCCAGGCCCCGGACGACCGGGTCGCCCGCTGGTCGACCGACCCGCGCTCCGGCACCCCCGGACTGCCCGACCTCACGCCCGGCGCGCGACTGCCCGTCTGCCTGCGCACGGTCGTGGGCGGACGGACGGTATTCGTACGGCCGGACGAGTGATGTCCCGGGGTGGCGCGGTGTCGATCATGCGTCGGCGCCCCGTCGCGCGACCTGCGTATCCTCCGCGCTGACCAGGGGTTTGAGGGAAAACCGCCAGGTCAAACGACTGTTGACAGCTAGCGGCAGGTGGCCGGTAGGTTCGGCCGGGTCCACCACCGGACGTCCGACCGGTGAACTTCCGCCAGTCGCCGCAGCGCAGTTGGGTCAGGGGTGGTGTGCCGCACCGGTACACCACCACTGGGAGCCAGGCCCAGCGCCCGCGCCACGGCGCGAGGGAACGTTCCGGCTCGGATGGTGTGACCCGGGTGGGGCCCGGACGCTCAGTAGACAACGGCTTTCGGTCGACCCGCAGCCAGCGGGTCCCAGGTCGGCCCGAAGGGCGCCGGGCCCCGATCCGCAGACTCGTCCCCTTCTGGCCCCCTTCCGGGAACTTTCACGTCGGTGCCTCACCGGCCCGAAGAGCGACGCTCGCTATGGTGGAGCCCCTCGCACGGAAGTCTTAAGGGGAAGCTGTGAACGACGGCGGTGGGCGACAGTTCGGTCCGCTCGGCACGACCTTGGTGATCATCCCGACCTTCAACGAGGCGGAGAACATCAAGGCGATCGTCGGCCGGGTGCGGGCCTCCGTGCCCGCGGCGCACGTGTTGATCGCCGACGACAACAGCCCCGACGGCACCGGCAAACTCGCCGACGAACTGACCGTCGAGGACGACCACGTCCACGTGCTGCACCGCAAGGGCAAGGAAGGCCTCGGTGCCGCCTACCTCGCGGGCTTCGGCTGGGGTCTGGAGCACGGGTACGGAGTCCTGGTCGAGATGGACGCCGACGGTTCGCACCAGCCCGAGGAACTGCCCCGGCTGCTCACCGCGCTCAAGGGGGCCGACCTCGTGCTCGGGTCCCGCTGGGTGCCGGGCGGGCGCGTCGTCAACTGGCCCAAGTCCCGTGAGTTCATCTCGCGCGGTGGCAGTCTGTACTCGCGCGTCATGCTCGACGTGCCGATCCGTGACGTCACCGGCGGCTACCGCGCCTTCCGCCGCGAGACCCTGGAGGGCCTCGGCCTCGGCGAGGTCTCCTCGCAGGGCTACTGCTTCCAGGTCGACCTGGCGCGGCGGGCCGTCAAGGCCGGCTATCACGTGGTCGAGGTGCCCATCACCTTCGTCGAGCGCGAACTGGGCGACTCCAAGATGAGCCGCGACATCCTGGTGGAGGCCCTGTGGAGGGTGACCACGTGGGGGGTCGGGGAGCGGGCGGACCGGATTCGCGGGCGTCGGAAGGTTTGAGGCGGGGCGGGGTCTGGGGCCGACGTCCGGGGCCCGGGTTTCGGTTTTGGGGCTTGGGACTGATGGCCGGTTCGTTGGTCCGGCTGTCAGGGCGTGCGGCTCCGCTTCACAGGCTGTGCTGACCACGCGTTTATCCCGTACTGAGCCGTGCCCAGGCACACTGGACGCATGACGACTGGCGCTTCGACTCCGCCCCACCCCGCACGGCCCCGGCGCTCCGGCCCCCTCAGGTACCTGCCGCTCGGCATCGCCGCATGGCTGGTCCTGGAGATCTGGCTGCTGATCGTGGTGGCGGGTGCCACGAGCGGCTTCACCGTCTTCCTGCTGCTGGTCGCCGGATTCGTCCTCGGCTCCGTGGTCATCAAGCGGGCCGGACGCCGTGCCTTTCGCGCGCTGAGCGAGACGCTGCAGCAACAGCAGAGCGGGGTGCTGCCGCAGGGCGGTACGAATTCCGAGGGCAACGGTCTGATGATGCTGGGCGGGCTGCTGCTGATGCTGCCCGGTCTCATCTCCGACGCGCTCGGGCTGCTTCTGCTGGTTCCGCCTGTGCAGAAGGGGCTGAGCCGGTATGCGGAGCGGACGTTTGAGCGGAAGATGCGGGAGGCCGGGGCTGGGACGCTCGGGGGTGCCTTTCAGCAGGCGCGTATCCATCGGCCCGATGGGAAGGTCGTTCCGGGCGAGGTCGTTCGTGACGACGAGTCGCGGGAGCGGCGTCAGGAGGACTCGGGCCCGAGGCCCCCGCTGAACGGCTGACGCCGAGGGGTTTTCTTCGCCCCCGCCGCCCCTACCCATTCCCGTCACTTGCTCAGGGGCTCCGCCCCCGAACCCCCAAAAGACTGCGCAGTTCCCCGCGCCCCTGAAAACCTAGGGGCGCGGGGAACTGCGCGATCAGCCACAGCCGGACCCGCACCCGCAAAGCCACCGCAAGCCATCCGAACGCACAAAACCGCAGGCACCGTACCCGGAGGTACGGCACCCGCGGTTGGGTGCGTGCGTTGTATGCCGCCCAACCCCCGGAGGGGCTACGCGGACTTGCGGCTGTCCCGAGGGTGGACCGCGATGTTCATGGCTCCGGAGCGAAGTACAGCCAAGCGCTCTTCGAGGACCTCTTCGAGTTCCTCTCGCGTGCGCCGCTCCATCAGCATGTCCCAATGCGTGCGCGCGGGCTTGGCCTTCTTTTCCTCAGGGCCGTCGCCGTCCACCAGGAGTGCCTGGGCCCCGCAGACCTTGCACTCCCACTCCGGCGGGATCTCCGCCTCCACCGAGAAGGGCATCTCGAATCGATGGCCCTTCTCGCATGCGTACTCCACGGCCTGGCGCGGGGCCAGGTCGATGCCGCGGTCCGTCTCGTAGCTGGTCACCACGAGGCGCGTGCCGCGAAGAGCTCGCTCACTCATGAATCGTGCCTCCCGGGCTTGTCGCCCACAGGACAGGTGTCGCTGTCGTCGTCATCCGGTCAACGTCCGGTCGGCGGTAAAGATTCCCGTTCCGGGTCATGCGTCGCCGTCGTAGCCGCCCCTTGTTGTACCCACCTGCGCCCGGTTTGTCACATCTGAGGGCAGATGTCACCCAGCGTTTCGGCATCTTTGACGCGCAGTAACGGTACGCCTGGCAGGCCAAACGCGTACACTACCGGCCTTTGGCCTCCGGCGCTAAATCCTGTCCGGAACGGGGTTGCCCGCGTCGCGCACCGCCTGGCGTACCGGAACCCTCGCGAGCAGCACGAATCCCAGCACGAAGAAGGCCACGAGCGAGATGATCGCGTCCCGATAACTTCCCGTTAGCTGGTACGTCAGACCGAACAGAAGCGGGCCGAGCCAGCTCATACCGCGGTCGCTCATCTCGTACGCCGAGAAGTACTCGGCCTCCTTGCCCGGCGGCACCAGATGCGAGAACAGGGACCGGGACAGCGCCTGGCTGCCGCCGAGGACGAGCCCGATGCCGGCGGCGAGGACGAAGAACCAGACCGGCGCGCCGGCAGGCAGGAAGTAACCCGCGCCCAGCGTCACGGTCCAGGCGACCAGCGAACCGAGGATGGTCCGTTTGGCACCGTACGTCCGGGCGAGCCGGCCCATCCCCAGCGCCCCGGCCACCGCGAGCAGCTGGACCAGCAGCACGGCGACGATCAGCGTCGACTGGTCGAGGCCCAGCTCCTCGGATCCGTACACGGATGCCTGCGAGATGACCGTCTGGATGCCGTCGTTGTAGACCAGATAGGCGAGCAGGAACGCGAGCGTCAGTGGCTGGCGGCGCATGTCCCGCACGGTGGCCGCCAGCTGCCGCCATCCGTGTGCGGACGTACCCGAGGAGGTCGCCGAGCGGCGGTCGCGCAGCCGTTTGAGCGGAATGAGGGTGAAGGCGCCCCACCAGATGCCCGCCGAGGCCAGACAGATGCGGACCGCCGTCGTCTCCGAGACGCCGAAGGTGTCATGGGCCGTGTAGAGGATCAGGTTCGCGACCAGGACCAGTGCGCCCGCCGCGTAACCGAAGGCCCAGCCCCTCGACGAGACGGCGTCGCGCTCCTCCGGCGGGGCGATCTGCGGCAGATAGGAGTTGTAGAGCACCATCGAGACGGCCAGTGAGGCGTTGGCCACAATCAGCAGGAGGCCGCCCAGCAGATAGCGGTCGCCGTCCAGGAAGAACATGCCCGCGGTGGCCGCGGCGCCCAGGTAGGCGGCGACCGCGAGGAGCGGCTTCTTGCGGCCCGTGCGGTCGGCCGCCGCGCCGGCCAGCGGCATCACGAAGATCGACAGGATGACGGACGCCGACACGCAGTACGCGAAGAAGGAGCCGGCGCGCAGCGGGATCCCCAGCGGATGTACGAATCCCTCGGCGTCCGCGGCCGCCTTGGCGACCGATGTCAGATAGGGGCCGAGGAAGACGGTGAGCACGCTCGTCGAGTAGACGGAGCAGGCCCAGTCGTAGAAGTACCAGCCGCGTTGTTCGCGCCGCCGTTCCGCGGCATCGTCGGCCGCTTGTTCCCGCACGGTGTCGGTGCCCACCCGTGCCCTCGCTTCCCCGTCGCAGTCCCCGTACGCGGACGCCACGCGGGGCGCCGGGCCGTCAGACCCAGGTGCCGCGGTCCTTCAGGACCCCGCGCAGCGTCTCGATGTGATCGGTCATGATGCCATCGACCCCCAGGTCCAGGAGCCGGTGCATCCGTGCGGGTTCGTTGACCGTCCAGACGTGAACCTGCAGCCCACGCGCGTGGGCCGTGCGCACGAAGCGGCGATCGACCACGGGGATGCCCGACTGGGACTCGGGCACCTGGGCGCAGACCGCCGAGCGGCGCAGCGGGGCCGGGATCCCCCACGACCGCAGACGCAGTCCGAGGACGCCCCGGGTGCCGTACGAGGTGGCCAGTCGCGGACCGGCCAGGCGCTGCGCGCGGGCGACCCGCGACTCGGAGAAGGAACCGACACAGACCCGGTCCCAGGAGCCGGTGCGGCGGATCAGGTCGAGCAGGGGGTGCAGAGCGGGCTCAGCCTTGATGTCGACGTTCCAGCGGACGCCGGGGAACGTCTCCAGCAGCTCCTCGAAGAGGGGGACCGGTTCCGACCCCGCCACGCGCGCGTGGCTCACGTCGTTCCAGGGGAGGTCCGCTATCCGGCCCGCCCCGTCGGTCACCCGGTCCAGCGTCGCGTCATGGAAGGCGACGAGTTTTCCGTCCGCCGTGGCGTGTACATCGGTCTCGATGTATTGGTAGCCGGCCTCGACCGCGCGCCGGAACTGGGCCGCGGTGTTCTCCAGGCCGTCCGCGGCCCCGCCCCGGTGGGCGAAGGCGATCGGGCCGGGATGGTCGAGGTAGGGGTGGCGTATACGGGTGCTCACCCGCGCAGTATCGCCTGCTCCGGTTGCCCGGCGGCAACGACCGTGCTGCCGCCCGATGATGCCGAGGGGACGGCGAACACGCGCAGGAAGAGCTGGGCCAGCGGGCCGATGGCCAACGCGTACAGCACTGTGCCCACGCCGACCGTGCCACCGAGGACGAAGCCCGTGGCCACCACGGCCACCTCGATGGCCGTACGCATCAGACGGATCGAGCGGCCGGTCCGCTCGTGGAGGCCCGTCATCAGGCCGTCGCGCGGGCCCGGACCGAAACGGGCCGCGATGTAGAGGCCGGTCGCCACGCCGTTGAGGAGGATGCCCGCCACCAGCAAGGGGACGCGGATTCCGAGGGCGTGCGCGTCCGGGACCAGGGCGAGCGTGCCGTCCATGGCGATGCCGACCACGAAGACGTTGGAGACCGTGCCCAGGCCCGGGCGCTGACGCATCGGGATCCACAGGAGCAGCACCACGGCGCCCACGATGATCGACACGACGCCGATCGTCAGCCCGGTGAGCTCGGCAAGGCCCTGGTGGAGAACACCCCACGGCTCCAGGCCGAGCCCCGCCTCCACGAGCAGGGCAGAACTCGCTCCGTACAGGGCCAGGCCCACGTACAGCTGGAGGAGCCGGCGGGTGAGGCGCCCCGACGGCGGGCTCGATGTGGGACCCGATGCCGGACCTGAAGTTGGACTCGATGTCGGGCTTGACGGCGGACCCGACGGTCGGTCCGGCGGCGGAGTGGACAAGATGTGCCCCCTGGTGGTGATAGTGGCCTGGCCCGTGACACTCTGTGGCTTGAGAAGAAACCTCTTCCATGGCCAATTCGGGGAAGGTGGACTGGAAATCATGGCGCAGTGGACCTCGGCGGTGGGAGCCGCTCAGCTCGCGCGGCTGCTCAACTCCCAGCAGGAGCGCCCGGCGGGCCCCGGCACACGCCGCCCGCCCGCCTATCGCGCCCTCGCCGACGGCGTGCGTCTGCTCGTCCTCGAAGGGCGCGTCCCCGTCGCCGCGCGGCTGCCCGCCGAGCGCGAGCTGGCCCTCTCCCTGTCCGTGAGCCGCACCACGGTGGCGGCAGCCTACGAAGCCCTTCGCGCCGAAGGGTTCCTGGAGTCCCGCAGGGGAGCGGGCAGCTGGACGGCCGTACCGGCCGGGAACCCGCTGCCTGCCCGGGGCCTCGAACCGCTGCCGCCCGAAGCCCTCGGCTCCATGATCGATCTGGGCTGCGCTGCCCTGCCCGCCCCCGAGCCGTGGCTCACGCGTGCCGTCCAGGGTGCGCTGGAGGAGCTCCCGCCGTATGCCCATACGCACGGCGACTATCCGGCGGGGCTGCCCGCGCTGCGCGAGATGCTGGCCGAGCGGTACACCGCGCGCGGCATCCCGACCATGCCCGAACAGATCATGGTGACCACCGGGGCCATGGGCGCCATCGATGCCATCTGTCACCTCTTCGCCGGACGCGGCGAACGCATCGCCGTCGAGTCCCCCTCGTACGCCAACATCCTTCAGCTGATGCGCGAGGCCGGGGCCCGGCTGGTGCCCGTCGCCATGGCCGAGGGGCTCGCGGGCTGGGACATGGACCGCTGGCGGCAGGTGCTGCGCGACGCGGCGCCCCGGCTCGCCTATGTCGTCGCCGACTTCCACAACCCGACCGGCGCGCTCGCCGACGAGGACCAGCGCAGGCGGCTCGTCGACGCGGCCCGCTCCGCCGGCACGGTGCTGATCGTGGACGAGACCATGAGCGAGCTCCATCTGGACGAGGGCGTCGAAATGCCGCGTCCCGTCTGCGGTTTCGACCCGGCCGGGTCCACCGTCATCACCGTCGGCTCGGCCAGCAAGGCGTTCTGGGCGGGCATGCGGATCGGCTGGGTCCGCGCCGCTCCCGACGTCATCCGCAGTCTGGTCGCGGCCCGCGCGTACGCCGACCTCGGCACCCCCGTCCTGGAGCAGCTCGCCGTGAACTGGCTGCTCAGCACCGGTGGCTGGGAGCAGGCCGTGGACATCCGGCGCACCCAGGCCCGCGAGAACCGCGACGCGCTCGTGACGGCCCTGCGCCGCGAACTGCCCGGCTGGGAGTACGACGTGCCGCGGGGCGGGCTCACCCTGTGGGTGCGTACCGGCGGTCTGTCCGGTTCACGGCTGGCCGAGGTCGGCGAGCGGGTGGGCGTGCGCGTGCCCTCCGGGCCCCGCTTCGGGGTCGACGGGGCCTTCGAGGGCTATGTGCGGCTGCCGTTCACGGTCGGAGGCGCAGTGGCCGACGAGGCGGCGGCGCGCCTGGCCGCGGCCGCCCGGCTGGTGGAGTCGGGGGCGAACGGCGGAACGGAGTCGCCACGCACGTTCGTGGCGTGACGCTTCCGGATGCACCTTGTGCGGTGATGTCTCCTGAGCCCTGAGCCCTGCGCCCCGGCTTAGGCGGGGCATTCCGGGCACCTGCCGCCCGGCCGGTGGTGGGGGGAGCGGGCGGAGAGAGGGCGCTGCGCGTTTCTCGTGCGCGACGCCCCCTCCATCCACTCAGCCTTCCGCCGGGACGACCCCTCCGGCTCGCTCAGCCTTCTGCGGGGAAGCTCCTCCGCCCGCTCAGCCTTCCGCGGGGACGCCCACCGCACCCGGTGCCGTGAAGCGCACGGGGCTTTCCGGCGCCGCGTCCGCGAGGTCCGCCGGTGCCGGGCCCGTCGGCTCGGCGTCAACCGGAGTCGTGCGTGCCGGGAGCAGACCGACCACCGCCTGGCGGTGGGCCTCGCTCGTCGCCTCGTCGTACGGGTCCGGGGTCGCCGGGACTTGGAGGCGGTGGACCGGGCCCGAGCCCAGCCGGGCGTAGCCGCGGCCGGGCGGCACGTCCGGTGTCGGAGTCGTGGGCGGGGGAGACCCGAGCACGGCTTCGAGCTGGCCCGTGGACGCGGGGCCGAGCACGACACGCGCGCGCGTGTGTCCGCGTACCGCCTCGCTGAGTGACTCCAGGGCGTCGAACTGCTCGGCCACCACCACCGTCACACCGGCCGCGCGGCCGTGGCGCAGCGGTACCTGGAGGAGGGACTGGGGATCCTTGCGGCCGTCGGCCGCCGCGAGATGGCCGAGGACCGTCGGACGGTCGAGGAGGAGCCAGAGGGGACGCCTGGTGTCCTCCGGCGGGGTGTGGCCCGCCTGCCGGGCGCGGTTCGCGGCGATGAGCCGGCGCTCCGTCTCGTGCGCCGCCCACTCCAGGCTCGCCAGCGCGCCCGCCAGGCCGCACTCGATGCCCAGGACGCCGTCGCGGCCGGTCAGACACGCGAACTCGCCGCTGCCGCCGCCCTCGACGATCAGTACGTCGCCGTGCTGGAGGGCCTGCAGCGCCATCGAGCGCAGCAGGGTGGTCGTGCCGCTGCCCGGCCCGCCGACCGCGAGCAGATGCGGCTCGGTCGAGCGCGCACCGGTGCGCCAGACGACCGGTGGGGTGTCCCGCCGCTCCTCGCCGAAGGTGAGCGGGAGTGTGCGCTGGACCCCGGCCGGGTCGGTGAAGCCGAGGACGGTCTCGCCCGGAGCCGTGACGAAACGCTGGGCGGCGACATCGGTGGGAAGCGGCGGCAGCACCGTGACCGTGAGCTGGTTGCCCTCCTCGTCCCACGCGAAGCGGTACTCGCGCCCGCGGCCCGACTTGGTGTGCAGCAACTGCTCGATACGGGCACGCGCGTCCGCCTCCCCGTCGGTGAAGTACGCGGGGTAGTGGAGCGAGAGATGCGAGACACGGCCGGTGTCGTCGAACTCGTACGAGGCGAAGGCCTTGTCCCACTCGCCGCCGTGGGCGTAGAGCGGGGCCGGGTCCTCGGGAACCGAGAAGTAGGGGACGAGTGCTTCGTAGAGCGATTCGAGGCGCTTGGTCTGCGCCTCGTCGGGTCCTGCCGGCCCGCGCGGCGTGCGGTCCCGGCCGTGCCACGCCGACGCCCCCATCAGGGTGACGATGGCGAGCAGCGGCCCGTACGGGACGAGGGCCACGACCAGGACGACCGAAGCCACCAGGAACAGCAGTGGACCGCGCCGGTCCTTGGGGGTGTCCGCCCACTTGCGCCGTCCGGCGGCAGCCAGCCGGCGCAGTCCACGGGTGACCGTGATCAGTGGGTGAAGGACGTCGGTGGCGCTGTCGGCGGCCGTCCGGGCCAGGTCCCGGCTGCGGGCGATCTGCGCGCTGCCGGTACTCAGAATGCGGGGAAGAGGGCGCCGGGCCACTGCTGTCTCCTGGAGGTGCGTGCGAACGGGATGGGCGTCAGAACTTGATCCCGCCGAGCAGCCCGGCCAGGCTCGCGCCGCCTGCCGTGATACTCGGAGCGATGGCCGTGCCCGCGAGGTAGAACCCGAAGAGGGCGCAGACCAGCGCGTGCGAGGCCTTGAGGCCGTCCTTGCGGAAGAAGAGGAAGACGATGATGCCGAGCAGCACCACACCTGAGATGGACAGGATCATGAGAGTTCTCCTGGTCGATGGGGACAGTCACCATGAGTACTTCCAGGCTCACAGGATGTATCCATACGATAAAAGGTGCAACAGAGTGAAATTCTGCTTATTTCACCCCGATGGCCCTGCCTGACAGGGCCTCCGGGGCGGCCGCTCGACGGTTTGCCGGATTCGTGGTGATCTTTGCCTCGGCCGGGCCCGGTCATGTGCCCGCGAAGCCAGTACGCTGGCGATTCACTCGTACGGCCGCACCGCTGACGGCCGCACGTTCCCGCAGTTCCGTTCGTTGTCGCATGTGTTGTCGCAGTGAGAGGCGGTCCCGCCGATGAGTGAAGCCCCCGACCCCGAGGTCGTGGAGCTGGCGACCAAGATCTTCGATCTGGCCCGGCAGGGGCGGACCGAGGCGCTCGTGGCGTATGTGGACGCGGGTGTTCCGGCCAATCTCACCAACGACCGCGGCGACTCGCTCGTGATGCTGGCCGCCTACCACGGCCACGCCGACGCCGTCAGCGCCCTCCTGGAGCGCGGCGCGGAGGCCGACCGCATCAACGACCGGGGCCAGACTCCGCTCGCCGGAGCCGTCTTCAAGGGCGAGGACGCCGTGATCCGGGTCCTCCTCGACGCCGGCGCCGACCCCTCCGCGGGCACGCCCTCCGCCGTCGACACGGCTCGGATGTTCGCCAAGGCCGAATTGCTCGAACTGTTCGGCGTGCACTGAACAAACCGCCTTGACCAGGCGAAACAACGATTTTGGGGGAGGCGGTACGGGGCCGCCGGAAATGCGGTCGCGGCAGCGAGAACCGCTGGGTCATCATGACGTCGTGATTCACGTACGCGATGGCTGGGCAGGTGTTGCCGCACCGCGCGGACCGTGATGCGGCCCGCACGGGCCACCGACGAGAGGCAGAGGAAGATGGTCTACAGCAAGCAGGAAACGGCGGGCGCCCCGACGTGTTGTCACGCGGCCAGGTAAAGCAGGATCCCCGGTTGCGTCGACGCTTGATGTGAGGCTGTTTCCCATGTTCGATCCGGTCATAGCGCCCAGCGGTACGCTGCTCGGCCTGCTCCAGAGGGGCCGCGGCGACGGCACGCTGCACGCGCTCACCGCCCCGCGCGCCGAGGCGCTCGCGGCACTGAACCACTGTGTGCTGCGCGACCCCCGCCACGACTGGCAGGTGGAGAACCGCTCCCTCTACTACGCCCGTCTCTTCCTCGACCTGAGCGGCGAGCTCGACGAGATCGAGGCACACCTCTTCGACGCGGACGACGTCCTCCACACGGACGAGTCACGCACGGGCCTCGCCCTGGCCGTCCTCGGCCACCTCGCCTCGTACGGCAGGCGGGACGCGCTCGAACTGCTCAGGCGGTACGCCGCCTGCGGCGCCAACTGGGCCTGGGCCCTCGACGAACTGGCGCTGCGCGACGACGACGCCGGACTGCGCGCCCTCGCCGCCCCCGTCCTCGCCCGGTTCCCCGCGGACCCCGAGGGCGAGGCCGAACTGGCGGTCGTCGTACGGGACTCCTTCGAACCGCGGCCCTGGCGCCTGTGGGCCGACGATCCCCGCGAATCCATCGGCGCACGTGTGCGCGGCGCCCAGGAATCAGGCTCCTTCGACCGATGGCAACGGCAGATGCGACCGTCCGGGCCCCGCCCGGGGTGGAGCGTGCGGGCCGTCTTCGAGTGGGCCCAGCAGGGCATCGAGCGCGGAGCGGCCCTCCATGTGCCGGCCGCGCGATGCCTCACGGCCGTCGCCGGACCCGAGGACCGCCCCGAGATTCTCGAGGCCGCCCGCTCCGGGGACGACGGCGCGCGCTGCACGGCCCTGCGCTATCTCGCCGACAGCCAGGATCCCGACGTACTCGATCTCATCGAGGCCGCCCAGGCCTCCGCCTCACGGCTCGTCGTGGAGGCCGCCGTGGACGCCTTCGAACGGATGCGGTCCATCGCCGCCGTCGAGCGGGCGCGCGGCTGGGTCCACCGGCCCGACGCCCTCGGAGAGGCCGCCGGGCGCGTTCTCGCCTGCCGGGGCGGCGCGGCGGACCGGGAGCTGGTCCTCGGTGCCCTGCGCGAGGCCGTCCGGGGCGACGGGCCCGACGCCCAGACCCTGTGGACCCTCGTCGACGGCGCAGGACGGCTGGGCATCGCCAACGCGGCCCCCGTACTGCGGCATGTCTACCGTGAGACCGCCTCGTCCCATCTGCGCGGGCGCGCGGCCCGTGCGCTGGCCGCCACCGATCCCTCGTTCCCCGCCGGATTCGCCGTCGAGTGCCTCTGGGACTGCGAGGAGACCACCCGCGAGGTGGCCGCGCGGCACGCCGAGACCGGTGACGCCCGGGTGGTCGACCAGCTCCGGCGGCTCGCCGCCGATCCGGCCGAGGAGGCCGAGGTACAGACCGCGGTACGCAGCCGCATCGGACCGGACGCGTCCGCCGTGTGAGGCACCCGAGCGGGACAGCGGTGTGAGACCGGCGTGTGAGCGTTCCGTCGTCGGCCCGTATCCCGTTGGTACGGGCCCGGACGCCGGAGCGTGACCGGCTTGTGATGCAGGGGCGTGCGGAGCGCAACGCTCACGGGACGTTCCTCATTCGGAAAGATCCACGTTGACGCGTCCACGTCCGGCCCGACGACAACACGGGTATGCGTGTCGTCATCGTGACCGAATCCTTTCCCCCCGATGTGAACGGCGTGGCCCACTGCGCGCTCCAGACCGCCCGACACCTCGTCGAGCGCGGTCACGCTCCCATCGTCGTCGCCCCGGCCACCGCTGCCGGGAACGGGCCCGACGCCCACGCGCCGTGCCCCGTCGTCCGAGTCCCCTCCCTACCGCTCCCCGGCTACCCCCAGGTTCGCGTCGCCCTCCCCAGCCGACGCGTCGCCGCCGCGATCACCGAACACCGCGCCGACATCGTCCACCTGGCCAGCCCCTTCGTCCTCGGCGTCCGTGGCATGACGGCCGCCGCCCGGCTCGGCATCCCCGCCGTGGCCGTCTACCAGACCGACCTCGCCGGCTACGCCCGTACCTACGTGCACGCGGGCGAAGCCGCCGCCTGGCGCCGTATCCGCTCGGTCCACGCCGCCGCCGACATCACCCTCGCCCCGTCCACCCCGGCTCTGCACGACCTGGAGGCACACGGTGTGCCCCGGGTACGGCTGTGGCAGCGCGGCGTGGACACCGTCCGTTTCCGGCCGGAACACCGGGACGACACACTCCGCCGTGAACTCGCCCCGAACGGCGAGCTGATCGTCGGCTACGTCGGCCGTCTCGCCCCCGAGAAGCAGGTCGAACTCCTCGCTGGAGCCTGCGGTCTGGACGGCGTACGGGTGGTCGTCGTCGGCGACGGACCCAGTCAGCCGAGCCTGACGCAGGCCCTGCCCGGCGCCGTTTTCCTGGGCCGTCGTACCGGCGACGAACTCGCCCGGATCTTCGCCTCGCTGGACGTCTTCGTGCACACCGGACCCTTCGAGACCTTCTGCCAGACCGTCCAGGAGGCGATGGCGAGCGGCGTCCCGGTCGTCGCCCCCGCCGCAGGAGGACCGCTCGACCTGGTGGCGCACGGGCGTACGGGACTGCTCGTCCCGCCGCGCGACGAGGGCGCCGTGCGTGACGCGGTGTGGTCGCTCGCCGCCGATCCCGCACTGCGGGCCGCGTACGGCGCCGAGGCGCGGCGGACCGTCGAGGGCCGCACCTGGGCGGCCGTCGGCGACCAGCTCATCGGGCACTACACCGATGTGCTCGCCGGACGGGCGGTGATCGCGGCATGAGCAGGCCCCTGCGGATCGTCCGGCTCGCCAACTTCGTCGCCCCCGCCTCGGGCGGCCTGCGGACCGCGCTGCGCGAACTGGGCACCGGATACCTGGCGGCCGGACACGAGCCCGTACTGATCGTGCCCGGCGAGCGCGCCTCGGACCGCGAGACCGAACAGGGGCGGGTGATCACGCTGCCGGGCCCGCTGCTGCCCGGCACCGGCGGCTACCGCGTCCTCACCGACAAGCGGCGTGTCGCCGGCCTCCTGGAGGCACTCGCGCCCGACCGCCTCGAGGTGTCCGACCGTACGACGCTGCGCTGGACCGGCGTCTGGGCGCGGCGCGCCCGGGTGCCCGCCGTGATGGTCTCCCACGAGACCGCCGACGGCGTACTGCGCACCTGGGGCTTCTCCGAGGGCATGGCCCGCAGGACCTCCGACGCCCTCAACATCCGCACCGCCCACCACTATTCACGGATCGTGTGCACCACGGAGTTCGCGGAGCGCGAGTTCGTCCGGATCGGAGCCCGCAATGTCGTACGCGCCCCGCTGGGCGTCGACCTGGAGGGCCGGCACCCCGCGCTGCGAGACCCGGGGCTGAGGGCACGGCACGCGCGCGAGGACCAGGTCCTGCTCGTGATGTGCTCCCGGCTGTCCGTCGAGAAGCGGCCCGGCACCGCGCTCGAAGCCCTGGAGGCGATGCTGCGTCGCGGGCGGCGCGCGGTGCTCGTCGTGGCCGGTGACGGGCCGCTGCGGGCCCGCCTCGAACAGCGGGCGCGCGAACGGCGGCTGCCGGTCACCTTCCTCGGACACGTCGGCGACCGCGCGCTCCTGAGCGCTCTCCAGGCCTCCGCGGACGTGTGCCTCGCCCCCGGGCCCGCCGAGACCTTCGGACTCGCCGCCCTGGAGGCGATGGCCTGCGGCACGCCCGTCGTCGCCAGCGCCTCCTCCGCGCTCTCGGAGGTCGTCGGCTCCGCCGGAGCCACCGCCGCGGACAACGGAGAGGCCTTCGCGGACGAGATACGGATGATCCTGGACCGCCCGGAGAGCGAGCGGCGGGAGGCCGCACGCGCGCGTGCGGCCTGTTTCGGATGGCCGGCCGCCGTCGAGGCGTTCCTCACCGCCCATGACACCGAGGTCCTCTTGGGGCGGCCCGAGGCGCCTACGGCGGCCCCCACCGTGGAACGGGCCCGGGAGGGCGTCGTATGAGACCCCTGCGGTTCGTGGCGCTCGGTGACTCCCTCACCGAAGGGGTGGGCGATCCCGTGGGCGAGGAGTGGCGCGGCTGGGCCGCGCTGCTCGCCGCCGGGCTCGCACCGGCCGACGCGCCCGTGGAGTTCGTCAACCTCGCGGTCAGCGGCGCCCAGACGCGTGACGTCCTGGAACGCCAGACCCCGGCCGCGCTGGCCGAGCGGCCGGACATCGCCTCGGTCGTCATCGGCGTCAACGACACCCTGCGGTGCACCTTCGACATCCACGCCGTGGCCGAACGGCTCGACGAGGTGTACGCCGCGTTCACCGGGCAGGGCGCGACCCTGCTCACCGCCTGTCTGCCCGACCCCGGCGCGATGTTGGGACTGCCCGGGGCGCTGGCCCGCCCGCTCGCTCGGCGTCAGCGGGCCGTGAACGCGGTCGTGCACGCGCTGTCCGAGCGGTACGGAGCGGTGCATCTGCATGCCGCGGAGGGCGACTGGGTCACCGAGCGGGCCATGTGGAGCTCGGACCGGCTGCACCCGGGGGAGCGGGGGCACCGGCAGCTCGCGCTCCACTTCCACGCGCTGCTCGCCGAGGCGGGCACCGCGACCGGGGTCGCGCCTTCCGCCGAGCCCGAGTTCCCCGAGCCCACGCGGTCGGCCAGCCTGTGGTGGCTGGCCACCGCCGGGACGGGGTGGGTGGCTCGGCGCTGCACCGATCTGTTGCCCCAACTCCTCACCCTGGCCGCGTCGGAGGTCCGTCATCGGGCGCGGGGGACCAGTGCGCGGCTCGATCTCAGTGCGTCTCATGCGGTGGCGGCGGCGTTGGCGGCGCTGTCGGTGTCGGGGGAGCAGCCGGACGCAGCGTAGGGCTCCGCGGGTTGGGCCTTCTTTTGGGTGCGGGTTCGTTGTGGCTTGTCGCGCAGTTCCCCGCGCCCCTGAGGGGCGCGGCTCAGCGCGTCCGAGTGCCTACCTGTACGAAGCGCACCGGGGTGCCCGGGGTCGCCTGGGCCGTGGCGGGGAGGTCGGTGGGGCGGACGACTGCTATCACCGGGTAGCCGCCGGTGGTCGGGTGGTCGGCGAGGAAGACCACGGGGCGGCCGTCCGGGGGGACCTGGATGGCGCCCAACACCATTCCCTCGCTGGGCAGTTCGCCCGGTAGTGCCCGCTCCAGGGCGGGGCCCTCCGTGCGCAGGCCGATGCGGTTGCTCGCCGAGGAGACCCGGTAGGTGTGCGTGGTGAGAGTGCGGATCGCGGCGGTCGTGAACCAGTCGTCGCGTGGTCCGAGTGTGACCCGCAGGACGAGTTCGGTGGGGGGCCGCGGCTGCGGGACGACGTCCACGCGCGCGTGGGGGGTCATCGGCGTCCCCAGGGGGAGCACCGTTCCGTCCGCGAGGGGCGGCGGGCCCAGGCCCGACAGCAGGTCCGTCGACCGGCTGCCGAGCACCGGTTCGACGGCCACTCCGCCCGACACGCCCACATAACTGCGTACTCCGGAGACCGCCGTTCCCACGGACAGCAGTGCCCCGGCGGGCACGCGCACCGGTGCTCCCCAGGCGGCCGGGCGCCCGTCCACGGTGACCGGGCACGGGGCACCTCCCACGGCGACGGTGACGGTCGAACGCGGGCGTACGTCGCAGCCGTTGAGCGTGGTCTCCAGGAGGGCCGCCCCGGGCGGATTGCCGACGAGCCGGTTGACCAGGGCGGCCGCGGGCGCGTCGAGCGCTCCGGAGCGCGGCACGCCCAGGTGTGCGTGGCCCGGGCGCCCCTGGTCCTGCACGGTGGTCAGCGCCCCGGCCCGTACGACGGCGAGCGCGCGGTCCGTCATCAGGACGTCACCGGGACGAAGCGGACCGGCGTGCCGGGCGACAACAGGGCGGCGGGCACGCGCGCATGGTCCCACAGGACCGCGTCCGTAGTCCCGATCAGCTGCCAGCCGCCAGGCGACGAGCGCGGGTACACGCCCGTGTACGGACCCGCGAGGCCGACGGAACCCGCCGGGACAGTCGTACGGGGTGTCGCGTGCCGGGGCACGCCGTAGCGGGCCGGGAGCCCGGTCAGATAGCCGAAGCCCGGGGCGAACCCGCAGAAGGCGACCCGGAATTCGGCCGCCGCGTGGATCCGCGCGACCTCCTGCGGGGACACGTCCCAGTGGCCGGCGACGGCCGCGAGATCCGGGCCGTCGTAGCGGACGGGTATCTCGACCGCCTCCTGTGCGCGCGCGGGCGCGGGCGGCGGCTTCGACGTGGCCAGCCGGGCGGCCAGCCCGGCGGGATCGTCGAGGCCGTCCAGAAGGACCGTACGGGCCGCGGGCACGATCTCCCGGACGGAGAGCGAACCCTCCGCGCGGCGGCGGAGCAGATCGGCGTGCAGGGCCTGTGCCTCCTCGTCCGTGGACACCTCGACGAGCAGCGCACGGTCGCCGACCGGCAGTGCCCTCATGCGAACGCCTCCACGCGGATGCCCGACTCCTCAAGACGTGCACGGACCAGGCGGGCCAGGTCCACCGCGCCGGGGGTGTCGCCGTGCAGGCACAAGGAGCGGGCGCGAACCGGGATGTCACGCCCGGAGTGGGACGTCACGACACCAGAACGGGCGAGGGTCACCGAGCGTTCCACGACGGCGCCGGGATCGGTGATCACCGCACCCTTCAAGCGGCGTGGCATGAGTGTGCCCGCATCGGTGTACGCGCGGTCTGCGAACGCCTCCGTGACGACCGGCAGGCCCACCGCGGCAGCAACGACGAGGAACCGCGAGTCGGGCAGGCCGAGCACCGGCAGCGCGGGATCGGCAAGGAGCACCCCTGCCGCGACCGCCTCGGCCTGCTCCGCGTCGTGCACGACGCGGTTGTAGAGCGCGCCGTGCGGTTTGACGTACGCCACGCGTGCGCCCGCCGCGCGTGCGAAGACCTCCAGAGCACCGATCTGGTAGGCCACTTCGGCCGTCAGCTCGTCGGACGGCACGTCCATCGCGCGTCGCCCGAAGCCCGCCAGGTCCCGGTAGGAGACCTGGGCGCCGATCCGTACGCCGCGCTCGGCCGCCAGGTCGCACACCCGACGCATGGTGGCCGCGTCCCCGGCGTGGAAGCCGCAGGCCACGTTGGCGCTGGTGACGACGGACAGCAGCTGTTCGTCGTCGGTCAGGCGCCAGCGGCCGAAGCCCTCACCGAGGTCGGCGTTCAGATCGATGGTGCTCATGGAGTGCTGTTCCTCCCGGTCAGGCGACGCGGTACTGCTCGTCGCGGGCGTCGGTGATGAACATCTGGCCCGGCGCGTGAGTGATCGCGAACGGCGGGCGCGAGGCCATCACCGCGGCCTGCGGCGTCACACCGCAGGCCCAGAACACCGGGATGTCGTCCGGCTCGGCCTCCACCGGATCGCCGAAGTCGGGGCGGGCGAGGTCCTCGATGCCGAGGCCGCCCGGATCACCGCAGTACACCGGGCTGCCGTGCACCGCGGGCAGCAGGCTGGTCTCCCGGATCGCCGCGGGCAGGTGCTCGGGCGGCACCGGACGCATCGACACCACCATGGGGCCGTGCAGCCGCCCCGCGGGACGGCACGGGCGACTGGTCACGTACATGGAGACGTTGCGCCCCTGCTCGATGTGGCGCATCGGCACCCCCGCCTCGGACAGCGCCGACTCGAAGGTGAAACTGCACCCGATCAGGAACGACACGAGGTCGTCGCGCCAGTGGGCCAGCACGTCCGTCGGCTCCTCGGTCAACTCGCCGTGCTCCCACACCCGGTAGCCCGGAAGGTCGGTCCGCAGATCGGCGTCGGAGGCCAGGACGGTCGTCCAGGAACCGGCGTCGGTGACGTCGAGCACCGGGCAGGGCTTCGGATTGCGCTGGCAGAACAGCAGCATGTCGTACGCCCAGTCGGCCGGCACCGAGATCAGGTTCGCCTGGGTGTGGCCCGCCGAGCAGCCCGCGGTGGAACCCGACACGCCCGAACGGAACCGGGAGCGTGCCTCTGCCGGGCTCCACGCGTGCGCGTGGTCGTCGAGAAGGTTCAGGGGGCGGTGCTGCGTACGGTTCACAGGAGCTCCTTCCCACGGGTCTCGGGCAGACCGATCAGGGCCAGCGCCGCGAGACCGTATCCGATCGCGCCGAAGACCAGCGCGCCCCCGACACCCCAGCTGTCGGCCAGGAAGCCGACCACCGTCGGGAAGACCGCGCCCACGGCACGGCCGGTGTTGTACGTGAAGCCCTGTCCCGTGCCGCGCACCGCGGTCGGGTACAGCTCGCTGAGGAACGAGCCGAAGCCGCTGAAGATCGCCGACATGCAGAAGCCGAGCGGGAAACCGAGCACAAGGACAAGGGTGTTGGCGCCGCTCGGGATGTTCGCGTAGGCCAGGATGCAGACCGCCGAGAGGATCGCGAAGAGCAGGATGTTGCGCTTGCGGCCCAGCTTGTCGGTGAGATAACCGCCGGTCAGATAGCCGATGAAGGCCCCGGAGATCAGGAACGTGAGGTAGCCGCCGGTGCCGACGACGGACAGTCCGCGGTCCGTCTTGAGGTAGGTCGGGACCCAGGTGGCCAGCGTGTAGTACCCGCCCTGGACGCCTGTGGAGAGCAGGACCGCGAAGATCGTCGTCTTCAGCAGTCCGGGCGCGGCGGCCGTGCCCGGCTTGAAGATCGTGGCGAACGAGCCCTTCTCGGGGCTCTCCTTGCGGCGTTGGTCCGCCTCCGGCGCGTCCTTCACATTGCGCCGTACCCAGACGACGAGCAGAGCCGGCAGCGCGCCGGTCCAGAACATCACGCGCCAGGCGAGGTCGTCGTCCAGGTACTGGAAGACCAGTGTGTAGACCAGCACGGCGAGTCCCCAGCCCACGGCCCAGGAACTCTGGATCGCGCCGAGCGTGCGCCCCCGGTGCTTGGGGCTCGCGTACTCGGCGACCAGGATCGCGCCGACCGCCCACTCACCGCCGAAACCGAGCCCCTGGAGGGCGCGGAAGACCAGCAGGGTCTCGTAGTTGGGCGCGAAGCCGCAGGCCACGGTGAAGACCGCGTACGTGATGACGGTGATCATCAGCGCCTTGACGCGCCCGATCCGGTCCGCGATCACACCCGCGGCCGCGCCGCCGATCGCGGACACGACCAGCGTGACGGTCGTGAACAGCCCGGTCTGGCCGCTGTTGAGGCCGAAGTACGCGGACAGCGCCACCATGCTCAGCGGCAGCGTGAAGTAGTCGTACGAGTCCAGCGCATAGCCGCCGAACGCGCCGCCGAAGGCGCGGCGGCCGCGCGGACCCAGGGCCCGCAGCCAGGCGAACGCGCCCTCGTCGGCGGTGGGTTCACCCGCTCCGGGGCGCGTCTCGGTGTTCAGGGCCTGCGGTGGAGGGGTCGTGCTCATGGGCACCTCGCAGATGAGGGACGGGAGGGTGCTTGAGGACTGAGCCGTACGGGAGCAGCGGTGGTGCGAGTTGTGGCGTGCGGAGGCCGTCGGCTCCGGTACGAGCGGCCGGTGCCTGACTAGCAAGGTAGAGGATCGTTGAACGATCCCTCAATACCCATGTTGTTTCGTTCTTGTATCTGCGATTGAATTCGGGCGTGGCCGAACTGAACGGACTGGCGGACGACCGCGCGCTGCTGGGTCGCACCAGCACCGCCGAGCGGGTCTCGGACATCCTCAGAAGCCGGATCGCCGAAGGGTTCTTCCCGCCCGGCACACGGCTGTCGGAGGACAGCATCGGCAACGCGCTCGGCGTCTCGCGCAACACGCTGCGCGAGGCGTTCCGGCTGCTCACGCACGAACGGCTGCTGGTCCACCAGCTCAACCGGGGTGTCTTCGTGCGGGTCCTCACCGTCGAGGACGTCGAGGACATCTACCGCACCCGCAGCCTCGTCGAATGCGCCGTCGTACGCGGACTCGGCGAACCGCCCTACGCGGTGGACGGCCTCGCCACGGCCGTCGCGGACGGGCGACGGGCGTCCCGCGAAGGTGACTGGAAAGGTCTGGGTACGGCCAACATCCACTTCCACCGGGAGCTGGTCGCGCTCGCCGGCAGCGCCCGCACCGACGAACTGATGCGCAGCGTCTTCGCCGAACTCCGCCTCGCCTTCCACCTCGTGGACGACCCCCGCCGACTGCACGAGCCGTACCTCGCCCGCAACGGCCAGATACTGGGGGCCCTCCAGGACGGCGACCGAGAGGCGGCCGAGAGCCTGCTCGGCGTATACCTGGACGATTCACGCAAAAGGGTCGTGGAGGTCTACGGCCGCCGGGTGGCGGAGGACGCCCCTTAGGGGCGCGGGGAACTGCGCGCCCAGCCGCAGTCAACCCGCGGACAACGAACCACCCGCGGTAACCCGGCGATCCCAGCGGAGCGTTTCGGTCGATGTCAGACCGAGGACCTAGTCTGTGCACCGTGACTTCGCCTGCATCGACGGACAGCGTTCCGCCCCAGCTCAGCGCGGCGCCGCGCCCCGCCCCGGGCCCGGCCGCCGACGAGGGACTGGCGCGGCGGCTGCGCGCGCTCGCCTGCACCGCGCCGCTGCACGACCTCGACGTACGCAAGGCGAACCTCGCTGGTGAGTACTCGGTGTACGGGATGGCGGAGGTGGCCCTGGCCGCCATCGATCTCGTCACACTGAACATGGACTTCGACACGGGCGCCGACCACGACCAGATAGTGGCCAGGCTCATCCCGCGCATCGCCGCCCAGGCCCCGCGCCGGCCAGTCGCCGAGCACGAGCGGGTCGCACGCTGGGTCCTGGAGAACCTCATCAACGTCGGCAGCGTCGACCGCGGCTTCCGGGCCGTATACGGCACGTTCGCGACCGACGGTTCGTACGTGCGCCGGGACTACGACTTCAAGCTCATCGAGGAGGTGCCCGGCTACGGAGGGAGCGTGTACCTCCGTACGACGGACGAGGCGGTCAACGTTCTCGTGGGCGCCCTCGACACAGACGTCACCAGTGCGCAGATCGCCGCCGAGGTCAAGCTGGAGGTGCTGATCAGCCGCGGCCGGCTCGCGGACGCGCAGCTCGCCGCCGAGCAGGCCCGCTACCGCACCGTGCAGTACTCCGAGACGCTCCGCAGGGCCCTGGACGCGACCCGGCGCAACGTACGCGCGGTGGACTGGCTGCAGGCCGTGCCCGACATGATCGCCGAGGCACTCGACCATGTCGCCGACCGCTATCGCCACGAGAACGCGATCCTCACGAACATCCGCAAGGCGCGGGACGAGTCGGAGGACGCCGAGCAGAAGCGGCGGGCCGCCGAACTGGTCGACATCGTCAAGGACTGCATCCGGCGGCACACGCAGCTCCAGTCCCGGCTCCTGGAGGCCGGGCCGCTGTTCCGTGCCGAGCAGGACCGGCAGGCCTTCGCGACGCCGATGACGACGTCGGGGATAGATCTGTACGGGCATCTCGTCGCGCCCGTACTGCCGTTGCCCGTGGAGCGGGCGCGGCGGGTGACCGACGCGTTCTTCGCCCGTGGGACGGGGCTTCGGACGCCCGCGTCCGTTCGGGTCGGGGACCTTGTCGATCTTCTGCTGACACCGCCCATGGAGCGGGAGCACCTCGGTGCCGAGATGCCCGAGCCGGATCTGATCGCCACGCCGGACGACAGCCGGTTCAGCGAGGAGCAGCTCGCCGCCGCCATGGAACTGCTCGACCTGCCGGCCGACGCGCCGCGCCGGCTGTCCGGGCTCCTCGCCGACGCGCGGCGCCGGGACCCCGAACTGCCTTATCTGCTCGCCCTGCTGGCCGTGCACGCGGCCAGTCCGCCGGTCGGTACGGCGTATCGGCAGGGTGAGGAGAAGTTGTTGTTCGCCGTGGACGACGGGACCGAGCTGGACGACCCCGAGTTCGGTGGGGCCGATCTGATCGTGGGGATGGCTCTGCTGGATGCGGTGGGGATGGCTGCGGATCGGAAGGATGCGGCGTGAGCGGTTCGCTGGGTTTTCCGGAGGACTGCGGGTTGCTTGTGACCTGCCGGCCGTCCGTGGCTTGTCGCGCAGTTCCCCGCGCCCCTGAAGGAGCGCCCGATGGCGGCCCCGCTTTTCGGAGCAGCCCCTTTTTTGAGAGCAAGGAGTCCCAGCCGTGACGGAACACGTTGAGTGGGGGGAGCCGGACGTAACGGCCGTGCCGGTGCCGACCGCCGCCGTCACTCCCGCCGACGCCGCCGATGGTGCGCGCCTCGTGGCCTTTGGGTTGCAGCCGAAGTTGCAGCCCGCGCGGGACCAGGAGTATGCCGAGCTGTTGCGGAGGTACCGCGAGGATCCGGCCTTCGCGCGGCTGGCCGATGCCGTGGCGACGGGGCTCGGGCTTGTGGTGCTCGAGGTGTCCCCGCGGGCGGGGATGGCGGTGACCGCGGCCGAGGACTCGGTGTTCGCCGTGCGGATGGGCGACTACGCGCGGCGGACGTCGGCCGACTCGGGAGACCGGTTCCTGCACGGGCTCGCACATCTCGCCGTCGCCGCCATGGCGTTCCCTCGCCCGGAGGACCTCGCCGACGACGGGTACATCGGGCGTGTGTCCGTCAACGGTGTCGACGCCTTCGTGCGGCAGGCCTGCCGACGGCTGGAGGAGCGGGCCGACGAGCAGGGGGAGAACACCGACCCGGCGACCGACGCACCGGGCCTTGAGGCGGCCTGGCGGATCTGGGCGCGGCGCAGCTCCACCGGGGCCACCAAGGACGCCCGAAGACTCGCCGGTTCGACCACCGGCATCATCGGCAAGGCCGCGGCGTTCCTCACCGACTCGGGGTTCCTGCAGCGCACCGGGGACGACGGCGGTGGGACGTACCGGACGACCGCCCGCTACCAGCTCCAGGTACGGGACATGGCGGGCAGTGCCGCGATGGCCGAGCTGCTGGAGCTCGGCATCGTGCCGGTCACCGACGGCACCGCCAGCCTGCTGCCCGCCGAGGACACCGACGATCTGGAGCTGGCCGCCGATGCCGGACTGCCGTTCCACTCATGAGCCGGTGGTCGGCCCATTGACCGAGACCCGCCGCCCCCGGCCCACCGCCCCGCCCCTCTGACCGACCGCCTCAACTTCCTTTACGCCTACTCCCTTTACGCCTACTCCCTTTACGACTACGAGAGTCCGCCGCCATGTACGAGCTGTCCCGGGTCCGCCTCTACTCCATCGGGCCTGCCGGTGCGCGCTACGCCGACACCGTGCTGGACCTGCGGGGTGTCGGCGAGCCCGTGCCCGACCCCGCGCCCACGCAGGCGGAGTTCTTCGAGGAGGAGCCCGTCGGGCCGCCGCGCCGCCCCGCGCCCGCCGGTGTGCTCTTCCTGGAGAACGGCGGCGGCAAGTCCGTACTGCTCAAGCTGATCTTCTCGGTGATGCTGCCCGGCCACCGGAACACGCTGGGCGGCGCCAGCTCCGGCGTGCTGCGGAAGTTCCTGCTCGCGGACGACTGCGGGCACGTGGCGCTGGAGTGGCAGCACACGCTCACCGGCGAGTGCGTCGTGGTCGGCAAGGTCAGCGAGTGGCGGGGGCGCCAGGTCTCCAACGATCCCCGGAAGTTCGCGGAGGCCTGGTACTCCTTCCGGCCCGGGCCCGGGCTGAGCCTGGACAATCTGCCGGTCGCCGAGGCCACTTCCGTGCGGCCGTCCGCCGAGGGAGCCTCGGGCGCGCAGGGGCGTCGGCGCACCATGAAGGGCTTCCGGGACGCGCTCACCGAGGCGGGCAAGGCGTACCCGCATCTCGAAGTGCACTGGGAGGAGATCCACGACCGCTGGATCGAACACCTCGGCGACCTGGGCCTGGACCCCGAACTCTTCCGCTACCAGCGCGAGATGAACGCCGACGAGGGTGAGGCCGCCGGTCTCTTCGCCGTCAAGAAGGACTCCGACTTCACCGATCTGCTGCTGCGCGCGGTCACCGACACCCGGGACACCGACGGGCTCGCGGACCTGGTCGGCGGGTTCGGCAACAAGCTGGGGCGGCGGGCCGAGCTGATCGCCGAGCGCGAGTTCACCGCCGGGTCCGTGGACCTGCTCGGGCGGATCGTCGAGGCGACTGCGACGCGTTCGCGCGCACGGGACATCCACGCGGGCGCCGAGCGGCGTACGAGGACGCTGGCGCGGCGGCTCTCCGTGCGAGCCGGGCAGGAGCGGGGCCGCACCGGCGACCTCGCCCAACAGGTCACCGCCGCCGCCCACCGGGTCACCGAGGCCGACGGCTCCCGCGAGCGCAGCGCGCTGATCTCCGCCCAACTCGCCTACCGGCACGCTTCGTTGGCCCTCGCCGGCGCCGAGAAGGGCGCGGCCGCGCAGAAGCGGGAGCTCGCCGACGCGCGCACGCTGCACTCCGCGTGGCAGGCCGCCGAGCTGGTGCTGCGGCACCGCGCCTCCGCCGACCGCTCCGCGCGCGTGGCCGTCGCCATCCGCGAGGCCGAGCGGGACGCCGCGCCCGCGCTCGCCGCCCGTGCCAAGGCCGCCGCCGATCTCGTACGGGCCCTGCACGCCGCGGCAGAGGGGGCCGAGACGGTCGCCAACGAGGAGGAGGAGCGGTCCGCCGCGCTCCAGGAGGTCGGCGAGGCCGCCTACCGGGACTCGACGTCCGCCGCCACCGAGGCACAGCGTGCCCGCAGTGAGATCGGCCATCTGCGGCAGCGCCTCAGCGAGGTCGAGCAGGAGACCGCCGAGGCGGTGCGCGCCGGGTGGCTCGACGACACCGCCCCCGACGCCGACCCGGCCCGTGCCGCGCTCGCCGCCAGCGATGCCGAGAAGACCGCCGTCGCCGCGTGGGACACCGCGCGCGAGGCGTCCCGCCGTACGACGGAGCACTCCCGCGAGGCGGCGTCCGCCGAGTCCCGCGCCGAGCTGACGGCGGCCCGCGCGGCCGACGCGGCGACGGCCGCCGAGCGCGCCTACGACGCCGAGAGGGGAACCGCTCGGGCGCTGGCGGGGGAGGAGCGGCTGGCCGAACTGCTGAGCCTGCCGGGCGCCTCCGGCGGTTCGGAGGGCTCCGGGCGCGGCGGGTTGCCCCAGCCGCGACAGGGCGCGGGCACGGCTTCCACCGAGGGCGCCGCGCGTGCGAGTGACGGCGCGCGAGCGGACGCAGCCGAGCACGGGAACATGTCGGGCCGTGCTTCCGGGACGGGCGCCGGCACCGACGCAGCGGGCAGCCGTCGAGGACGGGGCGGCCCGGACACCGAAGCCGACCACGACGAATCGCCCTTCTCCGCCGAGGAGTTGGACCACTACGCCGACGAGCTCCGGGAGCTCCTCGACGACGGGGTCGCCTCCGCCGAGCGGCAGCTCTTCGAATTGCGGACCGCCGCGGCCGACGACGCGCGGATCCTCGGCGCGCTCGGTGACGGCGGGCTGCTGCCGCCGGGACCCGACGTGCTGGCCACCGTGGAGTACCTGGGCGAGCACGGCATCCCCGCGCTCCCCGGCTGGCGCTATCTCGCGCAGGCCGTCGACCCCGTCGACCACGCGCGCGTGCTTGCCGCGCGGCCCGAGCTGGTCGACGGCGTGGTCATCACGGACCCCGACACCCACGCGAGGGCCCGCGAAGCCCTCGTCGACGCCGCGCTCCTCCCGCGCTCCGCCGTGGCCGTCGGCACGGCCGCCGCGCTGCTCGCCCCGACCCCGGCCCCCGACACGGGCGACGGAGACGTCTTCCTCGTACCGCCGAACCCGGCCATGCACGACGAGCACGCCGCCGACGAGGAGCGGCAGACGCTGCGGACGCGCGCGGCCGAACGGGACGAGGAGATCCGGGAGTTGGCGGCCCGGCTCGCCAAGGACCGGGAGCTGGCCGCACGGCTCGCCTCCTGGCGCACGGGGTGTCCGGCGGGGCGGCTCGCCGAGCTCGCCACGGCGGCCCACGACGCGCGCGCGTTCGCCGAGGAGTCCGAGGCCGAGCTGTCCGAGGCGCGTACGGTCCGGGCCGAGGCCGACGAATCGGCGGCCGAGGCGGCCCTCGTACGGGACGAGCGGCAGGAGGCCGCGCAGCGGGCCCGGCGTGCCGCCGACGCACTTGCCGGACTGGCCTTCCGGCTGCGCGAGCGGGCCGGCTGGCAGGTCAAGCTGCGCGAACTCGCCGACGACGCCGCCGAGTCGGAGGCCCGCGCCCAGTCCTGCCTGGAGCGCGCCCGCGCCGCCGACGAGGACCGGCGCGGCGCTCAGCGCGCCGCAGACGACGCCCGCCGCACGGCCCGCGCCCTGCGCGGCGAGCGCGCGGAGATCGCGGGCGCCCCCGACGACGTACCGGAGGCCGACCCGGCCGCCGCGAAGTCGTCGCTGCCCGCCCTGCGCGAGGCCTACCGCGCCGCCTCCCAGCTCTACGAACAGGTCGGCGTCGGCGCCGACCTGCGGGCCGAGCAGTCCCGCGCGGAGAGCGACGAGAGCGCGGCGCTCGCCGAGTTGGAGCGGCTGAGCAACAAGGTCCGTACGCGCGCCGCGCAGCTCCTGGAGTCGACCGACGGCTCCGACGGACCCTCCCGGCAGGCCGCCGCGGCCCGCGCCGAGGAACTGGTCCAGCTGCTGGAGACGCGTATGTCGACCGCGAGCGAGATGCTCGGGCGGCTGCGGGGCGAGGCCGAGCGGCACGCGCCCGAGGACGGCGAGGCACACACCGAACTGCCTGAGGACTTGGTCCCGCGCGACGCCGAGCACGCACAGAGCCTGCTGCGCACCGCCACCGGTGAACTCGCCTCCCGCACCGAGGCGTTGAGCCAGGCGCGCGCGGCCCACGCCGAACTGCTCGACGCCCACCGCGCCGCCGAGGACGCGGCGGGCGGCTTCGACGAGACGGCCGCCCTGCTCCGGGACCTCCTCAGGGAGCACGCGGACGAGGAGCACGAGGAGCCCGAGCCCTACCCGGGCACCCTCGAAGAGGCCCGGCACTCCGCCGCCGAGTCCCGCCGTTCCCTGCGCGGCTGCGCGGCCGACCTCTCCGCCGCCGAGACCTCGGTGCGCGAGGCGAGCGACGTACTTGTCCGGCACGCCAACTCGACGCGCTACGAGCAGGTGCGCACGCCCGCGCGCCAGCAGATCCGTGAGCTGCCGGCGTCCTCCCTGCCCGAGCACGCACAGAAGTGGGCGGACGCCTTCGCGCCCCGACTCCGGGTCCTCACCGACGAGTTGGAGCAGCTGGAGCGCAACCGCGACTCGATCGTCGACCGGTTGCGCGGGCTCGTGGAGTCCGCGCTCGCCACGCTGCGGTCGGCCCAGCGGCTGTCCCGCCTCCCCGAGGGGCTCGGCGAGTGGTCCGGGCAGGAGTTCCTCCGCATCCGCTTCGAGGAGCCCGACCAGGCCACGCTCGCCGAGCGGCTCGGCGAAGTCGTCGACGAGGCGACCCGCGCGGCCGTCAAGAAGAACTCCGACATGCGCCGCGACGGAATGTCCCTGCTGCTCAGAGGCGTCGGCGCGGCACTCCGGCCCAAGGGCGTCGCCGTCGAGATCCTCAAGCCCGACGCCGTCCTGCGCGCCGAGCGCGTACCGGTCGGACAGATGGGCGACGTGTTCTCCGGCGGCCAGCTGCTCACCGCCGCGATCGCGCTGTACTGCACGATGGCGGCCCTGCGCTCCAACGACCGGGGCCGCAGCGACAAGCACCGGCATGCCGGCACGCTGTTCCTCGACAACCCCATCGGGCGCGCCAACGCCACGTACCTGCTGGAGCTCCAGCGGGCCGTGTCGGACGCCCTCGGTGTCCAACTCCTCTACACCACAGGCCTGTTCGACACGACCGCGCTCGCCGAGTTCCCCCTGGTCATCCGCCTCCGCAACGACGCGGACCTCCGCGCCGGGCTGAAGTACATCAGCGTGGAGGAACACCTCCGGCCGGGCCTCCCGCGTGAGGCTCCCGCCGGGGAGGCGGTGCACACGGAGATCACGGCAACCCGCATGTACAAGCGCCCGGCGCCGAGTGTTCCGTAGGGACGGCAGTGGGGAACTGCGGGCCCGCCGTGGCTGGTCGCGCAGTTCCCCGCGCCCCTGAAGGGGCACGTCCTACGCGTCCTCCTTCAACAGGTCCGCGCATTTTTCGCCGATCATCATCGTCGTGATGCACGGATTCACCGTGACAAGATCCGGCATCACGGACCCGTCAGCGACCCGCAGCGCCTCAACCCCCTTGACCCGCAGCCGAGCGTCGAGCGGCGCCGAGGCGTCGTCATCCGCGCCCATCTTCACCGTGCAGGAAGGGTGATAGACCGTGTTGTGCGTCTTGTGGATGTAGTCGAGCAGCTCGTCGTCCGTCCGGACATCCGGCCCGGGGGCCAGCTCGGCCCCGGCCCACCCGCTCAGCGCGGGCTGCTCCGCGATACGCCGGGCCAGCTTCAGCCCGAACGTCATCACGCGCGCGTCGTGCTCGTGCGTGAAGTACCGCGGATCGACCTTGGGCTTGTCCCGGAAGTCGCGGGTCCGCAGCCGCACCGTGCCGCGCGACTTCGCGCTCGTCACGTTCGGCGTGAGACAGAACGCGTTCTCGGAGGTCGGATAGCCCCACCGGGCCGTGTTCATGTCGAACGGCACGGACCCGTAGTGGAACATCAGGTCCGGCCGGTCAAGGCCGGGCTCGGTGTCGTAGAAGATGCCCGCCTCCCACCACTGGCTGGAGGTGGTCGTCATGGGCTGCTTGGCGTCCCACATGATGACGCCCTCGGGGTGGTCCTGAAGGTTCTCGCCCACGCCGGCCGCGTCCACCACCACCTCGACACCCACCTCGCGCAGATGCCCGGCGGGCCCGATGCCCGACAGCATCAGCAGTTTCGCGCTGTCGATCGAGCCGCACGACACGATCACCTCGCGCCTGGCCCGTACCGTCCGGGTGTGGATCAGGTCCGGGTCCAGGTACTCGGCGCCCACGCAGCGCCGCCCGTCGAGCACGAGCTTCTTGGCCCGCACCCCGGTCCGTACGTCCAGGTTCGGACGCTTGCCGAGGATCGGGTGCAGATACGCGACCGACGAGGACTGGCGGATGTTGTTCTCGTCGGAGTTGATCTGGAACCAGTTGGCCCCGCGCACGACCGTCTTGCCCGTGTTGAACGGGGTCGTCGGGATGCCCGCCTGGGCGCAGGCCTCCAACAGGGCGGTGCCACAAGGGTCGTCGCTCTTCAGCTGGCGCAGCTTCACCGGGCCGGAGCGGCCGTGGTGCTCGCCCGGAGCGTCGTTGTTCTCCAGCCGCTGGTAGAGCGGGAAGAGCTCGGCCGCGCTCCAGCCCGTACAGCCCGCGGCCGCCCAGCCGTCCAGGTCCTCGGCCGGTGCCCAGAAGGCGATACAGGAGTTGTGCGAGGAACAGCCGCCGAGCACGCGGGCGCGGGCGTGGCGCATGAAGCTGTTGCCGCTGGCCTGCGGCTCGACCGGGTAGTCCCAGTCGTAGCCGGACTCAAGGAGTCCCATCCAGCGTTCCAGCTTCATGACGTCGTCGTCGCCGACGTCGCTGGGCCCCGCCTCCAGGACGCACACCGTGACGGACGGGTCCTCGGAGAGCCGGGCCGCGACCACATTGCCCGCTGTGCCTCCGCCGACCACGACGTAGTCGAACTCGTCTTCGTTCATGGGGAGTTGACCTCCTTGAGTCCTTGCGACGTTCTGCCTTCGGATCGGGCGCTCAGTCGGCCGTCGGGGTGGCCGCGGGCGAGGACGGTGGAAGAGGTGTGTCGGGGGACTTGTACTGGTGCTCGGCGAGCACTCCGGTGCGGTGCCGCTGTACGAACCAGTAGTAGGCGAAGCCGCCGCCCATCACGATGCCGACGAACAGGACGGCACCCCAGCGCAGATACCAGTGGTAGGGGGCCGCCGCGTTGTAGACGGCGGCGCGCGGCCAGATCAGGTTGATCATCATGGCCGTGCCCCACACCACGGCGACGATGTTGACGGGCAGTCCCCAGCGGCCGAGCGAGAACTTGCCGTCGCCCGCGGGCTGCCACTTGCCGCGCAGCCTGGCCACCAGCATGGGCCCGGTGACCAGCAGATACGCGAGGTAGATCAGGATGATGCCGATACTGGTGACCACGGTGAAGATCTGCGGCTGGCGGATGTTGACCACCAGGATCGCCAGCGCCAGGATGCCGATGATCACCGCGGGCAGGATCGGGGTCTGGAAGCGCGGGTGGACCTTGGCCAGCTTGGAGGAGGCGGGCAGGTTGTTGTCGCGGGACATCGCGAAGGCCAGCCGGATCGCCGCCGTGTGCACGGCCAGGGCGCACACGGTGACCGCGATGAACACGCACCACAGCATGGCCTTGCCCGCGTCCTCGCCGAGCACGTTGAGGACGACGTACTGCAGACCGTCCGTGGACAGCTTGTCGCCCTTCAGGCTGGACACGCTCATCAGCGCGAGCAGCAGGATGAGCCCGCCGAGGATGAACGAGGCGACGATGGCACGGAGGATCGCGCGCGGCGCGTTGCGCGACGGGTCGAGGGACTCCTCGCCGAGCGAGGCGGCCGTGTCGAAGCCGTACATCACGTACGCGGACGCCAGTGACGCGATCAGGAACGCGCCGAGGTAGCCGCCGGGCTGGCCCGCTCCCGTGCCGTTCGTCTCCAGCACGACCCCCGGCCCACGGGTGATGTTCACGGCGAACAGCACGATCAGTACGACGGTGGCGATCAGCTCGATGAAGACGCCCGCCGTGTTGATCCGGGCCATCAACTTCACGCCGAGGGCGTTGACCAGCGTGGTGAAGATGATGAGTACGGAGGCCAGCAGCACGGCGTTGGTGGCGACGTCGTACTTGCCGGTGCCGTCGCCCACGAACTGGAACGTGGAAGAGATCTGAGGAAGCGTCAACTGATACGCAAGGGCCACGGCCGCGATCGACACGATCGAGGCGATCAGCATCGTCCAGCCCGCCAGCCAGCCTATGTGCGGGTTGCCCACCTTCTTGGACCAGTTGTAGACGGAGCCGGCCACCGGATAGCGGGCCGCGAGCTCGGCGAAGCAGAGCGCGACCATGAACTGGCCGACGAAGACCATGGGCCAGGACCACCAGTAGGCGGGCCCGCCGCTGCCGTAACCGAAATAGAAGAGCTGGAAGGTGCCGGTGAGGATGGAGATGTAGCTGATACCGGCGGCGAAGGTGTGGAAGTTGCCGAGCGTGCGCTTCAGTTCCGGCTTGTAGCCGAACTCGTTGAGCTCGGAGTCGTCGTTACTGTGTCTCTCAGGTGGTTGAGCGGTGGTGGTCATGAGGCGCCTCCTGGGAAGGGGGAGTTCTCCCGGGCGGGAGGGGAGTGCGGCTCGTGCGGGGTCGTTGGTGCGCGGGTGCTGGATCTCAGGGTGAAGAAGGCTGGATCTTACGGTGCTCGCGACTGGTTCTGACCATGAGGAGTGCCGGATTCTTGCGAAAGATCCGCAGAACCGGCCCTCGGGACATGGATCAGGAGAACCAGCCCTGTGGACTGGGATTGGTCGTGCGCCAGATGTGTTTGGTCTCGCGGTACTCGGCGAGACCGGCAGGACCGAGCTCCCGCCCGAACCCGGACTGCTTGTAACCGCCCCACTCGGCCTGCGGGACGTACGGGTGGTAGTCGTTGATCCAGATGGTGCCGATCCGCAGCGCGGACGCGACCCGCTGGGCCTTCGCCTCGTCGGAGGTGAAGATCCCGCCGGCCAGACCGTAGATCGTGTCGTTGGCCAGCCGCACCGCCTCCGCCTCGTCGGTGAACCGCTCCACGGTCAGCACGGGCCCGAAGGACTCCTCTTGGACGACCGTCATGGGTCCGGAGCACTCGTCGAGCACGGTCGGCGGGTAGTAGAAGCCGTCCGGGTGCGGAGGATCGGCCGGGCGTTCCCCGCCGCAGCGCAGCACCGCGCCCTCCTCCAGGCCCTTGGCGACGTACGCCTCGACCTTGTCCCGGTGGGCCGCCGAGATCAGCGGACCGGTCTGGGCCTGTTCGTCGAAGGGTCCGCCCAGCCTGATCTGCCGGGCCCTGCGGACGACCTCGTCGACGAACCGGTCGTGCAGCGAGTCCTCGACCAGAAGCCGCGCCCCGGCCGAGCAGACCTGCCCGGAATGCAGGAAGACGGCCGTCAACGCCATGTCGACGGCCGTCTCGAAGTCGGCGTCGGCGAAGACGATGTTCGGGTTCTTGCCGCCCAGTTCGAGGGCGACCTTCTTCACCGTCCCGGCCGCCGCGGCCATGAGTCTGCGGCCGGTCTGCAGACCGCCGGTGAAGGACACGAGGTCCACGTCCGGATGGTCGCCCAGCGGGGCGCCGGCCTCGGGACCGGCGCCGAGGACCAGGTTCGCCACACCGGCGGGCACCCCGGCCTCCTCCAGGAGGCGCATCAGGTGGATCGCGGTGTGCGGGGTCAGCTCGCTCGGCTTGAGGATGAAGGTGTTGCCCGCGGCGAGCGCAGGGGCGACCTTCCACGCCGTCTGGAGCAGCGGATAGTTCCAGGGAGTGATCAGCGCGCAGACACCGACCGGTTCGTATACGACCCGGCTGTCGACGCCCTCCGTGCCCGTCTCCACGACCCGGCCCGACTCGCTCGCGACGAGCCGGCCGAAGTAGCGGAAGCAGTTCTCGATGTCGTCGATGTCGTACTCGCTCTCCACCAGGCGTTTGCCGGTGTCGAGAGACTCCGCGCGGGCGAGTACGTCCTTGTCGCGGGCGAGCAGGTCGGCGACCCGGAGCAGCAGGTCACCGCGCTCGTTCGGGGGCGTACGGGGCCAGGGGCCGTCGTCGAAGGCGCGGCGCGCGGCCGCGATCGCGTCGGCGGTGTCCTGGGGGCCCGCCTCGTCCACCACGGCGACGAGTGAACCGTCGGCCGGACAGCGGATCTCGCGGGTGCCCTTCTCCCGCGCGCTCGTCCACGTGCCGCCGATATAGAGATCAGCCATCCATGCCTCCCAGCATGCCAATGAGCCACTCGTGGAAAATCCCGATGTGGTGCTCGGTGGGCACCAGCACCCCGCCCCTCCGGTAGGCACGGGACGCCATCGCGGGCTGCGTACGCTCGCAGGCCTCGAAGTCCTGGGCGTTGACCCGGTGGAAGAGTTCCACGGACTTCGAGACATCGGCGCCCGACTCGACGACCTCGGGTGCGTAGAGCCAGTCGCACTCCACGATCGTCCGGTCCTCGGCGAGGGGGAACATGCGGTGCAGGATGACATGGTCGGGGACGAGATTGATGAACACGGTGGGTTTGACCGTTATCGCATAGTAACGACGGTCCTGATCCTCCGCGACTCCGGAAAGTTTCCCGAAGCCCTCGCTGCCGTCGACGGTGAAGCCCTTGACCTCCTCGCCGAACTCGGCGCCGTGCCCCACGTAGTACTGGGCCGCGTAGCCGTCGGCGAACTCCGGGAGGACGTCGGTGAGCTCGGGGTGGATCGTCGCGCAGTGGTAGCACTCCATGAAGTTCTCGACGATCAGCTTCCAGTTCGCCTTCACGTCATAGGTGATGCGTTTCCCGAGGGCGAGGTTCTCGGTGCCGTAGTGCTCGATGGCCGCCACGTTCCCGAGCCGCTCCACGGCCGCGCCCATCACCGTCTCCTCGAAGGACGGCGGCTCGTCGGCCAGACAGACCCAGGCGTAGCCGAGCCACTCCCGCAGCGCGACCTTGACCAGGCCGTACTCCGTTCGGTCGACGTCCGGCATCTTCACCAGGTTCGGCGCCGCGATCAGCTTGCCGTCGAGGTCGTACGTCCATGCGTGGTACGGGCACTGGAGATTGCGCCGGACCTCGCCGGCCTCCTCCAGACAGAGCCGGGCCCCGCGGTGGCGGCAGACGTTGAGGAAGGCGCGCAGCTCACCGGTGCGGGACCGGGTGATCAGGACGCTCTCGCGGCCCACCTGGACCGTACGGAACGCGCCCGGTTTGGCCAGGTCGGCGCTTCGGATCGCGCAGAACCACAGCGACTCGAAGAGCCGTTCCTGCTCCTGCCGGAAGATCTCCGGGTCGGTGTAGTAGTGCCCCGGAAGGGTGGCGATCAGGCTGGGCGGCAGCTGACCGGGGGCGGAGAAGGGGGCGGGGGAGACGGGGGTCGTCGTCACGTGCGTGCTCCTCAGGCGGGCGCGGCGGCGAGGCGGTGGGGGTCGAACAGGCCGATCGGGTGAGCGGTGGTGCCCGTGAGCGCCAGATCGGCGAGGATCTCGCCGACGACCGGCACGAACTTGAATCCGTGCCCGGAGAACCCGCAGGCCACGGTCACGGACTCCGGATGCGCGGGATGCCGGGCGATGACGAAGTGCTCGTCAGGGGTGTTGGAGTACATGCAGGTGGCGGCCTTGAGGAAGGTGCCGGGCAGGTCCGGGATGCAGCGGGACATGTGGTCCGCCATCGCCCCGATCTCGTCCTCGTGGACCGTGCGGTCGATGTTCTCCGGGGTGCACTCGACGCCCTTGCGGAAGAACGCGACCTTGGCGCCCAGCTCCGGCCCGTCGATGGACGGGAAGCCGTAGACCTGGACGTCGTCCGCGTCCTCCCAGATGTAGATCGGATGGTTCTCCGGCAGGAACGGCCGGACCCCGCCCCTCGGCTGGAACCAGTACATGACCTGCCGCTCGATGCTGAACGGCACCCCGAGATCGGTGAGCAGCTGCGGCGCCCACGCGCCCGGGCAGATCACCAACTGGCTCGCGGTGTACGTGTTCTCGGCCGTGTGGACGCGTACCCCGTCCCGGTACGGCTCCCAGCGGGTCATCGGCTCGTCGAAGTGCAGGTCGGCGCCCTGCCGGGTGGCGAGCTGGAGATGGGCCGCGACCATGTTCTCGGGGCGGACCAGGCCGGCCTTCTTCTCGTAGAGCGCGACCTCATGGTCCTTCGGGCTGAGAGTCGGGAAGCGGCGGCGGATCTCGGCCGCGTCCAGCATCTCGTGCGGCAGGTCCCACTGCTTGGCCGAGCGCAGCGAACCCGAGACGGTCAGCGAGTCGGGGGGCCCGACCATCACACCGCCGCACAGCGTGGCGATGTCCCGGCCGGTGGCCCGCTCCACGTCCTCGTACAGCTCGTAGGCGCGCAGCAGCAGCGGTACGTACGCCGGGTCCTCGAAGTAGGACTGCCGGGTGATCCGCGAACCACCGTGACTGGAACCGCGGTTGTGCACCGGCCCGAACTTCTCCAGCCCGAGCACCCGCACACCGCGCGAGGACAGATGGTGGGCGGCAGCACTGCCCATACCACCGAGACCGATGACGATCACGTCGTAGGTAGGGGACACGGGGGACCTCCAGGGCTCGTGATGGTGATGTGCCTGCTCATCGGCGCCCCTTCAGGGGCGCGGGGAACTGCGCGACCAGCCCCCACCGGCCCGCAGGCTGACGACGACTCCCGCGAAGCGATCAACACCGAAGGCGGGTCATCTTCGGATCGAAAAGCGGCTCATCGGCGACGGTCGCGGGCACCTTCTCGCCGAAGTACTCCACATGGACACTCGCCCCGGTGGGGAGCACGGGCAGCCAGGCGTACGCGACGCACCGCCCCAGCGTGTATCCGTACGACGCGCTGGTGACGTAACCCGCGGGGGAGCCGTCCACGTACACCGGCTCCTTGCCGAGGACGACGGACGCCGGGTCGTCGAGGAGCAGCGGCGTCAGCCGGCGTCGGGGCTCGCCCCGGGCCTCCAGCGCCGCCATCCCGGTGAAGTCCCCCTTGTCCAGGCGGACGGCGAAGCCGACCCCCGCCTCGTACGGATCGTGCTCGTCGGTCATGTCGACGCCCCAGGCGCGATAGCCCTTCTCCAGCCGCAGGCTGTTGAAGGCGGAGCGCCCGGCGGCGATCACACCGTGCTCCCGGCCCGCCTCCCAGAGGGTGTCCCAGAGGCGGAGCCCCAGGTCGGCGGAGGTGTAGAGCTCCCAGCCCAGCTCGCCGACGTAGCTCAGCCGCATGGCGGTGACCGGGACATGGCCGAGATACGTCTCCTTCGTACGGAAGTAGCCGAAGCCCTCGTGCGAGAAGTCGTCGCGGGTCAGCGGCTGGACGAGTTCGCGGGCGAGCGGCCCCCAGACGCCGATGCAGCAGGTGCCCGACGTGATGTCCCGGATGTGTACGCCCTCGGGGGCGTGCCTGGTCAACCAGTCCAGGTCCGCAGGGGAGTTGGCGCCCACCTGGAAGCGGTCGGGCCCGAGCCGCGCGACGGTGAGGTCGGAGCGTATGCCGCCCGTCTCGTCCAGGAGCAGGGTGTACGTGACCGCGCCGGGCTTCTTGCGGAGGTTGTTGCTGGTCATGCCGTGCAGGAAGTCCAGGGCTCCGGGGCCGGTGACCTCAAGGCGGCGCAGGGGGGTCATGTCGTAGAGGGCGACCCTCTCGCGGGTCGCCCTCGCCTCGGCCGCCGCGATCGGCGACCAGTGGCGCGCCGACCAGGCGTCGCGCTCGGGGAGCGGGCCCAGGGTGTCGACGAGCGGGGCGTTCGCTTCGTACCAGTGCGGGCGCTCCCAGCCGCCGCCCTCCAGGAAGTACGCGCCCAGCTCCTGCTGGCGGGCGTAGAAGGGACTGACCCGCAGTGGACGCGGCCGCTCCATCGGCTGGAGCGGATGCAGTACGTCGTACACCTCGACGAACTGCTGCGAGCCCCGGTCCCTGACGTACGAGGGGGAGCGCTGGGCATCCTCGAAACGGGTGAGGTCGCACTCGTGGGCGTCGGTCTCCGGGCGGCCGTCGATCATCCACTCGGCGACCGCCTTGGCGACTCCGGCCGAGTGGGTGACCCACACGGCCTCCGCCAGCCAGAAGCCGCGCAGCGCACGGGATTCGCCGAGCACGGGCATGCCGTCGGGGGTGAAGGAGAAGACGCCGTTGAAGCCCTCCTCGATCTCCGCCTCCCGCAGGGCCGGCATCAGTTGGCGGCAGTCGTCCCAGCTCGGCGCCCAGTCCTCCTCGGTGAAGGGGAACGAGGACGGCATCTCCATGTCGTTCGCACGCGCCTCGTCGTAGTCGAGGATCGCGAACGGGTCGACGGGGAGCGGCTTGTGCGCGTAGCTGCCGATGCCGATGCGGTCGGTGTGCTCACGGAAGTAGAGGTCGCGGTCCTGGAAGCGGAGGATGGGCTTCGAGGCCTCTTCGGTGGCTTCGGCCAGCTCGGGGAGGGGTTTGGTCCGCGCGTACTGGTGGGCGAGCGGTTGCAGGGGTACGTCGATGCCGGCCATGCGGCCGATGACCGGGCCCCAGAAACCGGCCGCCGAGACCACGTGGTCGGCGGGGAAGGTGCCCCGGTCGGTGACGACCGCGGTGACCTTGCCGCCCTCCTGCTCGATTCCGGTGACCGTGTGCCGGTCCAGGAAGCGGGCGCCGCGGCTCTCGGCCCGGGTCAGCTGGGCGCGGGACGCGAGGAGCGCGCGGGCCAGACCGTCGTCGGGGGTGTGGAAGCCGCCGAGGACCAGCGACTCGTCGATGAGTGGCCACAGCTCCTTGCACCGGGCCGCGCTCACGATCTCGCCGCGGATGCCCCAGGAAGCGGCGTATCCGGCCCTGCGGTGCAGCTCGGCCAGGCGCTCGGGAGTCGTCGCGAGCTCCAGGCCGCCGACCGGGTTGAAGCAGGAGACCCCGTCCACCTCAAGGGAGTTGAACTTCTCGACCGTGTACCGGGCGAACTCGGTGAGGGTCTTCGACGCGTTCGTCTGGAAGACCAGGCCGGGCGCGTGCGAGGTGGAGCCGCCGGGAGCGGGCAGCGGTCCCTGTTCGAGGACGGTGACGTCGGTCCAGCCGCGGGCGGTGAGCTCGTCGGCCAGGGAACAGCCGACGATGCCGGCGCCCACGATGACCACGCGGGGATTGGTTTCGGGCGTGCTGGACATGCCCCTCCTTGTCGTGGTGGGGGTTGTCGTGGCGGGGGTGAACTCGCTCAGGGAACGGGGACGTTGGGGCGTTCGGCCGCGATCGTGGTGTCCTCGCCGTGTCCGGTGTGGACGTCCGTGTCGCCGGGCAGCGTGAGCAGCCGGTTGCGGATGGAGGCCTCGATGGTCGGCCGGTCGGAGTAGGAGCGGCCGGTGGCGCCGGGACCGCCGTGGAAGAGGGTGTCCCCGGTGAAGACCGCGTCGAGGAACGTGGCGTACAGGGAGCAGCTGCCCCAGGTGTGGCCGGGGTTGTGGATCACCTGGAGCTCGATCCCGGCGACGCCGATCCGCTGTCCGTCGGAGAGCTCGCCGTCCGGCTTGCGGTCGGGGTGCGTGGCCGCCCACAGCTCGTGGTCGGCGGGGTGCAGGAGGACGGGCGCGCCGGTGAGCTCGGCCAGCTCGGCCGCCGCGTCCACGTGGTCGTCGTGCGCGTGGGTGCATACGATCGCCGTCACCCGGCGGCCCGTGGTGGCCTGGTGGATCGTACGGGCGTCATGGGCGGCGTCGACGATCAGGACCTCTTCGTCGTCGCCGACCAGCCAGACGTTGTTGTCGACGTCGAAGGTCTCGCCGTCGAGGCTGAACGTGCCGGAGGTGACCACCCGCTCGATCCGTACGGTTCCCCGGGCGCTCACAGGACCACCACCGAGCGCAGCACCTCGCCGCGGTGCATCTTGGCGAAGGCCTCCTCGACCTGGTCGAGCGCGATGGTCTCGGTGACGAAGGCGTTGAGGTCCAGCAGTCCGTACAGGTACTGGTCGATGAGGAACGGGAAGTCGCGGCTCGGCAGGCAGTCGCCGTACCAGGAGGACTTGATCGCGCCGCCGCGGGAGAAGACGTCGATCAGCGGGAGGTCGATCTTCATGTCGGGGGAGGGGACGCCGACCTGGACCAGCAGGCCGGCGTGATCGCGCATGTAGAAGGCCTGTTTGAAGGTCTCGGGGCGGCCCACCGCGTCGATCGCGATGTCGACGCCGTGTCCGTCGGTGAGTGCGCGTACGGCTTCGACCGGGTCGGTGCCACGGGAGTTGACCGTGTGGGTGGCGCCGAACCTCTCCGCCTGGTCGAGCTTCTTGTCGTCGATGTCGACGGCGATGACCTTCATGGCGCCGTTGAGGCAGGCGCCCGCGATGGCCGCGTTGCCGACGCCGCCGCAGCCGATGACGGCGACCGTGTCACCGCGGCCGACGTTGCCGGTGTTGACGGCCGCTCCGTAGCCGGCCATCACTCCGCAGCCGATCAGGCCCGCGGCCTCGGGCCGGGCCGCCGGGTCGATCTTCACCGCCTGTCCGGCCGCGACCAGGGTCTTCTCGGCGAAGGCGCCGATACCGAGGGCGTTGCTGAGCGGGGTGCCGTCCAGGAGGGTCATCGGCTGGGTGGCGTTGCGCGAGTCGAAGCAGTACCAGGGACGGCCGCGGCGACAGGAGCGACAGGAACCGCAGGGTGCGCGCCAGGCCAGGACCACGTAGTCGCCGGTCTCGAGGTCGGTCACGCCCTCGCCGATCGCCTCGATCGTGCCCGCCGCCTCATGGCCCAGCAGGAACGGGAAGTCGTCGTTGATCGCGCCCTCCCGATAGTGCAGATCCGTGTGGCAGACCCCGCAGGCCTGCACGGAGACGAGCACCTCGCCCGGACCCGGGTCGGGAACGACGATCGTCTGCACCTCGACGGGTGCGCCCTTCTTCACAGCGACTACGGCACGGACCTCGTGTGGCACGACCAAGCTCCTCTGCTGTTGCGCAATGCACTATGGGTTGCGCGATGAGGAACATAGTGAGAACGCCGCCAAGGGGCCGTCAAGAGGTGCGGGTTAATCCTTGGCAAAAGGAACGGGCGGCACGAAATCTGTCCGACACACAGAAGCGGGGGGGGGCGGGGGTGGTAGTGGGCCCCGGCGTGCCCCTGTTGCAGGCCCGCGCGCCCCCCGACGGCCGCGGGGGGGGGGAGCACGGGGGCTC